>UQVS01000004.1 GCA_900544615.1 uncultured Oscillibacter sp. | reverse complement strand
TCCTGACCCAGTTTTGACCCAGAATGGAATTGGAACGGGCAGGGCTGGACGGAAACAACGGAAAATCCGCCGAATGAACGGTGGCAAAAAGCACAAATCGGAGCCGAAACGACTCCGATTTGTGCGTGAGACAACCTACCAGCAGGAGCGTCATGTGGTGCTTATAGAGCAGTTTCCCGAAACTTTTCAGCCAGGTTCTCAACATGAATCAGTCCTCGTTTCTCCCGCTTCCGGGCATATTCTACTGTCTGGCCGGTGCCACCAAGGAAGTGATAGGCGTAGGTTATCAGATAGTCGCAGGTGTCCACCATGCGCTGATTGGTCTTGATAATAGCCAGCCGCTTTGGGATGCGTTCTTCCTCCCAGGGATAAAATGTACCATCGAAGCCTTTTGGTGTATTGATCGGTCGGATGGCCGGGTGATACGGCAGAACCAGTGTGAGCCTGATCTCCGGATGTCGTTCTCTGGCTTCCTTCACAGCCTGTGCCGCGAGTCCGTCAAAGCCACCATAGTGACCGACATAGAAATCTGTTACGCCGTGTTCCGTAATATGATGCTCCACCGCCTCTGACAGTGCCGGGAACACATCTCCTCCGGCTTCGCGGTGACCGATAAAAAAGCAGGATTTCATCGTAATAATATCTCCAAACTGTCCTCATGGGGGTTATATCCCCTTAATAAGGAAGATTATAACCCCCATACTATTGATGATCAATTTTGGGGGTGTTTGCATGATCGTATTTAACAAGCTGTGGAAAATGATGGACAAACGTGGTGTAACCACCTATCAGCTGCGCGAAAAGTGTGGCATAGACAGCAAAACCGTGCGCCGGCTTCGCGCAAATGAGAACATGGAAACAAAGACCCTCGACAAGCTCTGCACTGCATTGTCCTGCAGGTTGGAGGATATCGCAGAGTTCATTCCCAATCCTCCAGTGGAAGATGGGACGGATGTGAAATAGCCCCCATAGCGGCTCTTTTCAATAAACCGCCCTATTCCAATTGTCCTGTAATTGCTTTATTATATCATTATATTGCCAAAATTAACAATCTCTTTCTCTAAATAAATTCAGGGATACATGATACCCTTTTTAGAGAAAGAGGTGCGTTATGGATACAAAATATCATGAGCAATACATTCGTTTCGGCCTGAAAGTTCAGTATTATCGCAAGTTATCCGGGATGACCCAAGAGGCCTTTGCCGATGAAATCGGGAAGTCCTGGTCTTTTGTTGCCAAAATCGAAAGTCCCACGCGGCCTTTTGGCGTCTCCATGGAGACGATGTTCAAGATTGCCGATGTCTTAAAAGTTCCCGTTTCAAAGCTGTTTGAAGACTAACTCATACAAAAAGAAAAATGCAGCTCCCGGTCACACTGCCGGGAGCTGCATTGCTTTTATTCCAGATATTCGTTGATCCATTCAGCCAATTGTGGGGTAATCTGGTGATACGCCATAGCTCCGCTACTATATAGGTACCCATAGCTCGGGTAGATACTCACGAAGAAACGGTGTCCGTCTGCGGTTTCTATACGGATTGTCTGCTGGTCATCCGCAAAAGCACTGTGAGCCTCCGGTGCGTTCTCCTCCGGCACATCAGCAAACACGCGATCCTGGAACGCATCGTTGTCCATGCTGACAAAGTTGACGATGTCTGTGGTAAGCGCATAGAACTTGCTGATCGCTTCGGTGTCTGTAATCTCAGCGCCGATAACCTTTCCGCGATTCCAGTCCACCTGTGCAATAGAAGCGATGCCGCCTGCATCTTCGATACCATAGATGCGATAGACTTCGGCAAGGTCACTATAGGCGTTAGGATCATCCGGGAAATAGGTTCGGACAAAAACCGCGGCCATATAGTTGTCCCCATCCCGCAGGACATATACTGCTCTCGACGGAGCCGGAGCGTACTGGAACAACTCCTTATCTGTCTGCGACACGGTCTCCTGATAATCCACAATGCCGCCAAGTTCAATATTAGCTACATGCTCACCGGCCATCTCCGGGGTAATCTCTGAAGGCAATCCAAGTCTTTCTAATGCCTGTGGAATATCGCAGCACTCATATAGCACCCCATTAAAATACAGCAGAGCAGCTGCCGCTGGAAAGTCATCGATTGAATCTTGTGAGCCAGGACCACCCTTGTGGTGAAGGACAGGAATGGCGATGCTCACCACCAGACATAGGCAGGCGGCAATAACATTTGCTTTGGGACATCTTCTTTCTTTGGAAACGCACGGGTGTGGATTGCTTCTTTTTAGCTGATGGTCGGGAACCGCAGAACCACCTTAAACAGATCGCCGTCAGTAGTCAGCTCCATGGTGCCGTTTTGCAGTTCGGTCAGGCTCTTTGCAATAGACAGGCCCAGACCGTTGCCTTCGCTCTTTCTGGAGTTGTCGCCCTGAACGAAGCGCTCCAGCAGCTCGTCAGTAGACAGGTTGAGGGGTTCGCGGGAGATATTCTTAAAGGAGATGATTGCCTCTCCGTTTTTCTCCTCCAGCGTCAGATAAACGCGGGTGGAGCGCTGGGCATACTTGCAGACATTGTTCATCAGGTTATCGAACACGCGCCACAGGCGGCGACCGTCTGCCATAATTTTAATAGGCTGCTCCGGCTGGCTGGTGAACAGAACCAAATCCTTCTCTTGAAGCTTCTGCTCATACTCACCGGCAGTCTGTGTCAGCATCACACCAACTTCACAGGGAGCCAGCAGCACCTCCAGATTACCCGTGGACGCCTTAGAAGCCTCCACGAGATCGTCAATGAGCCGCTTCAGGCGGTCGGACTGACGATGGAGTACACCGGCATATTCTGTAATGGTGGGGTTGTCGCACTGCTCTTTTTCAATCAGATCCGCGTAGTTGATGATAGAAGTCAGCGGAGTCTTGATGTCGTGAGAAACATTGGTGATCAGCTCAGTCTTCATGCGTTCACTTTTCAGACGTTGTTCCACTGCCGCTGTCATGCCAACGCCAATGCTGTTCAGATTCTCGCCGTGGCGCTTGAAATCCCAGAACATTCTCTTGGTGTCCACCTGATATCCAAGATCACCGGTGGCAAGAGCCTTGCCACCTGCCTGGAGCTTTCGGAGCATCAACGCCACATAGAGAACCAGCGGGACAAGCACAAGGTGCTTCACGAACCAGAAGGTCAGCAGAACATCCTCCTCACAGTATGCCCCAGCAATGACAAGGACTTCGATCAAGGCGATTGCAGCCAGGCCAAGAGCGGTCTTCCAAACCAGAGGAATGCCTCTGCAAAGGGATACCATACCGCGGAAACACACACATACGCCGCTCCAAATCTTACGCAGCACGACCAGTGCAATTTTAAGGGCATAGAAGATGATGGTGTTCTTCCACCAGCACCCCAGCTTGATCCGCGTTGCAAAGCTCATGCACCAGCCAAGACAAATGGCCATTAGAGAGATACCTAATGCGATGCCGGCTAACGCTGCTTCGATGTCTGAGGCATAGTAGATTGCTTCCACCATGACCTGTATTATCAGGAACCCGGCAAGCGCAGTCATCCCGGTCAGCAGGTCAAAGGGGATCTTCGTACCCCATCCCGGCTGCGCTGTTGCCAGACCATTTTTCTTACCAGATGCGCACATAAGGAAAACGAAAGCAGCGATAGCAAGAATGGCAGCGCCGATGCCAATCGCATATACCCAGAAACGCATGGCAAAGGCCAAGGAGATCAAAAGGTCGGCATAATAATAAGTATCAGGCTGGGTCAATTCATCCGCAAGACGAATCGTTGCCTCCACCGTACCGATCTGCTCCACATCATATCCGTAGTTGCTATACAGACTGTACCAGTTTTCTACGCCGTCTTTCTCCTTCATATGATACCAGACCGCACTGTACTCCGTGGAGCTTTCCTTCACGCCCCCATCATACCCCCAGTTATTTCGCGGACCTTCTGAGAAAACCATTTCAATAGATGCAATGTTGCGATCTGACAAATAGCGCATGGCATCATCAGCACCAGCATCTAAATTCTCGTTGGTCAAATAATGAATGAGCGTCCGGATATCGCCTTCGGCAATATTTCTCATGGCTTCGTTTTTGTAAGCCCATTCAGATGTCGTATAGAGTTCTTCTTCCACCATGATGAACGCACCAGCTGCAGAGCCGATAACAACAATCACCATGATGATGACCAGCAGGAACGCTACGAACTTGGCTGATGTACGGTGGGTCAGCGGGAGTTTTCTATTAACTGGAGCAACATTCTCCGGTTCTGGTGTCACTGCTTCATACTGCGCATCCTGTACGGTCTGCGCGATTTCCTCCACGATGGGATCTGCGTTTTTCTTCCTAAAGAACGGCTTCATCGTTTTGCTCCTTTCTCCATTTTATACCCTTGTCCCCAGACCACCTTCAGATATCGGGGGTCTGCGGGGTTGATCTCTATTTTTTCACGGAGATGCCGGATATGTACGGCAACGGTATTGTCGCTTCCCAGGGGAGCCTCTTTCCATACCTGCCGATAGATCTCCTTGGGGGAATACACCTTGCCGGGACTCTCCATGAGCAGTTTGAGGATGTCGTATTCGATGGGCGTCAAGGAAATGGGTTCTCCGTCCAGGGTGACTTCCTTGGAGCTGTCATCCAGTTCCACGCCGCCGATGACATATCGTGCCGGAGCCGCAGCTCTGCTGCCCAACTGCATATAGCGGCGCAGTTGAGAACGGACACGGGCCGTCACCTCTACGGGATTAAACGGTTTTGTGATGTAATCGTCCGCTCCGGTGTTCAGGCCGAGGATCTTGTCGGTATCCTCACTTTTGGCCGTCAGCAGTATAATGGGGACATTGCTCTTCTCCCGAATCTTTACCATTGCGGAGATGCCGTCCATTTCAGGCATCATGATATCAAGCAGAATCAGGTGAATGTCCTCCCGCTCCATAACCTCAAGGGCCTGCACTCCGGTGTTGGCCTCGAACAGTTTGAAGTCCGGATTCATCAGATATATTTTCAATGCGTTGACGATATCCTGCTCGTCATCGCAAATCAGAATGTGGTACATGGAACCCCTCCTTTGATGGCTTTATAATAACAATCTTTACATTAAGATGGTAGTGGTAGAAAGATGAAGAATTTGTGAAGATTGCCATTCCAAAAGAACAGCGCAGCTCCCGACCGGAAGCTGCGCTGTTGATGTGGTTGCTTACTCGTCAATCATTTGGAGCAGAAGCCAGATTGCAGGCTGGTTTTCTTTAATCCATTCCATATCGTGCTGTTCGCTGATCCGAATGGCACCCGCTTTCCATTCATCGAAGTATTCCTGGCCAGTTTCAGCGTAGAGTCGGAGCTGTGCTTCCGGCGCAAGATCATCGAGAACGCTTCGCATCAGATGTCCACGCAGTCCTGTCTGACCACCCTCTAAAAACTGTGAGAATACATACTGCAATGTATAGCTTCCGTAGTAGGTAAGCTCCCGATACTCAATCGGGTGTGCGTCAATGTAGTCGGCAGGTCTGGAAGATGTGGCCGGAGAGGACTCAATTACCTCAAAAAGATGTTCCACCGCAGAATAGGTATCAACTCCGCCGTAACGGACGGCCTGATCGTAGCACTCCTGCTTCTGGGCGAGGATATACTTCTGAGTATCCAGGGCTTCGTCCTCAATTTCGTCAGGGAACTTATCCCGAATATCCTGAACATAGTAGGAGCCGTCCCGCGGTGTCCAATACTCCTTCAGAACATATTTCCCATCTACAACTTCAAAGGTGATGGCAACAGCGATATGACTGCCGGCAGCATCGTGAAAGGTTCCACCGGAATAACCAAATCCCTGATGAAGCGCCAGTCCGTAGACAGTGACCAGCTTGATGTGGTCGGAGGAACCAACTGCGGGGGTGCCACTGAGTTCCTGTTGATCCAACAAGACAAAGCTGGCGCAATGATACAGACCATCCGGCTTGGAAGGCTTGTTTTCTGCCAGGATTGCTTCATTGATCGCCTTCGCCAACAACACTTCTGAATGATCCGCACCAATGAACTCCGTCACGCCGCCGTCCCGAATGTCGATGCGTGTATCGAGGTCATCCGCCAAAGCCAGATAGATATACATAGGGTCACTATCCGGACTTCCACCGCCAATCCATAGCTCATACATTTCATTGATCACATAGACACGGATATACAGGCCAGAGCCGGTCTCAATATAATCGTAATTTTCAAAATCCGACCACGATAAATCGTATCCGTATTGTGAAAGAATAATTACATCATCTAAGGTGAGTTTCGTCGTTTCGGCAACAACTCTGATGCTGTAAACTTCTTTCAACCGAGCTGGATAAGTTTCCAGTATCTCACCGCTATATGAGACTTCAATAATGTCTCCGATTTGCGGCTCCAGAGCGGGGTCCATATTCATCAGAGGAACTTCAATTTGGTCAGCGCTATTGAGTGCCCAGCTTGCCTCTGGTGCAACCAGAAAATATTCCTCGTGGATTTCAAGGACTTCCGCTTTGAAAGTAATACGATTGGGCGCACTTTCGTCAGAAATACGAATTTCCACATTTTCGACTTCCACATAAACAACGATGTCTTCGTCCGTTGGGTTTTGCATATTGATGCCAACCTTGAACCATTCATCTTTTACGGCGTCAAATTCAACGGGCATTCCATGTGTAAGATAGGTAGCCGTATATCCGGTTTCTGTTGTTTCGTCGACTGGAAATAAAAGAACTTCCGTATCATCCAGTCCTTCACCGGACCATATGACAATGGAGTTTCCCGTTGTACTGACTTCTTCATCTGAATACACAAAATCATCCTGGCTTCCTGCTGGAACGACAATTCGCAGCGTATAGCTGTCCTGTTCCGGATCAGTCAGGAAGCACACCGCAACGACCACGCAGGCGATAACTGCCAGAACGACGACCCAGAAAGCAGGCTTCTTGTAGTTCATCACAGACTTCACACGCTCCTTTACACCGACCTCACCAAAGGCAAGAGGGCAGGCTGCGATCACACGGCGGTTGACACTACAGGCCACAAGCGCCTGGGTATAGTTGGCTCTCTGCTCGTTGCCCAGTACCTTAATGACCTTCTCATCACAGGCCAGCTCAATGTCCCGGCACAGCAGCACATAGGCCAGCCACATCAGAGGATTGAACCAATGGATCGTCAGCAGTAGGAAGCCGAGGGGTTTCCACCAGTGGTCTCTTCGACGAATGTGTGCCTGCTCATGTGCGACCACATGGTTCAGATCCTGTCCGCCCATATTGTAGGGAAGATAGATCTTCGGTCTGAACACGCCCAGCACAAAGGGAGAAGCCACATTCTCGCTCTGGAAGATGTTGTCTCGGAGGATGACTGCCTCGCTGACTTTGCGGCGCAGACGCCAATAGCTGACCACGGTATATAGGAGGAGCGCAGCGATACCGGCAATCCAGAGAATGCTAAAAATCGGAATCCAGATCTGAAGCGGATTTGCGCTCGTCAATACATCCTGCGGTGGAGCGAACGAGGACAGCATAGGGTTGACCATGCTATTGATCACTGGAACACCGCTGTTGATTGTGGGCTGTACTGCCATTTCGATATCCATCGGAACTGTCTCTGCGCTGGGGATCAGACTCAGAGCGCTCTCGATAGAGAACGGAAAAGCCAGACGCACTGCCACAATGCCCCAGAGCAGGACATTGACCCACTTGGGTGCTTTCTTCAAGACAAACCGGAGCAGCAGCACAGCCAGGACAAGCCAGCTTGCTGATATGCTCATGTTTATAATTTTCAAAAACAGGTCGTTCATTATTTGCCTCCTCTCCGGATGCGGTCGATCATGCGCTGTACCTCATCAAGCTCCTCCTCAGAAATATTCTGATGCTTGGTGAAAGCAGCGACAAAAGCAGGCAGTGAGCCTTCAAATGTCTTTTCAACCAGTTCTCCAATTTCATATGCCTGCACAGCGTCCTTGGAAACCAGAGAAGTAATGGTGCCGTTATCGTTCTGCAGAACACCTTTCTCTCCCAGACGCTTGATAACGGTATAGGTAGTGGTGCGTTTCCAACCCAACTGCTCCTGACACAGCTTTACCAACTCCGCAGCCGTGACCGGCTCATGTTCCCACATAATCAGACAAAAACGATATTCGCCCTCGTGAATCTTCGGAATATCCATAAGTCAACCTCCTTGTCTACCAATGTAGACTTCTTGATTATAGTCTACAGCAGTAGACGCAAAAAGTCAATGGAGTTCATATTATCTTTACAAATAAATGCCATTGGGGAGCAGATGGCACATTGACGAAGTGCTTCAAATATGCTACTATTATGTTGCTCGATATATCGCGAGGCATAATAGTTGAGAAAGGTGGAATGGACAATGGCGGCACAAGCGCCCATGACTGAAGCCACTTATTACATTCTGCTGGCATTGATGAAACCGGGACACGGGTACGGCATGATGCAGCGCATCAAGGAACTCTCCGGAGGCCGCATCGAAATGGGTCCCGGTACACTGTACGGTGTTCTCACTCGCATGAATAAAGAAGGACTTATCACCCTAACCAGCGAGGAAGGCCGCCGGAAGAATTACGCTATCACAGAAGAAGGAAAAAACGCGCTTCATTTAGAGTATAGACGCTTAAAGCAGCTCGTGACCGATGGAGCAATTCTGGAGGAGGTAGAGGAATGAACTGGAGATATGGTATTCATCCCAATAATTACGCCATATGTGACAGACAATGGCAAGCTGGCGGATCTGTTTTCCAGTTCTTTTGCTGAGATATCTAGTCTCAAGGATAGAGTTGCTGACATTTCTTTTGTAAAAGATTAAAAACTCGACTCCATTAGCACTACTATGTTGGAGTTTCGCTATTTTACTGCATCGAATTTCCTCCTCCTTACTTTCTACAATGGCGAGTTAAAGGATGAATCTACTGCATTGCCTTCATTCATGTATTGATTGGATAAGCCAAAACATTACATGCATAAGGCCATTTGCACAGTATGCGGTCAGGCCTATGGCGGTTTTGCTGCCCATAGTCTGACCAAGACCGAAGCCAAGGCTGCGACTTATACAGAAACCGGCAATAATGAATACTACACCTGCTCTGTTTGCCAGAAGGTCTTTAAGGATGCGGCTGGTACACAGGAAACCACTGTTGAAGCGGAGACGATTGCAAAGCTGACCCGTCCGTCCTCCGGCGGCTCCAGTAGCCATGGGGATCGTGATCCCAGCTATGCAGTGACCGCACCCAGCACCAAGAACGGCGATGTGACCGTCAGCCCCAAGAACGCTTCCAAGGGCGACCGCGTGACCATCACCGTGACCTCAGATAAGGGCTACGAGTTGGACAAGCTCATCGTCAAGGACGCCAGCGGCAATAAGCCCAAGCTCACCGATAAAGGCAACGGCAAGTATACCTTCACTATGCCCGGCAGCAAGGTCACTGTTTCCGCTGAGTTTGTCGAGGAACAGGCGGCTTCCATCTTTGCGGATGTTCCCGCCGATGCGTATTATGCCAAGGCTGTAGAATGTGCTGTGAAGAAGGGCATTACCAACGGCAAGGCTAACGGCCTGTTCGGCTCCAACGATTCCTGCACCCGCGCTCAGATCGTCACCTTCCTGTGGCGCGCCGCCGGTTCTCCTGCTCCCAAGGGTACGGCTAAGGTTCCTGCTGACGTACTCCCTGGCAGCTACTGCTATGACGCAGTGGCATGGGCGCTGGAAAACGGTATCATCAACGGCCTGGCTGACGGCACCTTCGGGGTTAACAACACCTGCACCCGCGGCCAGAGCGTGACCTTCCTGTACCGTGCGATGGGCACCGCTCCCACTACGGTGAACGGATTTACCGATGTGGCGGCTGATTCCTTCTGCGCTGACGCTGTTGCGTGGGCTGTGGAAAACGGTGTGACCAACGGCACATCCGCTACGACGTTCAGCCCCAATAACGGCTGCACCCGTGCCCAGATTGTTACCTTCCTGTATCGCGCCTATCAGGGCAAATAAGGGGCATCAGCCTATATAATGCAAAGCGAGGCCACCGGAAATTATCCGGTGGCCTCATGCTCTGCTCATGAACGGTATTTGGTTGATGCCCCTCTGCGGGGGTGCCTTTCTCTACCCCGCTTCTGTAAACAAGCAATTTATTGTACCGGCTGATTGACTACGCCAACGAACAGTGGCAATCCATCATAGCCAGTGATGGCAAACAGGAACGGACGGTCCAGTACAAAATCCATTTCCTCTTCCGGAGGCGCTGCAGCTCCGGCCATCATCATGACGGTATATGCCGATGCGGTCACACCCTCTTCGTCGATGGTCACACGGGCTGCATGGTCGGCTTTGGAAAGGAAGATCTCTGCAACTTCCGAAGTCATGGGGGTAAAATCGGCCACTTGGGCATCAAATACATCTGTGACACCAAGGGCACGAAGGCCTTCTCCCAGGTCAAAATCAGAGACTACATCAAATTTGGGAACGGACATATTCACGATCAGGTGCTTGCTGTTCTCCCAGTTTCCATTGCTGTTCAAGAACTCCATCGTTTGCTCATCGTTCAGGAGATCATCCATAGTCACGCCCTCGTCAGGCAGGAGGAACCACATCTTACCGCTGCCCTCCAGGCTCAGAGAAACGGCACCGAACTGATCCGCCCAGTAATAGGTGTTGCTGCCGCCCTTGTGCATGAAGTCGCACTCCACGGTTTCTCCGTCAGCGCTGAGCAGGTGGAACAGGCCCTTTTCCGTTCTGCCCTCGTTGAACTCACTGTGCCACTTGGCACGGTAGTAGATGGTAGAGGCCAGAGCCATAACGGTCTCGGGGTCCATGGACAGGCCATCAGCCTGTGCTTCCAGCAGTCCTCCGGTTTGCTCGCTGATCCAGTCCCGCAGAGCCTGATTAAATTCCTCGCTGCCCATCTCGCCACGGAAGGAGGACGCATAGTAATTCTTTGCCAGACTGTCCATGGTGGCCTGGTTGAAATTCACGGACTCATTCAGCCACAGGGAGTTTGCCAGAATGCTTGTCACAGCGCCGTCATTGCTGTAATTGGCGTTCCAAACGCTGGCCGCCTGGGAGCGCAGAGCCTCAATATTCTCACTGCCCAACAGCGTGAGGATCTGCTGTCGGCTCTCTCCGTCCGTCACCTCTGCCAGCATGGCAAGGGCCATGTAGACATTTATGGGAGAGTAGACCTTGTTTGCGCCGTTGGAATTGCTGAGGAACTCCCGGATCGAACTGGCGAAGAACGGTTCCAGACCATCTGCATAACCCTCCGGTTGATTGCGTTGAGCGTTCCTGTCTTCCTTCCATGCGTCATAGACCACATCAAAGCTATCGCTGTCGAACTCGCCGGTCTTTTCATCGAAATACTCCATCTCATTGGGATAGGGAGCCATCTCCGGGTAACTGGCCAGAGCCAGCGCATAGGCCGATGCAGTGTTGTTGGGTTTCTTTTCATCCATATTGGTATCTCCCGCACAGCCTACCAGAGAAATCAGGCAAGCCGCCGTAAGGCACAGTGCTATCAATCTTTTCATGCTGCATTTCCTCCTTAGTCCACGATGGTATCTGTGCAGATAGCTGCTGTTATGATTCCCAAGACCTCGTCGCCGTAGCTGTCCCACCAGTCGGCCACGCCATGAGTCGTTGCCACAAAATTACCCTTGCTGGCCGGATAGCTGATATAGTTCCAGATCTTACCGCCGTCGTAAGTGCCCATGGTGCCATTTCCGAATTCTTTGGTTTCCAATCCGGTACCGCAGACACCGAATGTAGGCCAGTAGTGGAAGTCGATCCATCCATCTTCATCAGAGGGACGGAAGCTAACACCGTAGCTCATGCCATCGGCGCTGTATTCCTCAATCATATATTCCCACCCGGACAGGAGGGGGATACTGACGCCAAATCCGTCGTATTCATAGGCGATACTGTTTGCTGTGGTGCTATCTACGATGTCAAAGCCTGCATAATAGGTTTCCTTATCAAAATCACCGGTGCCGCGGAAATCCATGATCGACTTGCTGATCCGGTAGCTGCCGGCAGGAAGTTCTCCGTACAGGCGGCTCCAGTTCACATCCCATTCGGTATCCTCGTTTGCAGGGATCATCCATGCTTCTGACGTCCAGGCAAGCTCACCCTCCATGGGAAGCAGCTCAACTGCGACCCATTCGCCATCCCGGAGAACCTCGAGGCCATAATAGCTGCCGGTATTCAATTCACCTGTAGGCTCGCCGTCCTGCTGCGTACAAACAATGGTCAAGCCGGACGGGGTGATATTCTTTGCGGTCAGCTTCACGCCCCAGTGGTCCTGATAGGCGTATGTTGCCGGGGTGCGGCTGATGCCCACCAGACCGGACACTGCAGGTGCACGCTCGCTCAATACCCCGTTGACCCACACCTTATCGGTGGGTTTGATTACATCGCCCATCTGCACTTCAAGGAACAGATGCCACTGAGCCATGTCATCAGTCACAACTTCCGGTGCCTTGCTGTCAATCGTAATGGCCCAGCCATCCGATGCGCCATCCTCCAAGCGGTGGCGACGCACATCCGTGATCTCATGGCGGATAGAGCCGCTGCCTTCCTGCAGCACGATCAGCACCAGATTCTGCCGTTCAAAATAGGCATCATCATACTTGTCACAGGCATCCAGAAAACCGATGGAGGTATCGGAGTAAACTACTTCTCTTCTCTCCAAGTCATAGATATCCTTGTATGCCTCATAGTAGGCCTCCAGCTCTGCTTTGGAACTGATCACGGCATGGTAAGGATAGCTTCGGTCATCAGAGTAACCGTCTGTGCGGATGTATTGTACATCAAAAGCGTATGCTTCCGGCGCGGGGGCTACAACATTGGGATCTGCTTCATTGGCAACTATGGTCCAACCCAGCTCCGCAAGTTCTTCCATAACTTGCTCAGGGATGTCGGCCTGCGTGCCGTCTTCCAGCTTCATATACCAATACGCGCCGGTGCCGCCCGGATAGGACTCCTGAATGCCGTCGTGAAGAAGCAGGATCTTATCGCCCGTCTCCAAGCCAGCGAACATACCTTCTTTGTCCTTGCGGTTACTCATGACAATGGGCGAGTTGCCGTCGATGAACATATACGATCCATTCTCCGCCACCAAACAGCGACCCACCGAGAAATCCAGAGAATGACTGACCATATACCAAAGGAGGCCTGCACAAACCAAAAGCAGTCCTCCAATCACACAAAGAGGAATCATCCATTTCTTTTTCTGCTTCATGCCAGCAGCCTCCTTTTTCTTGTATCAGGCATAAAGCCTTTGTATATATAGACGCAAAAAAACGGCCAAAAGTTCCCAATGGTGAGCAATTCACCATTTTCAATAATATATGCTATAATTATTTCAGAAATAGTGAACCAATCGACCTTCGTCGTTGTATATGTAAGTGAAAGGGGGTGCGGAGAGCTTGATCGATCAATACATTAGGCAATACGGAAAACGGCTGTATGGGCTTTGCCTGTCTCTCTGCGCCAGCACCTTTGAGGCAGACGATCTATACCAAGACACATGGCTCCGGGTAGTCAAGAGCATATCGCAGTACGACCCAAGCCGAGAGTTTGAGCCATGGCTGACGAAGATCTGTGTCAATACATACCGCAACACCCTGCGGCGTATTGCACGAAGTCCCTTGCTGAATTTCCAGACGAACGAGGAAAAGGATGCACTTCTGCAATCAGTCCCGGCACCGGAAAATCCGGACTACGGACCACTCTATGAGGCCGTTGACGGATTACCAGAAAAGCTCCGACTGGCTGTAATCCTGTTTTACTTTGAGGAAATGGACATTGCAGCCACCGCACAGGTGCTGGGCATCCCGGAGGGAACCGTGAAATCCCGATTAAGCAAAGCAAGAAAACTATTGAAGGAGGTGCTTGGCCGTGAATCAGATTTACAATTTTGAGCAGCACAAGCCGCCCGTACTGAATGAAAATATGCTCCGTGCTGAACTGGAACGGCGCAGGCTCCGTTGGCAGACGGCATTGGTTGCTGTTGCAGGAACCCTTCTGCTGATCGCAGCGGCGATGCTCGGTTTCCTTGTGCTGGAGGACTATCCGTGGATCACTGCATTGTGTCTGGCCTATGTCCTGTTCTCCGCTACCGGAGGCAGTGTTCTGGCCGTTGTTGTTACTAAAAAAGGAGGTGTTATCCATGAGTAATGTTGTTATTGCAATCCCGCTGTTTATGCTCATGATTATAGTTGCGTTGCTCCCTCTCCTGATTGGTGTCTATGTCTATCGGGATGCTAAAAGGCGTGGGATGAATGCGGCTCTGTGGACACTGATCGCAATTTTAGCCCCCTCACTGATCGGCTTTATCATTTATCTGCTTGTGCGGGGCAACTATTCCAATCTGAAATGTCCACGCTGCGCTGCCACGGTCACAGAGCAATATGTGGTATGCCCCAAATGCGGCGCAAAGCTCAAGCCGAGCTGCCCGAACTGCTCTGCTCCCGTAGAGCCGGATTGGACTGTATGCCCGAAATGTGCGCAGCCACTTCCGACTGTGCAGGAAGATATCGTTACACCCGTGCAGCCCAAGGATAAAACCCTGTGGAAGATCCTGGCGGCCATTATTATAGTTCCTGTTGTTTTACTTCTGGTGTTGGGACTCAGCTTCTCTGCAGCCTCTGGTGGAGGTTCCTCCAGCCTACGGGAAGTCTCCTTCGATGAATATTATGCTGATCAGGAACTTCCCGAAAGCACCAAGGAGTATGTGCGGAATTGGTTGGGAGAAATTAACCCCCAGAACCGACCATGTATACGCGCTCCGATATACCTACCGATTCAATCCGAATAGTGAAACCACAGACTATTACTATTTGATTTATGTTCCGGGTGGTGGCGATGTAGATCGCCGTGGCTTTGGTTATTCCACAGGGTTGTTCAGTACGGCTTTCAAGCTGGAACTGGAGGGCACTAATGATCAGGATGGTCTGTACTGTGTTATGACCACTTCCAAGAAAGCTGCCCCGCAGCTTCGCGTTACTTTGAACGGCAAGCGTTTGGAAGATGAAATCACCGTCGTGGACTTCAATCCCACACTCTACACCATTGCATCCGAATCCGATTACAGTATGCTGACCAATGCCGCAGGCGACCTGTATCTGGAGCAGTTGGAAAAGGAAATGGAGCCAGACCTCGTTGCTATTACTGTTGTAGAAGATGGGCAAGGAGTGGCAACCGGCGAATTTGATGCGCCTGACTTTCTGCTTAATACCGTTACTGGCATCCATGAGTTGCATTATCTTGAAGAGTACCCCTTTTCTTTGGAGAATTTCCAACTTTCCGACTATTTTACCCTCTCCGTCCACTATGCGGATACCACTGGTGAGGCTCACTACGAAGATACCAGCAACTATTTAATCGTCGAAACGGAAAGCGCATGGTATTTGATTGAAATTGGACCTAATAGCGTGATTGAGAAGATTCTGGAGGAGGGCCAGATTACAAGCAGGGATGATGTACTCGTCTATGAAATAAGCGAAGATGCCTACAGTGAGTTGGCAAATCTATTCGACAAAACAACATAAGGAGGTATGTTTATGGGAAATATGTTATTTGATTTCATTCTTCATCCTGCTTTTGTCGTGTTTGTTTTGATTGCACTTTTCGCTGCTGTTGTGGCTTTAGTAATCGCTCATAGACAGAAGCAACTTTCAGCCGGATTGAAGGCGATTCTCATTTCAGTGGTCGTACTGTGCGTCCTATACCTTCTGTTCATGGTAAGCCTTGTCTTCTTGTTTGACAGTTCACCTCCTGCACCCCCTGTTCCGTACACTCCATAAACAATAGTCAAGCCCACAGGATCATCGTAGTTCCTGTGGGCTTGATTTTACTTTGCTCTTTTTTTGAAATAGACCAACACAACTGCGAGGCACTCAATGCAATAAGCTGCTCCGAAAATCACATGACGGACAGCAGCGACTTGCCGAGCCTCTTGAAGATCCTCTTCCGTACATACAGTAATCGGCAAAATCGTTCCATCCTTGGGAGTGTATCGAAGGGAAACTACACTTCTGCGACTGATATATTCGCAGACCACATTGCCGTTCTTATCTTTCAGTCGGCTCTTCAGGGCTTCTTCCTCACTAATCTCATTGCCATACTCATCATAATAAGTCGGCGTTCCTATCTGTTCTTCGGGTGCAGGAACGGCTGCTGATTCTTTAAGGCTGGCATTGTATGAGGGATTGGCAGGGACATCCTGCTCCATATATTCAATGAAGCTGTCGTAGTCCTCGAATGTGGTGCCTTCCATAATGCTATACGGGCCCCAAATGGACGTAGCAAATTGATGACCAATGAAAGTAACTGTCAGTACTACGGCAAGTACAATGGCGCAGGTGCGTTTCAGCTTATGGTTATGCTGATAAATGGTTGACTCCCTCTCGGGCAAACTATATGTTCCTTTTTTCAGAAGGGACGCATTGAGGAAATAAAGCACAATAGCATAGATCAGTAGAAATGCCGCAGCGCCCATCGCGCCCCAGATCAGCAGGCTGTCAGAGCCGAGTCCCATATAGGCATCGACTAAAATCAAGGGGAATGTGAAGCCGATAAACGCTACCGTCAATCCAATGGATTTCTCTGCAAGGCCGATGACTTTTCGCTTGAAGTCAGAAAGGATGTCTGCATCCAGACCCGCATCTTCCACGCTGAAAAACGCTTTGTTCACGAACACAGCTTGGCAAACGATACTGGCCGCAAAGAAGATCGCACCCAAAAAGAAGCCAAGAATGGCTTTCAGGAAAGCCAGATTACAGACCAGCGCAACGATCATGCCGACCACAGTAATACCCATTGCAATGTAGGTGTGGTTCTTATATTGAGATAGCGTGGATTTCAATAGACGCTGGCGCTGTTTCTCACCTTTTGGGGTGGTCTCATTCTCCTTTGAAACCACGGTACGTTCTTCAGGTGACTTCCGCTCACCCCGAAACAGCTCATCACAGGTAACGCCAAAGATTTCCGCGATAGCAGGGATTGCAGCCAGATCCGGCGCACCATCGTCCCGCTCCCAACGGCTGACAGTCTTATCAGATACATTCAGACGCTCCGCCAAATCCTTTTGCGTCATGCCGTTTGCTTTTCGTAATGCGGCGATAAAGCCGCCGATAGTTTTCTTTTCCATATTGAGTCCTCCTTTGGATGGGTGGTTTGCTTTCTGTGTCTTTATTCTAAGATTGTGGTAGTGAGAAAGCCACCCAATAGACTCAGAATCACTCTCGGAATACGAGAATCACGGCATTTTGCCCTATGAGAGCACTGGTTCCATATCCTCGTCGTTTGTCAGATCACCGTCACCGCTGACCGGAATCACATCGCCCAGATAGGTCGGCTCCGGTTTCAGGATACTCGTCGCAAAATCCTTGTTACGAGCAAGGATCTCGCGCAGTTCACGGTATGCCTGTCCCACATAGGTATGATAGTCTGCGGCAACACCATATGCCTCCACGCCAAGGGCATTGGCAATATGGAGCGCACGGTAGAGGTGGTATTTCTGCGTGACAATGATGATCTTGTCAGCGGCAAATACATCTCTTGCCCGGAAGATGCTTTCGTATGTAGAGAAGCCAGCGTGATCCATGAAGATATTCTCAGAGGGGATGCCTTTTCCCATGGCCTCCAGTTTCATGGCCTTGACCTCGTTGTAGTCCTTCTGGCCGTGGTCGCCGCTCATGAGCAGCTTCGGCGCTGCACCGGACTGGTACAGTTCAATGCCTCTGTGGAGTCGATCTGCAAGCATATCGCTGGGGCGTCCGCTATCATGGACATAGCAGCCCAACACAAGGATGCAGTCAACATCCGTCAGTGCGGCAGCATCTTCGGGGGAAAGAATTTGGCCTGATGTGCTTTTCTTCATATGGCCATTGATACCCAGAACGGTGATACCTCCAACCAAGGCAAGACAGAGCAGCACGATGAAAAGGCGCTTCCATATTCTTTTTTTCATATAGCACCTCATATTTCTCGCCTTAGCAGCGTTTCAAAACAATCCCTTGTTATACTTGATAATTGCGTACAGGCTCAGGCCAAGCCCAACAATCACCGCAGGAATCAAAACCGTTGCGCCGATAATCGTATAGACTTCAATCTCTGTTAGGTAGGTTATCAGTGAGAATAGGCCAAAGACGATAATTGCAATGCCAATAATCAATGTGCCTAATCCCACTTTTTTGCCAAAAGGCTTTACGTCATCCGGTGAAACCCGCTGTCGATGATACCAGTGGAGAGAGGAAATATTGCCCTTCATGTTGGATATGCCAAGAATACTGATGATAATGCCAAGGATAACAGGACCTATAACATCTCCCATTTATTTCGCCTCCTTACAACCGGCTTGCGAATCTACTTCCAAATCGTCCGGTGGTTTGTTCAATCGGATATCGCAGTATCTGCTGGAACACACAAATACCATTTGTCCATATATAGAACCACAATCCCCTCGTCCACCTTTGCATACTTCATTTCCAAATCAGGGTCGTAATACCCAGCTTCGGGTTTGCTTTCGATGTAAGGAACGGCGTGTTCAAGGAATGTCATTGATTCAATCTCTTCGGACTCAAAATAAATCGGATCGCCAACAACATAGTAAACTTCACCATCAATGGTGACTGCAGCCCGGTTGTTGTCATACGCAGAGTCTGTATCTATCTTGACATATTCGATTTTCTCATCGGCAGCATAATATACGATCACATTTGTGCTGTCATCAACCTCCCAGCGATCTCCCCAAAAGCCGGAGAGCATACTGTCAGGTTCGCCCCAGATTTCGCGCAGCTGACCACGGT
Organism: uncultured Oscillibacter sp.; assembly: GCA_900544615.1. Classification (GTDB taxonomy): domain Bacteria; phylum Bacillota; class Clostridia; order Oscillospirales; family Oscillospiraceae; genus Oscillibacter. The sequence continues at coordinate 112,401 of UQVS01000004.1, read as the reverse complement.
CATAGCCGATAAGGTCGTTGTTATCAACTGTATAGGCTCCTTCTTCAAAGGCGGAAATCACAGATTCTTTAGAAGGAATATCGTACATGCTTCTCGCGCCCAGATTGCCATGCCAATCTGTAAAAATGGCTGCGGCAACTACCAGCAGTGGGAGTGCCGCCATAAAAACATAACTCCGTGCAGATACAGCATAATCCCGTTTGCGCCATAGCCAATCTGCCACAATACCGATTATGCAGCCAAGAGCAGGTCCGATGCAGAGCAACAGCAAAATAAGGTAACCAAGCGTATCCCAGCCGCTGGCAGCCACACAACCCACGGCTGCTACTATTGCCACGATGGCGACAACCAAAAGCGGGAGAAACTTCACCCATTTTTTCTGAACTGCCTTGCACAAAAGCATCTGTAGAAACAGAAACGGTACGGCAGGAAAATAAAACGCGCAAATCTCGACGGCACCGTAAATCTCAAAGGGGAATGCTACCGCTCGAACAAGGAATAGGCTTATGCTGACTACAAGCGATACTGCAAAAAACACAGTCAGTATCCTGTTGGAATGATTTTTCATAGAAGCACCTCACTTATAGGTCTGTTTTCAAATCAAATCCACATCCACATCGTCCATCAGTTTCTCGCTGAACACAACGCGCCACTCCACATCGTCCACAATCGGCTCAAAACGCAGAGAAGAACAAGCTGCGTGGAGCTTCGGTGCGCTCTGTCCCATGATAACAGACGTGGGGCCGTCAGCACCGCCGATAACACCGATTACTGCCGCATTACAAAAAGCTACCGGTGCAAATTCGTCGGGGTCACGCTTTTTCTGCCTTGGACGGTCGCCCTCGGTACAGTCCTGAATCATAAAGCCCCGACCTGAAATGTCCGGCTCCAGAGAATAGCTCATCGCAAGGTAATGGCTGGGGTATTCCATATTGGGATCATGGAATGCACGCTCCGGCAACTCCTGTTGCTCCACCTCATGGACGGTCAACGTATATATCTTTCCAGTCATAGGATGAGTCAGGGAAATGCTTTCGCCCACTGTAGGAGTCTGAAAATGCTGTCCTGCGATATTCTCCCTCTGCCGCTCCATACGAACAGTGAGAGACTGAATATCCAGACCGTTTACTTCGCCCCAACGGTAGCTTGACCGCTGCATATACCAAGCAAGGCTAACATCCAGGCCATAGTGTTCCATAATCTGTATTGCTTCCGTCTCCCGGCGCAAGCCATCAGCCAAACAGCTTTCCGGAATCCACGGTAATCCGCAGCTGTGGTCACTTTGCAGCTTATACCCATTCAAAGTTACACGCCCCTTAAAGCTGGTGTGTAACGGATGCTCTCGCTCAATTTGTTCCTGTTGCTCTTTGGTATAGTGATTGTTACCTTCATTCAGCAAATCCCATTTATCAATAAATGCTTTTACCTGAACAGGATCAGCCTGTTTACAGTAGTCGATCACAAGGCCTTTATCACAGATATACACGGCAGGGATATACCACTTTTCTTCGCCCCAGCAAAAGGATTTTTGGATAGGGATTTCAATGCCTGCGTTGCCTTCATTTCTCCAAAAACCGCCGTCATAGGTAACTATCCATTCTTCTGCCCTAACAGGTGCCGCCGCATTCATATCCGGATCATAGTATTCTTCCGTATAGGGAATCTGAGATAGGTCGAATTCAGCCTGCAGCTTCTTTACATAGGCAAAGGCGTCCTCTAACGGCACCAGCCTAAACTCTGTCCGAAGTACATCCAAAACAGACTGTTGCTCCTCTGTTGCAGGACAGTCGATCAGAAATGCCTTAAACTGCTCCTCATCCCAAGCGTAGCACTGCTCCAGTGCATCCATACTCCCACAGGAAAGCAACAGACGAAGAAGATCCTCGAAGCTGTGTGCAATGGGGTGAACACAATCCCCGAAGTTCATGGGACTGACCGCAAAAATCATCTCACCAAACTCCGGGATGGTGCAGTAGTGGATGCCATCCACACCGGCCCAGCCGATGATCGCGGCATCTCTGGGAGTGCAGTAGTAGGTAACATCGGTATCGCTCTGCTCCAAACCAATAGCAGAGTGCCTGATGTTCAGTTTCTTAAATTTCTGATAAGTGGTCATTGGTGGCCTCCTTGAGGTACTGCTTCAAAAGTTAAAATAAGGATGGTTTCGATATTCGGGTGGGAGTTCTTTCCCAAGACCGGTCCAACCAAGGTTTTTCACCAATACAGACTTCTGCTCTGGGAAAGCAAACTCATTCAGGTAGTCAATGAAATCCGCTTCGTTATAGCAGTAGACTCCCTTAATTCTATAACGCTTTGCGTGAGGACTTGTTTTCATCCACTTGTCGCAAAACTCGATACAATATTTCCTTAGATGGTTAGCCACATCATCGGGCACAGAATATACGACGCTGTCTCCATCGGCACTGATAATTATTTCTTTCATACCAACATCTCCAACCTTAATTCGGGGTTGCTTTCAATTCGATCAGAATAACTTCCGGGCGGTTGTTGAAACGGAACGGCAGAATACTGTTTCCGATGCCTCGGCTGACGATCATATTCGTGTTACCCTCGGTGTATAAACCAGAATCATACTTCGGGAACAAGCCCTGATTGGGGGCCACCAGGCCGCCGACAAAAGGCAGTCGGAATTGCCCTCCATGGGCATGGCCGCTAAGAGCCAGATCCACGCCACAAGCCACATAGGTATCGAACAACTCCGGTCGGTGGGAGAGCAGAACAGCAAACCCATCGTCCTCAGTTGAAATTTCCGCCAGAGTGTTACTGACTACTGATGCGGAATCTCCGAACAGATAATCAGTATTAAAGCTGGGATCGTCCACGCCCAGGATGGTGATGGTCTCGCCGGATAGCTCGATCTCCCCCCGTTCATTTTCCAGCACCACGACCCCGGCAGCTTCCAGACCCGCTTTCAGCTCGGCACACTCAGAAACTCGTGCTTCGTGATTGCCGGTGACATAATAGCAGGGAGCGATTTTCATAGCTTTCTCCGCAAATGCCAGTGCAACCTCAATGTTGGTATTACGGGAGTCAATCAGATCCCCGGTGATGGCGATGATGTCTGGATCGGCCTCCCGGAGCACAGCAAGAAGCTTTTCGTTGCCATCGCCCATCTCAGCATTGTGCAGATCTGAAACATGGGCGATACGGTAGCCGTCAAATGCATCCGGCAGCTCTTTACTGCCAACCGTGTAAGTATTCAGTTCCAACGCTGTATTGCCCCATACTGTCCAAACGACGAGTGCCAGAAGGACAGCAGCAATAGCAAGTATAATTGTTCGTTTCTTCTTGCCAGTCATAGAAATCTCCGCATTATGTGTTCCGGCGCTCACTTTTCCGATACTCATTTAGGTTGTAGACACCGGAGGCAACCCAACCCAAAGCGATGATGATTAGAATGACACGCCAAACCGGAGCCACTTCAACGACAAAACAAAATGCATATAGGGCAATCAGGCTGAGCACCATACAGATAATTGTTGTGATAAGTTTTACTTTGTTACGCGTTTTCATATTTCTCCTTCAATCTGGGAATATCTTCTTTGTCGATCCATTCCTCAGAGTAGCCGCAGGCGCAGCAAACATACCGGTGGACAAGCACAGCGGAGAAATTGCTCCATCCGGTCTGAATGTTATTGCCGACACCGTATGCTCCGGCCTTGCCCGGAACTTTGATGATGTCTGTGCTGTTGCACTTGGGACAAATCTTCCTGTTCTTCATATCGTCGCTCCTTATCCCAATGTCAGTTCCTGGGGGAATGCTTCTTTTCTCATGACTCCCCACATCTTGTCAATGTAGGAAAGGGTGTAAAAGTTTTCGTAGTAGTGATAGTAGAATGCGCCCTTCAGCGTCATACTGTATACGCCATTCTCCTCAGTCACAAAGCCCATTAGCTTTGCCAGCTTCAGTTCCGCACCGTACATCTTCTTCAGCGGCACACCAAAGAACTTCTCAAAACCACCGGCAGCGACCTTGGTGCTGTATGCCGTCCAGAACAGGTAGTAGATCATTCTCTGGCGCAGCGTGAAGCGGAGGGTCAGAGAGGTAGGCAGCTTCTCTTCTGCAATTCGGTTACAGTATTCCTCCACGGAAAAGGTGTTGATTTTGAACTGATCTTTCAACAGAGTGGTTGCCGAGCAGCCGAAGCCGAGGAAGTTATCGCGGGTCATGGAGGAGTATCTGGCGTCGGCCTCGCTGGAAAAAGTCCAGATGGAGCTGCGGGTGTATCCCTGATCCATACAGTATCGGGTGATGGCATCCAGCAGCTCCCGCTTTTCCTTTTTGGGCATCGTGGTCACGGTACTGGGGGTAAAGGTAAAATCAATGAAGGGATAGATCGCCACATGGTTCGCGCCGCTCTGGAATGCGGCATCAACGTCGGCCTTCAGATCCTCAAAAGTCTGATTCGGCAGTGCAAAGATAAAATCCATGGAAACCGTCTCAAAGGGGACCTCGGACAGAGCCTGCTTCATGGCAGAAATATCAACGCTTGTTCTGCCAAGAACACTCTGGAACTTCGTCTGGAAGGACTGGATACCAATGCTGATTTTGGTGACTCCTGCAGTTTTCAGTGTCCGCAGGACATCCGGCGTGACATTATCGGGATGCAGCTCCACGCCAATGCCTTCGGTAATAACAAAGTGTTCCTTGATGGCACCGATGATCTCTCCCAGCCGGTCTGCCGCAAGGGCCGGTGTGCCGCCGCCAAAATACAGGCTGTTCGTTTCCTTTTTACCGCTCTGCTGACCGCCCACAGCGTGGATCTCCCGCAGCAGAGCATCTATGTATCGGTCGCACAGATCCTTGGAATATCTGACCTTGCAGTACGGACAGAAGTTGCAGATGCTCCTGCAAAAAGGGATATGCACATACAGGCCCAGATTGTCGCAGTCCTGGTAAGACAGAACATTGTCGTATTCATTTTTGAAGATGAAAGGCTTTGTCGAACGTGTCAGCCACATTCTGGTCAGCGATGTAATGATACTCATATGGCTCCTATATGTATCTCAGGTAGGTTGTCAGCATCTCAAGTATGATTTTAGGGTTACCCTTAAACAAAAGGGTGTACTCAGCAACGAAGAAATAGCCGCATTCGTCGCAGAGATTAGGTACATCGATACAGCGTCCACAGGTGGATACTTTTCCGTTTTCGATGACCACGCATTGGTGGCAAGGCGTCGGGAAGCTGTTGTTGATCAGATAAGGGAAAGCGCTCCGCAGATTGAACACTGGCGCACCGGCCTTCATCATCCTTGTGATGACATCGCAGCAATGGGTTTTTTCCTCTCTGGAGAGAGCCAACTCTCTGGTGTCCGGATAGGGCGTGTGGAAATTAAAGGATACTGCCCGGACATTTTTGGTATCTCTGGCCGTAAGGCAAACATGCTCCACAGCATCCTTGTTGATCTGGTTGATGGCCATGTAGAAGCAGATGTTATCGGAGGTGGCATGTTTAACATTCTCCATGATGGTGTCGTAGGTATCGCCACGGACTGCATTATGACGCTCCCGGTCGCCGTCCAGACTGAGCAGAATCAAGTCCGCTTCCGGCAGATCAATCGGGAAGGTACCGTTGGTCACCACATTGACGATGAGAAAGCCCATCTCCTTTGCTTCTACCACCAGATCCCGCAGGGTGCGTTCTCCGTCCCTCCAGAGGAAGGTCTCACCGCCGCAGAAGAACAGGATGCGGATTCCCATGTCGTAGAGTTGCTGCATTTCTCTGCGGATCTGCTCATAGGGATGCACAACGGCGGTGATGTTATTGACGGAACAATGCTTACACTTCAAGTTGCATTTGTCTGTTACAATGACCGTTCCCAGGATAGGCTCCTTCTTGCGGAACAAAACAGTTTTGATACCGAAACCTGCAAAATGCAGAAAGGACGAAAGCTTCATAAGTGTACCTCACAAAATAGCATCGAAACAGACACTGGCAATCTCATCACGGAGCAGCTTGTCTCCAAATCGTGCATTCTCGTATAATGCGTACCATCCGGGGAAAAGCTGCATTTCCTTACTTTCTTCACAGTACAGCGACCAATCGCCATCCTTGTGGCTCACGAAATAATGCAGACCATCGTGGGACAGTTCCATCTCACGGCCTGTTTCCAGAGAGAGGAGCATCAGCCCATCGTTATAGCGCCGCTGCCACTCTTTCCAGAAAGCGGTGTATCCGTTCCGGTCAAACTCATTCTCCGGGATTTCTTTCGGGGTACAGGCATCGTAGAACCGCTTTACGCTTTTTGCAAAATCCAGAACCTCGTACTGATATTCCCGAAGGGTCACGACTTCTTCCTGCCCAGAGGGGAGGATAAACCGGACGGCATTGCCTTCATGGATGGTGGTCCAATCCGTTCCTGTATCGCATCCGCTGATAGCAACTTCAGTCAGGTCATCATTGGCAATAAGAGTATGCCCACAGCAGGGGATCATTTGAATATCATACTCTGCCATCAGCTTGTCGTTGGTGAGCGTTTTCAGCAGATACAGAGCAGTAGCGCTGACAGTACCCGTATCTTCAAGAACGGTATCGCCAAACTGTACCGTAACATGACCATGCAGGCAAAGATCCTGCGGGTCATCAGCTGCGCCACCGATCCACTCAAAGTTGTCGGCTTTTATTCTGAAAACACCCATGTTGATACCCCCTTAACCACAAAGCAGCGGCAACCGATTGCTGCCGCTGCTGTTGCAGCTTAATCGTACTATGGATTTCCAATCAGTTCATGTCGATTGTGTAAACGATAGATTTTTCAAAGAAATCTTAAAGAATACCCGTTACGCTGGGCCACTGCCAACAGGTACCGTTTTTGATACTTGAGCTGCACATAGCGCATGACCTTGTTGTAATAGACGGGATTGGCCGCGCCGCCAAGGATACCCACAAGCGGAAACCCTTGCACGAATTTCAGGAGCAGCATGTCTACCGCAAAAGCACTTCCTGTCTTCTGGATCTGGGCCTGCAGCTCATCCTCGCCAGTTTGCGGCATCTCCTCGATCATGCCATCCACCCGTGCATTCTTCACAGCAAAATCAGGGCCTTTGGTAAGAGCTGTTTCCATCATGCGAAGGATAAAAAGCCGCTCCTCTGGAGTATCATAGGCAAAGCCATAGCTCAGGGCGGTTTCATAAACACCTTTAAGCAACATACCGACAAACACCACGATATCCGGCAGGCCAATGCCCAGTGCCCCAAGGCCGATTCCTTCCACAATTGTCAGGGCGGTGTTTGTCAGACCAGACCGACCGGCATTTCGCTTGACCTGTTTCAGTTCCTTTCGGCCACCCTTGACCTGGACGGCATAATCCTGAACGGAATGGGTCTCTTCAAGATTCTGACGGTTGTAGGTTTTTTCAATGACCCCGACGCCTTGAGTAAATACCACGGAAAACGCCTTGCTGAAAGCTGTCTCTAAACTGCGGTAAACCTTCTCTGGCACCTTCTTCTCCAGATCCGTTTTCCAGCGGGGTGCTGTCGTTTTCATGGCGCTCTGCTTCAGCTGCGTTTCCTTTTTCAGTACAGAGGCGTACTCCTTTTCCAGCGCAGCACGCTTCTTGTCTTTCTTTATGAAAATCGACATAGATGCTCCTTATAGGCTTAATTACTGGAAACAGAAACACTCACACCGCCCTTTGACTCTGTCACGGCGTCGATGGTCAGCACCACGGCCAGCGCAATGATCTCATCGGCCGGATCCGCGATGTCCAGCTCGTATGTATCGCCCCAGGTCATCCACTCTTTCCGGATGGTCACAATGGGACGGCCATTCTGGGTGATCTCGTAATCGTGGGCCATGAACTGACCGCTAATTTCCCAGCCCAGACCCTCAATGCTATATTTCGGAAAAAAGAAGGTAAATTCCTTTACGATTTCAGCTACTTGCGCATCGCCCACATAGACGAAGTACCTGGGCAAAAAGCTGAACAGCTTCTGTTGGATGAAAGCGACCTCATTGCCGCACATATCGTACACATGGAGCTTCTTACCCCAGGAGAAGATCTCGCCCTCTACAAAGTACCGATCTTCACCATTGACATCCTTGACGGTGAACTTATCACCCCAGGAAAACACCTTCTGTTTGATATAGAGTTTCATAGAGTCGCTCTCCTCTCTGGAAGTCCGTCAGGCTTCCCCTTTTGCATTTTTGCCCCGTACCGTTTTTGTCCAGAGCCAGGACAGGGTACTCAGCGTAACCGTTACTCCAATGTGCAGCAACATATTGGGGACCGTGAAGTTATAGCTGTTAGACACCTCTCCAAACTCCAGCAAATAACGCGCACCCATGCCAAGCAGGACAAGCAGCAGGTTCAGCGGAAGAATATGCTGAATACCATAGTGAGGCAGCATGGCCGCCTCTGCCGTCCCAAGAGAAGTGTATAATGACAGTCCAACGAACACAATGATAAGTGTCAGCGTGGGTGGCCATTCACGGGTCAGGTTATAAATCGGGAAATTACAAGCTCCCACCAGAACGAAAAATGCAAATGTTAACACGGCAACTAACCGACTATGCTTTTGATAGAACTTCATCGCTGTGTCTCCTTTTTAAGTAATGGGCACATTTTCAACTACCGCACCAGTTTCACCGAAGAACTCCTGTAACGATTCGGGCGAGCTGGTATCAAACCCATCATTGATGATAAAGGTTCCGGATGCAGACACGGTGTTATCCTCACCTTTTACGAAGGACACCGCCGCCGGGCAGGCGTTTTCATAGACGTACAGATAAATGGCGTCGCCATCTTCTTCGGTGCTGACGAAAGTCTTTCCTGCGGAGCAAACGGTCGTTGCCGCAAGGGTGGTCGCTCCGTTCTGTGCGTTGATCTGGGTAATCAGAGCGGCACCAAACGCCTTTTGACGCATGGCGATCTTCAGGTTCTCGGAAAGTCCCTCCAAGCCACTAAGCATATCCCATGCATCCATCGCTTCCTTTGCAATGGTGATTTTATAAACGGCAGTAGGGGCGCTGTGGTCACCCTTGCCAATGTCCTTTACAATCTCAGCCATCTCTTTGCTGGCAGTATAGAAATTGATGTATTCATCACTGTCAGCCATCTCGTCCATGGTGGCAATGACATCAAGCCCATGCTCCAACAGCGTTTTGCCGCTGGGTGTATTACTGTTTTGGCCTCCGCAGGCACACAGAGAAAGCACCAATGCAAAAGCCATGGTTAACGCAATCATACTTTTCTTCATGGTGTTTGTTCCTCCTTACACTTATTCGGCCCATTCTGAAGCTGTGTGCGTGTGCAGATTATGCAATTCCCTTGGTCACGGGAGCCAGCAGCACTTTGCCGGTGCCGCGGTAGACATTGACCAGGCCCTCACCGGAGGCAGCGGAGCCGATCAGGCTCTTGCCGGAACGCTCAACGGTAAAGTCCAGAGAACCACTCCAGGCGATGGCCATGTTGCCGTCCACCTTCAGAACATCGTTGTTCAGAGTGATCTCCACCAACTCCTCCTTGGGACAGGCGGATTCCAGACAGAGGATGCCGTTGCCCTGGATGCCCAGATTGAACAGACCCTCATTACCCAATGCAGCGGAGGACAGATTGGAGCGCATCACTGCCTTGTGCTTCAGGGTGGACTCACAGGCCAGGAACAGGCCGTCATCCAGAACGATGGAGCCGTTCCAGTCCGCCACATTGACCAGCAAAATATGCTTGTATGTAGGCTCCAGCACCAGAGTGCCGCTGCCGGTGTATTCGGGCTTGATGGCAGATTCTCCGGTCACGCTTCCCCGCAGGGCCTTGCCAAACAGATCGCCCACACCCTTGATGCCGGTGGTGGCATTGACATCGCCCACCGTCCACTGCATGGCACCGGCCTGCGTGGTAATGTTGGACTTGCTGACATCGCAGATGACCTGACGCTTACGGACATTCATCTCGTTGCAGTAATAGGCAATCATGGCGTCGCTGGGCATGACGCTCAGATCGCGCTGATACTCGATAACGGTAAAGGCTCCCAAGGTCTCCAGAGTCTTAATGTCATTGTTGTCGGTAAAATTCTTAATGCTATACATAGTCAGTTTCCTTTCCAAAATAGTTATATTATGTAGAGACAGGTATCACCAGTCCGAGTTGCTCTCCGGCAGTGCGGGATCGGGGCTTACCGTAGTACCGGAAATATCACGATAGAACATATCCTCATAACCCTCGACTTTGCGGAAAGACGCAATACGATCCGTTTTGCCAACCCAAACAACATAGGTTTCTACAACTTGAACGCTCATACTGCATCTCTCCCGATTCTTACTTTATAGATCGCTCATCCGAGCCAGTGGCGATAGAATGCGATGGCTCCCAAAATCGCACCAACTGCCGCAGCAATCGCAGTGACCACAATCACAACTCGGTGCTCTTTCACATACTCTGCCAATGATTTTTTCGTTTGCATGGTGTACTCCTTTACTTCGCCACGGAAACTGCTTCTGCAACCCGAAGCATTGTTTCCTCATCTTCCGTTGCTTCCAGACAGAACGCAATACCGGCAGCCTCATCGGCCCAGACCAGTGAATGCTCATCGTCATCCGTGTTCAGATACAGGGTGGCATCCTGTCCCCAGACGGTGACAGCTTTGCTCTCGGCAAACTCGTCGATGTTGAACACTTCTTCGGCGCTCTTACCATCCTGCATCTCATAATCAAGGCGGATGTGGTCCTGCTCATTCAGGCAGGAAATCGTTCTGGAGTGGGAACCCCAGGCCAGCTCCCGTGCCCGGTAACCGTCAGGCAGCCAAGTCAAAGTATATTCTGTCAGCAGTTCCAACGCCTGACCTTTCTGGACACTCTCTGCCATGCGGATGGTTTCTTCCTTGCTCAGATTACCATTGATGTCGAAGAAGATCTGATTGGCTTCGTCGAACCAGATGATAAAGCAGGAATAGTCCTCACCGGGTTCCTCGTAGAAGTCCGCGTGCATCCCGTTGATCTGCATTTCGCTATGCACCAGTTCATCCCCTGTAGGGAACAGATGCACGGCAGTTCCGCTGTGCATATAGGTATAGGAGAATACAGCAAAGTCATCGTCCGGCGAGGTGTAAATCACATGGCCGGAAGTTTTCGATGCATCCGTTTCAATGGCTTCCACACCATCCGGCAACCAGGTACAGAGATAGTCAGTGATCTCCGATTCAGGAACTTCACCCACATAGGTATAAACGGCCGATTTGCCTGTAAACTCACGGAACCAACTGACAAATGCTGCCCGGGCCTCCGCATCAACACCAAGCCATGTGCCGGAGCCGATGAGAACCGCCAGAAACACTGCAGCCACCCTCTGCAAAGGAGTGCGGCGCTTTCTGCGCTGACCCGTTTCCTGCTTCTTCAAGGTTTCAAGGGATGCCATAAACTCGTCGGAAAACTGATGATCGGGAAGCTCATCCTCATTGGGCAGGGTATCCAGCCAGATATCACGGGCTTCAGCGGCATGTTGATAGAGTAATTCATCTGTGATTTTCATGTCTCTCAAGCCTCCTGTCCATTCAGAATTGATTCCAGCTTTTTCTTGGCACGCTGAACTGTTTTCTTGACATTTGCCTCTGTCATAGAGCACATGACTGCGATTTCCCGCTCTGAATACCCGTTATCATACTTGAGGAACAGCAACTCACGATACCGTGTCGGAAGCGTAGCCATTGCCTTTGCCAGATTCGTTCGCTGAACAGCAGCGTCAGCTTCCGAAACGGAGGGAACATTGATATATTCCTCCTCGAAAGGCACAACTGCGTTTCTCTGCTTTGCCCGGTACAAGTCGATAGCTTTCCGTTCAACTATAGTAACGATGAAACTTCTCGATTGGGGACACTTGATTTCAGAAAATTTTCCAAGATTCTGATAAATCGAAAAAAGTGCCTGCTGTACCGCATCTTCAGCGTCGTGGTCATTGTTCAGAATCTTATTTGCCACGTGGAACATCAGGTTTCCGTATGTATGGAAGATCTGTTCCATTTTCAGTCGTTCGTCTGCTGTCTCCAGCATTTGCGTAAATACAAGCATACATTGATCCCCTCCCCGGGATCACACAACAATAAGGCGTTTAGGAATAGGAGGGATCAAATGCGGCATAGCCGGTGCCGGAGATCTCTCGATAGAATGCAGCGTTTGCCGCCTGCTTATAGGGGCGCAGCCACAGATTGCCGATACCCAGCGTCAGAGAGCTGAGGATATCCCAGCCGATGAAGCTGAAGTGCAGGCAGAACAGGCGCCAGCGGTTGCCGGACATCATTTCCTTGGACTGTGCAATGGCCTCGCTGGCCGTGAGGTCCGGATGCTCCGCCAGGATGAACTCCGTCATGGCGTAGCTGTAGGTGGCGATGATGCCGGGGATGATGAGGAGCAGTGACCAAAGCAGGACATACACGCTCTGGAGCAGCTTTGCGACAGCGGCAGTCTTCCAATAGGAGAAGAAGCCGAACAGGGTCTCAAAAGCAGGCTCGCCACGATCCACCAAATCCAGATTGAAGCGGGCATAGCCAATGCTGATAATGCTGCCCAGCACAAAATAGACAACAGCCATCACAATAGCGGCAATGGTGATATAGATGGCGCTGCCAACGAGAAACGCCCCGATGTCGGAGTTCAATCCGCCGCCGGTGGAGAAAATAGTCTGTCCGGCAAACTGAAAATTAGCGTGGGCACCAGAGGCATCAATGTTCAGCTTCAATTCCGGGCCACCGGAACCGGCACCGCCCAGGAGCGTAGCTACAAGGCCCACCAGAACAGCGATCATCCACTTGCCGCTCAATGCTTCACGGGCTATTCTTCTAAAATCGGCTGCGTACTTCATGGCAGTCTCCCTTCTTAAAATTTTGCATGGTTATTGAATGCGATAGCCCGAGGTGCCTTTCCTGAACGCATAGGTGATTTTTTCCTCCCGTGTAGGGAACACCTTTGCTTCAAAGCCCTCGGCTTTTTTGAATGAGATGATCCGATTGGTGTGGTCGATCCACAACACACAGTCGGATCGCGTCTGTGGTTTTTCGCTCATGTGGACACCACCAATTCAGATCTTGGCGTCCCGCACAAGGGTATCCAGTTTGCTTTCCAACTGGTTCTGCTCCTGCTCCACGGAACGCTGCATACCGTTCAGACGGGAGAGGACATTTTCAATTTGGCGTTTGGTGGAATGTACCTGCTCCTGAGACTGGTTGATCCTATCCAACACTGCCCAGTCAGCAAACAGGCCATCAAAGAAGTAATCGGCAAACCGCAGGAAGCCGTCCACATTGACCTGCATATCGGCACTGATCCTCACGTCGGCCAGTTCCGTCTTAAAACGACGCAGCTGGGACTGCAGGTGCTCGATGTTACCTTGTGCCTCATCCAGATGGCTGTGCTTGGCAAGGTCGGAGATCAGGCCACCGCCAAAGAGATCCCATGTACCCCAGCCCTCGGCACTATCCAGACTGGACAGAACATGATTGGCGGTGCTCAGTGCACTGTTGCCGGCAGATACGGCCTCTCGCAGCTCGCGCTTCTGACTTTCCAGAAATGCAAGGCGCTCCTCCAGTTTCAAAATTTCCTCTGCGGCAGGACCGCCAGCGGCCTTCACCGCTCCGGCCTTCTCCTGCAATACGGCATCATACTGGCGCTCGCAGTCACGCAGGCTGGACAGTTCAGCCTCATATCGGGCCAACTCATCCTCCACGGCAGTCAGCTCACGGGCAGCGGCGTCATACTTGACTCTGGCAGCATAGGCTTCCTCACGCTCCTTGTTCAGCTGCTCGTCCATCTTGCCGATGACATTATAGAAAAACGCTGCAAGGCTGCGGCCCTCCAGCTTATCTACGTCTGCCTGTTCCTGCATTTTGATGGCTTCCAGCTCCCGAACACGGGTGGAGAGCGTACTGCGCTGTGTGCGCAATTCGGAAACCTGCGCTTCCAACTGCCGCTTCCGGGCGATCTGTTCCTGAAGCTTCTGCAATTGTTCATCATAGAATTTCATTGATACTTCACGCTCCTTTCCGCAAATGAATATGAGACCCCACATCATCGTGAGGTCTCATGAGTTTCATTTTGACCGCTCACTTTGATCTGGCCGGCTCTTGGTCATGTACCCCTCAATGCCGATCCATGCGGCATATCCGGGATTCTCCGCCATCTTTTCCATCAGGCGGATGGTCATGATTCTCAGCTTCGGATTCATGTGGGACACCTCGCTTTGCTGTGGTTTGATTTGCTGTTTCCTATGATACAGTTATTGTACGACAGGTCAGCCTGGGAATAAATCACAGCATCAGCAAAATAAGGTGCTCTATTTCCACTGCGTTGGAAAAATACCCGAAACTCAGGTCGCCTTCTCAGACCGGCGCTTTTTGTAAGCGTTGTATTGTTCCTCATCAATCACTCCGGTAGCCATCATGCGCTCCGACCACAGCTGCAGCGTCTCAACGGTGATAGAGATCCGCTCCAGCTCCTCCTGAATGAAGATGAAGTCCTCCAGCTCATCTCCGGAGATCTTGCCGTCTGCCGTAATTTCGATCAGACGGTCTTTCTGCTTGCTCACCGAGTTCAGCGAGGCCAGCATTTCCAGAACGATCTGGGAAAGGTCTTTGACCTTGATCTCCGGCACATACTCTTGGCCGATGGGGCACTGGTTTGCACAGTAGTAGTTGCAAAGGCTGGGCTGCCGGTATTTCTCCGCCATGGCCAGTACCTCGTCCGGATAGGGCAGGGATCGTTCGTTCTCGATCTTCTCGATACGCTCCGGGGAGATGGTCTCCAGTAGTTCGCTGGCCGACTCTCGGGTGAGCTTCAGGCTCTCTCTGGTCAGCTGGTAGATGTTCTTGTTTTCTTTTGTGGATACTCTGGCCATGTTCAACTTCCTCGCCTTTCATCATGCGTATCATCATTATACGAGTTAGCAACAAAAAACGCAACTGCCACCACGCGAAGTAAATTATATCATTGTAATGCCGTTTTTGGCAATTCTTATCTCCTTTTTGTGTGCGCTTATTGGGCAGTTCTCTTGAAACGCAAAAATCCCGCACAGCAGCCGTGTAACCTGCCGTGCGGGAAGTTGACCCTTTATTCTGCGATCAGACGATCCGTTTTAATGGCGTAAGCATATGCTTCTGCGCTGACTTTTCTCAGGTAGGCCAGCGGCATGAGCTTGTCCACCGTCAACTTTTCACCGGCAAATGCCGCAGCATCCTCAATTCGCTCATAGTCATTGCCTGTCAGCAGGCACGCCGCCATATACATTACCTTAGTTGCTCTGGTGGCGGCGATCTCCGGGCTGTAGTTTTCTGCGTAGATATGGCCGCGCAGATCACGGATGCCCTTTACATACAGAGGGTATTCCTCTGCATCGGATTTTCCTCGGGACGCGAGGCAAAGTGCTGCGTCAAATGTATCCCGAAGGCAGTCTTCCACACTGGCATCGCTGCCGCGGTATGCAAGTTCTGCCTTGGCAATTTCCGTGTATGTATGGTGCACTTTCGCAGTGTCCTCAAAGATATCAAGCAGAGAGGTCACATCGTAAAACTGTTTCATGACCTCCATATCCTTGCCGTCATTGAGGAGAATACCGGTGGTGTGGGGTGCAAATGCGGTGAGTTTATCCGCCAGGATACAATCTGCGCTGGGAATCTGTACTGCCAGATATTCCGGCTGCGTTTGCAGCAGCTCGTTTCGGATTTCCTTACTGATAAGCTCAGCATAATGGTTTTCCTCGAACAGGACGTCCAAGAGGATATACAACGGCTTATGGTTTACCGGGGAATCATAGGTAAACTTGAAATGGCGCTTTTCGATATTATTTTTGCCGATGCGTTTTTGTTCTTCCGCACTCTGGAAAGGGAATATCTTGGATGCCTCTTCGATAAAGGCATCCAGATCCGTTCCGGGCTCCACAATGATATCAATGTCAGTGGACAACCGGCGCGGACGGTTCATCAGGAGCATCAGGCAGGTACCGCCCTTGAAAATGAAAGGCATACCCACACGGGCCAGAGCCTCCAGCAGGCCAAAGGCGTAGACCGCACGCTCCAGCAGGACAGGATCTCGCTTACTGGTTTTCTGAAGTTCACGGATATGCTCTTCCGCAAAACTGATTGGCTGTATCATGTCATTACTCCGTTCTTAGCGTAATATTTGTCTTTTCCCGGATCAGCGCCTTCAGCCGTTTCTCGGCACCGCGGCGCTTGGCATAGCGGAACAGGCAGCTCTCGTCGATCACATAACCGGAAAAAGTCCCTTCAAGGATTGCCGGATATTCGCTCTTGCTGATCACTTCCTGCAGCAGAGAGTCAGAAACCAAATCCACCAGCAGCTTTTCAAGCCGGGTGTGCCAGGCCTCCTCGATTCCCCTTGGTGCCTCAGTAACCAGCTTGTTTAATACGATCATGCCATCATACCAATACTGGTGATACAGCTCGGGTGTCGGGTCGAGCAGCACCTTGCCGGGGAATTGCTCCTTGAGCAGGTCAAAAACAAAGTCAATGATATCATCCTCCACGGAGAGGAAAAGAACGTTGTGGGCCAGCTGATGATTGACAAATTCGTTGAGCTGCACCAGTTCAAAAATGGTAAACTCCACCGCAGGGAACGCTTCCCGAAGGGCCTGTGCGACTGTGTTAGCCTCCTCTGAGTATTCATGCCGATAACTGCTCATCTTATTTCCGGAGACACAATACGTATTCCGACCGACGCGAACGACCTCTCCGCTTTTTACCAGGCCACGCAGTCTCTTGCGCATAGCCTCTTCTCCAAGCGGGCAGCCACTGTCCTGATTGGTCATAAAGAAATCTCCAAAACTAAAACTCTTCATGCCAGCCAATGCCGTCAGATGAACCTGATTGAACATGATAATCACCTCGCAAACCGTCCCATTTCGGCAATAAAAACTCGTTATTGCCGTTTTGGTACAATTACATTATAGCGCTTTTCCTCGTTTCGTCAATACTATTTCGGCAATAGAGGATGTTTACTGCCGAAATAGTACCGCAAACACGAGAATAGTATTGCCCTTCAAAAGCATTTTATTCGCGAAGCCGGAGTTGGTTGCATCGAAAGGTGAAACCATATTTCACCATACCTGAAGCAAAATGCTCGGAGGGTTCTGTTATAATGGTTTGACAAGGAGGTGTAGCATGTATAGCATATCGGAATATGCAGGCTTACTGGTCAAGCAGGCCCGAGAGGAGAAGCAATGGGATCAGCAGTATCTGGCTGACGAGCTGGATATTGATATCCGCACGCTCAAGAAAATAGAAGCAGGAAAATCAGACATACCGTTTGACATACTGAGCAATCTGATCCATCTGCTTGAAATCTCACCAAAAATCCTGTTCTATGCGGAGCGCACAGAAACCGGCGTGGAGATGGATAAGATATTTCGTCAGCTGATGCGCTTTTCTCCGGACAATATCCAGATGATCTGCGATTCAGCCCATTACATCCGGGCCTGGAAGGATGCCAACGGTGATGACTACCCTTTGGAACAATAAAGCATGACTGTTAAGAGAGATCCCTGCGCCGGAGAATACCAGCGCAGGGATTTCATTTCACTTACCACTTGCTCATGATCTTACCATACATCTGCAGCTTTTCATCTTCGTAGCGCTGTACGATCAGCATAACATTCTCGCCCACCATGAAGTCGGCGTCCTCATGCTGATAGGAGTAGTTGCACATACAGACCACACCATCGGGCAGGTTGCAGAACACGCCGCCACCGTATTTGCCGGAGATCACCGCAAGGCGGCGGGAACCGACGGGGTGGCGCTGCTCCGCACCGAAGAAGGGATTGACCTCCGTCTCCTTGATGGAGATCTCCAGCTTATCGTTATCCGGGTCAAATACCTTCACGATGCAGTCGATCTCCATGCCGGGGTGGTATTCATTGCGCAGGTCTGGGATAGACGCATAGCGCATCTCTCGCTGGGTGATATCAAGATCGTGGCCGTAGCAGTCCACAAGGCATCGCCTGGGGCCAACAGCCAGCATCCGGCACTTGACGCGGGCTCCGATGCGGTGCAGATCCTCCCGGTGGGCAAAGAAATACCGCTGGCTGCGATTGGCAAGCCGGCGGGAACCAATGGCGAAGCCGCCTTCACGCTCCACCTTGATGATGATAAGATCCACTGTTGCGCCAACCATGTTCTGCAGCACGTAGTCCGGACGCTCCTCGCCTTCCTCCCACATTTCAGAAGCAGGGATCACGATGCGCACTCGATACGGCACCACGATGGCGCAGTACATGGTCTTCTTTTCTCGCTGCTCGGTTTTGGGATTCCAGACATAAACGGAAAGCGGGTCCACGCCGATGATCGTGGCGGTGATGGCGCTGCGGCCACGATAAGAGGCGTAGATGGTGTTCCATTCCTGCCGCTCCTCCGGGGTCAGATGGCGGTCCAGCTCGTGGAACTTCAGCTCAAAGAACTTCTGTCGGTCACTCTTGGAGGGCTTGATCGGCGCAGGCGTTTCAGATTCCGGTGCAGAGGTCTTCTGTTCCTCCTGAAAGCCCCAGTCGCTTTCTTCAGCAGAAGGTGCGCTAGGCGGCATCTCTGCCTTCTCCAGCGCATCAACGCCGTATTTTTCAGAAGGCTCCGGCTCCTTGACAGGCTCCCGCATCTGAGCGGGCACCGGGGTCTCATCTGCGCCGGCCTCCTCTGCGGTTGGCATTTCCAGGGAGAGAGGGGCAGACTGTACGGCATCTGCTGTGGGCTCACTCACGGACGTATTGCCGGGCGGCATACCGTCCTCGGTCGGAGGGACAACCTGCGCAGCAGGCTCCTCTGCGGCAGTGGTCACGTTGACTTCTTCCTCGGGGGTAGTCTTTTTTCTTGCCATGTTAGTTTACCTCCTGATCTTGATTTCTTTCAGACTCCGAAGAGCCATAAAAGCGATGTGTGCCGTCCTGCTGACGGTGGGCAAAGAAATGGTGTTTGGGCAAGTTGATGCTGCCCATATCCACGCAGTCGGTGATCCAGATGATCCGTTCCCCCTTCATGCGGGGCGCTGCGGCAATGCGGCCGGGTATGTCCAGCCATGTGACGCTGAACAGCAATCCAAGCATTTCGCCGTCCCCTCCAAAACGGAGAAGACAGGGCTCCAAAAGTCGGTCCTGAGAGTAGAAAATAGGGGTATTCTCAGTAAGTTCCAGCATGACGTCGATGGCTTCCAGGTAATGCTCTGAGATCTCCCGCTGCCCGTAGGTTATTAAATCCTTTTTCAGAAAGACAAAGTTGCTGGCCATGCGAAGCTGGCGCAGCATGACATTCAGCCGATGCTCCCCAATTTCAATACCCAGCGGCCCAAAATGGGCCTGCATCATAGCATGGAGCTGCCGCACACGCAGGTACTTGAGCTGCTTGAGGACTTCAACGATGTATTTTTGCTGATTGGTCAGTATCATGTTTCATCACCTCCCTTCAGGCCGTTGCGCAGATAGCATTGAGGTACGGGTCGATCATCAGGTCACTTTCGTTTTCCGCAATGCAGTTGAACAGCACCGCCATGGTGTAGGCTGTACTGTTTTTCACAGCCCGGTCCTGGTTTGCGTGCAGCTTGCTCTCTACGTCCCGCAGGATCATACCGTCCAGCCGCTTGAGCTTGGCACGGACACGGCATTGGGGCAGCGTTGCATTGCCGATGCGGAAGCTGTCGGCATAAAAAAGCCGCTCGATGGCGTTTTCAAACACCAGAGCGGTCTCAGGCTCAAAGCAGTAAAGCTCACAGCCGTCCAAAATATCCAAAAGTTCCTCTTCAATTTCTTCGTCGGTCCGTCCGTCGCGCGAACGCGCGCTGACAGACTGACTGACTTCAATATGACTCAGATCAGTATCTCTTTTTTCTTTCTTACTTGGCGTCGGTTTCTGCGGTTCTGGAGGCACAGGATCTGCGGCTCTTGAATCGCAGTTTCCGTGGTTCTTGGACTGCGGATTCTGCGGTTCTTGATTTGCCGCAGGAGTATCCGCAGCGGCAAGACCCTCAAAATCTGCGGTTCTTGAACCGCAATCCGGTTTCTCTTCCGGGAGTTCAAAAGGAGCACAGGAGTAGTCGGGATCTTCCATGGGCGTCACGCGGGCGAGATAGATCTGGTTGGCATCACCACGGCCGCAGCGCTTTTCCCATACCAATTTCAGTTCCACCAGCTTTTTGAAGGCCGCGGTGACCCGCTGCTCACAGATGCGAAGTTCTTTGGCAAGGGCTTTGCGGGGGAAGATCACAAAGACCTCTCCGTGCTCATTGATCCATCCGTTCCTGCGGGAGAGCTGGAAGCGATTTAAGAGGAATGTATAGGCGACCTTGGCATCCAGGCTCATTTCACAGTAACGGGGATCAGAGAACAGCCAGCGGGGCATCTGCATGTGGTAAATGTTCTGCACATCGGTTTGGCACATCAACTGAAACGACGGCCGCTCTTTCATTTTCGCTGCCCTCATAATGGGCACCTCCTTTTTATGTGGCGTGGAACTCATTGACTTTTTCGGCGCTTCCCTTTAGAATAGATCATCGGTGATATAGTGATGGATGAGAAAGAATTACAGATCGAAACCCCGGAGGAACAGGACAACGAGCCTCTTCTGGGACAAATCAGTTTTGAAGAATTGCTTGCAGAAATACGACTTTAACAGGAGGCCAATACTGTCTCCTGTTTTTATATGCCCCGGCCGGGCGGGATGCGGCTGGGATCGTCCATCTCCTCCAGTTCCGGGTCATCACTGCTGATTATGGCGCTGCGGGTCATTTCCACCAGTCCAATGGACTCCGGGGTTGCGTTTTTCATGGATGGAATGTCGTAAATACAGGTGTTGCCAGTTTCCTGTCTCTGCGGTACAGACGGCTTTCCCGCCACGGGAGGGTCAGCTGCCTGTCGGGCTGCTCCATGGGCATCGGGGTTCCGGGTAGATTGCTGCAGATTCGGCGGTGACTCCGTTTCCTCCATGTCGCTGCGTTTTTCCGGCGCACGTCTTTGCCTCTCTGCTTCCTCGCGGCTTTTCCATTCAGGCTCATAATCGAATACACTGCACTTTCTCAGCTGTTTGTACTCCGGCAATTCCTCCAGCATGATCTTATAGAGATGAGCCGGCTTGTAGTGGTTGAACATGACCACACACTTATACCGGTCCAGCCGCAGGAACTCATCCGCCTGCAGCAGGTCACGCTGGGTATTGCTTCGCGTTTGGGAATACGGCCGGGTAGAACTGTAGACAGGAGAAAACAACGGCATCAGCGGAAACTGGTTGTTGGTGACGGAGATGGTAACCTTGCCGCACTTCTCTGCGAAGTATTTGGCGCTGGTCAGATCGTTGCAGCCCATATAGATGGTTCGGTCAAAGGCGTTGAGCTGATTTTCCCATTCCGTACCGGGATACTTTTCCTTCCATTGGGACAGGGACTGCACCGCAAGCTGCACCGACATATTAAAGCCACGAATGGAGTTGAACACATCGGAAATGCCCTCCATGTAACCGATGTTCAGGTACTCCTCCAAACAGAAGTTGGTGAGAACAGGCAATCGGCCACCATGCAATCGGGCATAGTCGGAAAGTCGGGGGAAGGTCAGCGAGAAGAACAAAGAGCTGAGAAAGCGATAGGTGCTGTCCTGCGCGGAGATGATGACGAAGTAAGCACAGGGTTTCTGCCCGGGCAGCAATAGGTCAACATCATGGTTGCGAGTGATCTTATCCACCAACGGGTCCTGAAAGATGGCAAGCCGGTTGCCCAGGCCGATGATGATATTGCCCCAGAGGTTTTCGCGGGCCTTCAGGAACAGACCGTGTGGCCCCTTGGCAGGATGCTCCGGCGGCAGCTCTGCCAGAATGCGGTTAATCTCGTTTACACTTTTATAGGCCAGGATCTTATAGACATCGCCAAGGCTGCGCTGCTCGATGGGGAGCAGATTGCCCCGGGCGTCCTTCAGGTTGCAGACATAGTGGATGAGCGCCATGAGCAGATTCAGCTCAGCACGGCTCCAGAAGTCGTCTGCTTCATTGGGACCGGAGGTATTCTGGATGATGGTGTTGGCCACCGTGCTCACAAGGTTTGGGTTGGTGTCCAGACCGGCCAGACAGTTCCATCCATCCGAATGGGCCATATCTAGGAAGTTGACTGCCTTGACGTAAAAGCCTTTTTCCCGAAAATACGGCGCAAGCATTTCAAACAGCTCGCCCTTTGGGTCTGTGGCAATGACCGACTCCAGATGGGCCTGTGCGCTGTCACCGCCGCCCTGCGACAGGCCCCGGCAGCTTCTCTGTGCGCAGCCCATGAGGAAGGGTATGATAAAACCCCTGGACTTGTATGAGCCAGGGGCGCCGATGCACAGGATGTTATTGTTTTCACCGGGCTTCATCCGGTGGGCTACGTAGGTCGAGTATTTGTCCGGGTCATCCGGATGATCCTTGATACGCCCCAGCAGCATCCCCGTGACCTCATGGGCGCTTCCAAGCTCCAGATGCTCGGCCAGCTCCTTTTTGGTGCTGAAGCCGGAGGTGCCGTGGGTACCGTCCGGCAGGATATCAAAGCCACGGGGATCGCGGGTGAACTTATAGCCGGAAAACCAGCTGTATCCCTTCTTTGTGATGAGGCATACCATAAGGACTATGAATGCGGAAACTCCAAGGCCGAAAGGCGTAAATACCACGAACAGATTTTTGAATGGGTTGAACACCCAGATGCTCTCGATCACTTCACCGGTGGTGTTGAACACCGACTGCTTTCCAAGCTTCAGGGAGTTAAGCAGCATTCCATAGAGATACCATCCGGCAAGTGTCAGCACTCCGTAGAGCGGAACGCGGGCCCTGTTGCGTTCATACCAACGCCCCCATTTATTTGCGATGCGATCCTCCAGTTTTTCCAGCAGTTTTGATAAGCGGGGCATCTATCACATCTCCTTTCCCGGTCAGGTACGGTGTCCGCGGAGGCGTGTAGATCGACGGCTTCCTGTCAAAAAGCTTTGTCAGAACCTTCTCGGTTACTGTATAGACCTTGGCATCACCAGCATCCCTGTAACGGGATAGCAGCACGGCATCACCCTGTCCGTCCAAGGCAGCAAGCAGGATCGGAAGACAATCTTTCTTCTTTGCAAATTTAACAGCAGCGTCGATCCGCCGCAGGTTCATGTCCACTCCAACGACGAAAGGACTTCCGTTGAACATCCCATCCCACGCAGGAGCGTCATCCGGTGGAGGCTGGTAGGCCCCCTTGAGCATCAGGCCTGCCAGCTTCTCACGGTAATTGGGAACGCACATGATCTGAAGCTGCCTTGCCCCCGTTTCATCACAGGAGAGCAGATGAATGGGTGAAGTCAGTCCCCGGTAGACATCTCCGTACCGAATCAGTTTTGTATCTTTCTTTTCGCCGTATATCTTCAGCTCCTCGATCACATCGTTGTAAGTCGGGCCTGCAAAGAGAAAGGCCCGGTTGGTCCCGACACCGAAATTGGTGTGGTTATGAAAAGCCTTCAGTTCATCGTTGACCGCCATGCGGCCGATACCGGGGCAGATGTAATGCACCGCGTAGTAGGTGTTGCCCAGATGGGCGATGGCACCGACACGTGCGCTGCCCCATGAATTTCTACCACTGTTTCTTGTAACAGAAGTCAGGAACAATGAGGACCGGGCGCTCAAGCTGCTTGCCCCAGTCGTGAACACATTGATGCCGGCGTAGTAGGCAGTCAGCACGACTCTTGATAAGCGGACTCGCCGCTCAATGAGTTCGGGACGGTAGGAAAACGCAAGGTTGGGAACTTCGCCCTCTAAGAGCACATGAAGAAAGGCTTTCCCGCTTTCCGTAATGGTCAGGGTACCGCTTCTCTCGTGCAGCTTGGCAAACCCCAGAGCAATCAGATTCTCCCGTTCCGTCTCGGTGGAAATCTTATTCAAATCCTCCGGCTTAACATTCTGGCACCAGCAGAGCAGGCGCAGAACATCGACCTCTCTCACGGTGAAGAGCACGCCAAAATCACCTCCTCACAGATTCCTGCAAACGCCGAAACCGTCCTTGCGCCGCTTCCGGCGCAAGAACAATTTCGGCGTCTTTTTCCGGCGCTATGTGGGACCCCTCTTACGGCTCCCACATAGTAGTAAGGACAGTATCCCGTTTTCAAGGCTTTTCCCACCTGAAAAACCCAGTCATATCAAGGCTTTCGGGGCCCTCGACACCCGTAAGACGTTCCAACTGCTCCAGAAGCCCGAAAACGGCCAAAAATGAGGGTGCGTCTTACGGGTGTTTTCGCAACTTTTTTGCCCATTTTGTTCGTCAGCACCAGCGGCCGGAATAGAAATTATCGCGGGCATAATCACTGGAATGGACCGCAAAAAAATCATGGGCATCCGCTTGATGCAGTAGTGTGATATGGCAGCATTCCCGTTCCTGGACCTTCGTGGAAAGCAGTGCAACAGCGAGGGTGTGCTGGTCATCATCCGGAACGACTCTGCCTTTGATGGCGTTGCTGACGGCCTTCCAACCCTTGTTGTCCTGGTCGAAAATATGGCGGCCTTCTATGGTCGTATGCTCATCAATGACCAGCAGGGCCCGGCGGTAAAAGGGCAGCTCCTTTCCGCACGCCACATATCCGTCCAGCAGGCGGCTGATGGTATCGGCAAGCCAGTTCGGATTTTGATAACGGCAATGGGGCAGCAGCGTATTGAGGGTAATATGAAGCCAGCCATAGCCGAACTCTTCCACGCTGCCGGTCACATCCATGGCAGGCAGCACACTCTTTTTTGAAAAGCCGCCTGTCCCCGGCGAATACTGCTCACACAGCCGGCGCAGCTCCAGCGCGGCGCTTTCAAAATGCTCCATGGTCTGCTCCAAAGTCTTTTGCAGTTTCTTGGGGTTCATGTGGCCGCCGTCGGACAGGGCTACCAGTGCGCCGGTCTGTCCGAAGGCGCTGCCTACCAGTTCCTGAATACGGATCATGTCCCGCTTCATCTCATTCATCTCTCGCCTCCGTTCGTTTTACACGCAGGTCTGTGGGCGATGTAGTGATGGCCTCATATTCCCGGGGCGTGGTGTGAAACGCCACAGGGACATGGTTATAACCGATGCAGAGCAGTCCCTCACCGCGCCGGAAGCGGGTGATCTGCCGCACCTCATCCTCGGACAGGTTGAGCTTATCCTGAATGAGCCGGGCCTCCTGTTCCTCCATCTGCATGACCAGCTTGATGCGGCTGGCGTCAAGGATGCCCTTGCCGTAGCTGCCGCCCTCAAGGCCAAACAGATCCTGCATTCCCTGTGTGCTTGTCACCGCGATACCGCCAAGGCCGCGTATGGTCTTCACCATCTCCAGCACAAAGCCCGCCGCCTGTGGATTGGCCGTAGCTCCCACAAGGCTCCACAGCTCGTCTGCCAGCAGTGCGGAGAGGTCTGTCTCACAGTTCATAATCAGATCGTAAGCAATGCTGGTGGCCCAGAAAGTACCGTCCGCGATCATGTCATCAGGCATACCGGACAGGTCGAGGACGATGTATTTGTTGTCCAGATCAATGTCGTTCCGGGACGCCATAGCCGATGCAGAACCACTCACATAACGGGAGAGCACCACGGCCAGATGCCGGGTATCCGGGTCCTGATAGAGAACTTCGTACCAGTCTGAGATGATAGGCATTTTACGGAAATTGCCGTCCTCATCCACGATGGTACTGTTGTCAAAGGTGATGCCGTAGCGGCTGTAGACCTCCACCAGAGAGGAGTCCAGACGGCTCTTATCCTCTTCGCCCAGATCTTTTTTCTTCAATGAGAACCAGATGATAAGCTGAGCGATCTTGTCAGCCAGCACAGAATCGTCACGGGCGGCGATGTTTTTGAGCTTGGCGTAGGAGTCCAGAGACTTTCTCCGAATGGCCATGAGGTTGGGACAGTCCTTGGAGGACGGGGACATCCTCAGATACAGGCCGCCCAGCTTTTCACACAGGGGACGGAACTCATGACCTTTTTTCGGAGCTATGATGATGACCCGCTTGCCCTGCTGCCGGAGCCGGCCGCCAAGACACTGGAGCGTCACCGTCTTGCCCGCGCCGGTAGAGCCTCCGATCCACCAGTTTCCGTTGGTGTATTTGTAGTCATCATAGGGGTCCAGAAAGACCGGAGAGCGGTTGTAAAGGTTCAGGCCGAGGAAGATGCCATTGTGGTCACTCAGCTCGTAGGAGGCAAAGGGAAAGGCCGCAGCGACGCCCGAAGTCAGGGCATTGCGCCGGGCCTTTCGCTCAATGTCCGGATCAAGGGCCAGAATGGGCAGCGAAGAAAGGAATGCCTGCTCGTTTTTATAGTCACAGCGCCGCGCGATCATATCGACGGATACGCACAGCTTTTCTACCTCTGTGACCCGCTGTTCCAGCGTTTCCGGGTCGGGAGCAGTAACCTCGATCAGGGTGTGCATATAGTAGAAATCCTCGCCCTGACGGTTCATCACGTCCTTCAGATAAAGACCAGAGCTGATGGCGCTGTCCAGTTCCTCGTAGTCCTGGCGGGTATCACCCACATCCCGCATACGGGAGCGGTTGACCATGGTAGTCTGCGAGATCTTGGATAGGATTTTTTCCTTGGACTGCCGCTTTACAAGAAAGCTCATATTGACGCCTTCTCCGGCCTCCACCAAGGGCGCAAGCCAGCAGGAGCCAACCGTGGTGGTGTATCCGTAACCCGTGACATAGAGGTAGGTATGAAAAACGCCGTCCACTACGATGTAGTCACGGCTTTTGGTGTCCACGGTGGTCGGAGACAGAATATCCAGTATGGTTGTAGAGCCGGCTTCCAGCTCTGTAAGGTCCGGTTTTTCTTCACCAAAGATCAGCGTTTTCAAAAGGGGCTGTTTCTCATTCTGCTCATCTTTGACCTGCTTCGTCTTTTTGGCCTTTTCGGGGGCGGACTTTGCCGCCGGTTTCTTTTTGCTTTTTTTCATTGCCTGCATCGTCTCACTCCTCGTAAATGCCGTGTACGGCAGTTGTCATATCAAAGACACCATCGGGCAAGCGAACCCGCTGGCTGGTCTTCTTGCTCAGAATCTCATACAGAAGCTTGAGAATAAAGTTATCACAGTAGCGCGGCTCCATAACTTCCAGTTCACAAAGATCCAGATACCGCCGTGCGGTGTCAGCCTCCTCGTTGAGCCGCTGTACGATGGCCTGTACGGTATTGCGCTTTGCCCGCATCCCGGCCTCATACTGGAACACCAGAAAGAAGCGGTGCCGCATGGCGTTGCTGGCAATGCCGTGGCCGATCTCCCGGATATTGTCCTCGATCATCTCCCGGCACGCCTCGTTGTCCTCATGCTCCGCATAGCGCTGCATCTGCTCCACATACGCCTGGGTATCCGCAGGCAGCGTTCTGGCGATCATCTGCAGGTCGTTGGGGGCGATCTTCAGATAGGCTGCAAAGGACGATATGATGTTCTGGCGGTCATTGGTGGACTTGAGATAGATGTTGACGGGCAGCACCTCCAGAATCTTTACAAAGCGGTTGTCCTTGGTTATAACCACACCGCCGATGATGTTTTTGATGGGGAGCCACGCCTGGATGCTGTCGCGGTAAGCACCGCCGCTGTCTCCGGACTGGACTCCACCGCCAAATAGCAGTTCTTTCAGATTCATTTCCTGACCTCCCCTCGAAATAGAATGATTCTGCGTCCCCGACGCCACCGCCACCAACTGCCCAGCCAGCGTGTCATGCTGTCATCGTTTATGCCGATCAGGCCGAACCCGCCAAGCGGCACAACTACAGTCAGTGTTACGATGATCTTCGTGGTCAGCGCAAAGGGCAGAAATGCAATACAGAGATACAGAACCGGAACCGTCAGGATCACTGTCTCCACCAGATTCCGAAGTTCAAACAAGCCCATAACACGGCCGGCATCTGTAAAATTTGTGGGTATGTGGTAGATTTCATAGTTCATCCGTTTCTACCTCCAATGGCTGTAATAGATTTCCTCGGTATACCTCGTACTCTCGTTCCAGATTTTCCAGCGCTTCGCGCCGGGAGATGATGATGGAGCGTATTGCGTCTGCCAACACACGCTCACCTTTGGGTGTTCTGCTGCGCCTGCAAAGTTCAAGCCGGCTGATATGTTGATGGCTTAACCCGCTGTGGCGGTGAAGCTCACTGAGAGAAATCTGGTGTTTAAAACGAAACAACCGTAATCGTGTAATTTTGATCATCACTCCACCTCCAGATAGTCGATGTAGGGCAGTTTACACCAGCCCTGCCAGCCTCTGCCTTCCAGTTCGGTCTTTACGACGCCCTTCTTAGTGCCCATGGCTTCAATTACATAACCACCGCCAATATAGACGCCTACATGCCCCTCTTTCCAAAGCATGAGGCCGATGATCTCCGGCATGGTATCCATAGAGCCGTAGTCCGAATTGAGCGTGCCGGCATCTTTGGCCGATTGATACATCTGGTTGGCTCCGTAGTCCGGCATCCCATTTTTTGCATAGCCTATGGTCATGTTCCCTGTATCCAGCCAGGCATACCCCTTGATAAGCCCGATACAGTCCGCCGTGCGTCTGCCCAGCCAGTTATCTTCGATAAAATCAGCATAGTTGCCAACGCCATCGGGGTACTGCTCCTTCTTGTACTCAAACAGCGATTCCGTCAGGACATTTCCGTAAGTGCCCCAAACATAACCCCAGTTGTTCTCCCATGCCTGAATGGCGTATGCCGCAAGGTCGTGGCTATTTTTTGTGTCGGGATCAGTGAAGCCGGAAATATCGATCTCGTTACCGAATTCCGATCCATACTGAACATCGCCGGAGTAAGAGCCGTCCCCACCGTAACTGGGCTGATAGGAGTCATAATAGGACGAGTATTCATCGATGGCATCGCTCTCTTCCAGCGTTTCAAAGAGCGCGCCGGCCCAGAGCTTGGCATCGTCGTCAAAGCCCAGCTGTTCCATCAGATCCTCTGGGTCCAGCCTCTTGACTGTTACCTTCAGCGTTGTCACCGTGCCATCGCCGCTGAGGCCCAGAGATGGCAGATAGGAGATGCGGGACTTACAGAACTCCCGGATGTTGGCTGCGCTCATGGCATCAAGATCCTGTTGGTAAGCCGCTGAGTTTATGGCAATCAGCCACAGCAGGTCTTCCTCCTTCATAGAGTTCTCCACAACGATGCGGTCAATAACGGTGCCGTCCTCCTCGTATTCCGCCGCAATGGCAGTCACCACAGAGTCTATGTAGGTCTTTTCAAAGTCCTCCAGACTCATGTAGGTTCCGCCGATGGTCATGGCCTGCTCCGTCATGCGGATCACCGTATCGGTATCTGAGGAGTTATAGCCGAAAAAGATGTTTGGCAGGGCCGTGAAAATCACCATGGGGATCACGATGGCGGCAACCACAATGCCGATTGCGATTTTTATGAGAAACGGCAGCGCTTCCTTAGCCGCAGCAACAGCGGCGCCGTATACACCGGACACCGCTGCTGCCTGAGCAATGCGATAGGCCGCCTTTGCAGCACGGGCAAGATCAACGGCCTTCTGTGCCCCGGAACGGGAGTTGTTGTTCTCGCTCATTTTTTCTTACCCCGCTGCTTCCTTGTAGGTTGTTTGGTAGCAGACGGAGCTGCATGTTCCTTTACCGCCGCCTTGGTATTGGATACTGCCTTCATGCCCGCCTGTGAGCCGGTGGCAGTTGGAACAGAGGTGGTGCTCCGCGCCGTTTGGCGTGCCTGCGTTGTTTGCCGGTCTCCCTCCGCCGTTCCTGCCGGGCCGGGGTGCAAGTTGGGGGCTGCGTTCTTGACAGCAGGCATAGGGCTTGCGGGAGCGTGCTGCGCTTCCTGCCGGGCCGGGCTATGCTGCCTTGTCTCTGTCGGCACTGCACTTCCCGCAGGAGCAGCATTCCTGCCGGGCCGGGGTTCCCGTGTGGACTGCGGAGCAGGCGCCGAGGTCGGCGTTCCTGCCGGACCGTGCTTCGAGCCTTCCGAATGAACGGCTGTCTGGCGGGCAGCGGACGGACTCTGCTGCGCCGCCGCAGGAGCGCTTTGGGGCGGTCGCTGGGAATAACGGGTATCTGTCGGCCGTATCTGTGACGTCTGGCCAGCCGAAGGGGCCGGAGCCGATGCCGCCGGAGCTTTGGGCGTAGATGTGGTTTTTTGCGCGGAGACAGAAGATGTGTTCTGAGTTGTCTGTCCCACCGCAATCCCTGTGTGTTCCGCGGCCTGCGTCGTTCCACTGACAGGCCCACCTTGCACCTTCTGCGCATTCATCTGCGTGATACGGGATGTAGATGGTGCTGCCGGCGTTCCTGCCGGACCGTGCTGAACTGCGCCGGGTGAGCCGGGGGCTGCCGGTTGAGCCGGAGATACCGCGCCGTTTCTGATTTGGGAGACTGCGGCTGCACCTGCGGCACCAGCCACTCCCACCGCTGCTGCGCCCGCTTTTCCTGCCATGCCGGGTCTGCCGGAAACGGCTTGTGCGCCGACAGGTGGCGTTACAGTCTGAGACTTCACATGAGTCGGAGACCTGCGCGTGCCAGTGGGAACGGATGTCTTTCGATCTGCTGTGCCTCTGGTAGAAGGTTGCCCCATCTGCGTGCCAGCCTGATAAGAGGAACCAGCAGTATATTCCTGCGTGGTTGTCTGCTGGTTGCCCGCCTGTGTGGTACTGCTCTGATAGGCTGTACCCTGCGAAGTGGTCTGCTGCGAAGCTCCCTGTTGTGTGCTGGTCTGCTGGTTCGTCGCCTGTTGAGATGTGCTCTGCTGCGAATAGCTGCTTGTTCCAGCGCCGCCGCTGCGCCCACCAACAGGACCGCCCATTCGGGGGCCTCCGGAGCCGCCGGGCGGCGTACCGGGCGTTCTGCCTTTTCCGGTTCCGCCTGCGCTCTTGCCAACAGCCTTGGTAATCTGGGAGGCAGCGGTGCGAACCACCATATAGGTCAATGCGCCGGGGAATACGCGTCCCAAGGAGTCACCAGTCATGGCGGGGTTTAGCCCGATACGGGTAATGATGGCGTCCGCTTTTCGTGCGACCTTCACAATGGTTAAGATCAGCACCATCCACGGCAAAACATCAAGGCCGCTGGGAACGGTGGAAAGCACGGACAAAAGCATTTTGAAGAAGATCACATTCGTCACCATCAGCAGACACATACTGCCAAACATCCGGCACCATCCGGTAAAAATCTCGGACGTACTTTTGCTGCCGCCCATGGAAAAAGCCAGCGGTGCCGTAATGGTCAGCATGGCAAGGATAACATAGCGTTCCGCAATCTCCAGAATCAGCTTAAATACCTTGAACATGATGATAATGCCAAAGATAATGACCAGCAGCCACGCTGCGGTCAGAGAGCCGAACACGCTCTCATCCACCAGCTGCACATTGACCGCATCCGGTATCTGCAGCAGGTCAATGATCTTGGAAGTCATGCTCAGCCCTATGTCGCAGATTTGAGGGCTTGCCAGCAGGAGGAAGGAAAACACAAAAGTACGGGTGAAAAGCAGTTTTGGATCTTCACCCTCAAAACCAAGACCGGACGCCATGCTTTTCAGCGCCTGAAACACCAGATTGCCGATCAGAAGCGCCCAGCCCACAGCCATAAGCACCTGCATGATGTCGTCGATCACCGGAACATGGGTTTTCAAATAGGCGAAATCCATGCTCATAATATCGAGCAACGATGAAGAAAAGTATTGCCAGCATTCCAGAGTGAGGCCATATGCCCACTCCATGAAGCCCTGAAAAATCAGCTCAAGCAATGTGGACACCTCCTTTGAGCCGGAGCCGCATCCACATTACGGGGTCAACGTTGCAAGGCCATTAAACAAGGGAGCAACATAGGCGATGAACGCGCCAATGCCGTTGATGATTGCCCAGGCAATCCAGATGCGTTTGAGCCAGTCCCACGCCTGGTCAACTTTGTGCTGATTGTTGGAGAGTTTGGCACCCACCACAGCCACAGCAGACATAAGACCGGCCAGTACCGTGCTGATGCCGGCGATTTTGCTGTAAACATCTACAATGACGGTGTTTGCCACCGTCCACATATCGTCCACAGCAAGTGCAGGAACTGTCAGTGCAGTCAGCATGAGCATAAGCGTCAGACAGGAAACATAAATCCGATATAGCTTTTTCATGGAAACCTCCTTCAAATAGGTAAGAGAGCGGAGACTTTCTCCACCCTCCTTGACACTGCCGCTTTCCAACCGCGTTTTAATCCCGGGAATTCGGCTCCTCTGCCAGATGTCGAGCCAGATCCCAGAGTTCACCGAGAATCGGCTCGAAGGCATCGATCAGATCCGGATCAAAAGCGCCACACTCTTCATCCAGAAGCATTTTCACCGCTGCGGTGTCAGTCATCGCATCCCGATAGCTCCTGGGACTTCGGAGTGCATCGTAGGCATCGGCCAGACTGATGACCTGAACATAGGATGCAATCTCTCCTCCGCACAGATGGTCGGGATAACCACGGCCATTGACCCGCTCATGATGATGCCGGCAGATTTCCAGCGCATAATCATAAATCGGATCGTCCCGCATTTCTGCAAGCGCGATTTCCACCATGGCAGCGCCCAGGATAGTATGTGCCTTGACAAACTCCCGTTCTGCGGAAGAAAGGGCGCCCTTTTTGTGGATGATCGTTTCGGGCAGCGCAGTTTTGCCGATGTCGTGCATAGTAGCGGCCTGCGCAATGTCGGGAATTGCATCCCAAAGGTCGGACGACAAAAAGCCGATGGACCAGGCATGGCAAAGCATCATTTGCACGAACTCGCGGAAATAGTCGCTGTGCATTCCGTCATGGCAATACAGGTCCTGATTCAATTCCTGAATGGGGATCAGCTGCAATCGAATATGTTTCATTATCGTTACCTCCTTAATTTGAAAGGCCCACGCAGGATACCGTGAGGCATCCTGCGCAGGCCGCTGGTCAAATGTTTCAGTTATGTGCCGCTATTTGATCAATAGCCGGTCTTGGGAAGTGTGAGGGTAGTGCCGTAACGCTGAATGATGGTCACCCAGCTTGCGTTTGCAGTCTGCCATGTGCCCAGATACTTACCACCCACATCTGCTCGGTTGGTCATGTAGTAGCCATTGACGGCGTTGCCGTTGACCATGACGCTCAAGGTGGGATTGGATACGCTCTGGAAACCAACAGGAACCTTACCGAAGTCAAAGTAGATGTCGGTAATGACTTCACCTGCCTGCATGGGAATGGCGTTGAGGGCAAAGGAGTAGTTGTTGCTGGTCAGCAGATTGGAGGCCAGCACCTGATAGTTTGCGGTATAGTTGGTCTTATACAGGATGCGGTAGTTCAGTCGGGCGCTGTAAGTGCCGGTAGTGAGCGTGGTAGCCCGGGCAACATCGGTGGGAATGCGGTCATGCCAGTAAAAACTCTCCAGATCCACATTGGAGGTGTTGGCTACGGTGATGTCGTAGCGCATCTGATTTCCGGCAAGTACGGCAGCGTTGCCGCGTTTGGTGATGGAAACACCCAGTTCTGCAGTCTTATCGTAGGCGTTGAGCTTGATGATCTGTCCGGCGTATTCCAGCGTCACATCAAACACCTGGGCAGAGACCTGCCAATAGGCGGGAGCGGACACCTCACGGATCTGATAGCGGGTCAGAGGCAGGGGCTTGCTGGCCGCCACACCACGGGAATCGGTGGTGATATAGTCCACGACCTTGCCGCTGCGGGCATTGATGATCTCATAGACAGCGCCCTTGAGCGGAGTGCCGGGGGCGGTGCCTGTGATCTCGTTGTACTCGCCGGCATACTTGTAAATCTGGATCTGGCCTGTGATGGGCTCGTTCTCCCATTCGATCTCCACGGTCCTGCCTGCACTGACATAGACTGTCTTCATCTGGGTGTCCACATTGTAGCCCTCATTTTCCAGCTCGCGGATGTAGTAGCGGCCGGACTCGGTGAGGCCGGTGATATATACCCAGCCGTCCTGGTCAGATTCATACTGGCCGATGGGGGTCTTGTTGCTGTCATAGAGCAGGAAGGTGACGCCGTAGATGCCCTCGCCGGTGTTGCTGTCGATCTTATGGATCAAAATACCGGACAGGCTCTTGTTCTCAACGGTGAGAGTGGTAGTTTTGCCGTCCTTCACCTCGAAGTAGTGGGGCGTACTATCCAGCTCAAAGCCATCTGCACTCTTGATCTCAACAGCGTAGTAGTGGCCATCCTCCAGAGACAGGAAGGCGCGGCCATTTTTATCGGTGGTCACGGTATCCACAAGGCCGTCATCCGCGCGGCGGATCTCGAACTTCACATTGGGGATGCGTTCGGTCTTCTTATCGGCATTGACCTTGATGATCTCAACGCCGCCGATGGGATCGTTGTAGAAATACAAGCTCTGCGTGTCGTTGGTGTTCACAACCACGGTCTGGCTGCGGGTCTCCTCATGGATGGTGTAGCCCGGGATGCTCTGCACCTCAGTCACCACGATGGTGCCGGTGATGCCGGTAATCTTGATCTGGCCGTTTTTATCGGTCCAGTACAAACCGTTGGAGGAAAGCTGTCCGCCATCTGCATCAACCACACGACCATCAGCATAGGTGATCTTGAACTGAACGCCTTCCAGAGGCTCCTTGGTCACGGAATCCTGCTTGTGGATGATGAGACTGCCCTTGGGCTGGTTGCGGAACTCCAGAGTGACCGTCTGACCGGCCTTGATGCGGGCAGTCTGAGGCGTATCATCCAGAATGTAGGTATTGTCCTTGGTACGGGTTTCCTTGACAACTAAAGTCGTGCCGGGGTCGATGTTCTCAATCAGAACGGTGCCTGCGCTGTCGGTGACGAACTTGCCGTTGGCATTGCCAACCACAGTGCCGTCAGAGGTGGTGACGAAGAACTCAACATCAGACAAAGGCTCACGGCTCACACTGTCGATCTTCTTGATGAGCAGCGCACCCTTGGGAGAGTTGCCGAAATACAGCTCCACCACATCCTGATCCTTGCCGCTGATGTAGGCGGTCTGGGGAGCGGTATCAATGACGTGGCCGCTGTCACTGGCCAATTCCTCCACGATATAGGTGCCTTCGTCGAGCCCTGTAACGGTGAAGCTGCCGTTTGCAGAGGTCTTATAGGTGCCGATGACCGTGCCGCCGGTGCCGGAAGTGCCGGTGAGGTACTTCACCTGGAATACGGCGTTCTTCACCGCCTCTCCGGTGACGGAATCGAATTTGAATACGACCAAGGCACTGAGGGGAGTATTCTCAAAGGTGACGGTCTTACTCTCACCGGCCTTGACGAAGACTTCCTGCGCGGCCGGGTCTTTGATGCGGTAGCCGGGTACAGACTCGACCTCGGTGATTTTGTACCAGCCGTCCTTCAGGTTGGAGAGCTTGAACTGACCGTCGGCATCGGAATAGAAATAACCAAGGTCGTTGATCTCGCCGCTTTCTGTATCATTGCTGGCATAGGTGACATGGAACTTTGCGCCCTTCAGAGGCTCACCCGTGACGCTGCAAATCTTGTTGACAGTCAGGCTGGGCTTCTGATGGTTTTCAAAGTAAACGGTGTGGTCACGGTTGGGATAGAGGGTCACCAGCTGACTGGGAGCATCCAGCAGATAAGGGGAAGGCACGTACTTCTCGGAGATTTCATAGACGCCGGGAAGCAGATTTTTCAGCTCGGCACGGCCGTCCGTTCCGGTGCGGATCTCATCGACGCTGTGGCCGTCAGCCGCGCGGATGATGAATACGGTGTCGGGGATGGGTTCGCCGGTGTCTGCATCGTGCTTATAAACATAGAGGTTGGGGCGAATCTGATTCTCAATGACCAGCGTGCTGGTCTTGCCGGGGAACAGCTCTACCTTGTACTCCCGGAGGTCGATGATGTGGTCTGACACCGTAGAGGTCTCGCGCACGGAATAGACCCCAGGCTCCAGATCGCTGACAAGGATCTCGCCGTTCTTATTGGTGGTGCGGTCGAGGTAATGTGTACCATCTTCGATCTTGGCGATACGGAAGGTCACGCCTTCCAGAGCAGAACCATCGGAGCTGAGCTTGATGATCTGCAGGGAGGGCTTGATACTGTTGGTGAACACGAACTGGGCATCCTCGTTGGGGTCCAGCTGAATAATGCGCTGCGCTTCATCAATGACATAGCCCGGGCAGGACAATTCCGTTACCACATAGGCACCCGCAGGGAGCTTGCTCAGGACGATCTCACCGTTTTCATCGGTTCGGAACTCTTCGGGACCGTAGTCACCCGCAACGGATTTAATCTCAAACAGGACATTGGGGATGACTTTAGAGGGATCGGCACTGTCCACCTTCACCAGTCGCAGGCCGGGCTTGACGTCGTTGAAGAACATCAGCTCCTTGATGCCGTCACCGGCTTCCAGCTCTACTTCCTGGGGGGTGGTGTTGAGGATATGCCCATCACTGCCTGTATCCACTTCCACGGCTCGATAGGTGCCGGGCTCCACGTCGGTCAAAAGGATTTCACCGAACTCATCGGTGCGGAAGGTACCCAGAGAAACACCGTCACGCCAGACCTCAAAGGTGACGTCGGGCATAGCGACCATATTCTTGCGGTCGTACTTGATGATGCGAAGGCCCGGCAGCTCCTCGTTGACCAGATGGAATGTAGTGGTTTCACCGGCAATGACGGTCGTGGTGTAGATGGTATCATCCAGCAGCCATCCCGCCGGAGCTGCAGTTTCTTCGATTCGATACGCGCCGGGCTGGATCTCACGGAAGACGGCAACACCTGCGGAGTTAGTCTCTCCGGTATAGCGCTGACCGCTTTCAATGTGGGTAATCGTGATCAGTGCTCCGGGCAGGTTCATGCCGGTGTTGGAGGTTTTCTCGATGCGGAGATTGCCGTAGGGCTCGTTTTCAAACACAACTTCGGCCACCTCACCGTAGACCACCTGCACATTCTGGGCAGGTTCTTCGCTGAGCAGGTAAAAGTCCGGCGCGACCCGCTCATA
The DNA here is from genome assembly GCA_900544615.1 of uncultured Oscillibacter sp. GTDB lineage: Bacteria > Bacillota > Clostridia > Oscillospirales > Oscillospiraceae > Oscillibacter. The sequence goes on along the minus strand of UQVS01000004.1, from coordinate 75,552 downwards.
TACGGTGTAGTTTCCGGTCAGGGTCAGAGGGATGCGGATCTTACCGGAGGAATTGGTGGTAAAGGTACCAACAGTGGCACCGTCAGGACCAACGACCTCGAACATGGCGCCGCTCAGAGGGATGGTTGTGCCGGCTTCGTACTTGACGATCTGGAGGCCGGTATCCATTTCCACTTCGGGCTCATCACCATAGTTACTGTAGGCGGACAGGTTCATTTTCCTTGTGGGGTCGGTGTCCACCATGTAATTCTGGATATTGCCGTATTTATCCACCTCAACTACAGAGGCATAGAAGATGGCGTACTGGTAAACATCCAGATCAAAGGACAGCTGCACGCTGCCGGTCTGTCCGGCCACGCTGTCCGACGGGTAGAGGACCTTGAACTGTGCCGAATAGCCTTCACCGGTGGCGCTGGTGGTCAGGGTGAAGATGTCATTGTTATTCATGTCCACGATGCGGGTGCCGGAAGGAACGCTGGCAGGGTCCGTGAAAGCGACATTGATTTTGTAATCGCACACCCAGGTCTTCGATGTAACCGTAAAGACCTGCTGCTTATACTGGCGGCCGTTGACGGTCACTTCATAGGCAACATCACGGTCAGGAGTACATCTGACATTGGGCGACAGATTTTCGGTCCATGTCGTGCCACGGCGGTAGATGTCCTTGGCTGCGGCGAGGATCTTCTGCGCACGCTCCAATTCAAGGCCGGTCAGGTTGGGGTTGACCTTCAGGTTGTTGATGTCCCAATGGGACAGGAGATAGCACCACAGGGCCATTTTGGTGGCATAGTAGGCGTGGTACTTATTCTCAAGGCCCAGCTCGCTCAGGCCGCGATTGGGATAGCCGTTGGCGATGATACCGGTGACCTTGGGATCTGCCGCCTTTTCATCGGCCAGATACTTGATGCTTTCGCCCACCCCTACGGTCTGGGGAACGCCCTTATCATTGGGGTTCACGCAGTAGGCAGGGATTTCTTTGACCGCTCCGGATGGAGTAACACGGTTATAGTAGGTATAGATCTGCTCACGGATACGTCCGTTGATAGACAGATACGACATTGTTACGCCGCCATTGAAAATATTGATCTCGCCCAGTGCTTCCTCTTCCGAAGATGCTGCGAAAGCGGTGGTCGAGAGCATACTAAAAAGCATGATGACGGCTAAAAACGCTGACATGAAACGCTTTTTCATAGGCTTACCTCCATAAAATCAGGGAGGATACCCATTCATACAGAACAGCATCCCCCCTTGGGTGAAATATGAACTTGTGGGGAGATGCAAAAGAGGAAGACAGCACGATTTGTGCTGTCTCCCTCTTTTAGACTGTATGGTGGACTAAATACTCAGTTTGCAGGAACACACCGTCTTTGTAGACATCCCACGCCTCAAGTGAGTGGGTCCCACAGGGGCTGGAATTGAATGGAGCAACGATTTCGCTCTCGCGCCAGGGCCAGAAACATTCCGCCTGGGTATCATCCGCAATCGTCAGATTGATGCGCACCTTGGGGTTGCCACTGGGATGCAAAACGGGTTTGCCGTCCTGCCAGGTTTCCGGGTTGTCTCCGATGGCGTTATATAGGGTATAGAGCATTCGACGGGTCTCATAGAGATTTCGGATAAACATGTACTCGCTGTCACCGATGGTAAAGTGTCTGACCTCTGCATCCGGCAACTCCGGCTGGGGCAGCAGGCTCCAGTCACAAGTAGGCTCGGGCAGTTCGGGCAGAGGGCCGCTGGCAAACATATTGGCATCGTAGCGGCGAACATCGGTGATGGTGTAGTTGGTGCCATCATCGCAGCGGATCACATCGCCAGCCTGCGGCACATAGCGGGAGCCGTCAGACGGGACATTGATGGAACCATCGTCGTTTCTGCTGATAGCCTGTCCTGCCGGTGTGGCTGACTGCGGCGCTTCAGATACTTCGATATCATATCCCATCTTTGCCATGGTGCGGTAGATCAGAACTGCCATGTTGCCGCGAGTAATTTCCGCTCCAGTGAGAGCTTCCGCAGAAGATAGTCCCAGCTCAACAGCCGTCTGACATGCTGTGCTGTAGGTCCACTCCATATCCACGTCGCCCAAGCAACGAAGCATTACCGTGCAGGCCGCAGCGGGGGTGACGGGATCACTCGGTCCATAAAGGCCATTTCCATAACCAGCCACCAGATGATTTGCGGCACAGTAGCCGACATAGACCTTTGCCCAGTCGGGCACATCAGTGAACTTGCACTGGCCGCGGTAGTAAGCACTATCCGCCTCGACATGATCGGGATTTGCAACGATACGGGTGAGCACCGCAGCCATCTGCGCACGGGTCAGGCCCTGATCCAGCATCATATCACCGGTCTCGTTTCCAACCATGATACCCGCCTCACGCAGGTAGGATGCGGCGGTTTGCTGTTCAGTGTTGGCTCCGGCGGCAAAGGCGCTGCCGGTCATCGACACAAGGAACAGCGTCAAGATTAAAAAGGTTCGGATTCGTTTCACAATATCACGCTCCCTTCCGATAAAACGTAGTGGTTACACTGGCTGTCATGCGGCGGGTATTTTCGTCATAGACGCAGCGATCAAACTCATAAATACCCATCTGCTCAGCCTGCTCTGCCAATTCCGCAGGAAGGTCAACTGTGATGTCCATTTTGATCCTTACTTCATCGTCCTTCCTTTGTGGCTTGAATTTCTGTACCAATTCAGATACTTCCTTTGGGGGTTTATATTCTCCGGAGTGATTTGAGAATAATACAGAAATCTAAGCGTGTCAAAGGTTTATTTGAAATCACTGCGCCGATAAAACTCAACACCGCAAAACCGTTGCGCCGCAATGGTTTTAGCGATCCACTTCCACAGCCTGAACACAGACTCGTTTGCTGGGCTGGTTGGCTAGACAGGTGGTGATGGTGATGCGGTTGTCGGCCGTGGCCTGCAGATAACTCCAGTCTGTACTGGCGATAGTCTTTACCAAAACGACCTCGTAGGTGCGTGTGCCGTAGATGGTGGTATAGGTGATGGTATCACCGATTTCCAAATCTTTGATGTCGCCAATCACATATTTGGCACCTCTATTGTGGCCGCAGACTGCCACGTTGCCATCCCATGCAGAGGTCGTGGTGTAGTGACCGAGACCCTTTGCCATGCTGGCGTTGGTCTCGCCCTCCCAGACCTTCATGTTGATGTCCAGAGAGGGGATCTTCAAGGTGCCGATGCTGCCGTCCTTGCGTTCCATGTCCTCAGCGCTGGTATAGGCAGGCTCCCGATAGACGGGAGTGATGGTGGTTCCGCTGGAGATTACAGGAGTGCCGTAGCTGCCGGCACCAACGCCATAACCGCCGGCGCTGGTGGAGACATTCACATACTGCTGCAGCCCGGGCAAGCGGACCTTTTCCATGACGCCGGTCTGGGTCGTGCTGAAGCAGCCATAGGACAGTTCCGGGATTTGATAGTCCACAACATTGATGCCGCCGTAGTTGTACGAACCGTAAATATCCTCATAGGATGTGGAGGGGTAATACTCCGAATCCGACGTAGACTCAAAGGTGTATTCTGCGGCAAAGGCGCTGACCGACAGAGATAATACCGTTGCGATCATCAGCGCCATACAAATCAGTCGCCTCATGTGCTTCATGCGTTCTGCTCCTCCTGTTCTTCAGAATCTTCCTCCAACTCCTCATCCTCTTCCTGACGCTTCGCAGTTCTGCGGTTGTGGATCAGAAGACCGCCGCAGACAGCCGCAGCGATCAGTCCACCGCCCGCCAGCAGGAAAGGCCAGTTTTCAGTGAAAAAGCTGCCAAAGCTGCTGATCATATCGGTGGTACCATCGGCCTCAATCGGCTCGGGAACAATTTCCTCACCCAAATATGTCAGTACATAGGTGATACTCTCAATTCCCTCGTGGGTAACATCCCCCACATACTCTGCGGTTGTGATGTATCCGGTTGCTGCATTGTAGGACGCCTTCGCAGAGTAGGCGGCAATGGCCTGATAGGACGAGGGCATCAGTGCTTCTCCCACAAGATCGGTACCGGTGACTTGCCACTCCACATTGGCAAGATTCAAAGTCCTGCCATCCTTTACGGTAGTAGACGGGACATAAGACATATCATTGCGGTCCAGCTGGCCAATGGTCTTGGTTTCCGTCACCGTATAGCTCTTGGTGGTGTAACCTGCAGCCTCAGTGACAATACTGGTGTGATCCAGTGCGAGGGTGCCTTTGAAATTGCCATCATCGAATTCGATGGTGGGCTCCAGATTTTCAAGCACCACAGACAGGTCTTTCTTGGCTGTTTCAATGGTGATGATCTCCGTATGCACTTTAGTTTCTTCAACGGGGTTTTCGGTTTTCACAATGTTTGCAAAAGTGTAGAGGAAACCTTTCAGTTCAAAAGGTTCCTCGATCAAGGTTGCCGGGTCCTGGTCCGGCGGGATCGTGTAGGTCTTGATGGCCTGCTGGCTGCCGTTGAGATTCTGGACCACGGTATCCGTAGGCACCTCCAAAGCAAAGGCGTTGACGGACATGGCCAGCGTGAGCAGCACACAAAGTATTGCTTTTTTCATTTTTACGGGAGCCTCCTATTCTCAGTTTTTTCCTGCGCAGCGTTTCTCCGCCGCAACTTTCGGGGTGCGCGGTGTTCGTTTCACGATGCTCTTTCCTCCTCCTTGATTTTGTATTCTACTGCGCGCTCCGGGTGCTCCCGTAGTGCGTCCAGTATTCTGATGGCTTGCTCCAGGGCCTGCATCGTGTCACGCTTCTGGCGTTTGATGAAGCCATGCAGGAGCAGCACCTGTCCGTTGGGGCAAAAGTAGAAGATGATGCGAACTAACATCTTGCTCTTTACCCGCAGCTCACACAGATCCCGATAGCGTTCCAGAGAAAACCGCTTGAAATGGGGTTCTCGCAGCTCCGGCTTATGGGGCTTGGACAGCTGATAAAGCTGCATGATGATCTTCTCCCGCAAGCGTGGATCGAGACCATCAATAAATTCCGGGAGCTGGGCAGGCTTATCCGGTGGCTGATAGACCAAAATTCCTTTCAAAATTAGAGCACCTCCTCGGAGTCACAAAGCTTTTTCAGGTGCAGAACATAGCTGTCTGCAAACGCGCCCGCAAGAGCAGGACTGCCGCTGATCCACCAGATGGGATTGGGCAGGGCCTGCCCCAGGGCGTCATACTGCAGGCAGATCAGCAGAAACTTCTGCCGGGCGTCAGCTGTTTCAGCCGCCGAAAACAGTTGACCCAAATCATCCTTCACCATGGAATAATCCTGGTAAAAGTCACACAGCTCATCAAAGAGCAGCCCCGCAAATACTGCACTCAGCGTCAGCAGTGTCGTCTTGTTTGCTTCACCGTCTGCCTTGAGCAGATCCATTCTTTTCAGTCGTTCCTCGGCTCCACCGTCAAAGGGGTTCTGTGCACGGCGCCCTCGCGCTCTTTCTCTCAGTTCGTTCATTTCGTCACCTTCCTATGGCATAAAAAAAGCCCGGCACCGCAAAAGCGGTGCCAAGCCTATCTACCAACAGTTATTTTTTCTCATCCAAAATGGTTGCTCAAAAACTCAAGAAAGAGTTTTTCCAGCGCATCTTCACCTCCGACCTTTTCGATATATGGAGCAAACTTCTTTCGCTCAAAGCTGAGTTTCTTCGGAGGCATAGCTGCTCTCCGTTCCTCGGCCGCTCTGGCCTCCCGCCATGCCGCATAAATAAGCTGGCGGTCTGCGCAGGGTGGGGGACATCTCTGAACGATATAATTCACGGTCGCTATGTTCAACTGATAGCCTTCAATGGAACACATTTCGATAAATGCGCGCTGGGATACGGCTTCGTAGTCAGCTATTTTTTCTGCGCAGGCCAGAGGCAGCAATTTCGGCTGTTCTTCCAGTATCTCTTGCAGCTCCGAGATGAGCTGGGTCATCTTAATTGCCTTGCGGATCTCGTATTCCGTAACACCGAAAAACTCCGCTACAATTTTTCGCGCGCTGTACCTTTGGCGAATCTCGCCAAAGGTACCGGAATCAAACTTCTGGCGAATTTCGCCTGAAGTTTGAATATCAGATCGAAACCCTTGCCTTCTCTGCGCCTCTAAAAGTGCTTTGTATGCCTGTCCACGCTCAATAATCGTTAAATCCTGCCGTCGAAGCAGGTTGGTGGCGATGGCGATGGTCGTAGCTCGCTCATCATCAGCATCAACGATTTCCGCCTCTATCTCTGACCAGTTATTCAACCGTCCTGCGTTGGTTCGATTGTGCCCAGCCAGAATCTCGTATTCATCCCGATAGGGAATGGAGCGAACTATGATCCGTTCAAGCTGCCCTTCGGCCGCCATGTGCTCTGCCAGTGCCTGAAGTTTCGATGCAGAATAGGGCTTAAATCCTATATCAGCGGTGAAGAAGGGATGCAATTTGCTGATAGGCAATTTACACACCTTTGGCTGCGGAGCATTTGAAGGGGTCTGGAAGAGCGTTTCATATGCAGCATTGCCGACCTCAAGCTCGGATGCCTGCTGGGTGGCAAGCATCCTGTTTTTGAGCATGGTACTCATACCGCCTTTACTCAAGCTGCAACACCTCCTCGGCCAGACACCGATACGAAACTGCCGCAGGATTTTGCGGCCTGTAGACGAAGATGCTTTGACCTGCGGCCGGTGCCTCTGCAAGTTTTATGGTGTACTCGATTGGGTGAGAGAACACATTGATCTTTGTTCCATACACATCTACAACACTTTCCCGAATACTTTCGCAAAGCTGCGGCTTGGACTGATACATGGTAATAAGAATGCCGGCGATCTTCAGCGATGGATTGAACTTGGCCTGAACGGAGCGAACCAACTCCAGCACTTCCGGGATACCCTCACTTGCCAAAAAGTGTGCCTGCACCGGAATGATGCAGTAATCGGCGGCAGAGAGGGCGTTGACCGTAAGAAGTTCGTACTTCAATCCGCAATCAACGATGATGTAATCATAGTGGCTGCGAAGGATATCGGTGATCACAGCTAGCACTTTTTCACAGGCACGATCTTCTGCCCCCATGGCATTATACTGGGACATCTGCATAACCTGCAGGCGGGCCGCAGCATCGGCCACTCTCTTGTTACAAGGGATAAGATCAATTCCGGATTCCGTTCTGATGATCGTCCGTTCAAGATGCGTTTCGAGATCTTCCGGGTAGTCAATGGCGGCAAGCATCAGATTATTTACTGTGCGCTTCTGTTCGGCCGGTGTATACCCAAAAGAAGCCGTCAAGCTTCCCTGCGGATCATAGTCTATGACCAAGACCCTTTTACCAGCCGCAGCGAGCGCGGCTCCAAGGTTTACCGTTGTAGTCGTTTTTCCAACGCCACCTTTTTGATTGGTGACTGCAATAACATGCTCACTCATGCAGAACCCTCCTAAGCAGTTCGATATGTTCTTTTGACTTCTCTCGAATATTGTGGTATGCTTTTGAAGCAACAAAATCCAGCAAAAATGGCTTCGGATAATATAGTTTTCCGGACAGGCGTAAGGCTTTTAATCCTCGGGTCTGGCCCCAGTCGTAGATTTCTCTGAGATTGTACCCAAGAATCACACTGACCTGTTTTGGAGCCAGTACATCCGGCAGATGGGCAATATCCTGTTCGACAACCGTGCGAATCTCTTTGCCGAGCCGCTTCGTGTACCATTGCACCGGACAGTATGGATATCTGTTACAACGATCACTACGCCGATACTTCGTGGGGTTTATGCTCTTATCCGCGAGATATCGCTCGACTTCTGCTTTTGGTATCCGGTATCCAAGCCCCTGTTTTTCCGGCCGTTCGGCTAAAACAAGTTCTGTCTCTATAAGCCATAGCGCTGTCCTTTTGCTGATGTGGGCAATTTTGTAGAAATCCTCTTTGCTCAGATAGTCACCGGGAATATCTGTAAGCTTCAACTCCTTTTTCCTCATACCCGCACCCTCAGCTTTCTGCTGGCATAGTCCTCGCTCAACACATAGTCGATGACGGACTCTTTGGGTATCCAGTAGTGCGGCTTAATGAAGATGGCCTTGACCTTTTGCTCACGGATCAGGCGACGGGCAAAGGAATCACCGATCCCGCCCAGCATTTCCCGGAACATCGAAACAGATACCAAATCAGGGTACTGTTTGAACTGCCGTCTATATTTATTTCTTATGTCTTTCATTTCCGAACCTCCTTGCAAATAGCCATTGGCAAATAGGTTCGGTGCCATGTTTGATGGTTTTAGTTCTCTCCTAAAACCCGAAAATACGTCTGAGTTCTCTCCTCGGTTCTCCGTTTCTTTCTCAAGGGGCCGAAGGAATGAGTTCTCTCTTAGTTCTCTCCAAGTTGCGTCAGGAGAGAACTTTTGGGGCTTCTGTGAAGCCATTGAAAAATCAAGAGGCAACCGCAAAAAGCTTGTAATTGCAATGCTTTGGGGCGACGGAGGACTGCGGAGTGCTGCGGTGGAAATACGTGGGCCAAGCACTCAAAATCCGTTGGTAGCGATACCGTGTGGGTTCGAGTCCCACCACCGGCACCAAAAAGAAAAACCGTGTAGCCTCAATGGTTACACGGTTTTTTCTTTACTTTCAATCGGTACAGTCGTTTTTTCGGCGCTCAATAATCGAGCAATCCGAAAACGCCAAAGTACACAAAATCAAAAATCGGGAAAGCAAATGCTAACTAAAATGCTAATGTGAAAGTGCCACTTCTCCATGGTTATCAATCAGTTATTTGCGGAGCCTTCATGATCTCCGATGGCAGCATCCCCGGAAGCATCCACCGTAGCTTTCAGCACGACAATCATCTTTTTCAGGAACTCCGGCAGAGGGGCTCCCATCTTGCCTATATTCTCCAGGATGCTGCCCAACTCCATCAGCATATACCATACCACCACCAGCGGACACACAAATACCGTATATTCAAAAGGCAATGCCAGTCCATGGATATTCCCCAACAGATAGCCCACCACGGCGTCCAGAATGCCCGCCACCAGCACGGCGAAGATGCAGCCAGCTTTATGCCACAGTCCTTCTCTGGCGATCTGCGAGGACCATTCCCCGTTCTTCGCCGCAGCGCTGTAGCCGGTGATGTAGTCGATGGCCATGCAGCCAACCCACGCCAGCACCAGCCAGCCGAACCAGCCCCACAGGGCCGTCATGGCTGCCAGAACAGCGGCCAGCGCCGCCTTGAACTTCGTCACGTTCTCCATCATGTCTGTATCCTCCTTCGTTATTTCAGCGCCGCCGCCATCTTGATGATGAGCAGCCGCACGCTGTTCTCCGTAAAGTCCAGCTTCTTCCAGCGATCCGGGCTGTCGATGATCCCAGCCGCCGCCAGCTTGTCCACCGCTGCGTCCAGCTCCGATACCTCTTTCCATGCAATGCCGAAGTATTCCAGGATGCCCCGGGCCTCCGCCGCCGCCAGCTTCTCCCGGTAAGCGCTGTCTTTCAGGTACGCTACATCCTCCCGGCTGGTATGGAAGCCATGCTCAATGAGCACCGCCGGAGCGCTGGTGTGAGCCAGCACATACAGCCCCGGCTTCGCCAGAATGGGCGTGGAGCGGATGGCGGGCGCCACACCCTCCACACTTGCCAGAATGGTCTTTGCGGCCTTATAGCGCGCCCCGGAGAGGCCGTACACATAGCACTCCCATCCCCGGGCATAGCCCCAGCCGTCCGAGCCTGTGGAGAGCGTCCCCGTGGCGTTGCTGTGCAGGCTCACAAACAGGTCCGGCTTGGCCGCATTAGAGATGCGGCACCGCTCACCCAGGGATACGTCGCCCCCATCCGGCCGGGTCTCCACCACCTCCACGCCGTAGCACTCCAGATGGGCTTTGATGCGCTTTGCCATGTCCAGGGCGAACTCATGCTCGAAGTATGTACCGTCCGGACTTTTGTTGACCTTGTTGCTGGCGCTGTGCCCTGCGTCCAGACAAACCTTCTTTTTCGTTTCCACTTTGGGATCCTCCTTCGTCTCTTCCGTTTCTGCCCAGAAGCATAGCATTGTGGACACCTTGCGGCTGCTGACCACCTTGCTGGCGGGGAATACCCCCTGCGTGCTGCCGCCGCCGTCAAGCATCAGGCCGTCCACACATCCCAGGGACAGCAGCTTGTCCTGCAGCTGCTCTCTGGTGAGGATCATCTTGTCGCACCAGATCAGCACCCGTCCATCCGGCATCCATCCCACAGCTGTCCGCTCCGCTGGACGGGCCACATCCGGTGTCAGGTTTCGCTTCAGCTTCGCCCCGTTTTTCAAAAGAGGCACCCCGGAAAGAAAGCTGCCGCCCCGATCCGTCAGCATCCGAGGCTTTCTATCAGAGCCGGCGGAAATACCCCAATCCTGATACGCGTCCCGACTGATGATTTTGCCATCGATCACCGTCCAGCCAAGCGGTTGAAACTTGCCGTTAAAGAAATAGCCGTTTATGACGTGGGTGCAGCCGGTCCGGGCTTTCACCTGTTCCGGTGTCAGCCGCAGCGTCCGGTTGTCGAATACCTCCATTCTGGAGACCTTGATGATTGCGTACACCTTCGCACCTGCTTTCTGTTGATTTGTATTATAATGGTTCCAATTTAGTGAAGGGGGCTATTGATATGGAACCAAAAGTTGAGCTATACACCGCGATCTGCACGGCCATGGATCGGCCGGACGCAAAGACCGCCATTTGGGAGATCCTTTCCGGGTACACCGTCACCGCCACCGCCGCCTGCTCCAGTTTGGAGGACAGCATTGAAGAATTTTTGGCCGCCAAGCGGGCAGATAGCCTGTCCGAAAAATCCATCCGCAATTACCGTCAGATTTTGAACCTGTTCCGGCAATGGCTGGATCTGCCGCCCGCCCAGATCACCACGGATCACGTGCGCCGGTGGTTGTCCCACCTGAAGGAAGAACGTCACATGAAAAAGGATAGCGTGCAGACCTACCTAAACTGTCTGCGTAGCTTCTTCGGCTGGCTCCAGACTGAGGAGAAAATACAGCGCAACCCCATGAACCGCATCCGCAGCGCCCGCATTGATAAGAAACACACCCGGCAACCCCTCACCCAGGAGGAGGTGGAGCGGTGCCGTGCCGTTCTCGAGACGCCCCGGGAACGGGCCATATTTGAATTGTACCTTTCCACCGGCTGCCGCCTGTCTGAGTTAACCAATGTTCCGATCGGCGCAATAGATTTTCAATCGCGGACAATAGAAGTCCGGGGCAAAGGTGATAAAATACGGACTGTATATTTCAGCGTCCGGGCGAAGCTGGCGCTCCAATCCTACCTCGCTCACAGTAAGAGCAGTTCCGACTTGTTCTCGTGCAATACGGCTCCCTATGGGCCGCTTGGCAGTCAGGCCATTGAGAAAATCATACGGGGTATCGGTGTAAGGGCTGGGCTGTCAGTTCCTCTGCATCCGCATAAGCTCCGGCATACCTTTGCCACCAGCGCACTTAACGCAGGCATGGATATCGTAGTCATCCAGCAGTTGTTGGGCCACTCAAACCTTGACACCACACAGATCTATGCGCAGCTCTCACAGGAGGCTGTCCGGCACAGCTATAACAAGCTGTGCGCGTGATATAACTTCGGCTAACAAGGCCAATTCCACCCATGCCACGCAGCACGCCAAGGGCGGCGCGGACCCAATCACGCCCGCTGCCATTGGAGCCGCTCCTGCTGGGTATGGTTTGGGCTCGACTACAACCAAAACAATTTCTTCATTGGCGGACTTAGATACCTTAACGGAAAGTGGAATTTACTATTACTACAACAATGATAAGGCGATTGATGGGAAACCCTATTTTCAGTATTGTACGGTGGTTGTTGTTACTTCTGATAAGCGAGCGAGGACGGACCAATACGTCTTCCCGCGCGGAAATAATGACAGGTGGATGAGAAGGGCCAATCTCGATTACTCGTCTGGATGGAGTGCATGGGAGTTTGGTCAAGTGCCGTTAGATATCGGCGTAGAATACCGCACTACGGAGCGGTACTTGAGCAAGCCGGTGTATGTCAAGGTTGTGGATTGCGGTAATCTGCCGAATACAACAAGCAAAGAAGTTGCACATGGTATCGCGAATGTTGCATACATGATTGATGTTACACTTCAGGGCTTGAACGCATCGTCTTTTACACACAACGCCAACGAACTGACTGTTTGGGCAAATTATGAGTGTGTTTATATCAAGACATTGAATGATTTGTCCAGATATTCTGTATACGCCAGCTTACGCTACACAAAAACCACAGACTAATTGACTTACGCGTCAATGAGTTTTGCTATTGCAACAGCGGCGTGATTCGAAGCTGCCAAACTGTCTCCTGCATAAAGTGTTATCTGCGTTCCACCTGCAGTAAAGCAGCCATCCCACGCACCAAGACCGGAACCGTTTGGCCCCATTGGGAATAGAGTAGGATTTCCTTTTAGGATGACATCTAAGATCCTTTTTGAATCGTCAGTGATAACAATAGTTTTATTGTTCGCCATGGCTCCACAATCTACAGCCTTAACATATACCGGCTTGCCCAGATACCGCTCCGTGGTGCGGTACTCTACGCCGAGCTCCATGGGTGGATTCACAAATTCCCATTCGGACCATGTTGTTCCGCCATCGTTGGAATATCTCTCAATGGTATACATCACAGAATAGAGCGCTACATAATAAACGTGGTAAATCGTAGAGTCTCTTGTCAATACCAGAAGCGCCCCGTATCTGGCACCCAATCCACCAATGCTTGGATAGTTCAAGGAATTTGAGTAGGCTCTATACCATCCGTTTTTGATGCAAGCGTTAAAGTCCGCAATGTAGCTTGTATACTCAGAACCCAAGCCAAACCCAGCCGGAGCCTTGTTAGCCAAAGTTATAAGGATCTCTTTTACCGCATCATCGAGCCTATCCCAGTTATCATTCAAGGCTTTCTGGATATTAAAAGTCTGGGCGCCGTCGGTGCTGGGATCATACTTAAACAGCGCCAGTTTGTCAGTTGTCGTACTCATAGACTACCTCCTAAAACGCGAAAATGCCCAGCGGCTGGGTCTCCAGCGTGCTGATGGTCATGATCTCATGGATGTCCCGGATCAGCAGGTACTTGATAGCATACTCCGCCGCCAGATGTGCGGGAATGACGAGGCGGACGGCTGCCTTGAGCGCATCCAGATCCGCCGGGACACCGTAGGCGCCCACGAACTGAAGCCGGATCTTGCCGCCGGTGAAGCTGACCACCACCTCGCCGTTTTTCCACGCGTCACACACCGCCTGGATCAGCTCAATGGTGACCTTGCCGCTGCTGCGCAGCTTGGCCTTCAGTGTGCTCCGCCGGTTCTCCAGCGTCGCATCTGCCGGAGGGACGATGCCCGCCAGGGCCTCCTCGATCTCCAGCGCCCAGGTGATGGTGTCCAGGCTCAGCTGCTCCCGGATACTCACGGACTGGGCGTCCTGATCCTCCAGCACGCCCAGAATGGCGTCAGCCAGAGCCAGTACCCACGGGTCCTCCCGGTACTGCTGGGGCAGGTTACGTACCAGCTGCATAGCTCACCGTCACAGTCCCCAGCACAGCCACCTGCCTTGCGGCAATGGCCACGTTGGCCGTCCCATTGTTGACCTTCAGGTCCGCGAAGTCCTCCACGCCCTCGGCACCCAGGATCGCTGCGGCAATCTGCGCATAGCTCACGTAGTCCTGCCGGAAGGCAACGCTCTTAAGATAGGCCGCCACGGCCGCCTGGATGGCCGCTGTGACCTCCGACTGTACCGCCCCGGGTAGAGCCGTCACCGTCAGCGCCAGGTCCACAGAAACGCCCTCAGCGCCGCTGACGTAGCAATATGCCCCGATGGGAGCTTCTCCTTCGCCAAGGCCCTGACTGCCGGGGTCGATGTGCGCCTGGACCCGGCCCACCAGCTCCGTGTCCGCCGGTTCGCCGTCTGCATCGATGATCACCACGTCCACGGTGTTGTCACCATGGCCAAGCGGGTAGATCTGCACGCCGCCCACGCCGGAGACCTCCAGCGCCCAGCTGCGGTAGTGATACTGGTTACCGCTGGTGGGCGGCGTCTGCAGGCGGAGCAGGTAACGCTCAAAGTAGGCCGCGTCCGTTTCCGCGTCGTAGCCGCCGGTCATTGTGCCCGAATTGGACACATTCACGATACCGGCGATTTGGACCGGCATCAGCGTTACGCTGCCGGCGGGCAGGTTTCCAGCTGCGCCCGCCTGGGTGCAACGGACGGCCACCTGACCGCTGCCCTGGATCTCCACCGCCTCCGTGGCGGCAAACTGGATGCCGCCGCCGGACTCAAAGAGATCTCCAGCCGTGATGGTGCCGGTGCCCGTCACCTGCAGCACGCCGGAGGCGCAGGTCGCGGGATTCCGTACCAGCCCGGATCTGGATTTGATATAGTTGTCCAGGTCGGTACCCGTCAGTGTGGAGGGGTCCAGCATCTCCCGGGTTCTGGCCAACTCCTCTGCCAGCTCCTCCATGGGGATGGAAGCCGCAGCCAGCAGGTCGTAGGTGGGGAAGCCCACCGTCTTTTGATAGCCGTCCGGCATGGCGGCCAACATGGTAGTAAGTGTCTCAGACATTCGTCGTCACCTCCACAGTCTCGTCGTTGTACAGCACGGCGGTGAATTCCACCCGGCAGGCCCGTCCCCGCCGGGTAACGGTCAGATCCTGGATGGCCCGGACCGCCGGGCAGAAGGATGCGGTCTCCCGCACGTTGCGCTCGATCTCTGCCGTGATGAGGCCGGAGGGAAGCTTGCTGCCAAGCATCTCCCGGTCTACCCCCAGCTTTGTCTGCCCCTCTGTGCGGTAGATGGGGATCTTGTCCACCTGCTGGCGGAGCATCAGGTCAAACCACTGCCGCACAGCCGCCCGGCCGCTGCGCTCCACCAGAGCGCCGTCCTGCAGCAGGAAACGGCAGGAGGTGCTGTCAAAAGCCGGTACCCGGCCGATGTCCTCCGCCGTCTGAGCGGGGATATCCTCCGGGATGATTGGAAACATGGCCATATTTTTACCTCACCTTCATCTGTTCGCCCGGATCTGCCAGACGGCCAAGTACCACCAGCGTGTTGCCGAGCATACAGCAGGCCACCTTGTCGCCCGCTCTCCACTCTTCCAGATACAGATGGCTATTGTCCTTATCCCGGTAAAATCCCTGGGCGCAGAACAGTGTCTTCAGCGGCAGGGGAGGGGCCATGATCTCCCCTCCGTACAGGGAGATCTTCAGGGGATTGCCAGAGACCACCGTCCCCTCCAGATTTCCCTGCAGTTCCCCGCGGCCGCTGTCACTGCCCAGACGTTTCAATTCCTGGGCCAGCTCGTAATCAGGTGACATAGGTCCCTCCTTATACCGTGATAGTATCTCCGCTGCCGGCGGCTCTTGGCATCTGCGTGCTCACCGTCAGCGTCATCATGTGGGTGGTGCCGTACCGATGGGTTACGCCGGTCACCCGCATGGGGCCGGACACGTCGTAGCGGTTTGGGATAAAGTTCAGCAGAACGCCGCTAGTCACCTCGTCGCACCCGAAAATGTTCTCTACGGTTCGCTCCCGGCTCAGCCGGTCCTGTTGGTCCAGCAGCGTCTTCACACGCTGGCGGGCCTGGGCGGTGGTTTCGTCTCCGGAGAGGCTTTCCACCTGCTGCAGAAGGCCGTACTGGGCAATGCTGGCCGCGTTGGAGGCTCGCCCCAGAACACGGGCGGAACTGCCGGACTCCTCCGTCAGCACCACGCTGTTGATCTGGTCCACCATGCTGTCGCTGCCTGTGAGACTGCCTTTCGCCAGAGTGATATCGAAGGCAGGCAGATTGTCCGCGGGCTTGTGATATGCCGTGATGGCCGCGGTTGGCAGCGGCTCCACGAACAGCTTCCCGGATCGCACCCGCCGCCGGTACGTCAGTCCCGTCTCGGCGGAGCAGATGTCCAAGATGTCCTCCAAGACGCTCTCCGGCGTGGCTCCCACCCAGACCTTGGAGATGCGGGTGGGCGGCAGGGAAACGGTCCCAACGGCGATACCCACCTTGGCGCACATCCGCGCCACGGCGTCCGGGGCCGCCGCACCGTCCAGCTGCAGCACGATCTGGCTCTTGGTCAGGTACCAGCCGGGGTCGTTGGCGGTGATGCTGCCGTCCAGACCCACCGTCAGGATCACGCCGGAGAAGACCTCCGTCCCGTGGTTCACGATCCGCAGCTTGTTGCCCGGCGCGATGCCGTACCAGTGCATGTAGGGGTCCTTTTTATCGTTGCGCACTGCCGTGAAGCTCACCTCCACGCTCAGGGCTTCCAGTTCGTCCCGCAGCTCCGGAGAGCTGACGGCCTCTGTGATGTCCCGGACGCTGCTGCCCTGATACAGCAGGAAGCGGTGGTCGTCCACATACTGTGTGCCCATGGCTACTTCACCCCCGAAATGAAGCGGTACTCCCGGACGGTCATGTCATAGGCGATGTCGCCGTTGCGCTTGACCCGCCAGGAGAAGTTGTCGATGCTGCAGGCGCAGTTCAGCCGGCACACACCCTGGCTGTCCAACACGATGATGCGGAAGGGAAGCCGCCGGGGCCGGTTGCGCTCGAAGAAGCTCACATAGCTCCATCCGTCCGTGGAGGCGTCGGCCGGCATAAAGCTGTACCGCCGTCCCACAGGGAAGAAGCTGGAGATGGACAGTTCCCAGAGCCCCATGGTACCCAGGGTGTTGTAGTCACGGCTCAGACCCTCATAGGTGCCGTTGTTCTGTGGAATGTCCGGGCCGAAGTCCGGCGGCACCGCCGGCAGGACCATGACCTCCTCGTTGTTGTTGATGGAAAAGATGATCTGGTACATGGCGCCCTCCTCACGTATTGCGCAGCGCCCGCAGGATGCGGGCCACGATAGTGTCGCCCAGCTGCTGCGCATAGGCATCGTTGCCGATGACGTTGCCCTGGACGATGACCTGCACGGAGATCCGGGGGCCGCTCACCATCTGCCGGGAAACGTCGTGAGGGATGATCTGGGTACCGCCGGGCAGGTTGACGATCTCGCCGCCCCGCTCGTTGATGCGGGTCCAGCCGCCGGGGAAGTAGCTGGTGCCGGTGGCGTGGCCGCCGAAGCCCCAGTTAATGCCGGAGGTTTGCCCGCTCCACCAGTTCTTGATACCCTTGTAAGCCTTGCCCAGGAGTGGGATTCCTTCAATCTTCTCGTCGATCCAGGAGAAGAATCCGGCAACTTTCTCTCTGGCGGTCTCAAAGGCGCCCACGATGCTGTCCCGGATGCCGCCGAAGCTGGCGGCAAACTGGTCCCGGATGTTCGCCGCCCAGGACTTCACCTTGTCCCAGTTGGCGATCAGCAGAGCACCGGCCGCAATGGCTGCACCGATGGCGAGCACCACTGGATTGGCCGCCAGAATTGCTCCTGCTGCTGTGGCGAAGAGTTTGATGGTCTTCACTGCCGAGATCACGCCGCTGGCAAACTGGGCAATCTTCACCATGCCCAGCGCGGCACCCAGGCCAACGACCCACCGCTTGATGGTGTCACCGTGGTCCTGCACCCACTGGAAAGCCGTGCCAACGGCCTTGGCCGCGGTGGCCAGCCCCTTGTCCAGCTTCTGGGCCAGCCGGTCCAGCGTGCCGTCCTGCTGCCACTGCTGCAGCTTCCCAGCCAGCATCTCCACCTTACCCTTCAGCATCTCCAGAGCGGAGCCGCTGCGGATGCTGCCGTCCGAGGTGATGCCCACCATGTTCGCCAGAGCCGACTTGGTGACGCCGGTGACGGTGCTCCAAAGGCCCTTCATGGTGGTGGCCTGCTTCTCCATGCCGCCGGCGAAGCGGTCCTGCATCAGGGCGATCATGGCCTCGTTGAATTTCTCCTGGTTGGTGATCTGGCCCTGTCCGTTCACCAGCTGGACGCCGGCAAACATCTTCTCGCCCTGCTCCAGGATCTTGGCCTTTGTGATGCCAAACTCCTTTAGCCGCTCCAGCTCGCCGTTCTGGGCGTCGATGAGGGCCTCGGTTGCCTGGTCGAAATCTTTGTTGGTAGCGGCCGCCATGTCACCGGCCAGAGGCAGCCACTTCTTGGCCGCCATGCCCATGGCCTCGAATTTGGACGCGCCCTCCACCAGTTCGCCGCCCTCAAAGGGCGTCTTGTTGGCCAGAGCCACGGCGTAGGACATGATGTCCGACGCCTTCTGCGTGTCCTTGGTGGCCGTTTCCAGCTGCAGCCGGTAGCCCTCCAGATCCATGGCCTCGGAAAAGCCGGTCTTAGCTGCCAGAGCCGCCACCGCGCCGCCCGCCGCGGCACCCAGCTTCACAAAGCTCTTGGCCGCGCTGGTCACCGAGGAGACCGCCTTATTTTTAAACTGCACCACGCTTCGAGTGGCGCTGACCATCTCCTTGGAAACGCCCTTGGTGTTCCTGGCGGCCTTGATGAGCCCACCGGACATGTTGTCCCGCAGGTTCAGGATCGTGTTGATTACCTTATTCGCCATGCGACCCGCCTCCTTCCGGGAACAGTCCCGCGATGGCCGTTTGGATCACGGCCACCTGCTCGTCATAGTACAAAGCCCGCGCCCCCGCAAGGAAGCCGCGCTCCACCGGGGTGGCCGCCGCCAGAACGTCCAGAGGGACGCCCCGGGCGGCGTAAAAGGCGCATAGCCCCAGCACAGGGTCGCGGGCAATCAGTTTTTTACCGTTTCAAGCGGCTGGTCCTTAGGTTGGCCCTTGCCGTCCTCCTTGGGCTTTTCGGGAGGAAGCAGTCCCAAAAACTGCAGCGCCCGCCCACCCAGCGTGTCCTGTTCGGACACGGTAAACAGCGCGTCCACGATGGCCATGGGGTCCTCATCCACGCCCAGCTCCTTCTGGAGCGTCCGGTCCTGCAGCTGGGGGCAGCAGGTATATAAGGCGTGGTTGCCGCAGGTCAGCGCCGCCTTGGCGTCTTGGGCTTCGTTCAACTCTGTATACAGCTCCATCACCACCGCCTTGGGCGGCATCCGGGCTTCCAGGGCGGTCTCGCTTCCGGGGATGGCCAGCATCCCCACCTTCAGCTTGTCGGCCTCCCGCTGCTCGCGCTTGGCCACCAGCTCGTCAAAAGAGATCTTCCGGCTCATTCGATCGCCTCCAGGTTCTTATACTTCTCAGCCTTGAACGGAAGCTCCCGGTCCACGGACTTTTTAGCTTCGATGTTAGCCAGGGCCACCTCCGTGAACACCACGCCGGAGATGCTCCACCGCTCCACCTTCTTGGTGGAGGGCTGGGTCAGGGCGGTGATCAGCACGATGTCCGGCATCACGCCGCTCTCAAAGCCTTCGGCAATGGCAACTTCCAGGGCGCTGTCCTGCTTCTTGTCCGTCAGGGTCCCCTCGATGGAGTAGCCGTTGTAGATGGGGAAGGTGCCGTATTCTCCGCAGAACGCGCCGTCCTCGAAGTCGCCGGTGACCTTCACCTCGATCTTGGTGGCCAGCACATCTCGCTGGCCGTTGATATAAACCTCGCTGCACGAGCCGTGCAGTACCTTTTGCTGTTTGCTCATATGGCTCCTCCTTCGTTAGACCAGGCTCACCACGAACTCCAGGTTCGCCATGGAGCCCAGGATCTGAATGTCGCCCGCCAGATAGACCGTCCGCTTGAAGGGCGTGGCCCGCACGGTGGCATCGTCCCAGTCGGCGGCCTCCGCCTTGCCGGTGCCCATCCAGGCGTTGCGCTGGGCAGTCACATTGATGTCGGCGGTGTTGTTGTAATCCGGGTTCAGGATGTTGCTGTCCTCCAGACCGTCGAAGTAGTACCGGATGGCGGAGATGAACAGCATCTGATTGGTCTGGCTGTTGCGGTACTGGCCCATGTACTCATCCCGGAAGACCTTGGAGATGTCGTCCCGGATCAGGTCCATGGCCTCCACCGTCTCGATGTACTTCATGTCCTCCGTCAACGTGGAGCCGTTGGTGGTCGCCAGAGAGTTGACGTCCACGCCCACACGGACCTCATCGTCATCGTTGACCAGCAGGAACTTGCCGCTGCCAACCACCGTGTCGGGGCTGTCCGGAACGGTGACCTGTGCCAGATTCGGGCACAGCTTGTTGGTAGCGCCGCGGTCCACGTTGCACGCGGCCAGCAGGCCCGCCAGGGACGGCGTGAACGCCTCGCCGGTGACTTGCCCCCGGCTGTCCGCAAAGGTGACCTTTTCGTTGAACAGGTTCACCACGTGCATGCAGTCCGGAGCCGCGGTGTTGTAGCAGACCGCCTTCCAGCTCTTCTGCTCCTTCTCCCGGGCCTTGATCCAGCTCACCAGTGCCGTCCAGTCTTCGGCGGTGCCGTCGGCCACGGTGATCCAGCCGGTCTTCTCGTACTGCACCAGAATGGCCAGAGCATCCGCCAAGGTGCCATTGGCCGCCACCTTCGCCACGCTCACCCGCAGGGGGCCGTAGCTCAGGGCGTCCAGAATGTACTGGCGGTTGGCGGCCGTGAACTCGCCATCGGGCACCTGGGTGGCGTCTCCGTACTGGAAGAAGCTCCCGCCGCTGCCGGCCGTCGCGTCCCGGACCACCAGGCACACGATGCCGCGCTCCGAGCGCTGGATGAAGGACGTCGCCAGCTGCTTGAATGTAATGTTGATTTTCGGCAAAGTTACTGCCATGTCAGTTTACCTCCGTATCATATTCCAGGGTCTCCATCGGCTCGCCTTCGGCCTCCGGGACCTCCTCGTCAATGGTCAGGTCCAGCGTCCCCACCAGCACGCCGTCGGTCACCGTGAAGGACACGCCCTCGTCAATGCCCAGATACGTGCCGTCCACGGTGACGCCGTCCAGAAACGCGTCGCCCACGGCGGACCGCACCGCCAGATTTTCCAGCTTTGGGCGCTTTCCGTCGCTGGCGAAGTAGTACAGCCGGAAGGTGACGGTCCGCTCCTGTCCGCTGTGAAAGAGCCTGGCGTGGCTCCCGTCCTCCAGCTCCACCTTGCCGCTGGGGCGGACAATGGGGGCCCGCACGTCCTCGGCAACCAGTTTCGCACCGGTCCAGGCCGCATCCAGCGCCTGCTGGTAAAGCGTACAGATTGCTTTGTTGATTGCCTGCAGAGAGATCATAGCTTCACCGCCTCATCCAGCATATTATCCACATCCTCCAGGTACTGTGGTTCAAAGCCCTTGGCTGCGACCTCAAACACGTGGTGTCCCGGCACAAAGCCGACTTCTGTTCCGTCATGGAGCACCATCCGATGGCCCTCCTCAATCAGATGCGCGTGGGGCGCGGTGGAGTAGACGCGCACCGCCTGGGCACCGTCGTACTCGTAAACCTTGCCCCGCTTGATGGATTTGAGATAGTTGCCGGTCTTCTTGCCCAGAACTTTGGCACCCCGGACTGTTTTGGTTTTCAGCTTATTGCCTTCTTTCCGCAGAAAGGGCTTTTGCTGTTTCCGAAACTTATCGGCGTTCTTCCCCATCTGCCGGGCGAAGTCCTCCAACTCGGATACATCAAAAACTTTTGATGCCATCTTCCACCACCAGCTTTACAAAGAGATCCACAAATCCTCCGTCCCGATAATTGGGATAAAAGGACACCACCTGGTAGTCCTGGCCCCGGAACCGAAGCCGCAGGTCTGTGGTCATGGTCGGGATCGAGCCACGGCGGACCGTGAAGCGGTGGGTCACCTCC
Organism: uncultured Oscillibacter sp.; assembly: GCA_900544615.1. Taxonomy (GTDB): domain Bacteria; phylum Bacillota; class Clostridia; order Oscillospirales; family Oscillospiraceae; genus Oscillibacter. Next base: position 54,000 of record UQVS01000004.1, on the reverse strand, counting down.
ACCTGTTCCACGCCGCCCTCCACATCCTTCCGGGAGCCGGATGTGGGCACGATTCTGGCCCAGACCTTCCGCTCTGGCGCGTAGGTGTAGTCGGTTTCGTCCAGTGCGTTGGTGACCGCTGTCCGCCGCAGCACCTCCACCCGGCACCGCAGGTCGCTCCCCGTGATACTCGCCATAATTTTTCTCCTTTTCCTCTTGACATTTTCACGGTATCGTGATATTATAATTACAGAAAGGGGAAATGAAAATGCCAGTAATTGCTCGCTTCTACGGCATGACCGTCAAGATGTACCTGTTGGGCAAGGAACACAATCCGCCGCACTTCCATGTGGTCTACGGAGACTACAATGGCGTCATCGACATTCAGACGCTGGAAATGATCGAAGGAGACCTCCCCAATAAAGGTCTCAGCATGATCCGGGAATGGGCCGGCAGATACCAGCCGGACCTGCTGGACATCTGGAACACACAGAACTTCCGGACGCTGCCCCCGCTGGAATAAGCGGGGCGCGGCGCTCCGCCGTGAAAGGAGGATGCACCATGTTTCATAAAATCAAATCCGTGGCACCGCTGCCGGAATATCGACTGCTGGTGTCCTTTGCCGAAGGTCTCTCCAAGACCTACGACATGAAGCCGCTGTTTGTTAGCTACCCGGTATTCGCTCCGCTTCGGGAGGTTCCTGGACTCTTTCAGCAGGTCCGAACGGACCCCGGCGGCTACGGCATCTCCTGGAATGATGACTTGGATCTGGACGGCGAGGAGCTTTGGACCAACGGCCAGCCGACGGCATCACCATTCGACAGCCTGCTTTCCTTCGGGGATGCCACAGAGGAGTGGGGGCTCAGCGAGAGCACGCTCCGCAAGGCTGTGCAATACAAAAAGCTGGTGGAGGGCGTGGATGTTCAGAAGTTCGGCAAGCAATGGATCGTGACCCGGGACGCCATGGCCCGCGAATACGGTCCCGCTCCGCAGCGGTGAACGCCATGGAGACTGATACCGCCCGGGTCTCCGTGGAGGTTGAACTCCCCGGATGGTTGAACACGCTTGCATTTCAGCACAGTCTGGACCTGTCCAAAGTGCTGGAGCAGGCGCTCCTGGAAAAACTGGATATCCGATAATCTTCCCCCAATGCCGCCCCGGTTGATTGACCGGGGCGGCATTTTGTCATGTGCCCGATTCGGGCACGTTACACCTGCGGTTCTGTGACCTGCAGCTGTACCAGCATCCCGCCAAAGGCTGGATTGCTGGCCACGATGGTGCCGGTGATGGTCTTATCCCGGCGGTCATAGGCGTCCAGCACCAGGGCGTTGACGCACAGGTCGTACTGCGCCCGGCGGTCCGTCTTTGCTTCCGGCTCGCTGACTCCGGCAGTGGCCATGTAGGCCACCGCGGCGTCATAGAGCGTCTGGAGCAAGGCGGACTCTCCATCTTCCTCCACATCGATGCGGCAGTAGGCAAGTAGGCTCTTTCGCCTCTCATCAGACAGGTCTGCCATCGCTTAAGCCTTCACGGACCATCCGCTCTCGGCGGGGATCTCGCGGCTCCGGGCGGAAGCGGTCACAGCGCAGATCACATCCGCGCCGGCGTCGTGCTTAAACTTGATGCCCACGTAGCGGCCGCCGGTGGCCTTGACCTCGTAGCTGGCTGCCACCAGAGCGGAGTTCAGGGCGCCGTCTGCGGTGAATACGACCTCGCTGACCTTTACGGCACTGGTGCCGGCGGCCACTGCGGAGGTGTAGATACCAACGGTCAGTTTCTTGCCGCTGGCCAGGGCACCGGTGGAGACCAGGAACTCCACCTCAGGTACATTGCTGCAGTCCACGAAAGCCGTGGTCGTCAGCGTTGCGGTGGTCACGGCGCTGGGGGGAAGGACCACCTGGTGCTTCAGTTCCTCACAGATTCTGTTCATTGTGCTGCCTCCTTACGCCCGGCCCGCCAGCGTGACGAACGCACTGCGGGTCTTGGTGCTGTTTTTGATGGTGAGGGGCTTGCTGATCTTGGGCGCGCCGTTGCAGCGGTACACCATGCGGAAGCAGTTCTGGTCGGTCAGGAATTCCACGTGGATGGACCAGTCCTGCTTGGCGGTACCCTTGGTCAGCAGAATGTACTGCATGGGGTCCACCAGCATGACGTCGCCCTTGGTGCCCAGAGCGGAGCAGCTGTCCTCAAACAGGACGGGCTTGTTCAGCACGCGCTGGGTATCAAAGTTGCCCAGGCCGCCTTCGGGGTTCCACAGGAACTTGGCGGCCTCGCCGCTCTGGATGGCCAGATAGGGCAGCTGCTCTTCCACATCGGGATGCATCAGCCATACCAGGCGGTCACGGTTGCGGGGCATGCAGCGGGCCTGCATCTTGATGGCGTTGGCGCCCAGGAAGGTGCCGGCGGCCTGATTGGCTTCCTTGTTCACGGTGAGCATGGCACCGGAATTCAGCAGGCCCAGAGGCTTGCCTACACCGTCGCCGGAGATGACGCTCTCGGTCAGCAGGCGGTCTGCCGCCAGCACGAAGGCATTGCCGATGAAGCCGGTCATAAACGCGGCGTCCTGCAGCATCTCGTCGGTGCAGTAGGCAAAGCCCATCATCTTCTCCAGGTCCAGCTTCATCTCCCGGAACTGGGGCTTGCTGGCGGCTACGGTGGCGCCCTCAGCGGCCCAGTACATCTGCACGCCGCCGAACACGCTGGAAGAGACGTCCGTCTCGTCCGCGCTGATCCAGCGCATGGCGTTGGCGGCGTTGCTGCAGGTGTAGCGGTCCAGACGGTTCAGCAGAGGGCTGGCCTGTACGGCACTCTCCAGAATCTGACCGGCGAAGTCCGTCTGCAGCACAAAGCCGCCATCGGGGCCGTTTGTGCCGGTAACGCCTGCGGCGTTGTTCACCTTCTCCAGGCGTTCATCCTTGGTCAGGCCCTTCCGCAGGTCATAGATGGCCTTCAGCTGCTCGCCCAGGGTGGCAAAGGGCTTCACCTCGTCCTGCTTTCCGTCCTGGAGCTTACCGCCCTTTCCGTCGTGCAGAACGCCGTCGTACACGCCATTGGTGGGGGCCGCGTTCTTGCGGCTTTCGTCCAGCAGCTTCTCGGCGGTGGCGATCTGCTTATTGAGATCCGCCATCTGGTCGGAGATCTTGTCCGCCTCGTCAAACTTTCCGTCCTTCACCAGGCCCTCCGCCTGGTCCACCAGCTGGGATTTCTGCGCCCGCAGCTCCGTGATTTTCTCCATGAAATCCATGTTGTTACCTACCTTTCGTCACAGTTAATAATTTGCAAGCGACCTGATACGAGCCAGGGCGCGCTTTGCCTTATCTTCCTTGGCGGCCGCCTCACGGTCTGCCGCCAGATGGTCCCGGTATTTCTGCCGCATAGTGGCCGTCAGGAGATACCGGCTGTCCGACGCGGCCACGAAGGCCGCCGGATCGCCGCCCGGCTCCGTCACGCCGTCCATGGCCACGACCTCATCGATAAGGCCGTACTCCAGCGCCTGGGTGGGCGAGATCCATACATCCCGTTCCATCAGATCCATCAGATCCTCCCGGCTCTTGGAGCCCTTCCGGGCGGTGTAGATCTCCAGGATACAGTCCCGCGCGTTCCGCAGGGCTTCCGCGGAGCGCTCCATCTCGTGGTAATCGCCCTGTGCCCCCGCGGACGGGTTGTGGTAGCACAGCAGCGCGCCGGGCTCGCTCTGGATAACGTTGCAGCCGGATGCCGCCAAGGTGGCCGCGCTGGCTCCGAATCCCTGGAACAGGGCAGTGGTGGTTCCGCTGTACCGCCGGAGCATGGAGCGGATCTCCGTGCCCACGGTCATGTCGCCGCCCGGTGAATTGATGAGCAGCGTCACCTCGTCACCGCCGGCGTCCTTCAGGGCCTGCTCGATGTCCATAGGGGCCGTGATATCCCGAAACCCCCACCAGCGGAGCACATCGGCGCTGTCGTTGTCCCATAGCTGTCCCCGCAGTGCAATATCAACCATTGTTTGCATCTCCTCTCGCAATGGACTCCATGGAGCCCAGATTTTTGGTCATATAGAAAACCTGTCCCAATCCGCCCGGGATGGGGTTCAGCTCTTCCAGGGCGCGGCATTCGTCCGGGTTCTTCAGGCCGTTCTGCACATACATCTGGTGGACCTCCGCTCGGGTTTTGTCATCGCCGCGCATCAGGGCGGAGGCGTTGCCGCGGAAATACAGGCCATCCTTGCGCTGGAAGGAGAACAGGCACTTGAACGTGTTCTCCTGCTCCCACTGGGTCACATAGGGCACCAGCGTATCCGTCACAAAGGTGATCCGCTGCTGCTGGTTGCTCTCATAGCTCTCCTTGCCGCTCTGCAGCATGGCCTTTGGGATTCCCGTGAAGCGGGCCACCTCCTCCACGCCGAAGGCGCGGGTCTCGATGTACTGCGCATCCTTCTGGTTGATGCCGATTGGTGTGTACTTGTAGTTCCGTGTCAGTACGGCCACCTTGAAGGCATCATCACCGTAGGGATTGTACCGGGAAAACTGCTCTCGGATCTTATTGCGCCCCGCCTCTCCGAGATCGGAGTCCACCTCCACGATGCCGCTCATGGTGCAGCTGTTCTGGTAAAACTTCCGGCCGTACTCCTGCGCGGCGCCCTCTGCGCCGATGGTGCCACGGGCCAGATCCAGAAAGCCCCGGCCGCGCACACCGTCATACGAATCAAAGTACAGGAAACTCAATTCGTATCCTGTGAATGTGCGGAAAACACCGTCCACCGTGTAGTCGTAGAAGTACTGGCCGGTCTCCTTGTCCTGGCGGATGGTGCAGCACTCCGACGGAAGCGGGATGCGCTCCACAATGTGCCCGGTGAAATCCCGACGGTTCCAGACGGCGCCGAAGCCATGCCAGAAGGTGTTGGACATCAGCGTGTGCCCCAGCATGAATGGAGTCATGTTGTCCGTGGGGCGGACCTTAAAGACGGTGTCCAAATCGGGCACATCCTGCGCGATCCTGGCGTTTCCGTCCTTTTTGTACACGGAGAAGGGGATCATGGCGAAGTCGTTGCACAGGATGCGATGGGCAGCTGCCACAGGGCTCAGCTTCTCCGCGCCGTAGATGCCGGTGCTGTACGTGCCGCCGGTGAGAAAGATGTCCCGGAACTTCTGGTTGACTTCTTCCCATGTGAGGTCCTGGTACTCCACTGCCCGGGGGCGTTCCATGGCGTTTCTCAAAATCATGGGTTATTTCCTCCTTGCGGCTCTGGCCACTGCCGCGGAGCAAGCCGTCAGGCATACCCCCGCCGTGGCCAGGGCCGCCGCGCAGCCAAAGGCCACCGCCGCCGCGGCCACAAAGCACACGGCCCCGCAGACGGCCAGGATATCGTCCAGATAGACGCCCAGCACAGATGCCGCGCGTTTGCGCATGGCCTGGTGCCGCTCTTTCCGCTGCTCACGCCGTTCCTGCCGTTCCACTGCACGGCTATCGGCAGGCATCGGAATCGAAATATTTCTTGTCTCAATACTCATAGGCCCCAGTCCTCTCCAAGTTTCGTCGTGTCAAAGTCATTCTGCCCCCGCATTACCGTCGCCGTGGCCAGGGCGATGACCCATGCCACGATGATGTCGATGCGGCCAATGCTCCGATCCTTCATCAGCTTTCGGTTTTCGTTGCCGTCCACATAGCACCGGGCGTTGCCAAAGCACCATCTGGCGCAGGTATTGTGGACGTGGAGCATCTTGTGGGATCGGATCAGCCGCTCCAGCTCCTTGGTAGGTGGGCTCATGTGCATAATGCCCTGCGGGATATCGATGCACCGCACCGCTGGCTTCGGCTCCCCGGCGTCATTGGTGGCGGACGTCAGTCTGGAGATCAGCGTCCGGCTCAGGAAGGGGTCCACACCCAGACACCGCAGGTCAAAGGACTCAGCCGCCTCATAGATGGTCTGCTCCACCTGGGCATAGTCGATCATGTCGCCAGGGCACAGATTGAGGAATCCGGCCCGCTCCCAATCCCGGTATGGCACGTGGTCCTTCTGTTCCGCGGCCAGCACATCAGCCAGAGGCCGCCACGCCACCGGCAGCATCACCCAGGTGTCCAATCCCTCCTGGGGCGGGAACAGCAGCACAAAGGCCGTCAGGTCCGTGGTGGCGGATAGGTCCAGGCCTCCGTAGCAGGTTTTTCCTGCCAGGTGCTCCCGTACCCAGGTCTCCCGCTCCGCCTTGGCGGAGGGGCCGATCTGCGTCTTGTCGTAAAGCGTCACCGACAGCCAGCCCACGTCCTTTGTGGAGATCCACTGGTTCAGCCGGAGCCACCGGAAGGTACGCTCCTTGCCCTCATCCATTTTGGCCGCTCTCGCATCCTCCCGGAACTTTCGCGGCTGAACGATCACGCCGTAGTTGGGGTTGCAGGTTTTCCACAATTCCTCATCGTAGATGTCAAGCTCAGCGATCTTGTCCGGATCGTCTCCCGTCAGGGTGGAGATGCCGTACATAATCGGTAGCCATTCGGGGTCGTCCGTGTCCTGGGGCCGTTCCGGCTCGCCACGCCGCCAGGCCAGTATGCGCCGGCAGTACTCGTGGACTTCCCAGCCGATGGAGGTGCGGTCCGGGTCATCGCCAGCCGTGGTCAGCACCAGCACCGTCTGCTGCAGTCTGGCTGCATCGGAGCCCTGCGTCAGGATTTCCCACCGCTGCCGCCCTGCCCGGCCGGACCAGGCGTGCAGCTCGTCGCAGAGGATGGCCGAAAAGGACGGGCCGTGCTTGTTCTGCACATCGCTGGAGTAGACCTTCATCAATCCGCCGAAGCGGGTCCGGATCTCCCGCACGCTGTCCCGGCAGTATACCAGGGGCCGGTGCGCTGGCTGACTGAGGGCCGTATTCTCCACCATGTACTTGGCGCACTTGTAGAGCGTGTCGGCGTTCTCCTTATCCACGGCGAAGATGCCCACATTGGGCACCTGCTCTCCGTCTGCCACCAGGTGGTACAATCCCAGGCCGGCGGCAAGCTCCGTCTTTCCGTTTTTCTTGGGGATCTCGTTGTACAGGAAGCGCCGGTACCGGACCCAGTTTCCCTCGTCGTCCTTGACCTGGACACCGTAAAACTCCAGGATCAGCTGCTCCTGCCATGCCTCCAGCTTGAAGGGTTTTCCCGCCCATCGGTTCTGTCCGAACACCAGGAGGGAGAAAAAGCCCAGGACCCGGTCCACCGCCTCCTGGCTGTACCGCAGTTCCGCACCGTCGTCGGGCTTCGGCACATGGATAAACGGCGTCAGCCAGATCATCTCAGGCATAGCGGTTCGCACCTCCGGCAATCAGGCGCAGGAACGGATTGTCGTCCTCGGAATTCTGCTGCGCCTTGTCAGGCACCACCAGGCGGCACCGGCTGGTAACCGTCAGGCCCATGTCGTTGGCGCAGTTCCTGGCCTGTTTGTAGTAGCGGTCCTGCACGCGGCTCCAGGCGTCCGCGTTCTCAAGGTCCTGCTGGGCAAGCGCCTTCTCCGCCTCGCTGGTGGCCATCAGGTATTGGTGCTGCGCCACCAGGTACCGGCCCAGGTTGTCCGCATCCAGAGCGGTGTACAACCCCGCCGCGATCAGCTGCTTACCAAGGGCGCGGTAATCCTTTTTCAGCGTCTCCGGCAGCCACTTGGGCGGCTTGGCCGTCTTGGCGGCAGGTACCCGGACCTCGGTGCTCCGCCGCTGCGCCTCCTCTGTCTTGGACAGATGCTTGCGGCCGTTGGCCAGCACAAGATCAGTCGGCTGTCTCGCTCCCGCCATGGGGCACCTCCTTCCGCGCTGCCGGTGCCTGCATGCCGCCGGCATAACCGCACCGCTCCGGTGCGTTCAAACATCGTCTGATACAGCACCGCACTTCCGGGCAGCAGGCACAGCAGATGCCCCGGTGTGTCTCGCAGTACCACTCGCTGCCTTTCAGGCCGCAGTCGATTTTCAAAGCATCCGCCTCCCATCAAATCAGTTCAAGTCAAATTCGAATCCACACTGCGGGCATTTACACATCCGCTTTGTCGGCGGTTCTGGCGCAGCCTTCTCATCGGCGGCTGCCGCGGGAGCTTCCTGAACTTGCCCGGGTGCCGCCCTTGTGTATTCGCCTACGTGGATCTCCTTCAGTGCCTTAGCGTCAAAGCCGCAGATTCCGGTGTCGAATTCCAGTGCCTTCAGGCCTTCCAGCTCGATCTTCAGCGTGGGTTCATCCCAGGTGGAAGTCTCGCTCAGGCGGTTATCCGCCAGGATGTAGGCTTTCCGCTGGGCCTCCGTCAGATTACTCACCAGCACGCAGGGGACCTCGGTCATACCCTCCGCCCTGGCTGCCTCCAACCGGCCGTGGCCGGCAATCACGTTGTTGTCGAAATCGATGAGGATCGGCGTCACAAAGCCGAACTCCCGCAGGCTGGCACGCAGCTGGGCGATCTGCTCCTTGCCGTGAACTCTGGCGTTGTTGGCATAGGGCACCAGCTCGGTGATGGGGACCAGGAGCAGCTGCTCTGCAGCCACCCGTACTGTCAGGTCATCTCGCACCGGCGCCGGGTTGATACCGCCCTTGCCGACTGCCCCGCCGGGCATTTTCTTGCTTGCCATAGCATTGTCCTTTCTGCCGCCATGGGCGGCGTGCGCTCCAGTCCTCTGCCGGATGTCCGGCGGAACCAGCCGCCGGGTCCGGCCCAAAACGGAAGGGTGGGAAAGGACAAACCACCCGGCAGAAGATTGGAGCAAAATCTGTGTGCCCGAATCGGGCACGTAAGACCCCATGCGCCACTAAGCCCGCGACAGCATCGACCAGCACCGCCCCAGCCGGAGCCGCCCCGCCGGCACTGCCTCAGCCAGATCCACCCCATCCGGGGCTGCCCCAGCCTGGAACGGCCCAGCCGGAGCCGCCCCAGATTCCCCGTGGGGAGAAAATCCCACACGATTGGGGGCATGCGGTCTTACGCACCCCGGCCGAAACTTTCCTGGCCGGGGGGGAGTGTCTGCAAGGATACCCGCGAGCATGACTCGCATGTACGCACTCTGCGCCCGAGCGCCCAAGCGTCCTGCTGATCAGCGCCGATATCGGCTCCGGAGAGCAGCGCTTTTCTGCCACATTTCCTCGGCTGTTTTGCGGCTGTGGCATGCGTGGCATAGGCTCTGGAGGTTGTTGCGGTCTGTGAACTTGGACCAGTCTCCGCGATGCGGCTCGATGTGGTCAACGTCGGTGGCACGTACCCGGAGGCCGTTCCTGGAACACTCCCGGCAGAACGGTTCACGCAGGAGCTGCATGGGGCGTATGTCCTGGGTCCACTCGTCGGTGGAGTACATCCAGCGCCAAGCCTTGGACTCTTCGCTGCGCCGGTCGCTGTCCTTGGGCTTGTGTGCATCGCAGTAGCCACCAGAGACCAGGACATAGCATCCAGGATGTCGGCAGGGCCGGAGCGGCTTTATGGCCATGGGCTATCACCTCCAGGCAAAACAAAAACGCCGGGGCCCAATGATTCATCCCTGTGCAGGGTAATCATGGGCTCCGGCGTTCAACGCTCTGGCCTCGGTCGATATTCAGGACAATCTCCTTTTTGCAGTCCCGGCAGTAAACCGGGAGGTCATGGGCCACGGTGCTGTCGGTGATCCGAAGCAGCCGGTGGTTCCGTCGGCAAATGGGGCAGGTGATCCATCCGTCCTTTGTGACCAGTTTACTACATTGTGCGCTCGCTTGCAATGCTTTCGCCTCACTTTCCTTCAAACGTGTCTAAATATCCACTAGATTTCAAGATAGACGCGTGCGCGCGCCTGCGCGCGACCTATTCTAAATTAAAATGCCGTTTTTCTGGCGTATCCAGCTGCCGTAGTAGTAGCTGCCGAAATCGTTGCTGTGGTCCCCGCGTCTGGCCCACATCACCTCATCCGGTATCTCAATACAGCCGCTGGCGTCATTCCACTTCTCAGGCGGCGGGATCTGCTGCCGGAGTCCACGGTTGCAGGACCACGGGTGCTTTCCGATTGGGATCACAAACCCATCCGGACGTTCCTTGTTAAAGTACTTGGCCAGCCGCCGGAATCCGCCCTCCTTGAGCAGGACCGGCTCGTCATCCACGTCGCCGCCCCTCCAGAGCCAGCGCACCTCTGCTGGCGAGAAGTCCCCGTACCGCAGCACCACATGGATGTGGTAGCGGTGATCTCCATGGCGGCCCTCGATGCACACGATGTAATCAAACGGTCCCTTGTGCCACCGCTTGGCGCGCTCCATGAACGAGCGCCACGATCGGCGGACGCCGGAGAAGTCTCCCGGCAGATGATAGTCGTCATAGGTCAGCGTGTAGTGTGTACCCTCGAAGCCGAACAGCGCAAGCCGAAGCTCCAGGTGGTCAACGGACGTTCGGTCTACCGCTGTATGTTGGCTCCGCAGGATCTCATTCTTTTCCTGCCGGTCCTCGCGGCTGTCGTATTTGGAGAGCCGCGGCCGCAGTGCACGGCACTCCTTGGTCAGAGGTCCGGCTCGCTGACGGACGCAGATCCATTGTGCATCGCTCATTACCTCTCCTTCCACATCTCCACAAATCTATCAACGCTTACAAAGTTTTGCATGGATGCAATATGCCTGGCCTCCCGGCGGACCTGTAGGATGATGGGCACCGGCCAGGGCGGCCCGGCGCGGGATGTGCGGGCGGTTATGGTGACGCCGTGCAGTGAGCGCGTCAGCTCGACCTCCCGGCACTCCGCCAGCGCCGTCCGCAGCTCCTTCAGGTCGTTCTCACTCAGCAGGTGCATCCGTTTCCTCTCCCCACATTTCCAAATCGTAGTTTTCCCAGACATCACAAGTCTGGTCATCATCGGTGAAGTCCGCGCAATAGCGGCTGTCTCCGTTGCAGCACGCCCCGGTAAAGTCCTCATGCCAATCACAGTTGCTGCAGGTGCGTTTTAATTGCCTCGATTTCGATGGGTTTAACTCAGGCATGGTCATTCTCCTTCGGCGGTTCTGGCCTCGAAAAGCGGCTAATCTCCATTGGGTCAATTAGCTTGTTGCAGTGCGGACAAACAGGCCATAGGCCATTTCGAAACCGCTTGCTGATATCGTTGACACCTCGGAAGCGCATGAAACTTTTGCGCTCCTTGGTAGCCAGCTCCGCGTATGTGGTCAAACCGTCCTTGATACGCTCTGCGTTTTTCGCCATGTCCATAAGGGCCTCGAACGGGTCAATAATCGCCCCGCACGTGGAGCAATATACCAGCTTGTTTTTGGCATCAAGGATAAACGTGCGAGGGTCGCATTCGCAGACTTTTTTTCGGTCATACTCCACTTTGAGCGGATACAGCCATTGTACTGGTTTTATCATCGCCCTCCCTCCTCCGGCGGCTCCGCCACCGGGACCCAGCGGGGCACCTGCGCCCGCAGTTTTTCAATTTCCTGCTGGAGTGCTTCAATGTTGGTATTCTGGTTGGCGATCCGGTCGGCGGCAGCACGCATGACCGCGCATCCGGACACGCCGCAGTTGTGCTCATGCCCGCAGCCCATGCAGGCGAGGCTCCCGGTCTCCACCTTCAGCCGGCGGATGGCACTTACGAGTTCTTGATCTCTCAAAACGGCAACTCGCCTCCCTCATCCTCGCCAAGCTCCTGAAAGCCTCCGTCCTGAGCTGGTGACTCTGACTGTGTGCCCAATTCGGACACATTCCTCTTGCTGTCTCCGAAATAGACGTTGTCCGCGATGACCTCAGCGCTGCGGCGCTTGCCGCCGTCCTTGTCGGTCCAATTGCGGATCTGGAGACGGCCTTCCACCACCGCCATGCGGCCCTTGGATAAGTACTTAAACACGAACTCAGCCGTTCCGCGCCAGGCCACGATGTCGATGAAGTCCGTCTCCTTCTCGCCGTCCTGGGTCTTGAAGTCCCGGTCCACGGCCAGGGTGAAGGACGTCACCGCGGTCCCGCTGCCGGTCTTGCGCAGTTCCGGATCTCGGGTCAAACGCCCCATGAGAACGATTTTGTTGAGCATACTTACGTTTCCTTTCTCCGCACGTTGCGGACATATTTGGCCCGCTCCTTGAGATAGAAGTCAAACTGCCGCTGATCTGCCTGTCCGGACTTGATGGCGGCATCCTGCTTCGCCTTGGCTGCCTGATAGATCTTCCAGTCCGGGCAGATATCAGGGTTATGGCAGTGCTGTGTCCGACGCGGACAGTTGCGGGTGCAGGGCGGCTTAACCAGCGCCATGACCGCACCCCCTGTCGGTGATCAGACGCAGCGCGAAGGACTTGTCCGGGCCGGAGGTGATTTCCAGCCGGATCACCGGGGAGCCGTCCACTATGACAGCGGTGCTCGGAGCGGTGTCGGCCATGGTGCGCAGAATGTTGGCCAGAACCGACACGTCAATGGCCGACAGATGGTGGTCAGAAACGGCATTGTCCCCGACATCTGTGTCGGGGACAGCGGAGGGCCGGGCCTCCGGCACCACGACCGCATCCGGGGGCGTTTCTTCCTTCGGGGACCCGGGCAGAGACATCTGCCCGGGCTTCCGGGGTGTCCGCTTTGGATAGTGGGCCTTGAGGTGCATCCGCTTGCGCCAGTTGGCCACGCCGGTTCGGGTGCAGCCCAGTTGTTCCGCTATGTCCCTGTCGGACAGGCCATCTTTGTACAGTTCCATGGCCCGGAGCTCGTCGATGCGGTATTGCGCCTGGGGAATCGGATGATACTTGGGTGGCTTGAATCCGGAAGGAAGCTCCACGCCCGCCTGTTTCAGCACTTCCACAATCGTGGCGGGAGCGCAGCTGTTAAGGTCTGCCAGAATGGTGATCTGTTCGCGGTGGTTGAGACTTTGACGGTACGAGGAGACAATCTCTGAGGATGTCATCTGCATCAGGCGCTCACCGCCTTCCCGGCCAGCAGCAGGATCACTGCCAGCATCCAGAGCGCCATCGTCGCCCGGTACAGCGCCCGCTGGCGCCGCTCCCGGCCTGTGTAGGGCATCTTACGCATCGCAGTCCCTCCTGCGTACACAGGCGACAACATCGTCGAAGGTATCCGGGAGATCGTCGCCGGTGACGTCCACCCGGCGGATGTAGCCGTCCTGGTGGCGGATGATCACGACCTCGTCGTGCTCGTGCTGGTGGTACTCCAGGGCCGCGATCTGCGGATACATGGTGGAGATCAGACGACCCAGCTGCTTGACAAAGGTCTTTTTCGTCTCAAAATCGGTGTAACTCATAGAGACTCCTTTCGTGGCCCCAGGGTCCGGCGGGCAGCGCCGGGGAAGAGCGCCGGGAGCGAACCGGCGGAACGGCGGAGGGTAAGCCGCACCGACGCCGTCCGCCGGACCCTGGGGGTATCATGATATCAATTCGGTTCGGCCGGGAAGTCAAAGCCCATAAGCTCCATGGAGGCCGCAAAAGCATTGAGCTCGGCCAGGATCTCCGGATCCGTGGTGGTCACGATCTGCCCGCACAGTGGGCAGTGGTCGCCGGTCTTAATCTGCTGCATCGCTCGGCACCTCCTTTTTGGGCTTTTCGGGGTCATCCGGCAGGCGCATCCACCAGGACGGTTCCATCTTAACCAGCACTCTGGTGCGCTCAAATTCCCAGGCATGACCGTTCCAGCGAAGGAACATATGCTTGTATGCATCGGAATCATCCACGTCCATCAGGACGGCAAATCGCCCAGGTTCCGCCGGGTTAGTGCCGCCGGGCATCCAGCCGGCGATACAGAGCTGGCCCTCCGGCTGCGCGGCCTTCGGCGTCGGATCATCGGTCCGGCACAGCAGGTAGTCTACGGACACACCCAGGTAATCGGCAGCCTTGCAAAGGTTTTCCGCCTCCCGCAGCCAGTAGTTATACCCATACGGCAAGTTCGTGTCCTTCTTGATGCCCAGTCCGGACTCCAGCTTGGCGTACTTCTTAGCGTCGGAGTCATCGCAGCTGTAATACATGCCCATGTGCTTGTACCAGTTCTTGACGGACTTTCCGGCGGCCGCACGGGCTGCGGCAAAGCGCGCCCAGAGGGCGGTGATCCGCTCCACGGTTGGCCGGTCCTTTTCGGCCTGCGCATCGGCCTCCTGCTTCTTTTGGGCCTTGGCATCCGCCTTCAGCTTTTTGATTTTCTCGGCCAGTTTGGGACAGGCCAGCTTGCAGGAAGCCAGTCGGGAGCATTTGTCGCAACAGCCGCCGCTTGCGCAGGGTGTGCTGCTGTACTGATTCTTGCAGACATACTCCAGCATCCGGTCCTTATTCTCGCACGGACCGCCTCCGGCTGTTTTCCTGCAGTTCAGCTGGTTCAGCTTCCGGATGTGGGGGATGGCGTCCTTAACGGTGTGCTCCGACCAGGATTTTGGTTTCTGCCAGTAGTCCGAAAAACCGCGGTACACGATAAACTGATCCTGAATCTCCACAGGCTGCTGGGCCAGCGCATAGGCCACGCTCTCATTCAGGTCGCCCTTATCCCACGCCTTGGACAACTTCGGCGTCAAGTTCTCCCGGATCACCTTCAGGCGGGCCAGCTTGGACTTGGAGACCTTGCAGGCCTCGGCCACGTGGTCCCGCATCCGGCCGGGGAACTCCAGGCCCTCTTCCTGCAGCTGGTACAGGAGGGCTTCGACTCGCTCTGCCTGCTGGGCAATATCGGCATTGGACATCCGGCGGGTGTCGCTGTTGGCGTAGATCAGGCGCAGCTCCCGCAGAGCCGGGGATGCTTCGTCTCGCTCCACAATGCAGGGCACCTGCTGCCACCGCACCGGGTCCTCCTTGGCAAGTTCCATCAGCGCCGCCCGGCGCCGGTGGCCGGAGACCACCGTGTAATGGCCATTCTCTCCAGATCGTACCCGGATAGGCTGCTGGAGGCCGCAGAACTGGATGTTGGCGGCCAATTCCTCCACACCCTCCAGACTGTAAAAGTTGCCCGGATCCGCATCCAGCAGGTTGATGTCGATGTACGTGATCTGCTCCGGGCCGGTGCCCGAATCGGGCACATTGGCCGTCTGCAGCGTCTTGGCGAAACTGCTAATATCGAACGTTTTTGACATACTCAACCCTCCCTCCCGATGTACTCCGCGACCCACTTGCGGTAGTCTTGGCTGGCGGCGCTGCCGGGGCTGTACTGGACAATGGGCTGGCGGTCAAAGGTGCTCTCCGGCACCTTGTCCGTCCGGCGGATTGTCTGCTGGAACACCGGCACGCCCATGGAGCGGAGCAGCTGCTCGCCCTGGCGGACCACGTCGCTGTTGTGCCACTGGGTGATGAGCACGCCGGCGATGCGCACACCCTGGTTGGCCCGGCGCAGGTTGCTGATCTGCTGCGCCATATCCTGGGTACCGGCAAAGGAAAAGCCATCCACCAGCATGGGGATCACCACCTCGTCGGCGGCCATCAGAGCGCCCACGCTGGCGGTGGTGAAGCCAGGAGGGCAGTCGAAAATGAAGAAGTCCGCTCCATCGTCCTCCCGAACGCAGTCCACAAAATTCCGCACATTTTCCGGTGCGCTGACGCCGTCCTTGATGGCGTCGAGGTCCAGGTTGTACAGATCCGGAGAGCCGGGGATCAGGTTCAAGCCCGGCTCCAGCGGCACCAGGTTGTCCTCCCAGACCGGCTCACCGTCACCCATCAGCAGGCTTGCCATGCTGTAATTGACCGCCGGGTCAAACTCCGGCAGGTAAAACCGGGTCAGGTTCATCTGGCCGTCACAGTCGGCCAGGATCACCCGTTTGTAGTACCGGCGGACCAGGATGTCCGCCAGATTGATGGCAGTGACGGTTTTGCCGACGCCGCCCTTGTTGTTCATGATCGCGATAGCTCGCATTATGGTGCCTTCCTTTCCTCCGCCGTCAGGCGGTCCGCAAAATAGTAGCTCTCTCGAAAGTGCTCACCTGTGACCGGGCTTTTAAACTCCAGCGTATAAAAGCGGCCTTCCGGGTGGGTGTACACGACCTTGCCCTCCCGGAGCGGAGCCTTATGGCTGCCGTAACTCGTGTCAAAAGTGGGTGCCGCCACCTGCTTGTCTCCACGTCTCACGCCTTGGGTGTCTCCTTCGGGGCCTCGTCAAATGGTGTACGCTCTCCGTCCGGCATCTGCTGCCAGTCACTTCCATCGCCCCAGAAACTTACCTGCCGGGGCTTCTGCCGCGCTTTCTTCGCTGGCATCGGTTCTGGCCGGGGCTCAATGCGGGTAAAGGTCTGATGCTCGCCGTCGAACCGGCAGCGGACCTTGTCCAACGCCTCGCCGTTCCGGTTCTTTGCCACCTGAATGATGCGGGGCGCATCCTTTAGGTCGTAGTCCTCCCGCCACATCAGCAGGATGATGTCTGCATCCTGCTCAATCTGACCGGAGGAGCGCAGGTCGCCCATGGTGGGCGGTGGCGTAATGCTCCGCACCTGGTCCTTGCCGCTCTGATCCTTGTACTTGACCTTCACTTTGTCCGGCCGGGAGAGCTGGGACAGGGAGATCACCGCCGTATTGGTACGGACAGCGAACTTCTGCAGTTCTCTGGAAACTGACGTTACCCGTTCGAAATCCTTCATGAGGACACCGTGAGGCGGTTCCACCTGCTGGAGGTAATCCACGAAGATCACGTCGAAGTGCTGGGCCTGACTGTATGCCACGATGTCAAGGGCAGTCATGCCAACGGCGTCAATAAGGGTCACTTTCGTTCCAGACAGCTTGTCCTTCAAGGCGATAATGGTCTTGAAATCCTCCTCAGTCAGCTTGTTGTCGTTGATGTCGGAGCTGCTGATCAGCGTCTCTCTGGCTACATGACGGTCATACAGGCGTGAACTCTTGGACTCGAAGGAAAAATAACCCACGTTATGCTTCCTGCCGAAGCGAGCTGCGCACTGGAGCGCCAGGGCTGTCTTACCGTCACCTGGATAGGCACCGATGATGACGATATTCCCCAGTTCCGTCTTGAGGACCTCGTTGAGCTGAAGGATAGCCCAGTCCAGATGCTCCACCGCCGTCTCGCCGCTGTGCCGGTCGAAAAACTCTTCGTAGCCCTTGGCGAAGGTCAGCGCGTGGATACCCGGGCGACCAACCTGAAGCTGCATGGCTTTGTCAAGAATAGACCGGGCATCGTTCATATCTGCGGCATTCTGGAGAGCTGCGCCAAGTTCCTGAAGCTGGTATAGTGCAGACTTTTCCTTCAGCATCTGCACATAACCGTCCACATTGGCAGCGGTTGGCGTATAGTCCATGATACCGGTCAACAGTTTCGACCAACCATCTCCCAACTTGCCACCCAGTTTCTCACGGACGGCAATGGCATCCGTTGGCAAGCCCTCTCGGAACAGTGTCCTGATAGCCCTGAAGATGGAGCGGTATTGCTGTGTGACGAAGTCCCTCTCGCTGACCCGGCTGAGAACAAAGCCCACGCACTCCTCGTCGATGAGCATAGAGCCCAGCACGCCAACCTGTGCGTTCATCAAGTCCTGTGTCAGAACAGTGACTGTCTTGGCCTCGCTCATAAGTACCTGCCCCTTCTCTCGTCATCCGGCGGGATCTCCGGTCGGTCAAGCGTAGCATCATCATACATGGGGCCGGGGTCGTCCTCCCAGCAGCGGCCATTGAGCCACGTTGCTGGGTGGGGGATGTATCGCCCATCGTCCCGCATCCACTGGTCGGACTGCTTCTGAGTGTTCAGGGCCTCCGACATCTTCCGGCACAGGTCCATGTCTGGCGATAGCTTGGCCCACGCCCTTCTGGCCCGGTCTTTGTACTGCTTGCGGGGATACGCCGCCCAAAAGCGTTCAAACAGGTCCACGCATCCCGCCCCCTGGGGGGCTATAGGGGGATCATTACTAGAGTCTTTACTTAAGTGTTTCTTTACTTGTGGCTGATTTTCCGTCAACGGTTTTACCGTCGACGGTTTTACCGTATACGGTTTTTCAGTACACGGTGGTGCTTCATCCTGCAAAACGTAAGTATTACAGGCAAATTTGCCGTTCTCCTGATGGCCCTGTTCCTTGAGCAAATACCCCGCTTCCTCAAGCTCTTTCAAGCACTTGCGGATGGCATCCCGGCCGATGCGGCAGCGGGCCGCCAGACCACTGACGCTGTACTCCCAGTCATCCGGGAAGGACTGCATAATGACATATAGCCCCAGCGTTTTCAAAGAAAGCCGCTGATCCCGGAGGACTGAATTGAAAACTGTGGTAAATGGCTGTGTATGCTTGACGCGGATCTTGCTTTCTGCCATCCGCTCACCCTCTCTCAATAACATCCACCAGACGGAAGAGCAAGGACACGATCCTGCTCACGCCCAGCACGGTAAAAAACAATTCCCAGCCGCTCATCGGGATACGCCCCCTTCCCGACTCAAAGTGGGGCTTGCAATCCGTGTCGGATGTGGTATAATAATTTTGCTATAGTTCTTGGATGCAAGTCCCTGAACCGAACGCTCTGAGGTGCCAGCCTCGGGGCGTTCTTTTTTTGTATTCGGCGGCGCGTCCGACGTGTATTTCACCTGCAGCGCCGCGCCGATGATGCCGTCCAGATCGCCGGTGATCTCGTCGAACATGGGACGCTCGGCCTCGTCGATGATGCCATCCTCGGCAATGGTCAGCAGCTGCCGGTCTCGGTGCCTGTCGGCAAATGCGAAAACCCGGTTGATCAGCGTGATCACCGCCGTCGGCAGAGACTGTACCCGGATGGACTCCGGCAGCACGCCCAGCGGCTCGGCCATCTCCTTGAGATACTCCAGCGCCAACCATGGCGCCTCCAGGGCCTCGCATAGTCGTACCGCAGTCTCTCTGGGCGGCATCCGGCCGCCGTACTCGTAGGCCTTATAACTCTCCAGACTCACGTCCGCTAGCTCCGCCGCTTGCTCCTGCGTGAGTCGGGTCGTCTGACGGGCCGATCGGAGCGCAGATGGGTAGTCTTGCGGCATGGTAAATTCCTCCTTCTTGTGATATGGTGAACTCAGGCAGCCGGCCGTGGCAATGCGCCCAGCATCGCCGCCAGCTGCTCCGCCGACAGCTTCAGAACCCGCACCAGCTTCCATAGCTCCTCGTCTTTCCACCCTCCGTCGTTCATCCGTCGGCTGATGGCCTGTCGGCTCATGCCCATCCGCAGGCCCAGGGCCGTGTAGTCCTCGATGTCGCAGTCTACCATGGCCTTCTTAATGATCTTGTTCATCACGGCCCGCTGCTGGGCCGGTGTAGGCGTCCCCAGCTTTACTCTCGGCATGGTTCATCCTCCTTTCATGTGGTGTCCCTGGCCGCTTCCCGGCCATACAGGGCATCAATGCTGACGCCCAAAATGTCTGCCAGTTTCGGAAGCAAGGATGCCTGTGGATAGGCTTCACCGCGTTCCCACTTTCCCACGGCTTGAGGAGATACACCGAGGCTATCTGCAACGGCTTTAATGCTTGCCCCGCGTTCTAACCGTAGTTCTCTGATTTTTTCCACTTTGCGCACCTCCTTTCTCAAAACCATAGGTTGTATTTATACATATACGCTACTTTTAGTTGTTTGTCAAGGCTTTTTTTCTTTTTTTATTGATATAAACAACTTGTAGTTGTAACATAGTCCTAGAAAGAAGGTGGGTTCGTGCTAGGTGATCAAATGCGACGTTACAGGAAACAATGCGGATATTCCCAAAAGGATTTGGCGTCACAACTTTTTGTTACCCAACAGGCAGTTGGAAAGTGGGAACGAGGTGAAGCAACACCTAATCCAGAGACCGTGCTTAAAATTGCAAAAATATTGGGAATTACTACAGACCAGCTTTTGGGGGATACCGCTACACCAGCGTCTACCGGTGGCACCTGGGTCCCCGTGCTGGGCGATGTGGCCGCCGGTATCCCCATCGAGGCCGTGGAGAACATCGTTGACTACGAGGAAATAGATTCATCTATGGCCTCCACCGGAGAGTTCTTTGGACTCCGCATCAAGGGCAGTTCCATGGAGCCGCGTATCCGGGACGGTGATGTGGTCATCGTCCGCCGGCAGGAGGATGCCGAGACCAGCGACACCGCCGTGATTCTGGTCAACGGTGACAGCGCTACCGTAAAACGCATCAAAAAAGAGCCGGACGGAAGCCTCTGGCTCCTGCCTAACAACCCCGCATACGATCCACAACACTACTCCCCCGCCGAGATCGCCACCCTTCCGGTTCGCATCATCGGCAAGGTCGTGGAGCTGCGCGGGAAATTCTAAAGAGGCTGTATAGAGCATGGATATAAAAGATGCCGTCTTAAATGTCATGGGCACCAGCTTTTTCGGAAATCTGGTCACTCTCATCGTCGGCCTTTTTGGTATGGCCGGTGTCGTATACACCGTCAAGAAAAGCCAAAAATCCGCTTTCACCGGCGCATATTTTTCTCAAAAATTATCTGCATATTCTGATTTCATCCAGTGTATCGAACGGTACTTGTGGCATCCTGATAAGGAGGCTACCGATGATTTAGCTGCTTCATTGTATTGCCTCCGCCTTTTTGCCCCCGATGATCTTTTTTATGAAGCGCAGGTCTTATATGAATACGCCCACATGGGCGCGGAAGGTGAGCCTCTTGCATGGGGGAGCGTCCAAAGCAAAGTTGACGCTCTGAGTCAAAAGATGCTGGCGGATATCAGAAAAGAGCAAGAAGAAAACCTACATCCATTCAAATCCAAACTAAACAGGGTATTAGAAAAATAAAAGTGTCCAATTCGGACACTCAGAGAAGGGAAAATTGTTCATGTCTATCATTTTTTTGATTCTCGCCATCGTTTTCCTTGTCCTATGGCGTAAAGCCTCCAAACAAGCATCTGCTGCTCAAGAGGAAAGCAGTCGTCTTACCCAATCTCTGGATAGCACCAAGACAGACGTAGAAAACCTTCGCACCAATCTCGCATCTGCTGCGGAAAAAGAACGAGAGTTAGAGAGTAAGGTCAGCACTCTTTCCAAATATCAGGGAATTGCTGATGTTGATGCTGAGATTCAAAAAAAACGTGCGGAGGCCGACACCGAAATTTTAAGTCTCAAGACCGCCGCTGCCCAAGAACTCTCTGATGCTAAGCAGGACGCCAAGGAGATTCGAGCAAAAGGCCGAGCCGACTATGATGCCGCAGTCAAAAAAGCCGAAGACAAACTCGCATCCATCGACGTAGAGTCTAAGCGAATCATCACTGAAGCCGAAACCCGTGCCAAGGAGATCGCAGGGGAAGCATATGAGATTGCAGGGAAAGCAAAAGACTATGAAAAAACAGCGGTAGCCATGAAAAACGTCATTGAAGGATACGGCGACCGTTACCTGAAGCCTACATACTCTCTGCTGGATGACCTCGCTGAAGACTTCGGCTATACCGAAGCCGGTCAGCAACTAAAGCTGGCCCGAGAGAACAGCACCCGGATGATCAATGCAGGAACTGCTGCTGTCTGTGATTATGCACAGGCCTCCAGAAAAGACACTGCAATAGCATTTGTAATTGATGCATTCAATGGTAAAGTCGACTCCATTCTCTCCAAAGTAAAGAAAGACAACTACGGAACGCTGGAGCAGAAAATCAAGGACGCCTATGAGTTGGTAAACTTTAATGGCCGCGCATTCCGAAATGCCGTAATTACCCCTGAGTACCTGGCTGCTCGCCTTGAGGAATTGAAGTGGGGCGTTCGTGCACAGGAACTGAAAGCTCAGGCTCAGGAGGAACAGCGCCGCTTGCGTGAACAGATCCGCGAGGAAGAGCGTGCTCGCCGCGAGTACGAGAAGGCCATGAAGGACGCTGCGAAGGAAGAAGAGATGCTCCGTAAAGCCATGGAGAAAGCTCAGAAGCAGATTGAATCTGCCAACGAAGCTAACCGAGCGGAGTATGAATCCAAGCTGGAAGAGTTGAAGCAAAAACTGGCCGAAGCCGAAGAACGTGGTCAACGTGCACTATCCATGGCCCAGCAGACAAAGCACGGTAATGTCTACGTTATCTCCAATCTTGGTTCCTTCGGTGAAAACGTCTATAAGGTTGGCATGACTAGACGTTTGGACCCGCTGGATCGTGTGCGAGAACTCGGCGACGCCTCTGTGCCTTTCCCATTTGATGTACATGCTATCATCGAAAGTGACGATGCTCCTTCTCTTGAAACATCCTTGCACAAAGCTCTGTCCCTGATGCAAGTAAATAAGGTCAATCCCCGGAAAGAATTCTTCCGTGTTGCGATTTCCGATATCAAGGCCATGGTCGAAAAGATGGGACTCACTACGTCTTGGACAATGGATGCTGCAGCTGCCGAGTATCGAGAGACATTAGCAATCGAAGACGCTATGAAGAACGACCCCGATGCCAAACGACGTTGGGAGGAATACAACGCCGCAGTTACATCACAGGCTGGCAGTACATCTGATGACGAGGATGCCCAATAAATCCGCGGAGCCGCCCCGGGCGGGGCGGCTTCTCTCTAATCACGCAATCGAACAAATGTATTATGCGGAAGGAGGCGCAGCGCATGAAAGTCCCAGCTCCGAGGAAACTGCCGTCGGGCAGTTGGTTCATCCAGCTGCGCCTGGGCGGCGAGAGCATCCCCGTCACTGCCGCAACTGCTAAAGACTGCACCAGGGAGGCGGCCGCCATCAAAGCAGAATGGTTGGCAAGAAAGCGGCTACCTGAAAAGCCGGAGGAGCCGGAACAGGAACCAACGCTGACCGTCTCCATTGACGAATATATCAAGCGCAAGAGCCGCACATTGTCGCCATCCACCATCCGTGGATACCGGGCCATCCAGAAACACCGCTTCCAAACCGTCATGCAGCGGCCTGTGGACAGCATCCAGGACAGCGAGTGGCAGGGCCTCATCAACGCAGAGATGGCCCTGGCCAGTCCTAAAACCGTTGTCAACGCATTTAAGTTCCTGCGCACGGTCATCCGTCAGCAGACAGGGCACGAGATCCCCATGAATGGACTCACACTCCCATCGGTTCCTCCGGCGGATACGGCCTTTCTGACAGCCGATGAGATTCCGCAGTTTGTTGATGCCATCAAAGGCAGCCGCGTGGCTGTGGCGGCGCTCCTGGCGCTGTCCTCGCTGCGGATCTCGGAGATTTCCGCGCTCAAATGGGAAAACATCCCGAAAAATCCGACGTTTATCAAAGTCTCCGGTGCAGTCGTTCGTGGTTACGATACTGCCTGGGTGCGAAAGAAACAAAACAAGAACCGAACCAGCACCCGCAGCGTCCCTATCCTCATCCCAGAGCTCTCAGAGGCCATTGAGCGCCTGCGTAAGCCGTCCGGTCCGATTATGGACTATGACCAGGACACGCTGCGAGTGGAGGTCCACAAGGCTTGCCAGAGGGCAAAGATTACGGATGTGACCGTGCATGGGCTTCGGCACAGCTTTGCCTCCCTGGCATATCACCTGCAGGTGCCGGAAAAGATCGCCATGGAGATCGGCGGCTGGTCCGATCCGGGAACCATGCACAAGATCTACACCCACATCGCGCAGAGCGATATCACCAGATATCAGACCGCCATGGCGGATTTCTATTCCAAGAAAAGGGAAGAAAACGCTAATGAAAATGCTAATAACGAGGAACACGCACTGAAAAATCAACATCTTTGACCATTCCATGTCGGGTTCGAGTCCCACCACCGGCACCACGTCGGAGCAAGCTGCATATCGCTTGCTCCGACTTTTTTTACAAAAAAGTCAGAGTGCGCTCATTCCGCTGCTCCTCCTTTTCAATCCGCAAACGCTGTGCTGGTTTGCGGGTTGAGGGGACGGGGGTTTCGGGGTGGGTGCATCTTTTTCATCAATACAAAGCAAAAAGAAATGCCACCCGTTAGGGTGGCATTTCTTTTTGGTGTACTTTCGATTTGCTGTATATACCCGCCTGCGGGGGTCAGTCAATGCGGCGGGCTACCGGCGAAACCAGCGAGGAGGCGTCCGGGTCAGCCTCCATCCGCTGCATCACATGGCTGATAAAGCAGTATCCCCACGGCTTTGATTACATCATTGACACCACGGCCAATCCCAAGCTGATCTCCCGGAGCCTGTATCTGCTCAAGCGGGGCGGTACCTTTGTGAACTACGGCTTCCAGAACAACGTGAAGGTGGCCGAGCAGGTGCAGATCGATATGAAGCTGTTTGTGACCCGCCAGCTCAGCTATCTGGGAACCACATTCCAGCACTTCAAGTTCCCCCAGACTCTGAAAGCCATGGAGGAGAAGCGGGTGGATCCGGAACTGGCCATTTCCGAGATTCGTCCTCTGGATGATTTCTTCGAGTGCATGGACAAGGTTCTCTATGACCCTGAGACCGTCAAGATCGTGCTGGAGCCTAACGGTTCTTCCGAGGGAATGTAATTCGGGATTCTCCGGCGGCGAAGGAATGCCCTGAACGGTTTCCCGGCTGCAAATCAAACCGATATGATTAAAAAGCCCCCATGAAGCAGGCAGGATCCTGCTCTGTGGGGGCTTTCATGCGAAATGCATACCGGGAAGCGTACCTGCGGCGCAAGCCGGGAGTACGCAGAAATACCGGCGATCTGACCGACAGACGCAGCTGCTTCTGCGGCTGCCGACACATTCGGGAAAGACGGGAGTGACGCCGCTGATGCGGCGTCACTCCAACAAAAATCGCAATATGGAATTTTTTTACCAGCCGTCCCATCCGGGACGGTTCACGGATCTGCCAAATCAGGCGTCCAGCACCTTGGCCCGCTTCAGGGCCATCACCAGAATGGGGATCAGCACGATGTGGAGGATGATGCCGGGAATGGCATTCAGCAGCGCGCCGGCCATGAATGCGCTCCATGTGAAGGCGGAGCCAGTGACGCCGGAGATGACCACCATGGCAATGCCCCAGATGATCCGGCCCAGAATCATGGCACCGATGAGGGACACATAGATGTTGACGGTCTTCTTCGGCAGCAACCGGTACAGCAGGCCGGAAAACAGACCGTAGCCCGCCAGTTCAAAGCTCATGGCAATGGCGGTGATCAGCGGGGGCATCCCCATCCAGACGTGGCGCAGCATCGGCGCGGCGAAGCCTACCGCCATGGCCCACCAGGGGCCGCAGAGGAAGCCGGCCAGCAGCACGGGAATGTGCATGGGGCTGAGCGCACTGCCGATCTGGGGGATCTGCCCGGTCAGGAAGGGCAGCACCATGCACAGCGCCAGACAGACGGCGGCATAGACCATATGCCGCAGCAGGGACTTGAAGTTGGTTTGATTCATTGGAAATTCTCCCTTTCAAATAGAAATTTGCCGTCTTGAACGGGAGATGTGCCTTCTGGCACAGTTGAGAGATGCGGGGACTTTATAAATACCGGCTTGGCCGGTGGATTACAGGGTTACGGGTGCTTCTTGGCACAGGGGACGGAGCTGCTCTACCAGCTCGTCCGCCAGTTGGGAAAGGGTCAGATCCCGGACGCCGACCACGGTGTGGCCGCAGTTGCGGTTTACCGGCAGCAGCAGCTTTTTTGCGGGGCTTTGCCCCACGGCGACTGCCATGGCGGGGGTGATCTCCCCCAACAGGGCGTCCGCTGAGAGGATACCGATGGGGCCGGCAATGACGTCTGCCGTGCGGCAGGCCACCAGCACCGGGTTTTCCCCGGTGGCTCCCTGATCGGCGCCGGCCTTCATCATGGCCGCTGTGGCGATGGCGTTGGTACCCACCGCCAGTACTTCGCAGGGCAGCTTGGCCGCCTTGATCCGCTCCGCCAGCAAAGCGCCCATGCGGCCGCTCTGTCCGTCGATAATGACAAGCTTCATGGTTCCTCCTCCAGACGCAGGGTGCAGCGTTCCGCTGTCCGGGTTGCTTCATGATAGGTATTTTCCAGCGGAATCCACCGCTCAAAGAAGCGCTGGCCCCACTCCGGGCCGTTTCGCTCCAGAACGCGGCGGCGTTGCGTCTCCGGCGAGATCTCAAGGAATACCGACAGATCATAGCAGCGCTCCAGCTCCGGGTGCAGGCTGTAGGAGCCTTCCACAATATTCAGCCGGGCGACCTGGCCGTGTTGGGGCGCTGCCAGCGACATGGCGCGGCAGTCAAAGGGGCGGTATTCCGGGTTTTCACCGCGGCTGAGGGGAATCAAAATCTCAGTTTCCAGCCGCTCCCGGTCCAGATTGCCGCCGGGCTGGGCGTAGCGCGCCTCCGTCCGCTGCTCCGGCCGGAGAAAGAAATCATCGGCGTGGAATACCGCACTGTCCGGGTAAAGCCCGGCCAGCAGGTCTGCCAGCGTGCTTTTACCGCTGGCGGAGCCGCCCTCAACAGCCAGCAGCACACGAGGCTTTGATGCCAGCGCATGGTCGATGGCCGCCAGCAGCGGCAGCAATCGGACATAACGCTTATGCAATACCCGGTAAGCCGGACGATAGGCGGCGCGGTAGGCATCGGAGTGGTGGCAGGCCGGATAACCCGCCGCCCTCCATGCGTTGATTTCGGCTTCCGCATCGGAAAGAGAGAAAGGCAGCTTTCTGTCCCGGATCAGTGCCAGCAGGGTTTCCAGCCGCTGTTCCAGTCCGTGGGTATCCTCCCCCGGAATGGCGGCGGATGCGGCAAAGGCAGCCGCCAGCGTTTCCGGCGTCAGGCTGTCCGCCAGCATCCCCAGCGGCACCCGGCTCCATGGGCCGTCCAGACGTTCAACCTCCTGATCGGCAGACGCGGACTCCGCCGCTTCCCGGCGAATCCAGTCTGCTGCTGCCGAGGGATCCTCCACCAGATGGCCGCAGCCAAAGGCGCTCTGATGCAGAGCTTTTCGCAGATCCTGAAGCTGGGACGCCGGATGGCGGCTCAGCTGTTCCAGCAGAAATTGTTCCGTATGCGGACACGCAGACACGCGAAAACCTCCTTTGTCCGAAAAACAGCTCTGAATTATAGCGGACTTGCAGCTTTCGCGCAAGTCCTTTCTCACCGGGAACCCGGCAAACCGGCGGACAAGCCCCGGAATTTTTCACTGCGCTCAGTCGTGCGTCTTGGGCAGATTCCAGCGGTAATGCGCGGAAAGGCATCGAATGGCGAATACCAGACCTGCTCCGGCCAGCATGGAAGTCATTTCCCCGGCGGTCTGCCACAGCAGCCCGCACAGCAGCGCACCGGCCAGAGACGCACAGGCATAGATGTGCTTGACAAAGATATAGGGGGTGTCCCCGGCCATGATGTCTCGCATCAAGCCGCCGCCGACGCCGGTAACGGCGCCTACAAATACCAGAAGATACAGGGACGGGTTTTCCGCACAGTGCCACGCCACCCGGACGCCCATCACGGTGAAGATCCCAAGCCCCGCGCTGTCCATCAGCAGCATGAGCAGGTCGTAGCGCTGCTGGTTGCCCATCAGCAGATGCCGCACGCCGGAGAGAAACAGGATCAGGGCGGTGACTACCGCTACAGCGGAATCGGTGGGGTTCTGGAAAGCCGCAGGGGGTGTATTGCCCAGCAGCACGTCCCGCACCATACCGCCGCCGCAGGCTGTGGTCAGCCCCAGGATACATACGCCGAAAACGTCCATATCCTTGTGGATCCCCACAAGAGCGCCGGAAGCGGCAAAGGCCACGGTTCCGATCAATTCAAAAATCAGGAGAAACTGTTCCAAGCCGCTTATCCGTCCTTCTGAACCATTTCCATGAAGGCAGAGGCCGCCGCCGTAGGCGGGACTTCTTTCAGTGTACACATATCCACGCTGCGTTCCGGGATGGTGAAATCCGTTTTCAGCAGACGGATATCGCCGCTTTCCAGATCCTTTCGGACAAATTCCAGTGTGACGCCCGCTACGCCCAGACCGATGCCCGCAAGGGTCACCAGCAGCTGCCGGGAGGAAAGCTCGATCTCCGGCGTCAGGGTCACGCCGGCCTTCAAAAATTCATGCTCCAGAAAGACGCGGGAACTGGCCTTGCGTTCCAGCAGGATCAGGGGGAATTCCGCGATTTCCTGTCGGGTATAAATCTTGTCGAAGTTGCAGTCGTAGTTCTTTCCCGCCACAAAGACGGAGTGGGTTGCAAAGCAGGGCCACGCGTCCAGTGCGCTGTCCTTGGGCGAGGAGGCGAAGGCGATGTCCACCGCGCCGGAGCGCAGCATACTCAGCACCTTGGCGCTGCGGCCGGAGACGATCTTCAGCCGGATGCCGGGGTGCTGGTGATGGAAGGCGTCCAGATAAGGCGTCAGGAACTGCCCGGTCACGGTGTCGCTGGCACCGATGGTCAGGGTTCCCAGCAGCAGCTGCTGTGCCTGGGAGAGCTTGTCCTCGCCGGTAGCCAGCAGCCCCAGCGCGTTGCGGACGTACTGATAGAGCATCTGTCCCTCTCCCGTCAGGGTCACGCCGCGGGGGGAGCGGGCAAACAGACGAGCCTGCAAAGCCGTTTCCAGCTGCTTGACAGACTGGCTCACAGCCGACTGGGAGATATACAGGTTTTTTGCTGCCGCCGAGATATTCCCGGTTTCCGCCACCTCTTTAAAAACGCGGTACAATTCCAGTTTGACTGCCATATGTATTTCCTCCGCAATCAGTAGTTCTTATTACTGTAATAGCTATTATAAGAAAATGCGCTGAAAATTGCAATCGGGTAAACCCTACGGCTTTTTTGAGAATTTTCCACGCTTTTTTGTCATGAGGCCCAAAACCGGCCGAAAGCTGCCTGCGCTTTCCGGCGGCGAAACCGCCCGGCAGGATGTCCTCCCGCTTTCACAAGAGCAGGAGGACGCCGATTCGTTATTTTACCGGCTGCCCGGCCAGCTTCAGATCCTCCACCAGCTCCAGCGCCGTTTCCAGCACATCCGCGCCGGGTTTCAGCTTCAGTTTCAGCATGGGGATCTCTCCGGCGGCAAGCGTCAGGCGGAATTTGTACTTGGCCAGCCCGCACACCTGCACCAGCGCCTCCGGCCGGAACACAGCCAGCGTGAAGCGTAGCGTATCCTGCTTCTGGGTGATGTCGGAGACCCCTGCTTTGGCGGCGGCAGAGCGCAGCAGCGCCACGTCCAGCAGAGCCAGCACCGGCTTGGGCGGTTCGCCATACCGGTCGATCATCTCGTCCATCAGGTCGGAAGCATCGTCGTTGGTACGGATGGCGGCGATGCGCCGGTAGAGATCCATCCGCTGCTCCGGGGAGGCGATATACCGCTCCGGGATGTTGGCGTTCAGGGTCAGATCGGCGGAACACTCCGTTTCGATCTTCTTCTCCTCGCCCCGTTCCTCCAGAACGGCCTCCTCCAGCAGCTTCAGATACAGATCGTAGCCTACGCTCATAAGATAGCCGGACTGTTCCGGCCCCAGCAGGTTGCCAGCGCCCCGGATTTCCAGATCCCGCATGGCGATCTTGAAGCCGGAGCCGAACTCCACATATTCCCGGATGGCCGCCAGCCGCTTGGCGGCGTTCTCCTGCAGGATCTTTCCTTTCCGATAGGTGAGATAGGCGTAAGCCCGGCGGGTGCTGCGGCCGATCCGTCCACGGATCTGGTGCAGCTGGGCAAGTCCCAGCCGGTCGGCATCTTCCATGATGAGGGTGTTGACGTTGGGAATGTCGATGCCGGTTTCAATGATGGTGGTGCAGACCAGAATATCCGCCTCTCCGTCCACCATGGCCTGCATGACGGCGGACAGCTCCTGCTCACTCATCTTGCCGTGGCCCACCACCACCCGCACCTCCGGCCCCAGCATCTTCTGGATGCGGGAGGCTGTCAGGTCGATGGTTTCCACCCGGTTGTGAAGGTAGTAGATCTGGCCGCCGCGGGCCAGCTCCTTTCGCATGGCGTCCTCCAGAATCGTCCAGTCGTGCTCCAGCACATAGGTCTGCACCGGCTGGCGGTCAGCAGGCGGCTCCTCGATGGTGGACATATCCCGCAGGCCGGAGAGGGCCATGTTCAGCGTTCGGGGAATGGGCGTGGCGGAGAGGGTCAGCACGTCCACCTGACGGCTCATCTCCTTGAGCCGCTCCTTGTGGGTCACGCCGAAGCGCTGCTCCTCGTCGATGACCAGCAGCCCCAGATCCTTGAATTCCATGTTTTTTTGCAGCAGCTTGTGGGTGCCGATCAGGAGATCCAGATTGCCGGTACGGGCCGCTTCCAGGATCCGCTTCTGCTCTTTGGCGGTGGTGAAGCGGGAGAGTACCTCGATTTTCACCGGAAAATCCTTGAACCGGCCGCAGGCTGTGGCATAGTGCTGCTGAGCCAGAACGGTGGTGGGTACCAGAATGGCGGCCTGCTTGCCGTCCAGAATACATTTCATCACCGCCCGGAGCGCCACCTCCGTCTTGCCGTAGCCCACGTCGCCGCAGAGGAGGCGATCCATGGGCCGGGGCTGCTCCATGTCCTTCTTGATGTCGGCAATGGCCTGCAGCTGGTCGCCGGTCTCGGCATAGGGAAATGCCTCCTCAAACTCCGTCTGCCACGGGGAATCCGGTGAAAAGGCAAAGCCGGGGCGGCGCTGCCGCTCGGCGTACAGCTTGGTCAGGCCCGCCGCAAGATCCTTGGCGGCCTTCCGGGCCTTCGTTTTCTGCTTGGCCCACTCCGTGCCGCCCAGCTTGTTCAGCCGGGTGCGCTCCTGCTCCTCCCCGCCGCCGATGTACTTGCTCACCAGATCCAGCTGGGTCACGGGAACGTACAGACAGTCGCCCCCGGCATAGTCGATCTTGATATAATCCTTTTCCACGCCGTCCACCGGCATCCGCTGGATGCCAACGAACCGGCCGATGCCGTGATGCTCATGCACCACCAGATCGCCGGGGGAAAGGTCGGTGAAGGATTGCAGCTTCTGCCGGTTGGAGTCCTTTTTCAGCTTCCGCTTTTTCTGGGCGACAGCAGTCAGCTGCCCTTCCGTCAGAACGGCCAGCTTCAGAGACGGCCATTCGCATCCGGCGGACAGAGCACCGACGGTGATCCGTAGTTCGCCGGGGCCGGGCATGGCAGCCCCTTTCAGATCCAGCACGGCGGGGATATTCCGGCCTTCCAGCAGCCGCAGCAGGTTGTTGGCCCGCACTTCCCCACCGCAGAGTACCAGCACGGCGCTGCCAGTGTTCCGATAGTGCTCCAGATCCGTGACGGCGGTTTCCAGACTGCCGCCGTAGGAGCTGAGCTGGCGGGCGTTGACGGTCAGCAGTCCTCTGGGCTTCAGGGGATGGCGCGAGGTGGGCAGGGCGTCCAGCATGACCACCGGGAAATCCGCCAGCCGGGCGAAGAGCGCCTCGCCGGACAGGCAGACCTCCGCCGCGTCTCCCACCATCAATCCGGCTCCCATCAGGGTCTCCGTATCCTGCCGGAGCTGGAGCAGCAGGTTTTTGACCCGCTGCTCGATACGGCCGCCTTCACAGAGAAAGACCACCGCATCCTCCGGCAGATAGTCCACGCCGCTGTCGGCGTCCGGGTAGATCAGGTTCAGGTAGCGGTCCAGACCATTGACCTCCGCGCCGTTCCGGAAACGCTCGGCGTCAGCCTGGAGTGTCTGGGCAATTTTCTCTCCGTTTTCTTTCTTAACGTACTTGGCGGCCAGCTTTTCCAGCTCCTCCGCCAGATGCGCCGGGCCACCGGGGGTCAGCTCCGGCAGGATCTCCGCCGCCGGCAGCAGCAGGGCGGAGGACACGTTTTCCGTCCGCCGCTGGGTGCCGGGATCGAAAGCGCCGATGGAGTCGATCTCATCGTCGAAAAACTCGCAGCGCACCGGCTGCTCCATCAGGGGGGAGAACACGTCCAGAATCCCGCCCCGGAGGGCAAACTGTCCCACGCCCTCCACCTGATCGCAGCGGGTGTAGCCCGCCTGCATCAACTGGGCGGTCAGCCGGTTCAGATCCGCCCGTCCGCCGGGTTCCAGCGTAACGGACAGCGCCGCCAGACGCGGCCGCGGCATGGTCCGGGCCAGAAGGGCGTCCACTGTGGCAACCACCACCGGCGCAGCGCCCTGCGCCATTCGGTGCAGCGCCGCCAGACGGCTCCGCTCCCATTCACGGGAGGAGACGGCGTTGGGCCGGAACTGCCATTCTCTGGCAAAAAAGGTCACAGGCTCCGTGCCGGTCAGACTTTTCAGGTCGCCTGCCAGCTGCTGGGCCTCCCGCTCATCGGCGCAGAGAAATACCATAGGGCGCTTTGCCCCGTCCGCTACCGCCGCGCCGATGCAGGCCCGCTGCACCGGCTGGGTGCCGGTGAGGACGGCGGGGCAGCCGCCGTTTTCCACCCGGCTGACCAGCTCGGCAACCTCCGGCAGAGTCTGTAAGGTTTTCAAAAATGCGTCCATCCGACACCTCCTGACAAAAATCCATGGCACGCGCAAACAGGCGCACTGCCCCCTTGGCGGGACAGTGTGCCTTCCGTTTTCAGTTTATGCGGGAACCTCAGTTATAATCGTTCATGGCTTTCTGACAGCCGTTTTCAAGGATGTCAGCCGCCGCTTTGACAGCCCGCTCAAAGCTGTCAACCAGAATTTTCCGCTCTGCCTGAGAGGGAACGCCGATCACCCAGTCGATCATCTCCGCCCCGCCGCTGGCCGGTGCGCCGGTGCCGATCTTGATGCGGGGGAACTCCTGCGTTCCCAGATGGGCGATGATGTTCTTAATGCCGTTGTGTCCGCCGGCAGAGCCGGTGGGCCGCACCCGCAGCTTGCCCACAGGCAGGGACACGTCGTCATAGATCACCAGCACGTGGTCTGCGGGAATTTTATAGAACTGCACCGCCTCATGCACCGCCTCGCCGGAGAGGTTCATATAGGTCTGAGGCTTCATCACAAGGCACTTCTGCCCCGCAAAGCGGACAATGTTGTAGGCGGACTTGAATTTCACCTTGTTGAGCTTCACGTTCAGCTGCTCCGCCAGCAGATCCACCGTGAGAAAGCCCATGTTGTGGCGAGTATGCTCATACTTCTGGCCGGGATTGCCCAGCCCCACGATGAGCCAGTCCACAGCCCCGCCGGATCGTTCAAAAATCATGGAAAATCCTCCTTGTTTGCTTGTATCATATACCAAAGGAAACGGGGAAGCAAGTCTGCTTCCCCGCCTTTTGGATACGATGTGTAATTGAGGGCCGGCGCTCAGCGGAACAGCTTGGAGATGGAAACCTCCTGATAGGTGCGCTCAATGGCCTCGGAGAACATGGCGGCAACGCTCAGATACTTGATCCGGGCGCGGACTGCCTCAGGATGGGCCGGGATGGTGTCCAGCAGGGCCAGCTCCTCAATGTTGCTGGCTTCCAGACGGTCAATAGCGGGGCCGGAGAGAACGCCGTGGCTGGCGCAGGCATAGACCTTGTTGGCGCCGCCCACTTCCACGATGGCCTTGGCGGCGTTGCACAGGGAACCGGCGGTATCCACCATGTCGTCAAAGAGGATGCAGTCCTTGCCCTTCACGTCGCCGATGACGTTCATGACCTCGCACTGGTTGGCCTTCTGACGGCGCTTGTCCACGATGGCCATCTGCATATGCAGCTTCTGGGCAAAAGCGCGGGCGCGGGCAACGGAACCCACGTCGGGAGAGACCACGATCATGTCCTCGCACTTGTTGCCGAACTTCTTGGCATAGTAATCCACGAAGATGGGATTGCCCAGCAGATTGTCCACAGGAATGTCGAAGAAGCCCTGGATCTGGGAGGCGTGGAGGTCCATGGTCAGCACGCGGTCAGCGCCGGCGGCGGTGATCATGTTTGCCACCAGCTTGGCGGAGATGGGATCGCGGGCCTTGGCCTTACGATCCTGACGGGCGTAGCCGAAATAGGGGATCACGGCGGTGATCCGGCCGGCGGATGCGCGGCGCAGGGCGTCGATCATCACCAGCAGCTCCATCAGGTTGTCGTTGACGGGTTTGCAGGTGGACTGAACCACGAACACGTCGCTGCCGCGGACAGTCTCATACAGAGAAACGGAAACCTCGCCGTCGGCGAAGCTCTTGACCTCCGCCTCGCCCAGCTTGGTACCCATCATGCGGCAGATTTCCTCTGCCAGAGGCTGGTTTGCGTTGCCGCAGAAGATTTTGATATCCTTCCCGTGAGAAATCATAGGAAACTCCCTCGCTTTTCTTATATAAATTGTTAGAAGTTCAAATAGAAATTACTGCTGCTTTTCCAGCTCCGCCAGTACCGGTTCCAGCTCGGCGATGGTTTCCGGCCCGAAGATTGGCAGCCAGCCGGAGACCAGTGATGCGCCGGAAATGGAGTTGGTCATCTTTTCCTGCCATACGCTCCGCAGCTCATGGCCGGGGGCGGCATAGGCAAATCCCGGACCCGCCTGTGCAAAGGGCAGAGCGGCGCGGCAGAGAACCAGCGTGTTTTCGTCGTTATCCAGAAAGTTCAGCAGCTGCGCGTGCTGCTCGGAGAACGTAACGTCTGTCCCCTCCGGGAAGCAGGCGGCTGCCTCCTTGACAAAACGGGGCGGGCAGACAACAAAAAACCGCTGAACACCATCTGCCATGCACTGTTTTGCGGCCCGTTCCAGAATAGGACGGCCCAGTATGGCTTCCAGCATCAGCGGTTTTCCGTCAACGGGTATGGAGGCATCCTCCTCCATCAGAAATACGGCGCGGCACAGATCCATGGAACGGCTTCCCTCCTGTCAGTCATGTTTGCTCATGAACCGTGATGAACGCTTACACGGCCATGTGTTAAGACACGTACAGTGTCATTATACCAAACTTTTGCGGGAAATCCAGCGTTTCGAAAAAAAATATCACGGTAAATTCCCCAAATCTTTCTGGAAATTCTTATTGTTTTTATCAAAGCCACCAGAAAACCGGCAGCCCCGGCGGGGCTTTCCGCAGGGATGGGCAATTTCCGCCTTTTGTTGAAAATTTCCCGGCGCGCAGCGAAAAGAAATGGGGATTTCCACATAAAATAGTTGAATTTCCGGCAGTAAAGGATTACAATGAAAGCCATTCAAACAAAAAGGGGGACGTATCTGTGCTGAATATTGTACTGGTGGAGCCTGAGATCCCCCAGAACTGCGGCAATATCGCCCGCACCTGTGCCGCCACCGGCAGCCGCCTGCATCTGATTCGGCCACTGGGATTCGACATTTCCGACCGGGCGGTTAAGCGGGCCGGATTGGACTACTGGCATCTGGTGGAGGTCTTTGACTACAAAAACCTGGACGACTTTTTTGCAAAGCATCCGGAAGCGGCCGGGGACTGCTGGCTCACCACCACGAAAGCGCCCCGTTCCTATCAGGAAGCCCGGTTTTCTCCCGACTGCTGGATCTTTTTCGGCAAGGAGACGGCGGGGCTGCCCATGGATTTCCGGGAGCGATTCCGGGAACGCTGTATCCGTCTGCCCATGATCGACGAGGCCCGGAGCCTGAATCTCAGCAACACCGTGGCGGTGTGCGTATACGAAGCGCTGCGTCAGAATCAATTCCCCGGCCTGCTGGGCGTGGGGGAAATGGCCGAAGCGTAAACACAGCCGGAAGCCGTCCGCCTGCGGTTCATGCCCCGTGGAGGGCGTCATGCATCAGAACTGCGAAAAACCGAAGAAGCCGAAACGATAACTGAATAGGAGTCTGCTTATGAATTATCAGAAGAAAACTGTCCGCGACATTGACGTAAAAGGCAAAAAGGTTCTGCTGCGCTGCGATTTCAACGTGCCGCAGGACAAAAAGACCGGCGAGATCACCAGCGACAAGCGGATCGTGGCGGCGCTGCCCACCATTCGATATCTGCTGGAGCAGGGGGCGGCCGTGATCGCCTGCTCCCATCTGGGCAAGCCGGAGCCGGACTATGACAAGTGGGTGAAGAAACAGACGGAAAAGGGCAAAGCCCCTGCCGAGCTGACCGAAGAAGCATGGGAGAAGTCCCTGAAAAAGCTGACGCTGGCCCCTGTGGCGGCGCGGCTGGCTGAGCTTCTGGGGCAGGAAGTCCTGTTTGCTCACGATGTAGTTGGCAAGGACGCGCAGGAAAAGGCCGCCGCTTTGCAGCCCGGTCAGGTTCTGCTGTTGGAAAACACCCGCTTTGAAAAGGGCGAAACGAAAAACGACCCGGCATTTGCCGAGAAGCTTGCCTCCCTGGCTGACGTTTATGTGTCCGACGCTTTCGGCGCTGTTCACCGCGCTCACGCCTCCACTGCCGGCGTAGCCGCTTATCTCCCCGCCGTCTCCGGCTTCCTGATTGAAAAGGAGCTGGAGGTCATCGGCGGTGCGCTGGCCAATCCCAAACGGCCCCTGGTGGCGATTCTTGGCGGCAGTAAGGTCTCCTCCAAGATCGGCGTGATCAACAATCTGCTGGAAATTGCCGATACCGTGATCATCGGCGGCGGCATGGCCTACACCTTCTCCGCCGCGCAGGGCGGTCAGGTGGGCGACAGCCTGCTGGAAGCCGACTGGGAGTCCTACGCGCTGGAAATGGTGGAAAAAGCCAGGGCCAAGGGCGTGAAGCTGCTGCTGCCGGTGGATACCGTGATTGCCGACGCCTTTGCCCCCAACGCCAACAGCCGGGTGGTCAAGTCCGGCGAGATCCCCGCCGGGTGGCAGGGGCTGGACATCGGCCCTGAGACCGTGAAGCTGTACTGCGACGCCGTGGCGGACGCAGGGACCGTGATCTGGAACGGCCCCATGGGCGTCTTTGAGTTCCCGGCTTTTGCCGCCGGCACCAAGGCAGTGGCCGAGGCCCTCAGCAAAACTTCCGCTATCACCATCATCGGCGGCGGCGACAGCGCCGCAGCTGTGGAACAGCTGGGCTATGCCGACAAGATGACCCATATCTCCACCGGCGGCGGCGCGTCTCTGGAATTCATGGAGGGCAAGGAACTGCCCGGCGTGGCCTGCCTGCTGGATCGATAAACGGCGTCTGACCGCTGCTGCGGGATTGCGGCTTAACTGACTGCGGTAACGCACGGTACGCGATTTTCTCAAAAAACGGCGCGTTTTTTGAAAAATGCTTGACAAAACCAGCCGCTTTCGCTATAAAATAATAGGTTTTTGCAGCACTCGTCGCCCAAAAGGGCTTTTCCGCCCGTTTTGGGTTCATGATACGAATGATTTAATTACAGAAAGTAGAAGAGGAGTAACGATTATGAATCGCAGATACCGTAAGACCGTGATCGCCGGCAACTGGAAAATGAACATGACCGCCACCGAGACCAAGAAATTTGCTGAGGAGCTGAAGAAGATCATGCCCCGCGCCAAGTGGTGTGACACGCTGATCTGCGTTCCTGCCTGCAATATTTCCATTGCCATGAAGGCGTTCAAGGATCTGCGGATCTCCGTGGGCGCTGAGAATGTCTACTTTGAGGAAAAAGGCGCTTACACCGGCGAGGTTTCTGCCGATATGCTGAAGGATCTGGGCGTGAAGTACGTCATTGTGGGCCACAGTGAGCGCCGCCAGTATTTCTGTGAGACGGATCAGACTGTCAACAAGAAGGTTCACGCCGTGCTGAACGCCGGTATGAACCCCATCATCTGCGTGGGTGAGAGTCTGGAACAGCGGGAAACCGGCATTACCAACGAGTGGATCGCACTACAGGTCAAGAGTGCGCTCAGCGGCGTCCCCGCTGAGAAGCTGCGCCGCTGCATCATCGCCTATGAGCCTATCTGGGCCATCGGCACCGGCAAGACCGCCACGGCCGAGCAGGCCGGCGAGGTCTGCTCCAACATCCGTACTGTGATCCGCGGCCTGTACGGCGCCCGTGTGGCCCGCAGCGTCACCATTCAGTACGGCGGCAGCATGAATCCCAAGAATGCAGTGGAGCTGCTGGCTCAGCCCGACATCGACGGCGGTCTCATCGGCGGCGCTTCCCTGAAGCCCGAACAGTTCGTGGAGATCGTCAACGCGGCCAATCAGGAATAATTCTTCGAGGGGGAGCAGACTCCCCCTCGGCTTCCCTCTTGCCGGCCTGTGAAGCGGAGAACGATGGTTCATTCCGCTGCGTCGGAGACGCGCCGGTGCGCCTTCGACGGGTATGGTTCCGCCAAGGGCGGACCGGATCTTTATAAAGGGTTATGCGAAATGAGGTTTCTATGAATAAAACTCCGACCACGCTTATCATCATGGACGGCTTCGGCCTGCGGCATGAGACGGAGGGCAACGCCGTTGCTGCCGCCGCCACACCGCGTCTGGAGCAGTTCTTTCAGGAGTTCGCCCACACGGAGCTGTCCGCATCCGGGCTGGATGTGGGTCTGCCTGCCGGACAGATGGGCAACAGCGAGGTGGGCCATACCAATATCGGCGCAGGCCGGGTGGTGTTTCAGGATCTGCCCCGCATCAGCAAAGCCATTGACGATGGGAGCTTTTTTGAAAATCCGGCCTATGTCCGCGCCATGGACGCCTGCCGGGAACACAATTCCTCCCTGCATCTCATGGGCCTGCTCAGCGACGGCGGCGTTCACTCCCACCTGGAGCATCTGTTTGCCCTGATGAAGATGGCCAGAGACCGGGGACTGGAAAAGGTTTACATCCACGCATTTCTGGATGGGCGGGATGTGTCTCCCACCTCCGGCGCGGACTTTGTGGCCCGGACAGTGGAAAAGTGCCGGGAACTGGGCGTGGGCAAAATCGCCACCGTGATGGGACGGTTTTACGCCATGGACCGGGACAAACGCTGGGACCGGGTGGAGGCCGCCTATGACGCCATGGTTTACGGTGAAGGTGCTGCGATCAACCCTGTTCCGGTGGCCGCTGTGAAGAATGCTTACGCCAACGGCGTTACCGACGAATTTGTGGAGCCGGTGATCTGCGACCCGGACGGCACCATCTCCGACCATGACAGCGTGATCTTCTTCAACTTCCGCCCTGACCGCGCGCGGGAGATCACCCGCGCTTTTGTGGACCCTGATTTCAACGGGTTTACCCGGCAGTATTTCCCCGTCACTTTTGTATGCACCACGGAGTACGACGCCACCATGCCCAACGTGGAGGTGGCCTATCCCCGGCTTTCCGTGCGGAACGGTCTGGGCGAGTATCTCAGCTCCATGGGGCTGACTCAGCTGCGGATTGCGGAGACGGAGAAGTATGCCCATGTGACCTTCTTCTTCAACGGCGGCGTGGAGACTCAGTTCCCCGGCGAGGATCGGGTGCTGGTTCCCTCCCCCAAGGTGGCGACCTACGATCTTCAGCCGGAGATGAGCGCCGACGAGGTGGCGGACAAATGCGTGGAGCGGATCGAGTCCGGCGCGTATGACGTGATCATCCTGAACTTCGCCAACTGCGACATGGTAGGCCATACCGGCGTGTTCGACGCGGCGGTGCGGGCTGTGGAAACCGTGGATACCTGCGTGGGCCGGGTGGTGGACGCCACCATGAAGATGGGCGGCATCGCCATGATTACCGCCGACCACGGCAACGCCGAGGTCATGACCCAGCCGGACGGCAGCCCCATGACGGCGCACACCACCAACCCGGTGCCGTTCATTCTCTGCGGCGCCGGAACGGAGCTGCGGAAAGGCCGTCTGGCAGACATTGCGCCGACGATTCTGGATGTCATGGGTCTTGCTGTGCCGGAGGAGATGGACGGCCAGACCCTGATCGTCAAATAACAAACCTCTGTTCAGTTCCCGGAAGCATCGCTTCCGGGAACTGCTTTTTTGCGCCGCGCTGTACGGGCAGGATCGCACGCAAAACATGAACAAAGTGAAAACTGTTCCGATGAGGGCAGATCCTGCCTGTTTGCCCATTGAATCCCCTGCCGCCAGCCATTATAATATTTATAAACCGTTAAGAAACCGACCGCCGCTCTGCGGACCGGTCCAGATCAGATGATAGAAGGAGGCCCCTTATGGAAACTGCGAAGATGATAAACGTGACCGTCAACGGCACGGTGCGCCAGTACCCCTACGGCACCGCCTACCGAACCATCGCCGCCGATTTTCAGGCGGAATATCCCTACCAAATCCTGCTGGTAAACCGGGAGGGCAAGCTCCGGGAGCTTTACAAGACCCTTGAGCGGGACTGCACCCTCTCCATGATCACCGGCGCGGACAAGCCGGGACATCAGACTTACGAGCGCAGCGCCATTTTGCTGATGCTCAAGGCGTTTTATGACGTGGTGGGCCGGGAAAACATCCGGAATGTCTCTGCACAGTTCTCCCTCAGCAACGCCCTGTTCTGCCGGGCATGGGGCGCGTTTGACCTCAATGCCGGTCTGTTGGCCGAAGTGGAACAGAGAATGAGAGAACTGGCAGAGCAGGCGCTTCCCATCGAAAAGCGCTCCGTGGACATCGAGGACGCCATAGCCTTCCTGAAGGCCAACGGCATGGAGGACAAGGCACGCATCCTGAAATACCGCATCAGCTCCCGCGTGAACCTCTACACGCTGGACGGCTTTACCGACTATTTCTACGGCTACATGGTGCCGGATACCGGCTATCTCAAGTGGTTTGCACTGGAGCCTTTTGAGGACGGCTTCATCCTCCGGCTGCCTGCGCTGGAAAACCCGGAGCAGGTGGGGGCGTTCACCCCTTCCATGAAGGTGTTCCGGGCTATGCACGACGCAGAGGGGCGTACCGCCTCCATGGACATCTCCAACGTCGGCGAGATGGACGATATTGTGGCCTCCGGCAACGCCACCCAGCTGATCCTTGCCCATGAGGCGCTGATGGAAAAGCGGATCGGCGACATTGCAGAGGAGATCGCCGCCCGGAAGGATGTCCGTTTCGTGATGATTGCAGGCCCCTCCTCCTCCGGCAAGACCACCTTCTCCCACCGCCTGTCCACCCAACTGCTGGCCTGCGGCCTGCGGCCCCATCCCATCGCCACGGACAATTACTTCCGCAACCGGGAGGATACACCGAAGGACGCCAACGGCCAGTACGATTTTGAGGGGCTGGGG
Source organism: uncultured Oscillibacter sp. (assembly GCA_900544615.1). Taxonomy (GTDB): domain Bacteria; phylum Bacillota; class Clostridia; order Oscillospirales; family Oscillospiraceae; genus Oscillibacter. The sequence continues at coordinate 13,482 of UQVS01000004.1, read as the reverse complement.
GCCATGGATGTGGAGCAGTTCAACAGCGACATGAGCCGTCTGCTGAAGGGCGAGACAGTGGATATGCCCACTTACAACTTCAAGAAGGGCGTCCGGGAGTACAACGGCGACAAGCTGACCCTCGGCCCCGGCGATGTGCTGGTGATCGAGGGCATCCACTGCCTGAACGACGAATTCTCCCATTCTCTGCCCAGGGAGAGCAAGTACAAAATCTATATCAGCTGCCTGACCACCCTGAACATCGACGACCACAACCGCATCCCCACCACGGATGCCCGGCTGCTGCGCCGCATCGAGCGGGACGCCCGCACCCGCGGCTACGGCGCACAGGCCACCATCAAAATGTGGCCCTCTGTCCGCCGGGGTGAGGAGCAGAATATCTTCCCCTATCAGGACAGCGCCGATATGGTGTTCAATTCCGCTCTGCTTTACGAAACAGCCCTGCTGAAGCCCTATGTGCAGCCCCTGCTCTTCGGCGTGCCGCGGGACAGCGAGGAGTATGTGGAGGCTAAGCGGCTGCTGAAATTCCTGGACTATTTTCTGCCCATCCCGGCGGACGACGTACCCCAGACGTCACTGCTGCGGGAATTTGTGGGCGGCGGCATCTACAAGACCTGATCCGATCCCCCGGAGTGATGGACTCCGGGGGATTTTTACGGATTCCGTGAAAAAGTGCCAGGAATATCCGGGGAAAAGTATAAAGAAAAAAATTCCTGTCCATACTTCCTCCGTACCTGATTCTGTAAGGGAGGATGCATATGGAAGGAAATGTAAGGAAAGTGCTTTCCGGCGTTGGGTTTTACGGCACGCTGGCAGTGTGCCTTGCCATTGTGGGCGTTTGCGGCTGGCTGCTGCTCTCCGGCGGAGAGGAACCGGCTGGACAGACGCAGGTCACGCCGCAGATCCCGGTTTCCCAGCCAGTGGAAATGCCGGAAAAAACGGTCGAGCAGCCGGTGGAGACTCTGAAGCCGGAACCGGCTGTGCAGGAAGCCGCTTCGGAACCCCCGGCGGCCGATCCCGCCCCGGCCGCGGCAGAAGCGCCGCGGCTCATTGTGGAACCGCTGCGCGGTGAGGTGCTGACGGCCTTTTCCATGGAGGAGCTGGTGTATAACCAGACGCTGGGGGATTGGCGCACCCACGACGGGGTGGATATCGCCGCCGACTCCGGCGCCGCAGTGCTGGCGGCCTGCGGCGGAACGGTACAGGCCGTGACGGAGGATCCCCTGCTGGGAACCACTGTGGTGCTGGCCCATGACGACGGCTATCAGACCACCTACGCCAATTTGCAGCCGCATCCTGACGTGGCGGCGGGCGAGGAGGTATCGGCCGGACAGATCATCGGCGCAGTGGGCAGCACTGCGGCGGCGGAAAGCGATATGCCGCATCTGCACTTTGCCGTCTCCAGAGACGGGAAAGCTGTCAATCCCGGCGAGTTTCTGGAGAGCTGAGCCTGACGGCGAAAAAGCGTGCCGGAACACATTTGCGTTCCGGCACGTTCATGAAATCCCCCTGCCGCCGGCAGGGGGATTTTCCAATGCTTGACAGAAAGGAGTACGCAGTCAGTTGTACCAGCTGACTGCCTGATTCAGAAAACGCAAGTGATCCCGCACCAGAAATTCCAGCTGCTCCGCATCCCGGTTCAAAAGGGCTTCCAGAATTTTCTGATGCTCCCGCAGGGAGACCCGGAAGTTATCCGGGGAGACCTTCTTGATGCCGTAGACAAAGTAAACGCTGCCCACAGACCAGTTGAACTCATAGAGCCGCTCCAGCTGCGGGTTATCTGAGAGCTTGATCAGCTCCGAGTGGAACTGCGTCTCCCACTTGCGGATCTGCTCCACGTCCATCTGCTCCACATGGACGCGCTCCAGCTGATCGGCGGCTTCCTGCATCTTTTTGACAGACTCCGGGAATTTATCCACATTCTGCACCGCCAAATGCGCCACAAAACATTCGATCATGGTTCTGGCTTCAAAGTAATTGCCGATATCTGTCGTTGAAAAGGTTTTCACCACCGCGCCCTTGCGGGGGATGGTTTCCACCAGACCCTGAGCAGCCAGACGGTTAATGGCGGCCACCACAGGCGTGGCGCTGATATTCAGAGAGTCGGCAATGGTTTTTGCTACCAGACGGGAACCTACGGGGTATTCACCGGTCTGGATCCGGCGGGTGATTTCGCTCAGCGCATATTCCTGCAGCTGTTCAGGGAAAGAAGACATACAGGCCTCCTGCTTTTGAAATGTCATTGTCATTATCAACATAGCACAAAATTTAGCGCATAACAACCTCTTTTTTTGAAAATGTGACATTTAAAACAAAGATATACTTGAAAAACCACCAAAAATTAAACGTTTACTGTCTGCATTATTACTAAATCGTTGTGAAAAAGTAAACAATCATTGACCCTGTCCGCAAAGTCTGTTATGTTAAATTCACGGATTGAATTTAAAATTTAATGTTGAAAATGGTAAATTTTTAACAAACTTTTTCCATCTTCAACCAGACCGGAATTTCGTGTTTCGGCAGCCGTGAAATGTTTAGGAGGTTACATCCATGAAAAAGAAGATTCTTGCCAGCGTTTTGGCTGCTCTTGCGGTTGCCGGCGCTCTCACCGCCTGCGGAGGCTCCTCTTCCACCCCTGCGGCCCCCTCTACTTCCGGCGACGGCGATTCTTCCTCTCCCGAATATGTCTGGAAGATGGCTCTGAACTCCACTGAGGGCGATAACGCTTACGATACCGCCGCCGTCTTTAAAGACAAGATCGCCGAACTGACGGACGGCCGCGTGCAGGTCGACCTCTACGGCGGCGCACAGCTGGGTTCCACCACTGAGGTTCTGGAAGGTATGTCCGTGGGTGTGGCTGACATTATGTGCGAGTCCGTCGGTACGCTGGCTCCCTTCACCCCGCTGGCAAATATCGACATCATGCCTTATATGTACACCGGCTACGATCATTTCATGAACGTCTGGAACAGCGATCTGGGCGACGAGATCAAGGAAACCGTAGGCGAGGCCGCCGGCTACAAGCTGCTGGGCGCCACCTACCGCAGCCCCCGTATCGTCACCGCAACCAAGGAAATGCACACCGTGGCTGACTTCAGCGGCTTCAAGCTGCGCGCTCCCAACCTGGAAGGCTACATCAAGGTCTGGCAGTGGATGGGCTCCGCTCCCACCCCTCTGGCTATGAACGAGACCTACACCGCTTTACAGCAGGGTACCGTGGAAGGTCAGGAGAACCCCATGGTGGACTCCCTGAACTACGCCTTTGACGAGGTTTGCGACTACTGGATCAAGACCAACCACGTCTACAGCTGCAACCTGCTGATCATGGACCGCAACTACTTCAACAGCCTGCCCGAAGATATTCAGACTGCCGTGACCGAGGCTGCCAACTATGCCGGCAAGACCATTTCCGAGTCCCAGCAGGCACGCGAGGCCGAGGCCGAGGAAAAGCTGATCAGCGAGGGTAAGACCGTCATCGAGGTGGATAACGCCGAGTTTGCAGAGCATTTCAAGGATTATGCCGCAACGGAGTATCCCGATCTGGCCGATTGGGTTTCCCGCATTGTGGCCATGGGCTGATCACCACTCTCAACCAATCCCCGCCGGCCCGTGGTCCGCGTCTGCGGGCCGGCAATTCTTCAATGAGGTGAATCAATTTCATGATCAAGCTTTATTCAAAATTCCTTGACCTGTTGGAATGGGTGGAAAAGGTCATCCTGGCCGTCTCCGTCTTTGTCATGGTCATTATCATGGTCTATCAGGTCATTCTGCGCTATGTGTTCTCCAACCCCAATGCGTGGAGCGAGGAGCTGGCGCGCTACCTGTTTATCCTGAATGTCATGCTGGCTGCCGCCATCGCTGTCCGCCGCAACAGCCATATGCAGATCGATATTCTCATCAATCTTTTCAGCGAGCGCGTGAAGCACATTTTCACCATCATTTCCACCATCGCCGGGATTGGCTTTATGGTGCTGCTGTTCCAGTATTCTCTGGGCTTGTGCGCCACCGGCGCCGCCAACGTCACGCCGGGCCTGAAGATCCCCATGTCCATTCCATATGCCAGCATCCCCATCGGTGTTGCGCTGATGATCCTGACGTCCATTGAGGTGATCCTCAAGTCTGTCGAGGCGCTGGTCCATCCCAAGGAGGTGTCTGATCAATGAACGCAGGTCTGTTGGTAATCATTCTTCTGCTGGGGTTGGCTTTTCTGGGCTTCCCCATCTACATCGCTCTGGGAATCGGCACGCTGGCTGCGCTGAATATGGCGGGTATGCCCGCTCTGGTTCTGCCCCAGAAACTGTTTGCCGGTATGAACTCCTCCTCACTGCTGGCGATCCCGTTCTTCATTTTGGCGGGCAACATCATGTCCCGCAGCATCACGGTGAAGCTCATTGACATAGCCAACGCCATTATCGGCTGGATCCGCGGCAGCGTCGCCGTGGTGACGGTTCTGGCCTCCGCGCTGTTCGGCGCCATTTCCGGCTCTGGCGTGGCTACGGCCTCCGCCATCGGCGGCATCACCATTCCCGCCATGCAGCGCGAGGGCTATCCCAGCGAGTTTTCCACCGCGATTGCATCCATTTCCTCAATCCTCGGCCCCATCATCCCCCCCTCCATCACCCTGATCGTGTATGCCTCCATCACCAACGTATCGGTGTCTCAGCTGTTCATGGGTTCTGTGATCCCCGGTATTCTGCTGGCCGGCAGCCTGATCGTCTATGCGCTGGTCTACGGCAAGAGAAAGAACCTGCCTGCCCACGAAAAGCAGACGCCCAAGCAGATCGGCCACGCCTTCAAGGAAGGCATCTGGGCGCTGCTGATGCCCATCATCATTCTGGGCGGCATTTTCGGCGGCATTTTCACCCCCACTGAGGCTGCGGCTGTGGCTGTGGTCTACGCGCTGATCATCAGCCTGACCGTTTACCGCGACATGAAGCTCTCCGAACTGCCGCAGGTGTTTGTGGAGGCCTCCGTCTCCACGGCCACCATCATGATGATGGTCGGTCTTTCCAAGGCTTCCAGCTATGTGGTGGTCACTTCCGGCCTGCCGCAGCAGCTGCTGGATGTGTTCACCAGCATCACCAGCAACCGCATCGTGATTTTGCTGCTGCTGAACCTCCTGTTCCTGATCATCGGTATGCTGATGGAGGCCAATGCCGCCATTATTATGATGACCCCCATCCTGACGCCGCTGCTCACCGCGTTCAATATTGACGCCCTGCAGTTCGGTATCGTCATGAGCTTCAACCTGTGCATTGGCCTGGTCACGCCTCCTGTGGGCCTGTGCCTGCTGATCTGCAACCAGATCGCCAAGACCCGCCTGATGAAAGCGCTGAAAGCCATGATGCCCATGCTGCTGATCTCCGTGATCGTCCTGATGCTGATCACCTATATCCCCGCGCTGACCACATGGCTGCCTAGCATGATTAAGACTTAAGAAGGAAGGTATCAAACATGAAAAAAATTGGTTTCTTGGGTCTGGGTGTTATGGGTTTGCCTATGGCCCTGAACGTGCTGAAGAAGAGCGGCTACCCTGTTCTGGGCTTTGACGTGGCGCAGGCCCGTCTGGATCAGTTCGCTGCTGCCGGCGGCGAGACCACCTCCGATCCTGTGGACATCTACAAGACCTGCGACGTCATTATGCAGATGCTCCCCACGCACCCCATCATCATCAATTCCATCAAGCAGGCCGTGCAGTACGGCAAACCCGGCAATATCATTCTGGATCTGGATTCCACCGCGCCGGATATCATTCAGGAGCTGTATCCCGAAGTCGAAGCGGCCGGAATGCACCTGCTGGATTCTCCCGTCAGCGGCGGCAATCCCATGGCCATTGCCGGCACGCTGGCGATCATGACCGGCGGCGACAAGGCGGTATTCGAGGAAGTGAAGCCCCTGCTGGAGTGCATGGGCCATCCCGTTTATACCGGCGGGTCTGCCAGCGGCAGCATTACCAAGCTGGTGAACAACATGGTCGCCGGTGCGTACCTGTCCGCCATTGCCGAGGGCTACGCGTTTGCCGCCAAGGCAGGCATCGACCTGCAAACCACGTTCGACGCCACCCGCTGCGGCTTTGCAGGCGGCCCGCTGTACGACAACAAGGTGCCTAAGATTATCCACCGGGACTATGAGCCGGGCGCGCGCATTGCTGTCCATCTGAAGGACATCCACAATGCCAAGCACTTCGCCCACAAGCTGGGCGTGGACACGCCTGTTACGGATATCACCATGCAGATCATGGAGTGGATGGGCGATAACGGCTATATTGACATCGATCAGGCCGGTATGGTCAAGTACTTTGAAGCCAAGATGGATGTCAAGGTTGGTTCGGAGGATAAGTGACCGTTTCCTGAATTTTTGAGATCCGAGGAGTGCGCCGCAAAATTGCGGCGCACTCTTTTCCTGTGCCGCGGCAGGTCTGCGCCCCGTTCCCGGCCGCGTGTGTGAAGGGAACGGGCAAACCGTCTGCCGGGAAAGGCACAAAATTTGCCAGGGAAGTTCCAAGAGATTCTGGTAATATGGTTAAAAACGGATTTGCCGCTTGACAAGCCTGCCGCTTTCAGGTATCATGACTCCATCGCAATTCATATCACGCAAATACGATGACGGGGAAAAATTCCTTCCGCAGACGCTTCAGAGAGCTGCCGGATGCTGCGAGGCAGCGCAGAGCGGAACGATGTCACTGGCCCCTGAGTAGCTTCGCTGAGACCTGTGTTTAGGCGGAGCCGGATTTCCTCACCGTTACCAAAGAGGCGGATTCGTCTGACGTGGGTCAGGCTGATGCCGGAAGTGGGCAGCTATGCCAATGAGAGTGGTACCGCGGAAGTTTTGAGCTTTCGTCTCTTCGACAGGAAGAGACGAAGGCTTTTTTGTCGTTTAAGGAGAAAAACAAGCAGGAGGAACGGAAAGATGAAACGAATCAAAATTTTTGACACGACCTTGCGGGACGGCGAGCAGTCCCCCGGATGCAGCATGAATCTGGCGGAAAAGATCGAGATGGCCAAACAGCTGGAAAAGCTGGGCGTGGACATCATTGAGGCGGGCTTTGCCATCGCCTCTCCCATGGATCACAAGAGCGTGCAGGCCATTGCCGCCGCCGTGACGAACTGCACCGTGGCTTCTCTGGCCCGCTGCACCAAGGGCGACATCGACGCCGCGTGGGACGCTGTGAAGGAGGCCAACCACCCCCGTATCCATGTGTTCCTCGCCACCAGCGACATCCACATGGAGTACAAGCTGCGGATGACGCGGGAGCAGGTACTCCAGCGTATCAGCGAAATGGTGGCCTATGCCAAGAGCTTCTGCGACGATATTGAGTTTTCCGCCGAGGACGCATCCCGCTCCGACTGGGCGTTTCTGGCCCAGTGCTACTCCAACGCCGTAGCCGCTGGCGCCACCACCCTGAACGTGCCGGATACGGTGGGCTACTCCACGCCTCAGGAAATGGCGGAGCTGATTACCTACCTCCGCCAGAATGTCACCGGCGTGGAGCATACGGATATTTCCGTCCACTGCCACAACGATCTGGGCATGGCTGTGGCCAACTCTCTGGCCTGCGTCAAGGCAGGCGCGACCCAGATCGAATGTACCGTCAACGGCATCGGCGAGCGGGCGGGCAACGCCAGTCTGGAAGAGCTGGCTATGGCCATTCAGACCCGCGCGGATTTCTATGAGGCGGAAACCGGCATCAATACCAAGCAGATCTACCGCTCCAGCAAGCTCCTCAGCAACATCACCGGCGTACCCATCCCGCCCAGCAAGGCCATTGTGGGCGCTAACGCCTTTGCCCACGAGTCCGGCATCCATCAGCACGGCGTCATCGCCAACGCCCAGACCTACGAGATCATGAAGTCCACCGACGTGGGCATTCCCCAGAATACCATGGTGCTGGGCAAGCACTCCGGCAAGCACGCTCTGCGGGAAAAACTGGAATCCATGGGCTACGAGCTGACCGACGAGGAGCTGGAGAACGTGTTCGTCCGCTTCAAGGATCTGGCGGACAAGAAAAAGAATATCACCGGCCGGGACATCGAGGCGCTGGTGCTGCATCGCCGGGGCGTGGTACAGGGAGACTGCCAGCTGGTCAGCCATGTGGTCAACACCGGCCACGGCGTCCCCAACATCTCCTGCATCAAATTGCAGCGGGGGGATGAGGTACTGGAGGACGTGGCCATCGGCAGCGGCCCGCTGGACGCCTCCTTCAAGGCCATCAACCGGATGCTGGGGATGGATGTGAAGCTGGAGAGCTTCAGCCTCAACGCCGTCACCGACGGCGAGGACGCCGTGGGCGAGGCTGTGGTGAAGGTGGCGCTGCCGGACGGCCGGGCCTGCACCGGCACCGGCATTTCCACGGACATCATCGAATCCTCCATCCGCGCCTATGTCAACGGCATCAACAAGATTATGGAATCCGGCAACTGAAGGGAGAACAGAGATATGGGAATGACAATGACGCAGAAGATTCTGGCCAAGCACGCGGGACTGGACAGCGTGCGGGCCGGACAGCTGATTCAGGCCAGGCTGGATCTGGTTTTGGGCAACGATATCACCACCCCTGTGGCCATCAACGAGTTTGAAGCCGCCGGATTCAGCAAGGTTTTCGACAAGAGCCGCATCGCCATGGTGATGGATCACTTCGCCCCCAACAAGGACATCAAATCCGCCACCCAGTGCAAGCAGTGCCGCACCTTTGCCCGCCGCTTTGACATCGACCATTTCTACGACGTCGGCGCCATGGGTATCGAACACGCCCTGCTGCCGGAAAAAGGCCTGGTAGCCCCCGGCGAGGCCGTCATCGGCGCAGACTCCCACACCTGCACCTACGGTGCGCTGGGCGCATTCTCCACCGGTGTCGGCTCCACGGATATGGGCGCTGCCATGGCGGCCGGCGAGACGTGGTTCAAGGTTCCCTCCGCCATTCGCGTCAACCTCACCGGCAAGCTCCGTCCCTTTGTCTCCGGCAAGGACGTGATCTTGACCCTCATCGGCATGATCGGCGTGGACGGCGCACGGTATCAGTCCATTGAGTTTGCAGGCCCCGGCGTGGCCAGCCTGACCATCTACGACCGCCTGACCATCTGCAACATGGCCATTGAGGCCGGCGGCAAAAACGGCATTTTCCCGGTGGACGATGTGACCCGCGCCTATGTGGAGGACCGGGTGAACCGCCCGTGGACCGCCTTTGAGGCCGATCCCGACGCCGAGTATGAGCGCACCATCGACATCGATCTCTCACAGGTGGACTGCACCGTGGCATGGCCCCATCTGCCGGAGAATGCCCACAGTGCGCGGGAGGGCAGTGACATTGCCATCGACCAGATCGTTATCGGCTCCTGCACCAACGGCCAGCTGGCGGATATGGCCGCTGCCGCTGCCATTCTGAAGGGACATCATCTGGCTCCCAACGTCCGGGGCATCGTCATTCCCGCCACCCAGAGCGTCTACCGGGCCTGTATGCATGAGGGCTACACCGACATTTTCCTGGATGCCGGCTGCATCGTCTCTACCCCCACCTGCGGTCCCTGTCTCGGCGGCTACATGGGCATTCTGGCTGCCGGTGAGCGCTGCGTCTCCACCACCAACCGCAACTTCGTGGGCCGCATGGGCCACGTGGACAGCGAGGTATACCTCGCATCTCCCGCCGTGGCGGCCGCATCCGGCATTGCGGGCCATATCTGCCATCCTGAGGAGGTCATGAACAAATGAACGCACACGGAATAGTCCATAAATACGGGGATCATGTGGATACGGACGTCATCATCCCCGCCCGGTACCTGAACACCCAGAGCCACAAGGAGCTGGCCGCCCACTGCATGGAGGACATCGACAAGGAGTTTATCCACAAAGTCAAGGACGGCGACATCATGGTGGCAGGCGTCAACTTCGGCTGCGGTTCCTCCCGTGAACACGCGCCGGTGGCCATCAAGGCCAGCGGCATCAGCTGCGTGATCGCCGCCAATTTCGCCCGCATCTTCTACCGCAACGCCATCAACATCGGCCTTGCCATTCTGGAGTGTCCCGCCGCCAGCGCCGGGATCGACGACGGCGACGAGGTGACGGTGGACTTCGACACCGGCGTGATCACCGACGTTACTAAAGGCGTCAGCTATCAGGCGGAACCCTTTCCGCCGTTTATCAAGGACATGATCGCCAAGGGCGGCCTGATGGCCTCCCTGAAGGACAAGGAGGCAGCGCAATGAACAAGACCATCGCAGTCATCAAGGGAGACGGCATCGGCCCTGAGATCGTAGGGGAGACCGTCAAGATTCTGGATACGGTGGCTGAAAAATTCGGCCACACCTTCACCTATGTGGACGCCCCCATGGGCGGCAACGCCATTGACGCCTTCGGCGTCCCTCTGCCGAATTCCAGTCTGGAAACCTGTCTGAAGGCCGACAGCGTTCTGCTGGGCGCGGTGGGTGGCCCCAAGTGGGATGACCAGCCCTCCGCCAACCGTCCCGAACGGGGACTTCTCAAGCTGCGGGGCGCTATGAAGCTCTATACAAATATCCGTCCCGCCCGGATGTTCTCCGAGCTGTCCGACGCCTGCCCCCTCCGGGCGGATATCGCGGCCCGCGGCATCGACTTTGTGGTGGTGCGGGAGCTGATCGGCGGCGTGTACTTCGGTGAGCACCGCACAGAGGAAGCGGACGGCGAGCAGAAGGCCACGGACATCATGGCCTACTCCGAGCATGAGATCCGCCGGGTGGCCCATGTGGCCTTCCAGATGGCGCAGAAGCGCCGGAAGCGGGTCACGTCCATCGACAAGGCCAACGTGCTGGACACCTCCCGCCTGTGGCGCAAAAACGTCACCGAGGTGGCCAGGGAGTACCCCGATGTGGAGCTGCTGCATATGTATGTGGACAACGCCGCCATGCAGATCGTCCGGGACCCCAGCCAGTTCGACGTGATCGTTACGGAAAACCTCTTCGGCGACATTCTCTCCGACGAGGCCAGCCAGATCACCGGCTCCATCGGCATGATCCCCTCCTCCAGCATGGGCGAGGGCAGCCGGGGCCTCTATGAGCCGATCCACGGCTCCGCGCCGGACATTGCCGGGCAGGATAAGGCGAACCCCATCGGCACCGTGCTGGCCGCCGCCATGATGCTGCGCTACAGCTTCGACATGGCCGCCGAGGCAGACGCCATCGAGCGGGCTGTGGACGAGACGCTGAAGGCCGGCATCCGCTGCGGCGACATCATGCGGCAGGGCTGCAGGCTGGTGGGCTGCCGGGAGATGGGTGCGGAAATCCGCAGCCGCATCTGACCACTTATGACAGCCATTAGAAAAAATATACTTGACATTTGCAAATTTCTGTGGCAAAATCGCTCTTACCAAATACGATGAAGGGAACAAGTAATCCGCTTCGCTCCGCTTTCAGAGAATTGCCGGTCGGTGCAAGGCAACAAGCGTCGGAGATGGATGAAATCATCCCGGAGTAGCCTGCTGAAATTACGTTTAGGCAGAGCCGGACGCACCCGTTACAGTGCAGGGCTTGTCGGAGCCTGATGAGATGGCGGTGCGGCGACGCATCGTTAACAAGAGTGGTACCGCGAAGGATTATTTGACGCCTTTGCCTCTTGATTTGCAAGAGGCAAAGGCGTTTTTGGTTTTCTGCCGTGTCAGATCCGGCCGGAACCGCCCGGATATTCTTATCCGACATTCATACCTGAACAAACATCAACGGAAAGAAAAAGGAGAAAAAATTATGTCTGTCAACAAGTATTACGATTCTGACTGCAACCTCGGCGTTCTGGACGGCAAAACCGTCGCCGTCATCGGCTTTGGCTCTCAGGGCCACGCCCATTCCGAAAACCTGGCCGAGTCCGGCGTCAACGTGGTGGTGGGTCTGCGGAAGGGTTCCTCCCACTGGGAGAAGGCCAGCAAGTTTGCCGAGACCTGCCCCAACTTCCATGTGATGGAAGTAGAGGAGGCCGCCAAGGCCGGCGACATCGTTATGATGCTGGTTCCCGATGAGCTGTGCGCCGATATCTACAACAAGCAGATCGCTCCCTACATGACCGAGGGCAAGACGCTGGCCTTTGCCCACGGCTTCAACATCCACTTCAAGACCATCGTGCCTCCCGCCAACGTGGACGTCATTATGGTGGCTCCCAAGGGCCCCGGCCACACCGTCCGCAGCCAGTATCTGGAGGGCAAGGGCGTTCCCAGCCTGATCTGCGTGGAGCAGAACTACACCGGCAAGGCCAAGGACACCGCGCTGGCTTATGCTTCCGGCATCGGCGCTGGCCGTGCAGGCATTCTGGAAACCACCTTCAAGGAGGAGACCGAGACCGACCTCTTCGGCGAGCAGGCTGTTCTGTGCGGCGGCGTGTGCGAACTGATCTACGCCGGCTTCGAGACGCTGGTGGAGGCCGGTTACGAGCCTGAGATGGCTTACTTTGAGACCTGCCATGAGATGAAGCTGATCGTGGATCTCATCAATCAGGGCGGCTTCGCCAAGATGCGCTATTCCATCTCCAACACCGCCGAGTACGGCGACTACCGCACCGGCAAGCGCATCATCACCAAGGAGAGCCGCGAGGGGATGCGTCAGGTTCTGAAGGAGATCCAGGACGGCACCTTTGCTTCCGAGTTCCTCACCGAGATGAGCCCCAACGGCGGCCGCAAGACCCACTTCCTGGCCCAGCGCCGGGTGGCTGCCGAGCATCCCATCGAGAAGGTGGGCGCTCAGCTCCGCAGCATGATGAGCTGGCTGAAGAAGTAAGCGCACTTCATTTTGCGGGATCGACAGGCCGGAGGCCGGGGGCCATGGCTCCCGGCCTTCGATTCTTAAAGACACAGGAAACTATAAGGAAAAAGAGGAAAACGCAATGCGTAGCGATAACGTGACAAAGGGCGCCGAGCGGGCGCCAAACCGCAGTCTCTTTTACGCGCTGGGCTATACACCCGAAGATCTGGAAAAGCCCCTCATCGCCGTGGTCAGCGCCCACAGCGACATCGTTCCCGGCCACATGAATCTGGATAAGCTCACCGACGCCGTGAAGGCGGGCATTGAGGCCGCGGGCGGCACGCCCTTCATGGTGCCGGCCATCGGCGTGTGCGACGGCATCGCCATGGGCCATGTGGGTATGAAGTACTCTCTGGCCAGCCGGGAGCTGATCTGCGACAGCGTGGAAACCATGTTCATGGCTCACCAGTTCGACGGCTGTGTGCTGGTTCCCAACTGCGACAAGATCGTCCCCGGTATGGTCATGGCCGCCGTGCGGATGAACGTCCCCGCAGTGGTCTGCTCCGGCGGCCCCATGCTGGCCGGCACCTATGACGGGCAGGAGGTCAGCCTCTCCAAAATGTTCGAGGCGGTCGGCTCCTATAAGGCAGGGATGATCTCCGAAGAAAAGCTGGAGGAGTGTACCCAGAACTGCTGCCCCAGCTGCGGCAGCTGCTCCGGTATGTACACCGCCAACAGCATGAACTGCCTGTGCGAAGCCATCGGCATCGCTCTGCCCGGCAACGGCACC
>UQVS01000003.1 GCA_900544615.1 uncultured Oscillibacter sp. | reverse complement strand
TCCGTCTGCCCCTCGCAATCCATCCCACCACCCATACTGACATATACGCCCGTTCGCTGTACACGGCGGAGGACGGCGACATGAACAAGCTGGAAGAAGAGCTGATTGTGGAGTTGACCGCCCTGCAAAATGTCCGCTGGTGGCACAGGAATATTGCCAGACAAGGGTTTGCAATCAACGGCTTTATCAAGCATTACCCCGATATTCTGATTATGACCAAAAGCGGCAAGCTCATCTGCGCAGAAACCAAGGGTGAACATCTGAAAAACGATGACAGCCGGGAGAAAATCGCCCTCGGTCAGGCATGGCGCACAGCAGCGGGCAAGGATTTCCGCTATTACATGGTATTTGAGAATGAGGAAAACCTCTTGCCGGGTGCGGTGAGCATGAGCCAATTTATCGACACGGTTAGGGCGCTGTAAGGGAGGTGCGTGTTTTGAAACTGCCATATGAAAACGAACTGTATGAACTGCGAAAGTGGATAGACTTTACAAATGCAAACTTGCAGATGCAGTTTCTCCACACGCCACAGGAAATTCAACGCGTCTACCAATGGATCAACGCAATTATGAGGGGAATACAAACAGATTATCCTTTTTATGCTGCTACACTACCCCGAATTGCAAGTGTTCTCTTCATAGATAACGGAATGGGAACATTCATCTTAAACCAAGCTGCTTTTGGAGAACTTGTAATTATTATTCGCCATATCGAAGCAGAACCCGTCGTTGTTTCGTTCTGGTCTGTAATTCATCCGCGAATTGTGAATGTCTCCCATGAGTTATATGTAGATGGTCATTGTTCAACCGCAGCAGAAAAGGCGGTCAAAGAAGTGGAATCTCGTCTGCGCGAAAAGTTTTCGGAGTTAAAACCCGGCGCAGCAATTCCTCCGAAGATTGGTGATGTGATTGGCGCACTTATAAGCGAGAACGGCACTTTCAAATTCTGTGACACGACTGCTGCCAGCGGCAGGAACTACAGGCGCGGAATCCAATCTCTGTTTGAAGGAATCATGGCAGCCTATCGTAATCCAGCCGCCCACGCCAATCTTCAATACGAAAAACGTGAAGCTATGGAGCAAATTATGCTGGCAAGCCAGTTGATGTATGTGTTAGAAAAGCCTCAATTATAGTGTAACAGAATCGGCATCATGCTATTGACATGATGCCGATTCTATTATATTTACAAATCCAACAATAATATTCTTGCCCGTTTCTGCACCTGCCGTTCCACCATCCGCAGTCTTTTTTCGGGCAGGTTATAGCGGGAGTGCTTCTTGAACTTGAAGTTCAGCAGATGCCGCAGCTTCTCGCGCAGCTCCGGCGTCAGTGCGGCCTTGGCTGTGCCGAGAAAATCATCGTACACGCTGGGGTACAGCGTTTCGATATATTCCTCCAATGCGGTCTCGTTCGCCCAGGCGTCCGTGCCCGCAAAGTTAAAGAGGGAATTGCCATGGTCGAACAGGGGAGCGGGGGAGACGATGGTATTCGTCCGGTTATCGACCATCACGCCGAAGTTTCTAAAATGCCGGTCCACATTGCAGATCACCGCATCAAACACCAGCATTTCGTTCAGCGCGTTGACAAACTTATCTCCCATCTTTTCGTAATACGCCCTGACAGCCCCCATGCCGCCCTTAGAAACGAGATGGCCGATAGGGAGGTAGGCATACGCCTTATCGGTAAAAAGCTCGCAGGTGGAGCAGAGAACGCCCTTCCAACGGGATAAGGCATAGGGGATCGCGTGAACGCCCATGGCGGCGGCGATCTGCGCGGCGTAAAACTCAGAGTATGGTTCGTTGCCGGTATTGGCCGCGCCCTCTGTGCCGCCCTTATAGAGATACACCTTACCGCCGATGCGCCGCCAGCATTTGCGGAGCATTCCATTGGTAGTAAACTCTGGGCTGGAGAGCAGGGAAGTGCGGACGCTGCTGCCATAGCCGGTAAAGGCAAGCTCTGCCAGAACATTGCTGAATGGGTTGTCATAGAGATTTACCTTGCCGAAAGAAGCGGTGTCGCCGTCCTCGATGACCCAATAGCAATCGTTAAGGGATAGTCCTTTACAAATGCTGATAATACTGAGCGGACGGTTGAGGTTTAAGCCGCATTTTGCCAAAAGGCTATGGACATAGGCGCGATTCTTCGGGATCGTGCGGCGGCGCAGCCAGCGGCTTACTCCCTCCGGCGTCAGCGTCAGATCAAGCGGCAGCAATGCCGCTTTTTCTTCATTTGTCCAAAGAATTTGGATCTCTGGCTCACTGGTATCCGTCGTTGCGGAGAATTTAACCAGCGGTTCATCGAACTGCTTTAAAATATAGTTCATGATAAATCCTCCTCAAAAGTTACTTCAGACCACACAGAAAATTTTCTACATTCAAATACTGAACACCCTCGGCAAACGTATCTTTTCCGCGATAAAGAACGAATTTACCGCTGATTGGGCCAAAGCGTTTTTCAACGATTTGGCATTTCTCTGCATCACGCAGATGAAGTGTCTGCTTTTCGTTGACCTCGGTGCTGTGCTTGATTTCATAGATGCGGCAATTTTGACCTGCTTTATCGTAGATCACCATGTCAAACTCGCCGCCGGCATCGAACTTGAATTTGAACGCTTCCATCGTACTGGGCGCGGTTTTGCGGACTTCCAGCAGAACAATGTCCTCCAGCATCCGGCCCTTTACATCGTCCAGAATCTTTCCTGTGATATATGCCTTATCTGCTTCGGAAATCGATGCAAAATAGGCATCCTGCATCAAGGAGTAGACCAGAGCCTTTGCGATGGCATAGCGCATACCGGGCTGGGAAAAGACGATATGCTCCGCCTGCTTACCGCTTTCATACCGTTCCGGACAGTTGACGATCAGATCCAGCATAAGCAGATACTTCTTCACTTTGTCGATATGCTCCTGCGTGATTGGAACGGTTGTTTCACTCTTTTCCTTGACCTCAATGATGGCCTTTAATCGCTCCAATATTTGCTTTTCATTGACATCATAGAGAACGGTCGCCCGTTCCGCAGGGAGATCATGTAAAAGCAGTTCCTTTGCGGAGCCAAAATCATGGGACTTAAATTCGTCCTCTACCACGCGCAGCACAAAGCGGTGGTTCATGTGCTGCACAATGCGGTTGATAACATTGGTCAGCTCACCTTTTTCGTAAAGCTCACGCAGTTGATTGAAATATTCACCGTAATGGTCATTTTTCAGCGTGTGCTGAATGTTGCGGCTGATGGCGGTATCAATATACTTCCGGGTACTTTCATCGTCCCGAAACGCGACCTCGTCAAAGGCGGCATCCGGATCGTCAAAGCTCATATTTTCCATTTTCAGCGTTCCGCCGTATTCAATATAAGAATCGACAGAACGGATGTTTAGGAGCCGCGCATACTCCCGAAAGGGAATAAAAGAGGTGTGGATCGTCACGCTTCTGTCGTACAGTTCATCGCGGTTTGCCATAGCGAAGCCAAGAGAGTCCGTACCGGAAACAACGATTTTCATGCCCATCATGCTGAACACATCGGAAAGCACGGCAGCGGTGTCGATGAAGTCATTCAGGAGCGTAATTTCATCAATAAACACATACCGATAGCCCAGTTCAAACAGAACTTTCAAGTCCTTTGTCAGCCGTGACATATCATCGGTGGTCTGCACCTTGATGTAGGACGTTTTTTCTACGGGCAGTTCGGAAAGCATTTGGAACAGAAGTGTTGTCTTTCCGGTTCGACGGAGACCGTATAAAATACAGATCTTCCCACCGTAGGAGCCAGCCACAAACTTCTGCAAGGTGCTGAAGCAGTCACGCTTGCCGTACTTTGCCACGCTGTTTGCCAACGCCTGCAAGCCTGTACCCGTGACAACATTCGTATGAAACTCTGTTGTTTGCGAGGGTAAGGAAACCGAGACAACAGGCTGACCATAGCTTTCCAGCTTTTGATAAATCGCATGGTATCTGGCCGTGTTTGCTTTCGCAGCATCGTTTTCGTAATTCTGATAGTTGCGCGTGGACATCCCGAGGTATTCCGCACATTGGGCCTGATTCAGCCCTTTTGAAATACGCAATTCTTTTAAGGTCACGCTCATCACCTCGCCTTTATTATATCACAGTATACGCAGAGAACAAGAAAAATACGCAAATATTTCGTGTTTTCTTCGTCTATTATTCGCCTTTCTTCTTTGGGAGCTGCGTAAGCGCATCTAATTCTTCATAGGTCAATTCGCCGTTCACATAGCGGTTTCGTGCATCCTCCGCTTGTGCTTTCCACGCCTGAAATGCGGCATCTGTGTAAATGGCCGGAGTACGGCGAACACGCATATCATAGGTTTTGATCCGCTGCCGGATGAGCTTTAAGCCATCATCAGCAGCGATTTTCTTTTCATGCTTCTCTTTGACTGCGAGTTCTTTGCAGCTTTTTCCGGTATCACCGACTGACCGATCACAATAAAGAGCTTTGGAAGAGAACGGGATAAAGTAACGATGACAATATTCACACTTTTTCAATTCAATTCCTTGCTCGACCATCTCCAGCAGCTCTGTCAGCAGCGTCGCGCCCAAATCGTCCGAGCCCTCGATGCGGGCAAACCGGACGGACTTTGGTGGCGTCGAAATGCGGTCTGCCACCAACACCGGATCAAAATTCTGCTCATCTACATACAGCTTTCGTTCCGCGCGCATCTTCAAGTCCAAACCGGCGATCGCTGTGGCAGCTTGAAAATCGCGGCTCATATAGAGCGCCAAACGCTGCTTGGCGCTCAACTTAGATCTGTCCGGCACGAGCACGGCATCTGCAAAGGCGGAAAGTTCCTTTTGCAGCTTCTCAAAACCTTCCATGCGTTCATCAAGCACGTCTGCCAGCTTTTCTTCAAAAAAGAGGGACTGCACAAAGCGCTCCCCGAAAGGGTGGATCGCGCTCAGCGCATTTTTGATCTCGGTAATGGCTTGATTTTCCATCATGGGCGTTGTTCGCACCAGTAATTTCGCCCGTAAAGAAGCGAAATCTGTGGACAAAAAGGCAATAAGGGTTGTTCCGAGACGATATTCCACGGGTTTGAAATCCGTTTCTACATATTCCTTTTTGGGGCCAAAACTCAAGCAATACAAGGCTCTCAAGGCTTTTCCTCCATTCGTGGACACAGCTGTGCAATGCGTGTGGTATATCATTTGTAACGCAATTAGTTTACCACATATTGAAATCTCCGTCAACGCTTGCTATCATTTTTTGTGGAAGTTGAAATTCAGCGCAAACGATCTTCCACAAAAATGAATGACCGCCGGAGCGTTTCTCTTTCGGGGAAGCAGGCCATGACCGTCAATGACGCGAGCGTGCCAAGGAGCAGAAATTGAGTTTCCGTCAGGCAGGAAACCGCTTCCGGGAAAACGGCAGCAAGTTCTGAAGTCTCTCCGCATAATCTCCAAGGAAGGGAGGGGGCAGGATGGCAAGCAAGCCGGAACTTTTA
Source organism: uncultured Oscillibacter sp. (assembly GCA_900544615.1). GTDB lineage: Bacteria > Bacillota > Clostridia > Oscillospirales > Oscillospiraceae > Oscillibacter. The sequence goes on along the minus strand of UQVS01000003.1, from coordinate 136,414 downwards.
CAATATCAAGCGGCAGACGAGATCGGGCAGGACTTTCTTCTCGCGTACCAGCGAGCCGTCCTGCTCGCCTTACAGCAGCAAGGTGTCCTCAATGAAATGCAGTGTAGGAACTGCGTACAAAAATTAGAAGATCAAAAAAGAAATACAAGAAAATCAAAATCTGTAAAGGAATAGTGCCTTTCAGTATTCGCACAATTGCAAAGACACATTCTGTATCGTATGATACCACGAAAAGGAGGAGTTTTTATGTTACAAGTAGCAGCGTATTGCCGTGTATCCACGGATAAGGAAGACCAGGCAAATTCCTTTGAAGCGCAGCAGCGGTATTTCCGTGAGTACATCCAGCGCCAGCCGGATTGGGAGCTGCAAGGCATCTATGCTGACGAAGGATTTTCCGGCACATCGACCAACAAGCGCGTGGAGTTCAACAAAATGCTCCATGCGGCGGAGCTGGGACAGATCGACCTGATCGTGACCAAGGAGGTCAGCCGTTTTACCCGCAACACGGTGGACGCGCTGCAAATCACCCGCGAGCTGCGGCGGCGGGGCGTAGGCGTGCTGTTTCTCAATGACAGCCTGGATACCCGCACCAACGATGGGGAGCTGCGGCTGACGATCATGAGTTCCTTCGCACAGGACGAAAGCCGAAGGACCTCTGAACGCTCCAAATGGGGACAGATGCGCAGCATGGAGAAGGGCGTCGTTTTTGGCGGCTCGCTGCTGGGTTACGACGTGATCGGCGGCAAAATGACCGTCAACCCGGAGGGCGCGGAAGTTGTCCGGCTCATCTTCTATAAGTATCTGCAAGAGCGCAAAGGGTGCAGCGCCATCGCGCGGGAGCTGCGGGAGGCCGGTATTCTCAGCAGCAAGGGCAACTGCCTTTGGTCGTCTGCCACCGTGACTAAGATCCTAAAGAATGAAAAATACTGCGGTGACCTAATCCAGAAAAAGACCTACACGCCGGACTATCTGACGCACGAAAAGAAGTACAACCACGGCAAGGAGCCGCTGGTCGAGCTGAAAGACCACCACGAGCCCATCATCGACCGCGAAACGTGGCAGGCGGTGCAGCGGGAGCTGTCCCGCCGCAACCGTGCGACAAGCTGCGGCGGACATGGCAACCGCTATCCGCTCTCCGGCAAAATTCGCTGCGGCGAGTGCGGCAAGAGCTTCTCTCACCGTACCAAAAAGCGGCAGGACGGCAGCTCCTATTACCGCTGGTGCTGCTTCACCGCCACCAACGAAGGCCTGCGGCGCACAGACGGCGCTGGAAATACCATCGGATGTAGCGTCGGGCGGCAGATCCGGGATGACATTGCCATGGACCTTCTGCGGCGCTCGGTGAACGACGTGACGCTGGATAAGAAAGCGATCATATCGAACCTCGCCCGCATTGTGGAAAGCGTTCTGACGTCCGGTGAGGACAGCGGCGAGCAGGAGCTGCGGCGGCTGGAGCTTGAGTTTGAAAAGCTGCAAGCCCGCAATGACACCATCCATGACCGCTTTTTCGACGAGAGCATCACCAAGGCTGACTATCAGCGCGCCAAAGCCCGCTGTGAAAGCGAAATGAACCGGGTGCAGGAGAAAATTGCCGCAATCAAACAGCGGCAGACGCTGAACACCGACACGCAGACCCTAAAGCCGGACATTCGCGCCGCCATCACAGGCATCGTCAGCGGACGCACGGCGGACGACGACTTTTACGGGCATCTTCTTCAACAGATGACCGTGTACCGGGACGGCAGGGTAGAGGTGGCGCTCAATCTGCTGCCTGCCAAGTGGACATATGTACTGGATGGATTGGAAAAATACCGGGCCAAAATTGGGGGCCATGACGCTTCCTCTGTACCGATGTCGGTCAGCAGCCCTTTCAGCTCCGGGTACGGCATGGAGTAGCGCTGGCTGAGGTAGCGCAGGGAAGCACCGAGTTCTCCGTCTGGGCCGCCGTACTGGGAGATAATAACCGCTGCCAGCTTGGGATTGGGCGTGGCGATCTTCACCGGGTATTGCAATTTTTTTTCATAGACAAACATCAGTCGTTCCCTCCTAACTCCCAGGGCCACGGATCATTCAGCCAGGCATAGCCGCCCTCCGGCGTCAGGTCATCGCTGTTCAGGGGGCCGTATTGTGCGATATATTTGGCGCGGCCCTCCTTTGCCATTTTGATATAGGAGGCGTAAAGCTCCAGTGCCTCCTGATCGCCGGAATGGGTGTCCAGATAGAGATTCAGCTCCTTGACGGCAAAATCCAGAGCCATGAGCTCCACCAGCGCCGTATTGGGCAGCTGTGTGCGAGCCTGAATCGCCGCCTTGAACGGCAGATCCAGCCCTGGAAACAGTGTGCCGGTTTTCAGGGCCTCCGTCCGGCTGAACCGTGTGGGATTATCGCCCTGCATGGGGATATATGGGAAAGCCAGCGCCGCGCAGGCGGGCAGTGCGCCCTGACCGGGTTCGCAGGCCGTTGGCTTCAGTTCGGGTTTTTCCATGCTGTATGGATCCCTCCTTATGGAAAAAATCATAAAAGAACAAAATGCGGCCGGATTAATGGATGCACGGTTTTGCCCGTGCGGTTTCGACGCGCATCCCATTCTATGCGCCGTCCTGCGGGGCGGAAGCTTGCTTTCCCAAAAAAATGCAGCTATAATCGGCATAGTGGATAAGCAGATTCCCATAGGCTGAGCTGAGGTGATGTCTGTGATCCTGCTGATCCGAAAACGAACGCTGCTGTCTGCGTGGCTGCTGATCTGCCTTGGCTGTCTTTCCGCGGTTTTCTGGAGCGGCTCCCGGCAGGCCTCCGTGCCGGTTCTGAGCGCAGAGCAGGAGAGCGGCCCGGCCTTACAGGCGGTGGTGATCGATCCGGGCCACGGCGGGCAGGACGGCGGTGCCGTAGCGCCGGACGGTACGGAGGAGAGTGGGATCAATCTGGCGATTTCCCTGAGATTGGAACAGCTGCTGCGCTTTGCAGGCGTCCCCACGGAGATGACCCGCCGGGAGGATTGCATGGTCTGCGATCCCGGCCTTGACACCATGCGGCAGCGGAAGGTTTCCGACATCCGCAACCGAACGGCGCTGGTGAACGGAATTCCCAACGCCGTGCTGCTGAGTATCCATCAGAACAGCCTGCCATCCTCCCCGGCAACCCACGGGGCGCAGGCCTTCCGAAACCGGCAGGATGGCGCGGAAACGCTGGCTCAGCTTCTGCAATGCAACCTGAACGCGGTGGTCAACACTCATCGGGCCAAGGAGGCAAAGCTGATCCCGGAGAGTATTTACCTGATGAATCATGTAACCATGCCGGCTGTGCTGGTGGAGTGTGGATTTCTTTCCAACGCGGAGGAAACACTCCGTCTCCGACAGGCGGACTATCAAATGACACTGGCCGTCACCATTGCGGCAGGATATCTGCAATGGGCGGCCGGAGAGGAACCGATATGAAAGCAAAGACTTTGTTTTACTGTACAGAGTGCGGCAACGAGACGGCAAAGTGGGCGGGAAAATGTCCCGCCTGCGGCGCGTGGAATACCATCGTGGAGCAGCCGGAGCTGCCAAAGGGCGTAGGAAAGGGCGGCTCTGCCCGTGTGGGACTGACGCGCCGCCGGGCCTGCCCGGTGACAGATCTTGCCGCCGATGAGGAGATCCGCTTTCCCACCGGCATGGGGGAGCTGGATCGGGTTCTGGGCGGCGGCGCCGTCAAAGGCTCTCTGGTGCTGGTGGGCGGTGCGCCCGGTATCGGCAAGTCCACCTTGATGCTGCAAATTTGCAGCAAACTGTGCGAATTTTCCAAGGTTCTGTATATTTCCGGGGAGGAATCGGAGCATCAGCTGAAGCTGCGGGCCAAGCGGCTCCATGTAGAGAATTCCCAGCTTCTGGTGCTGTCAGAGACGAATCTGGGCGATGTGCTGGAAGCCGTGAACACGGAGCAGCCGGATGTACTGATCGTAGACTCCATCCAAACCTTGTACAACGATGCGCTGGACGCTGCGGCAGGCAGCATCAGTCAGGTTAAGGACTGCACCATGGCGCTGATGCAGGTGGCCAAGGGCCAGGGGATCACGGTGTTCGTCATCGGCCATGTCAATAAGGAGGGCTCCATTGCAGGACCCAAGGTGCTGGAGCATATGGTGGACTGCGTGCTGTACTTCGAGGGCGACCAGCACACCAGCTATCGGATTTTGCGTGCGGCCAAGAACCGTTTTGGCGCTACCAATGAGATCGGTGTTTTTGAAATGCAGGACGAGGGACTGGCCGAGGTGGAAAATCCCTCGGAAATGCTGCTTTCAGGCCGCCCGGACGACGCCCCCGGCACCTGTGTTGCCTGCGTGATGGAGGGGGCCCGGCCGGTGCTGGCGGAATTGCAGGCGCTGGTGGTGACTTCCGCCGGCGGCAATCCCCGCCGCACCAGCAATGGCTTTGACTATAACCGGGCCGCCATGCTGCTGGCGGTGCTGGAAAAGCGGGGTGGGCTGAAGGTCTCCGCCTGTGACGCCTATCTGAACATCGTGGGCGGGCTGTATCTGGATGAGCCTGCCGCAGATCTGGCCGCTGTGATTGCGCTGGCGTCCAGCTATCTGGACCGGCCGGTTCCCGGCGATCTGGTGGCTATCGGAGAGGTGGGACTGACCGGGGAGCTTCGCAGCGTCAATCAGCTGGCTCAGCGGGTCTCTGAGGTGCATCGCCTGGGATTTCGGAAGTGCGTGGTGCCGGCTCATCGGGCGAATACCATAAAGGCTCCGGCCGGTCTGACGGTGATCCCGGCCCGGAATATCGGTGAGGCGATCCGAGCCGCTCTCCGCCCTGCGGAATGAAGTGGATACAGGCGCCGCCCAGCGCTGGCAGTCCGGCTGAGGCGGCGCTGTCCAGCGTGCAGAGACCGTCGCTCTGATAGACACATTTGCTGGTGCAGGGGATCATAGGATCAGCTCCCTTCAAAAGTTCAGCAGTAGCATGGCTCCTTTTCTCAATCCTATACGCGCAGTGCGCCGCTCCGGAAGGGGCGGCGCATTTTTGCGTCATCCTGCCCGCACCGCTCAGGCAGACGCGCATAGACTGGGGTGAAGGAAGCTGACGAATCCTTCGCTACATCGTTTAGGAGGTATCCCAATGCCTGAGAAAGTTGTACCCGGCCCCGTGGAGGACGCCTGCGGCGTCCGGGAGGCGGTCTGCATCCATACACGCAAGATCTATGATTCCTGCCGGGATAAGGATTGCATCGAAGATCTGCGGTTCTATCCCAAGCTGCAATATGTGGACGTCATCAACCGCGCCCTGTCCGTCAAAGGCGGGACGGCCGACCTTTTGTACGTATATGTAGATGTGGAGCCGGTGAATTTCAACCGGGGATTCTACACTGTGGATATGCGCTTTTTCTACTCCGTGACCCTACAGGCTTATACCAGCTGCCCCGCGCCGGTGACGGTGGAGGGCCTGTGCGTGTTTGACAAGCGGGCCATCCTGTTCGGCAGCGAGGGCAGCGCCAAGATCTTCTCCTCCAAATATCGCTCCGGGGAGCCGGATATTCCCATGCTGCGCCGGTCCAATCTGCCGGAGGCAGTGGTTGAGGCGGTTGATCCCATCGTTCTGGACGCCCGGATCGTGGAAAACGGCTGCCGCCGGGACTGCGACTGCGACCTGTGCGAAGTGCCTGCCTTTATCAGCGAGTGCTTCAACGGCGAGCTTTGCGGCGGAGACGACAGCCGCCGGATCTATATCACACTGGGACAGTTCTCCATCGTCCGCCTGGAGCGGGATTCCCAGCTGCTGGTGCCGGTGTATGACTACTGTATGCCGGAGAAGGAGTGCTCCTGCGGCAGCACCGACGATCCCTGCGGCCTGTTTCGCAACATTGCCTTCCCGGTGGGCGAGTTTTTCCCTCCCAACACCGTGTCCTTGCCGGAGGACTATGAGGAGGCCAAAAACTTCTGCGCCTGCTGCCGCAAGTAGTCCGTACTCCGAAAAAGATCCGGAAGATGTCAGATTGCTGCCCCCCTGTAAAACGCGGCTGGCGGCATAGAAACGCGCCATGTGGAGGAACCTCCCGCAGCTTTGCCGCGGGAGGTTTCTGTCTGCGGGGCGGGGGAAAGGGAAGATACATTGACGGACGATGAAAAACCATGTAAAATGACAGGAAAAATCATGGCCGTTCCCACTGCGGGAGGGACGCCGGAAGGATTGCTGAAAATGGATCGGATCAGGAAAAACTTCGGTTTTGGTTGTATGCGTCTGCCAATGCAGGGAGCGGATGTGGACATTCAGGAAACCAGGCGGATGGTGGATGTGTTTCTGGATGCGGGATTTAACTATTTTGATACGGCCCATGGATACTTGCAGAGCGAAACGGCCCTGAAAGAGTGTCTGACCAGCCGCTACCCGCGGGAACGCTATGTCCTGACAGATAAGCTGACGGCCGACTTTTTCAAAACCGAGGCGGATATCCGCCCCTTCTTTGAAAGCCAGCTGGCAGCCTGCGGCGTCGATTATTTTGATTTCTACCTGATGCACGCGCAGGGAACAGTTAACTATGACCACTTTAAAGCCTGCCGGGCTTATGAGACAGCGTTTGCCCTGAAAGCGGAAGGAAAAGTGCGCCATGTGGGCATCTCGTTCCACGATAGGGCAGAGGTGCTGGAGAAGATCCTGACGGAGTATCCTCAAATCGAGGTGGTGCAGATCCAGTTCAACTATGTGGACTATGACGATCCGGCCGTTCAGAGCCGGAAGTGCTATGAGGTCTGCCGGAAGTTCAACAAGCCGGTGCTGGTGATGGAGCCGGTGAAAGGCGGCAATCTGGTGAATCTGCCTAAGGAGGCCAGAGCTGTTCTGGACGCGCTCCATGGCGGCAGCCCTGCCAGCTATGCCATCCGCTTTGCGGCGGGTTTTCCCGGTATGATGATGGTTCTTTCCGGCATGAGCAATTTGCAGCAGATGCAGGATAATCTGGCCTTCATGCAGAATTTCAGACCGCTGGACGAGACGGAACTGGCGGCGGTTCAGAAGGTGCAGGAAATCTTCCGCAGCAAGCATCTGATCCCCTGCCCCTCCTGCCGGTATTGTACTGACGGCTGCCCGAAGCATATCTCCATTCCGGATCTCTTTGCAACTATGAACACCAAGCAGCTCTACCATGACTGGAACGCCGATTACTACTATACAGAAGTCCACACGGCTCCCGGCCGCAAGGCGTCCGACTGCCTGAAATGCGGCAAATGCGAAAAGGTCTGTCCCCAGCACCTGCCGATCCGAAAGCTGCTGGAGAAAGTAGCTGCGGAATTTGAAAAGGAACAGTAAACAGTGATTGAAACAGGCATCCCCTGCAAATTTTGCAGGAGATGCCTGCCTGTTTTCCGGCGGAAACTCAATTCGCTCTTGCCAATATGTGACGTTCGGGTATAAAATCAGAAAAAAGCAAAGGAGAAACCGGGAATGAAGTATCAGGCGGCGGTGATCACCGTCAGTGACAAGGGCAGCGTCGGAGAGCGGGTGGATACCAGCGGCCCGGCGGTTCGGGCCATGCTGGAGGGCGCGGGATATGAGGTGGTCTATACCTCCATTGTCCCGGATGACAAATTGAAGATCGGACAGGAGCTGACCCACTGTACCGATGCGTTGGGGTGCGATCTGGTGCTGACCACCGGCGGCACCGGCCTTTCTCCGCGGGATGTGACGCCAGAGGCCACCCGCGCGGTGCTTCACCGGGAGATCCCTGCCATTCCGCAGGCCATGCTGTATGCAAGCCTTGCCATTACACCGAGAGCCATGCTCTCCCGCGCTGTGGCAGGCACCCGCGGGAACTGCCTGATCGTCAATCTGCCGGGTTCGGAAAAGGCAGCGCGGGAAAATCTTGCCGCTGTGCTGGACACGCTGGAACACGCGCTGAAAATGATGGCTGGCGGCGGCCACTGAGAATTCTTAGCAAACATGAACGTGTAAGCGCCGTCTGCACGCGGTATCATGAAGCCAAAGGCAACAGACGGAAAGGGGAATCTTTGATGCGGATTGTAGTAAAAGTCGGCACCTCCACACTGGCCTATCCCACCGGGCGGCTGAACATCCAGCGGGTGGAGCGGATGTGCAAGGTGCTCAGCGACCTGAAAAATGCAGGGCATGAGATCATTCTGGTGTCCTCCGGCGCGATTGCCATGGGATTCGGCAAGCTGAATCTCCGGGAGCGGCCTAAGGATATGCCCACCAAGCAGGCGTCTGCGGCAGTGGGGCAGTGCGAGCTGATGTATGTATACGATAAACTCTTCACCGAATACAACCATACGGTGGCGCAGCTGCTGATTACGGCACCGGATATTGCCGACGGCGGCAGCCGGAAAGAAAACTTCCACAATACGCTGGATCGCCTGCTGGAGCTGGGGGCGCTGCCGGTCATCAATGAGAATGACACCATCTCCACCGAGGAGATCGCCGTAGGCGATAACGACACCCTCTCCGCCGTGGTGGCCGCCACGGTGCAGGCGGATCTGCTGATCCTCCTGTCGGATATTGAGGGCCTTTACGACAGCGATCCCCACAGAAACCCGGATGCAAAGCTGATCGGCGTGGTGCCGGAGATCAATGAGCAGATCCTCTCACTGGCAGGAGGCAGCGGATCAAACCTTGGTACCGGCGGCATGGTTACAAAGCTCCGGGCAGCCCAGATCGCCACGGAGGCCGGCTGCGAGATGGTGATTGCCAACGGCTGGAACCCGGATCTGCTGTACGGCATTGCGGCGGGAGAATCCATCGGCACCCGTTTTTTGACAAAGAAGGTGTAAGTATGACAACCCTTGAGATCATTCAGAAAACGAAAGCGGCCTGGGGCAGCGTCCGGGACGGGGATGCGGCGGCGAAAAACCATATCCTGACCGCCATGGCCGACAGTCTGACGGCGCATACCACAGAAATCCTTCAGTGCAACGCACTGGATATGGACGCCGCAAAAGAACGGATTTCTGAGGTGATGCTGGACCGGCTCCGGCTGGATGAGGGCCGCATTGCCGCCATGGCCGACGGCATCCGGGCCACGGTGAAGCTGCCGGATCACACCGGCCGGATCCTGTCCGAATTTCACCACGCCAACGGCATGACCATTTACAAAAAGCAGGTGCCTCTTGGACTGGTGGCAATTATCTATGAGAGCCGTCCCAATGTGACCTCCGACGCGGCGGCGCTGGCCATCAAAAGCGGCAATGTCTGCGTCCTCCGCAGCGGGAGGGAGGCCATCCGCACCTCCACCGCTGTTGTGCAGGCTTTGAAGGCGGGCATTGCAAGGGCTGGCGGAGACCCGGACATCGTGAATATTTTAGAGGACACCAGCCACGAAAGCGCCAACATCCTCATGACGGCCAACGGTCTGGTGGATCTGCTGATCCCGCGGGGCGGCGCGGGGCTGATCCGGGCCTGCGTGGAGCACGCCACCGTGCCCTGCATCCAGACCGGCACCGGCATCTGCCATGTGTATGTGGACGAATATGCCGATCTCGACAAGGCGGTGAAGATCATCGTCAACGCCAAGACCAGCCGTCCCTCCGTGTGCAATGCTGAAGAGGTGTGCCTTGTCCACAGTACTGTGGCGGCGCAATTCCTGCCCATGCTTCACAGAGCGCTGGTGGAGGATCGCAGGGCGGCGGGGGAGATCCCCGTGGAGCTGCGGCTGGACCCGCAGGCGGGGAAGATCATCCCCGGCACACCGGCAGGCCCTGCGGACTTTGACACGGAGTTTCTGGATTACATTCTGGCCGTCCGCGTGGTGAACAGCGTGGAGGAAGCGATTGCCCATATTCTGGCTCATTCCACCCACCACAGCGAGGCCATCGTCACGGAGAACAGTACCAATGCCGAGAAGTTTGTCAATGAGACGGACAGCGCGGCGGTGTATGTCAACGCGTCTACCCGGTTCACCGACGGCGGCGAGTTCGGCCTCGGCTGCGAGATGGGAATTTCCACCCAGAAGCTCCACGCCCGCGGCCCCATGGGGCTGGATGAGCTGAGTACCTATAAATATATCATCCGCGGCAGCGGACAGATCCGGTAAGGAGGGGCAGAATGGCAAAGTATGAAGCGGGTTTCATCGGTGCGGGCAGTATGGGCGGCGCACTGGCGCAGGCGGCGGTCAAGACCGCAGGCGGCGGCAGGGTGGCGGTCGCCTGCTCCACGCCGGAACATTCCGAGGAAGCGGCGGCGCGTCTGGGCTGCGCGGCGGAGACGGCGGAAACCATTCTCTGGGAGAGCCGGTTTGTATTTCTGGGCGTGAAGCCCCAGATGATTGCTGGGGTGGTGAAAAAGCTGGCGGGGGATATTGCGGGGTCTGACGCCATCTTTGTCTCCATGCTGGCTGGCACCAGCCTGGAACGTCTGGCGGAGCTGCTGGGCGCAGACAAAAAGATCATCCGCATCATGCCCAATACCCCCTGCGCCGTGGGGCAGGGACTGACGCTGGTTGCGCCCAACGATCGCGTGACGGCAGAGGAACTGGCGGACTTCAAGGCCCTGCTGTCAGCTTCCGGCCTGCTGGACGACCTGCCGGAGCACCTGATCGACGCGGCCAGCGCCGTGTCCGGCTGCGGCCCGGCCTACGCCTATCTGTTCATGGAAGCGCTGGCGGACGGCGCGGTAAAGTGCGGCGTGCCGCGGGCCAAGGCCATGCGGTATGCCGCCCAGATGCTGCTGGGCAGCGCATCGCTGACACTGGAAAGCGGCCATCATCCCGGCGCGCTGAAGGACGCCGTATGTTCTCCCGGCGGCAGTACCATCGCCGGGGTGGCGGCTCTGGAGGATCGGGGTTTCCGGGGTGCGGCCATAGCCGCTGTGGAAGCGGCGTACAGACGCACCGAAGAACTGGGATAAGCGAACGACACGGACAATTTGTCCGTGTCGTTTTTTCAGCTTTCTCTTGACAACGAGGTTTACTTGCTGTAGACTATGGGTAAGAGGTCTACAGTAAGTAAACCAAGGAGGCGATAGAATGAGCGATCTGAAAATGGGGCCGGTGGAGACCCGGTTTGCGGAGATCATCTGGGAAAAGGAGCCGGTTGGTTCCATGGAGCTGGTGAAGCTGGCGGAGGAAGCGCTGGGCTGGAAAAAGTCCACCACCTATACGGTGCTGAAGCGGCTGTGCGACCGGGGCATTTTCCAAAACGAGGGCGGCACCGTTACCAGCCGCCTGTCGCGAGCGGACTATGACACCGCCCAGAGCAGGCAATTTGTGGAGGAGAGCTTTTCCGGCTCTCTCCCGGCGTTCATCACGGCGTTTACCCGGCGGAAGAAACTGAGCGAGGATGAGATCACGCAGCTGCAAAAGCTGATCGACCAGAACAGGAGGTAGCGTATGGGCGAGTTTGTAATGCACCGGCTGTTTCCCATCGTCTGTAATATGAGCCTCACCGCCAGCGTGGTGATTTTGGCGGTGCTGGCAGTCCGTCTGCTGCTGCGGCGGGCACCCAAGGTTTTCGCCTATGCCTTGTGGGCCGTGGTGCTGTTCCGGCTGCTGTGTCCGGTGTCCGTCACCTCCGCCGTATCCCTGATGGGCGCGCTGGGAGCGCCGGCTCAGGAGCGGACGCAGCGCACCAGCGCAGTGGAATACGTCCCGGCGGACATCATGATCCGCGGCACGGCTCCTGCTGTGACGCAGCTGCCTCAGCCGCCGCTTCCGGCGGAAACCGGCGGCGCGGTTAGTGACGCTCCGGCAGATACAGCGCCGGCAGCCGTTCCGGCCATGTCTTTCAATGAGCCTGTGTTCATTCTAACGCTGATATGGCTGGCGGGGATGGTCCTGCTGCTGGCGTACAGCCTTGTGTCATTGCTGCGGCTGCGCCGCCGGTTGGTGGGGACGGTGAGACTGCGGGATAACATCTATCTGGCGGATCATATCCCATCTCCCTTTGTCATGGGTCTGTTCCGGCCTAAGATCTACCTGCCCTCCACCCTGACGGAAACGGAGCGAGGCTACATCCTGCGGCATGAGCAGTACCACCTCCGCCGCCGGGATCATCTGGTGAAATTCCTGTCCTTTCTGGCTCTGTGCATCCACTGGTTCAACCCGCTGGTGTGGGCAGCCTTCGTCCTTTCCGGCAAGGACATGGAGATGAGCTGCGACGAGGCAGTGGTAAGGGAACTGGGCGAGGACATCCGGGCGGACTACTCCGCCTCCCTGCTGAGTCTTGCCACGGGACGCCGCATCGTGGCGGGGATGCCGCTGGCCTTCGGCGAGGGCGACACCGGCAGCCGGATTCGGAACCTGCTGAACTGGAAGCGTCCCCGGCCATGGGTCATGGCCGTATGCGCCGTGGTCTGCGTGGGACTGATTGCCCTCTGCGCCGCCAATCCCGGAGGGACAGACACCGCAGACGGGGAGGAGAACGGCTCATGGCCCAGTGTGGAGGCCTATGTGCAGGACGTGATGCTGTCTCAGACGGAGGTCAGCTATTATACCTATAACGCCGACGGCACCATCAGCAGCCAACCCCGCACCGCCGCCGTCACCGACCGGAAGCTGATTTATCTGGAAAAGGGCGGCGAGGTGACCGGGCTGGCCCCTGACGGCGTGTTGGAGGAATGGGAGTATTACTATCTGGTAAAGCTGGATGTGGACACGGATTCGGTGGTACTGGCGGGCGGAGAATATTATGACGACGAGGGGTATTTTGATCTGGGGTCTGGCGACAGCCATATTGTGATAACCCTGCGACATGGGAATGGCCGCTATGAAATTCTCTATGATGTACCCAATAACGACGGGGACTTCTATGGCTATCACAACACCATGGAGGAAGCTATTTACGACTGGTATGTGACGGATCAAAATTTGGATCTGCCGCTGTATGTGGAGGACTGGATCGACCAGATCAACTACAACAACCCCAATGACAAGCCCGGTAACTATCCCGTCCACCGCTATGATGTGGACGGCGGCTATCTCTACATTCCCATCAGCGGCTGGACAAAATCCGACACCTCGGACAGCGCCTCCCCCTACTGGGAGTGGACATCAGCCTACAATACCGGCTCCATTTTCTCCATCGTCTATGACGAGAAGTCTCTGGACGTGCAGCGCGCCGAAGCGGAGGAGATCGGCTTCACGCCGGTAGATGAGGAAAAACTGGTCTGGCGGCTGGACCCGCCGGCGGAGGGCGCCCACATCCGGTACTACTTCTACCCCGCAGCCGGCGGCGGCTGCTGGACGGTGTTTACCCTCTGGACGGATACCGGCATCAGCAATTACGTGCATACCTTCATTGAGCCCCAGGTGATGTACCTGATGGCGGAGAGCTTTACACCGGTGGAGGATTTCACACCTGCCGCCGGAAACTCTACCCGGGCGGAACGGACTTCAACGCAGATTGTGCCGGTGGGGAAAAGCTCCGCGGAAATTACGGTGGGGTATACAACACAGCAGGGGCCGGACGGAGAGGTGATCGACCCGTCTGCCGGGATCTTCCTGAAAAATGTGGCGAAAGTCAACAACATTTCCCGTTTGGGGGCAGTGGAACAGGATCAGATCGTTTACCTGAATAATGGAAAAACGGCAATCGTTCCCGTGAGCTTTACCGCCGGACTGAATGAGGGCGGCGAGGGCGTGCGTACCTACGGGACTGTGGTGACCGTTGACCTTACCGGCGGCGGTGTGGAGCGCAGCGTGCTGTCCCAGCAGGAACTGGATGCCTACAACGCCGTGACGGACTGCACCATCCGGGACGAAAGCGGCGATATTACAGGGCTGGACATCCAGCCTGCCAGTTACTTCCTTACCTCTTACTATGGGAACGTCCGGGATCTGAATTTTGCAGAGTTCCTCCGCTATTTCCCGGAGGACGGCGGGATCAGCGACGAGACGGAATATGAAGCCCTGAGAAATCTGGACAGCTGGCCATTCAAACAGGCGGAGAGCATGGATGATATGCCGGTGCCCATCCACAAAATCTCCGCCGCCAGCGTCAACGAGGTGCTGCGTGCCTACGGCGGCATTACCGCAGCGGATCTCTCAAACACCGACGGGGTATTCTATCTGAAAGACTATGACGCTTACTACACCTATACCTCGGATTTCGGTTTCAGTTCTTTTGCGGCAGAAAGCGGCCAGCAGGTGGAGAATTATGTATACCTGTACGGGAATCTCAATGACAGGAACCGCAGCGTCCTGACCCTGCGCCTGACGCCGGGAACGGATACATGGCAGATCATGTCCTATCTTCCCTTAGACAGCGACAACTGAATTGGCAGCTGCCCGCCGGTGATCCCGGTGGGCAGCGCTCCGTTTTTTTCCAGCGGGCCGTTTCGCATATTTTCCAGCGCCGCGAAAACACTACTTCTGTATCAATACGACAGGAGGTTTTCATATGAACATCCGGATGAAACGCGGCGCGGCCCTGATCCTGACGGCGGCGCTGCTGCTGGCCGGCAGCGCGCAGGCGCTGTTCGGCCTTGGAAAGAGCAAAACGGACGCGCCTGCGCCGGAAAATGCGCCGGCGGCGCGGGATCTGGAGATCCGCACCTACCGGGGCATCCCGTATCAGGGACAGCTGGAAGGAACGGATCCTGACGGCGGGGATCTGACCTTTGCCGTCGTTGACCAGCCGAAAAAGGGGACGGTCATGGTGGAGGGCGCAAACTTCACCTACACGCCGAAGGACAACGCCGCCGGTGCGGACAGCTTCACCTATACTGCCGCCAACAGCGCCGGTACCATGTCCCCGCCCGCTGTGGTAACGGTTACGATTGAAAAGACCCGCTCCGGTGTCACCTATGCCGACACGGACGCGGCGACAGCCACCGCCGCGCAGGATCTGGCGGAGCAGGGGATATTCACCGGGGCGAAGATCGGGGAGAAGTGGTATTTTGAGCCGGATCGGACGGTCAGCCGCGGAGAATTTCTGGCCATGACGATGGAGACGGCCGGGATCGAGGTGACAGACGTCACCATGACCGGCTTCTGCGATGACGAGGCCATTCCCACATGGGCCAGAAGCTATGCCGCTGCCGGTGTGGCGGAGGGGATCGTGCAGGGAAAGCCCACGGAAAACGGCGCTGCATTTTCCTGCGGCGCGCCGATCTCCTACAGCGAAGCCGCCACGGTGCTGAACCGGGTGCTGGATCTGGGAGATGTGGAGCTGGCGGTCTGGTACGCCGACCGGGAAGCGATGCCCTCCTGGGCGGCGCAGGCCGTTGGGAATATGGAGGCGCTGAATGTCCTCAGCGCAGGGAGCTTTGGCAGCGACCGTCTGGAAACGGCTGTGACCAGAGCGGACGCGGCGCGGATGCTCTCCGCCGCCGGGGTGCTGCTGCGGGGAGAGGAAAAAAGCGGCTTGCTGGACTGGCTGCAATAAAATCTGGTGTACGACCCGCCTGCGGCAGAGGAGAAAGCTCTGCCGCAGGCGGGTCTGTATCTCATTTGCGGAAAAGTTCACCAATTCATGTTGTATTCGGCGGCGGTTTGTGCTAAACTAACTCAGATTATAATAGTATCGATATGCTCATCAATCCGAATTGTAACAAGAAAGGTTCTGATTTTCTGTGAAAATCGTTGTTTTGGCCGGTGGCATCTCCACGGAGCGGACGGTTTCTCTGGTATCTGGCACCGGCGTGTGTCAAGCGCTGCGCCGCAAAGGGCATCAGGCGATTCTGGTGGATCTGTTTATGGGACTGGAAAATCCGCCTGCGGATCTGAACACCCTCTTTGACGCACCGGACGGCCTTTGCCCGGACGTGAAGATCGCCGTGCAGGCGCCGGATCTGGAGGCAGTCCGCCGCAGCCGCCCGGATCAGAGTGCCAGCCGCATCGGTCCCCATGTGCTGGATATCTGCCGTCTGGCAGATGTGGTATTTTTGGGGCTGCACGGTCAGGACGGCGAGGACGGCCGGATTCAGGCGGCACTGGATCTGCTGGGCGTTCCCTATACCGGCGCGGGGTACTTAGGCTCTGCCATTGCCATGGATAAGATCGCCTCCAAGCAGATGATGGATGCCAACGGCATCCCCAATCCCAAGTGGCAGGCGCTGACCTATACGGAGGAGGAGATCCCCCATCTGGCGGAGACCCTGCCCATGCCCTGCGTGGTCAAGGCCCCCACCGGCGGTTCCTCTCTGGGGGTGTATCTGCCCAAGGACCGGGCGGAGCTGGCGGATGCGCTGCATCAGGTGCGGGCCTACTGCGACCGGGTGCTGGTGGAACAGCGAGTCTATGGACGGGAGCTGACGGACGCGGTGCTGGGCGAGCGGTACCTGCCGCCAGTGGAGACCTTCCCCAGTGTGGAAAATTTCGACTATGAGGCCAAGTATCAGGCCGGCGGCGCCAGGGAGGTCTGCCCTGCGGAGCTGACGGACGCGCAGGCCAAAGCCGTGGGGGAGATGGCCCTGCGGGTGCATCGGGCGCTGGGACTGGCCGTCTATTCCCGGACGGACATGATTCTGGACGCCGATGGGAACCTCTGGTGTCTGGAGGCCAACTCCCTGCCGGGGATGACCCCCACCAGCTTCGTTCCCAAGGAGGCCGCCGCAGTGGGCATCGGTTATGACGAACTGTGCGAGGAGATCGTGCGGCAGTCCCTGAAGATCAAGAGGAGATAAACATATGCAGTCCATGACGTTAACAGAGATCGTATCCGCAGTCAAGGGCGTCTGGTGGAATCCCGGCGATCAGATCCCGACGGTCAGCGCCGTTTCCACGGACAGCCGGAAAATCACCCCCGGCTGCCTGTTCCTGCCCTGGGTGGGGGAGAAGTTCGACGGCCACCAGTTTATCGACGCGGCACTGGATGCCGGCGCGGCAGGCTGCCTATGCGCCAAGCTTCCCCAGAATATCCGCCCGGACAAATTTTATATCAAGGTGGCGGACACCCGGCTTGCCCTGCGGGATCTGGCATCCGCTTACCGGGATCGGTTCCAGATCCCCTTTGTGCAGATCACCGGCAGCGTGGGAAAAACTACCACGAAAGAGATGATCGCCGCGGTACTGGGGGCGAAGCTGGACGTTCTGAAAACGCCGGAGAATTTCAACAATGACATTGGAACGCCTCTGACGCTGCTGGGTCTTGCCCCGGAGCATCAGGCGGCGGTGATCGAAACGGGAATGAACCATTTCGGAGAGATCGAGTATCTGGGTGCCATGGTGCGCCCGGATATCGCCGTGATCTCCAACATTGGTGACGCTCATATTGAGTATCTGGGCAGCCGGGAGGGGATCCTGAAGGCGAAATGCGAGATTTTTACGCATCTGAAGGAAAACGGCCTGGCGGTACTCAACGGGGACGACGCCCTGCTGGATACGGTGACGCTGCCCCAGCGGATCGTTCGGTGCGGCCAGAGCGAGCATTGTCAGGTGCGGATCTACGACATCGTGGATCATGGCGTGGACGGGATCACCTGCACAGTGACCACGCCGAAGGGTACCTATCCCCTGAATATCCCGGCCCCCGGCGAGCATATGGCCTATTCTGCCTCCATGGCGGTGGCGGTGGGCGAGGAGCTGGGACTCAGCCGGGAGGAGATCATCCAGGGCGTGGCAGCCTACGAACCTACCGGCTCCCGGATGCGGATCGTCCGGATGCCGGAGGGCCGGGTGCTGCTGGACGACTGCTATAATGCCAATCCCCAGTCCGTAACGGCGGCGCTGGAGGTGCTGGGCCGCACGGACTGCGAGCGCCGGGTGGCGGTGCTGGGCGATATGGGGGAGCTGGGCGATCTGACGGATCAGGCCCACTTCAACGCCGGTGCGCTGGCGGCCATGCTGGGCATCGACTTTGTGATCGCTATCGGCTCCAAGGCAGCCCGCATTGCAGACGGCGCAGCCATGAGTGGCGGCGACGTGGTGCATTTTGCCACCAAGGAGGCGGCTCTGCAAACGGTGAAGGAGCAGTTGCAGCCCCACACCAGTATGCTCATCAAAGCCTCCCACGCCATGCGGTTTGATTCCCTTGTGGAAGAATTGAAGAAAACGTATGATTGAGATTCAAGTCAACGGCCTTGTGAAATCCTTCGAGGTGGGGCATAACATTCTTGACGGCATCACCTTTCAGATCGATCAGGGCCAGCGGGTGGGCCTGCTGGGCAAAAACGGCGCCGGCAAGTCCACGCTATTCAAAATATTGACGGGAGAACTGGACTACGATGAGGGCACAGTGACCATTGCACCGGGCCATCGGATGGGGCTGATCTCCCAGATCCCGGTGTATCCGGCGGGATACACCGTGGATGATGTGCTGCGTTCCGCCTTTGGGCGGCTGCACGCGCTGGCCGCTGAAATGGAGGAACTGGCAGGCCGCATGGCGGCAGGGGAGACGGCTCCGGCGCTTCTGAAGCGCTATGGCAGTCTTTCCGAACGGTTTGAGGTGTTCGGCGGATACGACACCGACGTGGCTATCAGCAAGGTGGCCAACGGCCTGTCCATCTCCGGCGATATGCGGGGCCGCCTGTTTGACCAGCTCTCCGGCGGAGAAAAGACGCGGGTGAATTTGGGCCGTCTGATTCTGGAGGATACGGATATCCTGCTGCTGGACGAGCCAACCAACCATCTGGATCTCCATGCCACAGAGTGGCTGGAAAATTACGTCCAGAAGTTCCGGGGGACGGTGGTGGCCATTTCCCATGACCGCTATTTTCTGGATCGCTCCGTGACCAGAGTGATCGAGATTGAAAACGGCAAGGCGGAGTTCTACTCCGGCAACTATAGCTTCTACGCCGTGGAAAAAGAGCGCCGTTATCAGGAGCGGATGAAGCAGTATGAAAAGGAACAGGCCAAGATCGCTCAGCTGGAAAAATCGGCGGAGCAGCTGCGGCTGTGGGCTTTTCAGGGCATGGACAAGACCTATCGCCGGGCCATTTCCATGGAGCGCCGCATCGAGCGGATGCGTACCACCGCCAAGCCCACCAAGGCCCGGAAAATGGACGCCCGGTTCACGGCGGCGGAGTTCCACGGAGACGAGGTGCTGGGGATCCGGAATCTGAGCAAGTCCTTCGGCGAAAAGAAGCTCTTTGAGGGGATCTCCCTGAAGGTGGAGGGCGGCGAGCGCATTGCCCTGATCGGTGACAACGGCACGGGAAAATCCACCCTCATCAAAATGATCGTGGACGAAGCGTACCCGGACAGCGGACGCATCCGGCTGGGGCCGCAGGTGAAAATGGCCTATCTGCCCCAAATCATCCACTTTGACCACCCGGACTGGAATCTGGTGGAGAATATGATGGCGGCCAAGCGGGGTATTTCCGCCCAGTCCGCCCGGAACCGTCTGGCGGCGTATGACTTCCGGGGAGAGGACGTCCTCAAGCCGGTGTCCGTCCTCTCCGGCGGAGAGCAGAGCCGCCTGCGGCTGTGTATGCTGATGGACGACGAGATCAATTTCCTGATTCTGGACGAGCCAACCAACCATCTGGACATCGCGTCGCGGGAATGGATCGAAGAGGCGGTGGAAGCTTATGACGGCACGCTGCTGTTCGTCAGCCATGACCGATACTTCATCAACCGCTTTGCCACCCGCATCTGGGAGGTGGCCGGCGGCACCATTACCGATTATCCCATGGGCTTTGCTCAGTATCGGCAGGTAAAGGCACAGGAAGAAGCGGAAAAACAGGAAGTGCCAAAGCCTGTAAAGGAAAAACCGATTACAGAAAAACCGGCCAGAGGCGATCGTGCTCAACAGGCTGCGCGGCGTCAGCTGACCATCTGTGAGCGGGAAATTGCCAAGGCGGAGGAGCGGATCGCGGCGCTGGACGCCGATATGGAGGTCAATGCCTGCGACTACGAAAAGCTGAACGCGCTGGTAGCGGAAAAAGAGGCTGCACAGGCGGATCTGGACGCGCTGTATCTGCGCTGGGAGGAACTCAGCGAAGCAGCCGGCGAGGTTTAAGGAACAGAGGTGACGTTATGCGGGACGTACTTTGCGTCTACTATTCCCGGTCGGGAAACACAAAAAAAGTAATGAAGTCCATTGCCGCGGAGCTGAATGCGGAACTGGTGCAGCTGACTGATGGCGTGGAGCGCGGCGGCCTGCGGGGCTGGTTCCGCTGCGGACTGGATGCCGTGAAGCGGGACTGCCCGGCAGCGCGGCCCATTGAAACGGAGCGGCGGCTGGAAAATTATCGGTTGGTCATTATCGGAACCCCGGTGTGGGCAGGCCGGTGCAGCAGCGTGGTACGCAGCTTCCTGAAGCAGCACGGCAAGGAACTGAACCGGGTAGCTTATGTGCTGACGCGGGGCAGCGAGCATAAAAGCGAGGATATTTACCGGCAGATGGATCTGTATACGGCCAAGCCCCACCGGGCGGCTACCTCCCTGCGGGTAGGCCATGTGGGCCATACCTTCTGGCAGGAGGAATTCCTGCGGCAGATCCGGGAAATTTTAGATATTGGAGAGTAGTACGGCCTCTTTTTCGATGAATGGAAAGGAGCGTTTATCTTGCTGGAAAAGTTAAAGGGTCTGGCACTCCGCTATGAGGATCTGGAGACCCGGCTGGGCGATCCGAAGGTTTACGGCGATGCGGAAAAGCTGCACCAGATCAACCGAGAACTCAAAGAGCTTTCCCCAGTGGTGGAGGCTTACCGTGCCTACCGGGCTGCGGAAAGCCGCCGTCAGGAGGCGGAGGAGCTGCTTCATGACCCGGAAATGAAGGAAATGGCGCAGGAGGAATTGACTGAAGCCAAAGCGGAGCTGGAGTCTCTGAAAGAAAAGCTGACTATCCTCCTGCTGCCCAAAGATCCCAACGACAGCCGGAATGTGATTCTGGAGATCCGCGGCGGCGTTGGGGGAGAGGAGAGCGCCCTGTTTGCCCACTCGCTTCTGCGAATGTATACCATGTATGCGGAAAACCACGGCTGGAAGCTGGAAATCGCCAGTCTCAGCGAGACGGAACTGGGGGGCGTGAAGGAGTGCTCCGCCGTTATTGAGGGCGAGGGCGCCTGGTCACGGCTGAAGTTTGAGTCCGGAGTCCACCGGGTCCAGCGGGTGCCGGAAACGGAATCCAGCGGCCGGATCCACACCAGCGCCGCTACGGTGGCAGTGCTGCCGGAGATGGAGCCGGTGGATGTGGAGCTGAACCCCGCCGACATTGAGATGCAGGTCTACCGGGCCAGCGGCGCCGGCGGCCAGCACGTCAACAAGACCTCTTCCGCCGTGCGGCTGATCCACAAGCCCACCGGCATGGTCGCCGAGTGTCAGGAGGAGCGGAGCCAGTTTCAGAACCGGGAAAAGGCCATGCGGCTGCTGGCCTCCCGCTTATATGAGGCGGAACGGGAAAAACGGGAGAGCGCCTATGACGCGGAGCGCCGCAGTCAGGTGGGCAGCGGCGACCGTTCCCAGCGGATCCGCACCTATAATTTCCCGCAGGGCCGGGTGACGGATCACCGCATCGGCCTGACGCTTTATAAGATCGACGCCATCATGGACGGCGATCTGGATGAGCTGATCGATGCGCTGGTGACGGCGGATCAGGCGGAAAGACTGAAGCAGGGACAGGAAACGGAAACAGACCGGGGCGACCCGGAGAGAGATATGTGAGGCGAATAGGATGCATACGCGATATTTTGACCTGCGGGATACCAAGGGCCAGCAAAAGATCATCGAGGATCAGATCTCTGCGGCGGCGGATATTCTGCGGCAGGGAGGACTGGTAGCCATCCCCACGGAGACGGTTTACGGTCTGGGCGCCAACGCGCTGGACGAGACTGCGGTTCATAAGATTTTCGAGGCCAAGGGCCGTC
This sequence comes from uncultured Oscillibacter sp., assembly GCA_900544615.1. Taxonomy (GTDB): domain Bacteria; phylum Bacillota; class Clostridia; order Oscillospirales; family Oscillospiraceae; genus Oscillibacter. The sequence continues at coordinate 114,746 of UQVS01000003.1, read as the reverse complement.
CGCAGGACAACCCCCTCATCATCCATGTGCCGGGTCCCCAGTGGCTGCCCCGGTACTGCGAGGATGTGCCGCCGCTGGCGTACACGCTGGCCCGGAAGTTCTGGCCCGGCCCGCTGACCATGATCCTGAAGCGGAAAAAGGTAGTGCCGGACGCCACCACTGCCGGACTGGACACCGTTGGCGTCCGCTGCCCGGATCATCAGGTGACGCTGGCTATTATCCGGGAGGCGGGGGTACCCATTGCGGCCCCCAGCGCCAACACCTCCGGCCGTCCCAGCTGCACCTGCGCGGCAGACTGTCTGGAGGACATGGAGGGCAAGATCGACGCCGTGGTGGACGGCGGCCCCTGTCAGGTGGGCGTGGAGTCCACCATTGTGGATCTGACCTGCGACCCGCCCCGCCTGCTCAGACCCGGCGGGATGCCGCTGGAGGCGCTGGAGGAGGTGGTCGGCCCCCTGACGGTGGACAAGGCTGTGACCGAACCCCTCAAAGATGGCGAACAGCCCAAGGCCCCCGGCATGAAGTACCGCCATTATGCGCCGAAAGCGCCGGTGACTGTGGTTACCGGCCCTGCGGAGGCGTCTGCCCGCACCATTGAGCAGCTGGCAAAGCCCGGAGACGGCGTGATCTGCTTCGATGAGTTTGCCGACCGGTTCGACCAGCAGACGGTGGAGTGCCTCGGCCCCAGCCGGGACAAGCGGATTCAGGCCCAGCGGGTGTTTGACGCCCTCCGCGCCTTTGACAGCAAGGATGTTCAGCAGATCTATGCCCAGTGTCCTGACAGTCAGGGGCTGGGACTGGCCATCGGCAACCGCTTGAAAAAGGCGGCAGGCTTCAAGACCGTTGCGGCGGATCAGAAAAAGGTGGTTATCGGCATTACCGGCGGTACGGGTTCCGGCAAGACCAGCGCCCTGAATGCCATCCGGGATCTGGGCGGCGTTGTCATCGACTGCGACGCCGTGTACCATGAAATGCTGAATCAGGACGCGGAGCTGCGCCACGCCATCGAGGTGAAGTTCCACGGCGTATTCAACTCCGACGGTTCCCTGAACCGCAAGAAGCTGGGAGAGCTGGTGTTTGAAAACAAGGAGCGCATGGCCCAGCTGAATGAGGTCATCTATCAGTTCCTGGTGCCGGAGGTTCAGCGCCGGGCGCGGGATGGAAATCTGACCGCCATTGACGCCATCAACCTGATTGAAAGCGGCGTGGGGGAGCTGTGCGACCGAACCGTTGCCGTCACCGCGCCTGCGGAGTTGCGGGTGCGGCGGATCATGGCGCGGGACGGCATTGACGAGCGCTATGCCCGGATGCGGGTCTCCGCTCAGAAATCCGACGAATTCTACCGCAGCAAGTGCGACTACGAACTGAGCAATACCGCCGACACGCCGGAAGCCTTCCGGGAGACAGCCAGAGTATTCTTTGAGCGTCTGATCGGCGAACTCCGGGAGGAGAAGGACAAGGCGGCGCAATGAAGCTGCTGAAGCGGCTGATGCATGGGTATCATCTGGCGCGTTACCTGCTGATCCTCTGTGCCATTGGATATCTCTGGCGGGAAGGGGAAAGTGTATGGGGCGCGGGTGTTCTGGCGATCCTGATGGTTGGAATTCCCCTATGGAAGTTCCTGCGAAGGACAACACGCACCAGACAGACTGTGGATGTTATTTCCGGCGGTATCCGTGTGGAAAGCGCCGCCGGTGTGTCCGAAGAGATCTCCGCCTGGGAGGTAGGCGGCCTGCGGGTTATCCGCAGCGGCCTGCTGATATACGGTCAGGACGGCAAGCGCCTCGGCGCAGTCGCGTGGCGGACCGGGGACCGTCCAAACGCCGGCTATGACGCACTCCGGGCACTGGCGCGGCCAAGGCTTCCGACAGAGCCGGTACGGCTTCGGATCCATGCCGGAAAACGCTGGCGGACAGCGGTCACTGCCGTATTGATGCTGAGCGCCTGGCTGGCTGTTGGCATTTTTATGTACCTGACAGACCAGCTTCGGAACGTTCTGGATGCGTGGCTCTGTTTTTTGACGGTGCTGGTTCTCTGGAATAGCTGGCGCTGGATGAGGGATTTCCGCCGGGGGATCCTGATCACTCCGAATGGGGTCACGGTGACGCCGGCTGTCGGACGGAAACGGCAGCTGTCGTGGGAGGAGTGCAGGCTGGTGCCGAATTCCGCCGGGGTGCCTGAACTGCCTCACGGAATTTCGCTGGAACAGCTGGATAACATTTTGCCTCTGCTGGAAGGGATCTGCGCCCGGAACAGCAGGGGAGAAGCAGGGAAAATTTGAGTTCATAGAGCGGCGTGAACCGCATGAATATGTCCGATGGAGGAGAAACGAACGATGTCTGATTCAAACAAGGCGTTAAAGGAAAAGCTGCTGAGCAGCCGGAAAAACGGTTTTGACCGTGTGGATGCGGCGGAGCTGGAACAGATGGAGTCCTATTGCCGGGACTATATGGCGTTTCTGAACGCCGGTAAGACGGAGCGTCTCTGCGCCGCAGAGACCGTCCGGCTGGCGGAGCGGGCGGGTTACAAACCGCTGACCCGTGGGCAGGCCCTGCGCGCCGGGGACAAGGTGTATGTCTGCAACCGGGGCAAGAGCGTGCTGCTGGCCCATATCGGCAGCAAGCCCATCGCGGAGGGCGCGCAGATCACGGCTGCCCACATCGACTCCCCCCGGCTGGATCTGAAGCCCAATCCGCTGTATGAGGACAGCGAGCTGGCCTATTTCAAGACCCATTACTATGGCGGTATCCGCAAGTATCAGTGGGTGACCATCCCCATGGAGCTGCACGGCGTGGCGGCGATGACAGACGGCACTACCGTCACCGTGAACATTGGCGCTGACGAGGGCGATCCCAAGCTGGTCATCACCGACCTTCTGCCCCATCTGGGTCAGGAGCAGAGCAAAAAGCCGCTGGCCGAAGGCATTCTGGGCGAGCAGCTGAACCTCCTGTTGGGCAGCAGGCCCATCGGGGACGAGGAAGGCTCCGACCGGGTAAAGCTGGCGGTGATGCAGCTGCTGAACGAGAAATACGGCATTACCGAGGATGATTTTACCTCCGCCGAGCTGGAAGCTGTTCCGGCGGTGAAGGCTACGGAGATCGGTCTGGATCGCTCCATGATCGGCTCCTACGGCCATGATGACCGGGTCTGCGGCTATGCGGCGCTGAAAGCGCTGCTGGATCTGAACGGGACACCGGCCAAGACCGCCGTCTGCGTGTTGGCGGACAAGGAGGAGATCGGCTCTGACGGCGTGACGGGGATGCAGTCTGCGGCCTTTGACACCTTCATGGCAGATCTGTGCGAGGCGCAGGGGGCGGCCCTGCGGGTATGTCTGGAAAACTCCTTCTGCCTCAGCGCCGATGTGACGGCTGCCTATGATCCCAATTTCGGCGAGGTCTTTGAGAAGAAGAACGCCGCTTTCCTGAACTACGGCATCGGCCTGTGCAAGTATACCGGCGCACGGGGCAAATCCGGCGCCAGCGACGCCAGCGCCGAGACGGTGGGCTATGTCCGGGGCATTTTCGACCGGGCTAACGTCATCTGGCAGATCGCGGAGCTGGGCAAGGTGGATGCCGGCGGCGGCGGAACCGTGGCCATGTATATGGCGAACCGCAACATCACCACGCTGGACGCCGGTGTGCCGGTGCTGGCCATGCACGCACCCTTTGAGGTGGTCTCCAAGCTGGACTGCTATGAGACCTACAAAGGTATGCGGGCGATCTACAAGGCGGAGTAAATACACAGTGGTTTCACAGACAGGAGGGGCGTATGCCTCTCCTGTTTGCATAATTTTCCGCGATATGTGGCAATTTGACCGTATTTGGCGGACATAGGCGGGGAAAATTCTCAATTTCAGAAAGGAAATCTTTGCGGCTTCTGGTTGCAACACGGCGCAAAAGCTGTTAAAATAGCCATGTTAAAAGACAAATGACCACAGGAGGCGGACGACGTGGCAAGGAAAATCAAATACTATCTGGTGGCGGCTGACGCTTTGCCTGAGATCTTTATCCGGGTCGCGGAAGCCAAACGGATGATGCAGACCGGCGAGGCGGAGACGGTGGGCGCGGCTACCAAGCTGGCAGGGATCAGCCGCAGTGCCTTTTACAAGTATAAGGATGCGGTGCAGCCCTTCAACGATATGAAGTCGGAGCATATCATCACATTTTACACGCTGCTGAAGGATGTTTCCGGTACGCTGTCCAGAGTCCTGAACGTGTTTGCGTCGTCCGGGGCCAATATCCTGACGATCAACCAGAGCATCCCTACCAACGGCTGCGCCGCCGTGACGATTTCTGCGGAGACCTCCGGCATGGAAAAATCTCTGGAACAGCTGATCGGAGATGTATCCAGTCTGGAAAACGTGATCAAATTTGAAATTCTGGCCGGGTAAGGCCGGAGGAAGGACAGATAGAGATATGATCAAAATTGCAATTCTGGGCCTTGGCACGGTAGGTACCGGCGTTGTGAAAGTGGTAGAGGCCAACGCGGCCCCCATCCGCCATCGGCTGGGCGAACCCCTGTGCGTTAAAACGGCTCTGGTGCGGACCATGCGGAGCGGCCCGTATCACCATTTGATGACGGAGAATTTCCGGGAGATTGAGACGGACAGCGAGATCCGGGTGGTGGTGGAGACCATCGGCGGTGTGGGCGCGGCCTATGAGTATACCCGCCGCTGCCTGATGGCCGGCAAGCACGTGGTGACAGCCAACAAACAGCTGGTGGCGGAGCATGGCTGCGAATTGCTGGAGTTGGCCCGAAAGAATCATGTCAACTATCTCTTTGAGGCCAGCGTGGGTGGGGGAATCCCCATCCTGCACCCCCTGACCCAGTGCATGGCCGCCAACCGGGTGGATGAGATCTATGGAATCCTGAACGGCACCACGAATTTCATCCTCACTAAAATGGTAAAAGAGGGCGCGTCTTTCGCGGAGGTGCTGAAGCTGGCGCAGCAGAAGGGCTATGCTGAAGCGGATCCCACGGCGGATGTACAGGGTATCGACGCAGGCCGCAAGATCTGTATTCTGGCAGATCTGGCCTTTGGACATCAGGTGAATCCGAACAGGGTCCCCATGGAGGGCATTACCAAGCTGGATCTGAAGGATGTGGAAATCGCCGGACGACACGGCTATCGCATCAAGCTGCTGGGCCGCTGTCTGCGGCTGGAGGGGGACCGGCGCACCGCCTATGTCGCTCCCCACCTGATTTCCATGGACAACCCCATCTCCGATGTGAACGACGTGTTCAACGCAGTGGTGGTTCGGGGCAATGCCACCGGCGAGGTTATGTTTTACGGCAAGGGCGCCGGGGAACTGCCAACGGCTTCTGCCGTTGTGGCCGACGTGATGGAGTGTATTCTGGAAGACCGGCCCCGCCCGGAGATCGGCTGGAGCGCCGATGAAGGCGGCTTCGTATCCCCGCTGGAACTGAAGGGGCGCTGGTATTTCCGAATCGACGTCCCGGCGGAGCAGGTGCGTCCCCTGTTTGAAAAGGCCAGAATACTGGAAGAGGGACGGGATACCGTTCTGATCACCGAACCCATTACCGGCACGGAGGCGGAAGCGCTGGCAAAGAAGCTGCCGGTGCTGACCTGCCTGCGGGTATTGGACTGATACCATATTTCCCATTCCAGCGTATGATGGGATGGACCCCAATCTGAAGCAAAGAGGGAGCAGCCATGAGTTTGATTGTACAGAAATTCGGCGGCAGTAGCGTCAATGATGCCCAGCGCATCCGCAATGTTGCCGGTATTATCGCGGAAACCTATTTACAGGGCAATGACGTCATCGTAGTCCTGTCCGCCCAGGGGGACACGACGGACGATCTCATTGCCAAGGCGGAGGAGATCAACCCGAAGCCTTCCAAGCGGGAGATGGATATGCTGCTGTCCACCGGCGAGCAGATCTCTGTTGCCCTGTGCGCCATGGCATTGGAGGCCATGGGCCTGCCCTGTGTGTCTCTGGCGGCGTGGCAGGTGGGCATCCAGACCACCAAGGTACATTCCGATGCCCGAATCAAGAAGATCGACACTGAACGGGTTCGGTCGGAACTGGATCAGCACCGCATCGTTCTGGTGACAGGTTTTCAGGGCGTGGACCGTCTGGGGGACGTCACCACGCTGGGCCGCGGCGGCAGCGACACCAGTGCCGTGGCACTGGCAGCGGCTTTCCGGGCGGATCTGTGCCAGATCTATACGGATGTGGACGGCGTGTACACCACGGATCCCCGCATCGTCCCCAACGCCAGAAAACTGGACGAGATCACATACGATGAAATGCTGGAACTGGCGTCTCAGGGCGCAGGCGTGCTCCATAACCGCAGCGTGGAACTGGCAAAGAAGTTCCGGGTGGATCTGGAGGTTCTCTCCAGTCTGGAAAGAAAACCCGGCACCAAAGTCAAGGAGGTCACAAAAGTGGAAAAGACAAACATCGCCGGCGTGGCGAAGGATACCGGCATTGCACGGATCGCCCTGATCGGGCTTCAGCATAACCCCGGCGTCGCATTTCAGGTCTTTGACCTGCTGAGCAAGCACAATATCAACGTGGATATCATTCTGCAATCCATCGGCCGGGAGGATACCAAGGACATCTCCTTCACTGTCCACAAGAAGGATCTGGATGAGGCCAAGGAGATTTTGGAGGAGAACAAGGAATCCCTGCGCTTTGACCATATTGAGACGGACAGCCATATCGGCAAGGTGTCCATCGTGGGCGCAGGCCTGATGACCAACTGCGGCATGGCCGCCCGGATGTTTGAGGCGCTTTACGAGGCCGGTATCAACATCCAGATGATCAACACCTCCGAGATCCGGGTCTCCGTGCTGCTGGACGAACATGACGTGGACCGCGCGGTGCGGGCTATTCACGCAAAGTTCTTTGACGAAGCCTGAGTATAAAACCGGGAGAGGAGGTACACGGATGTGTGCCTCCTCATCCTGCTGAATCCATAAGGGGAAATACTATGCGAACGAACCGCCGGGATATCGGCGGAGAGGAGGAATCATTATGAACGCCATTGTCACAGTGATCGGACGGGATCGGGTAGGCATCATTGCCGCCGTCTGCGGAAAGCTGGCGGAGCTGAATGTGAACATTCTGGACATCACCCAGACCATCCTGAAGGGGAATTTCACCATGGTCATGTCGGTGGACGCCGGGAAGGCCAACGTGGAGTTTGACCAGCTGGCCGCCGCGCTGGAAAAGCTGGGGGAGCAGATGAGCCTGTCCATCCGCATCCAGCGGGAAGAAATTTTTGACGCGATGCACCGCATCTGAGGAGAGAGTCGTATGCTGAACCAAAAGGAAATTCTCTCGACTATTGAGATGATCGACCAGCAGCATCTGGACATCCGCACCATCACCATGGGCATCTCACTTCTGAGCTGCTGTGATCCGGATGCCGGACGGGCCTGCGATAAGATTTATGAAAAAATTACCCGGTACGCGGAAAAGCTGGTAAAAACCGGCGAGGATATCCAGCGGGAGTTCGGAATCCCCATTGTCAACAAGCGGATTTCCGTAACGCCTATGGCGCTGGTGGCCGGGGCCAGCGAGACGGAGGACTATGTACCCTTTGCGCTGGCGTTGGATCGGGCAGCCAAGACCTGCGGCGTCAACTTCATCGGCGGCTACTCCGCGCTGGTGCAGAAGGGTATGACGCGGGCGGATGAAAAGCTGATCCGCTCCATCCCGGAGGCGCTGGACCGCACGGAGCTGGTATGCTCCAGCATCAATGTGGGTTCCACACGGGCTGGCATCAATATGGACGCCGTGGCCCTCATGGGTAAAATTGTCAAGGAAACCGCCGCCCGGACAGCGGACCGGGACGGCCTCGGCTGCGCCAAGCTGGTGATCTTCTGCAACGCCGTGGAGGATAACCCCTTCATGGCCGGCGCGTTCCACGGCGTGGGCGAGGCGGAGAAGGTCATCAACGTGGGCGTCTCCGGCCCCGGCGTGGTGTACCACGCCTTGCAGTCCGTAAAGGGCGAGCCGCTGGATGTGGTGGCGGAGACCGTGAAAAAGACGGCGTTTCAGGTGACCCGCATGGGCCAGCTGGTGGCCAGAGAGGCCAGCCGCCGTCTGGATACGCCGTTCGGCATTGTGGATCTGAGCCTTGCCCCCACGCCGGCCATCGGGGACTCCGTGGCCCGGATTCTGGAGGAGATGGGGCTGGAGGTCTGCGGTACGCACGGCACCACTGCGGCGCTGGCTCTGCTGAACGACGCGGTGAAAAAGGGCGGCGTCATGGCGTCCTCCTCCGTGGGCGGACTGTCCGGCGCGTTCATTCCCGTCAGCGAGGACGAGGGCATGATCGCCGCCGCCAAGGCGGGGACTCTGTGCGTGGACAAGCTGGAAGCCATGACCTGCGTCTGCTCTGTGGGACTGGACATGATCGCCGTTCCCGGCGACACCCCGGCGGAGACTATCTCCGCTATTATAGCCGACGAGGCGGCCATCGGCATGGTGAACAACAAGACCACCGCCGTCCGCCTGCTGCCCACCCCCGGCAAAAACGTGGGCGACAGCGTGGAAATGGGCGGACTGCTGGGCAGCGCGCCGGTGATGCCGGTGCATAAGGAATCCAGCGCCGCATTTATCCAGCGGGGCGGCCGCATCCCGGCCCCGCTCCACAGCCTGAAAAACTGAGGAACGTTTCTATGATAAGCTCCCCGCCGCATGACAGCAGTCGTGCGGCGGGGAGCTTTGGTAAAAATATGAGGTTTATGGAACAGGGAGTAAGCTGCAAAGGCCGAAATCGGTCAGCCTTCCTTTTTAAAGCACCGTACCAGTCCCGCTATGGCGAAAGCCAGTCCCACAAGACTGATAAGATCGGAGGGGAGACTGCCAATGACGGGAATCCAGGGTGAGAGCGGCGCGCACAGCATCAGCACACCGGCAAAGAGAATCAGTGCGATGCCCTGTAACTGGTTTTTCATCTAAAAACTCCTTTCTGAACAGACAGTTAAAAAACAGTTTATTAAATTAGCGCGGTTTTACGCCTGTTCTGCAAATTTCTTTCTGTCCCGGTCAATCTGCTTCTGGTAGCGATCCTGCTCGGAAAAGACGCAACCGCAGTACTTCTGCATATAAAAGCCAAGCTCTCTGGCCCGTTGATTCCCGGCCCGGAAATTGGGGCGGAAGTCCCGGTAGAGGAACTCCACGCCGTATTGCCGGGCGTATTCCTCGGCGGCGGCCCGGATGCCGTCGTGGTCCTGATAGAGACTGGCCAGCAGGGTGGAGGTGAAGGCCTTGTAGCCATGCTCCGCCGCATAGCGGGCGGTTTCCTCCAGCCGGTGGTGATAGCAGTAGGTGCAGCGATGGGAGATGTCCCCGGCCACGTGTTCCACAAAGGAACGCAGGCCGTATTCCTCGTTTACGATCACCTTCATGTCAATGGTGGGAGCGTAAGCAAGCAGACAGTCCCGCCGAGCTTCATACTCCTTCCACGGATGGATATTCGGGTTATACCAGAAAGCCACCGGCTCGATCCCTTCGGAACGGAGGGGATCGATACAGCTCAGGGAGCAGGGGGCGCAGCAGGTGTGCATCAGGACAGAGGACATGGCAGAAACTTCCTTTCTGGACGTATGTTTTCTATAGTATAGCATAGGCTGTCAAAAAGGGGAAGTCTTTGTGTGCAACCGATTTTTTAACGGAAAATTTACGAAAATTCCATACTTTTCACATTGCAGAATTTGCCGAAAAACCGTAACATAATATTATTAGCTTAAATTAGGGCTGGAAAGCCCTTAAAGGAGGAACCCCTTTTTGCGCGTCGGACTGGATGTTGGCTCCACTACCATCAAATGCGTGGTATTGGATGACCGGGACAAATTGATATACAGTACATATGAGCGGCATTACAGCCATATCGTAGAAAAGTCGGCGGAACTGCTGCGGCGGGTAGCGGCACAGTATGGCCGGGAAGCGGTATTTGCCATTTCCGGCTCTGCCGGTATGGGCATGGCAGAGAGCGTGAAAGCCCCCTTTGTGCAGGAGGTATTCGCCACCCGCGTGGCGGCCAACCGGCTGGCGCCGGGAACGGATGTCATCATCGAGCTGGGGGGCGAGGACGCCAAGATCCTCTTTCTGACCAACGGTCTGGAAGTGCGGATGAACGGCTCCTGCGCCGGCGGTACCGGCGCGTTCATCGACCAGATGGCGACTCTGCTGAAAATGGGCGCCGATGAGATGGATCAGGCCGCGCAGACGGCGGAAAAGACCTATACCATTGCGTCACGCTGCGGCGTGTTTGCCAAGAGCGATATTCAGCCCCTCATCAATCAGGGGGCTAAGCCCGCCGACATTGCCAAAAGCATTTATCAGGCGGTTGTGAACCAGACCATTGCGGGACTGGCTCAGGGACGCCCCATCAAAGGCAACATCCTGTATCTGGGCGGGCCGCTGACCTTCTCCAAGTGCCTGCGGCAGAGCTTTGACGAGACGCTGGGCGTCACCGGGACCTGCCCGGAAAACAGCCTGCTGTTCGTGGCGCTGGGCGCGGCATTCTACGCGGAGGAGACCTGGGATCTTCAGAAAACGGCGGAGCTGCTGGAGCAGCGCGGAATGTCGGAGACCTACCGCTCCCAGCCGCCGCTGTTTGAAAATCAGGCGGAATACGACGCGTTCAAGGCCCGTCACGCCAAGGCGGCGGTGCCGCAGGCAGACTTCCCGGCGGACTATGCCCAGCCGGTCCATATCGGGATCGACTCTGGCTCCACCACCGTGAAGGTGGCGGTGATCGATGAGGATGCCAACCTGCTCTTCACCGATTACCGGCCCAATCAGGGCGACCCCATTGCGCTGCTGCAATCGGTGCTGCTGGGGCTGTATGAAAACCATCCGAGCCTGAATGTGGCGTCCGTCACCACCACAGGCTATGGCGAGGATCTGGCGAAGGCCGCCTTCCACGCGGATTTTGGCGTGGTGGAAACCGTGGCGCATTTTACCGCTGCCAAGCACTTCCTGCCGGATGTGGATTTCATCATCGACATCGGCGGGCAGGATATGAAGTGCTTCAAGATCGAAAACGGAGCCATCAGCGATATCTTCCTGAATGAAGCCTGCTCCTCAGGCTGCGGCAGCTTTTTGCAGACCTTTGCTCAGGCGCTGGGCTATGACGTGAAGGACTTTACGAAGCTGGGGCTTTTTGCCGACCGGCCGGTGGATCTGGGCAGCCGCTGCACCGTGTTTATGAACTCCAGTGTGAAGCAGGCCCAGAAGGACGGTGCGTCCGTGGAGAATATCTCTGCGGGGTTGTCCATCTCCGTGGTGAAAAACGCCATCTATAAGGTGATCCGGGCCTCCTCACCTGAGGAGCTGGGCCGCCATGTGGTGGTGCAGGGCGGCACATTCTATAACGAAGCCGTGCTCCGGGCTTTTGAGAAGGAAATGGGGGTCGAGGTCATCCGCCCCAACATTGCGGGACTGATGGGCGCTTACGGAGCGGCGCTGTACGGGATGCGAAAAGCTGTAAAGGGAAAACACAGTATGCTTCTGACAGAGCGGGAGCTGCGGGGCTTCCGCAGAGAGACGGAGAGTCGCAGCTGCGGTCAGTGCGGAAACAACTGCCAGCTTACCGTCAACACCTTCTCCGATGGCGGACGGCTCATCAGCGGCAACCGCTGTGAGCGGCCCATCACCGGCAAAAAGGAGGATGGATGCTGGAATCTCTATGAGTACAAGCGGCAGCTGATTCTGGGCTACAGGCCCGGCGAAAACCGGCGGGGAAAAATCGGCCTGCCCCTGTGCCTGAATTTCTGGGAGCTGTATCCGTTCTGGTACACCTTCTTCACAAAGCTGGGCTTTCAGGTGGTTCACAGCCCCATGTCCAGCCGGAAGCTGTATCTGGAGGGGCAGGGGAGCATCCCCAGCGACACCGCCTGCTTCCCGGCGAAGCTGGCCCACGGCCACATTGAATTTCTGGCCAAGCTGGGTGTGGACGCCATTTTCTACCCCTGCATGACCTACAACATCGACGAGGGCCTGGGCCAGAACCACTACAACTGTCCGGTGGTGGCCTATTACCCGGAGGTGCTGGCAGGGAACTGCGACTGCCTGAAAAATACCAGATTCATTTATGACTATGTGGGAATCCACAGGCCGAAGGATTTTGAGAAGAAGATCACCGCGGTGATGGAGCGGGAGTTCGGTCCCATCCCTCACGGCGAGATCAGGGCGGCAGTGGAAGCTGCCTACGCGGAATACGATCATCACATGAAGCAGATCCGGGAAAAGGGTGCGGAGATCATGGCCGCCGCCCGGAAGGAGGGACGGAGGATCATCGTTCTGGCCGGCCGGCCCTACCATGTGGACCCGGAGGTCAATCACGGCATCGACACCCTGATTACCCAGTTCGGCGCGGCGGTCATTACTGAGGACTCCGTCTCTCAGCTGGCGGAACCCTTCAAAACCACGGTGCTGAACCAGTGGACGTACCATGCGCGGCTGTATGCGGCGGCGAAATACTGCTGCACCCAGCCGGATATGGATCTGGTGCAGCTGGTAAGCTTCGGCTGCGGCGTGGACGCCATTACCACCGACGAGACGCGGGAGATCCTCCGTCGGGGCGGCAAGCTGTACACCCAGCTGAAAATCGACGAGATCACCAATCTGGGCGCAGTCCGCATCCGCCTGCGGAGCCTGTTTGCGGCATTGGAAGAGCAAGAGGAGACCTGATATGGAAAGCACATATCCCCGGTTTACACCGGACATGAAAAAGACCCATAAAATTCTCATTCCCAATATGGCACCGGTGCAGTTTCGGATTCTGGCAGCCAGCATGGAAAACCATGGCTATCAGGTGGAGCTGCTGGGCAACTGCGGCGAGCGGGTGGCGGAGCTGGGACTGAAATATGTCCATAATGACACCTGCTATCCGGCGCTGTTGGTCATCGGCCAGTTTTTGGACGCATTGGATTCCGGCAAGTATGATCTGGACCACACTGCCCTCATCATTACCCAGACCGGCGGCGGCTGCCGGGCGTCCAACTATATTTTCCTGCTGCGGAAGGCTCTGGAAAAGGCGGGCTACGGCAACATCCCCGTGCTGAGCCTGAACTTCTCCGGCCTGGAAAAGGACAGCAGTATGCCCATGGATCTGAAATTCATGCGGCAGGCGCTGGCGGCGATTTACTACGGTGATCTGCTGATGACCCTCCGGGCCCAGACCCAGCCCTATGAGCTGGAAGCTGGGGCAGCGGAGCGGCTGCAAAACAAGTGGCTGGACATTCTCTGCGATGAGGTCCGCCACGATAAGGGCTATTCCGGCCGGGAGATGAAGGCCGTCATGCCGAGGATCGCGGCGGAGTTTGCCGCCATCCCCGTAAAGCGGGTGCCGAAGGTGAAGGTCGGCGTGGTGGGGGAGATTTACGTCAAATATTCTCCCTTGGGCAATAACGAACTGGAAAAGTTCCTGGCCTCTCAGGACTGCGAGGTGAACCTGCCGGGGCTGATGGGCTTCGTGCAGTACTGCGCCTACAACATGGCGGAGACTGTCCGGCTCTACGGCGGCTCACTGGTGGAGAAAACCGCTGCGGAGGCGGCGCTGACCCTCATCGCGGGCATGGAGAAGGTCATCATCAAGACCCTCAAGGACGCGGGCTACCATGCCCCCATGCCCTTCAGTGAACTGATCAAGCTGCCGGAGCAGAGCCACACCATCGGCATGGGCTGCAAGATGGGCGAGGGATGGCTGCTGACGGCGGAGATGCTGGAGCTGGTGCGCTCCGGGTATGAGAATATCGTCTGCGCCCAGCCTTTCGGTTGCCTGCCCAACCACATCTGCGGCAAGGGCATGGTCAATAAGATCCGGGAGCTGTACCCGGAGGCCAACATCACCCCCATCGATTATGATCCCAGCGCCACGCGGGTCAATCAGGAGAATCGGATCAAGCTGATGCTGGCCGTGGCCAGAGAGCGGCTTCAGGCCCGTCAGGAGCCGCCGGCCAACGCTCCCAAAGTCCGGACTCCGGCTGCCGCGTCCAAACCCCAGTCCCTGTGCGCCAATATCTGATTTGCAGGAGAGCCGCTGAAAGCGGCTCTCTTTTTTTCCTATACGCGGACAGGCAGTTCAAAATTGTAAATAAAAGTTGACCCGGTAAGACAAAAAAGGTATAATAAACTGATTTATTATGAAGAAGTATGTCCCCCGGTGTTCTGCGGGACATAGAGGAGGAATACCGATGTGGATTGCCGATCAATGGCAGGACTATGAGCTGCTGGACTGCGGCGGCGGAGAAAAGCTGGAACGCTGGGACAGGCAGTATCTGGTGCGCCCGGATCCGCAGGCCATCTGGGAGACGCCCCGGCGGCTGCCGGAGTGGAAGCGGGCCAACGCCCGGTATCTCCGTTCCCAGACCGGCGGCGGCCACTGGGAGAAAAAAGCGCTGCCGGAAAGCTGGCAGGTGCATTATAAGGATTTGACCTTTCAGGTCAAGCCCATGAACTTCAAGCACACGGGCCTGTTCCCGGAGCAAGCGGTGAACTGGGATTTTGCCATGGACAAGATCCGCAGGGCCAACCGCCCCATCCGGGTGCTGAACCTGTTCGCCTACACCGGCGGAGCCACCGTGGCCTGCGCCAAGGCGGGAGCCAGCGTCTGCCATGTGGACGCCGCCAAGGGCATGGTAGCATGGGCCAAGGACAACGCCCGTCTCTCCGGTCTTGCGGATGCCCCCATCCGCTGGATCGTGGATGACTGCGCCAAATTTGTGGAGCGGGAGATCCGCCGGGGCAAGACCTACGACGCCATCATCATGGATCCCCCCAGCTATGGCCGCGGCCCCGGCGGCGAGGTCTGGAAGCTGGAGGAAAATCTCTATCCCTTTGTAAAGCTCTGCGCCGGGGTGCTGTCAGACAAGCCCCTGTTTGTGCTTATCAACTCCTATACCACGGGCCTTGCCCCCAGCGTGCTGGGGTATCTTCTGCACCTGCTGGTGGCGGAGAAGTACGGCGGCACCGTCAGCTGGGATGAGTTGGGGCTGCCGGTAACGGCCACCGGCATGGCGTTGCCCTGCGGCGCCACCGGCCGCTGGTTCAGCGAATAAGGAGAAAAAATGAGAGAGGGAATGATGTCCGCCCAGACTCTGGACGATTGGTGCTTGCAGTACAAGCCGTCCAGACTGACGATTCTGAATCTGAAAACCGGACAGCAGCTTCAGGAACCGTCTCTGGTTGCGGCCAAATACAGACTTGAGGAGCGCACCGGAACGAATCGGGCAACAGGGGAAACCCGCACCTTTTCCTTTAAGGTGCTGGACCGCTATCTGGCCGCCGGCGAGGAAGCCAGGGCCTATGAGAATACGCCGGACGTGATGGTGTTTTCCCCATTCCGGGATGGACAGGTGGCGCAGTACGGCGGCGCGGAGTACCTGTTCCGGGAGCTGATTCGGCGGGTGTCACCCAAGATTCGGATCTTGAAGCCGGTTCTTTGCATCAAAGTGCAGGAGCATACCACGGATGTGGAGGAGCGGGCGATCGTAGAACTGGGCATTCAGGCGGGCGCCGGAAAGGTGCTTCTCTATCAGGAGCCGCTTTCCATCATTCTGGATCATCGGGAAAACTTCAGGGAAATGCGGAATGCCATTATCGTGGACATCCAGACGCAGAAGGAATTTTGACATATTGGAGAATATCATGCCAACCATGACTGAAACAAAGACTCTGGAATACGCCTATCCGGCGGAGGAAGGGGCGGAGCCGGTTCTGGCCCTGCGGGGTGTGGACACGGCCATTGAAAAAGGAAGCTTTGTGGTGGTGCTGGGCCATAACGGTTCCGGCAAATCCACCTTTGCCAAATGCCTGAACGCCATTTTGCTGCCCTGCGGAGGCAAGGTGTATGTGGAGGGCATGGACACGCAGGACGAGGCGTGCCTGCTGGAGATTCGCCGCCGGGTGGGCATGGTGTTCCAGAACCCGGACAACCAGATCGTTGCCAACGTGGTGGAGGAGGACGTGGCTTTTGCCCCGGAGAACCTGGGAGTGGCCACGGAGGAGATCCGCCGCCGGGTGGATGATGCGCTGGCGGCTGTGGATATGACCGCCTTCATGACCCATGCGCCCCATCTGCTCTCCGGCGGGCAGAAGCAACGGGTAGCCATTGCCGGCGTTATCGCCATGGAGCCGGAGTGCATCGTGCTGGACGAGGCTACCGCCATGCTGGACCCCATCGGACGGCAGGAGGTGCTCTCCGCCGTTCATAAGCTGAACCGGGAGAAGGGCATCACCGTGGTGCTGATTACCCACCACATGAACGAGGCGGAGGACGCCGACCGGGTCATCGTCATGGACGACGGTAAGATCGCGCTGGACGGCACGCCGAAGGAGGTCTTTACGCAGGTAGAGCCTCTGCGTGACATGGGCCTGACGGTGCCGGACACGGTGGATCTGCTGGATCGTCTGCGGAAGGACGGGCTGGAGGTGCCGCTGGACGCTTTGACGGTGGAAGAATGTGCGGCTGCCATCACTGCGGCCCTGACGAAAAACTGACGGAGGAACAAGGATTGGAACCGATCATTCAGGTGAAGAACCTGACACATACCTACGGTGCGGGAACGCCTTTCCAGCGCAGCGCCGTGGATCATATGAGCTTTGACGTCAACGAGGGGGAATTCCTGGGCATCATCGGCCACACCGGCTCCGGGAAATCCACCCTGATCCAGCATCTGAACGGACTGCTTCAGCCCACCGAGGGGCAGATCCTGCTCCACGGCAGGGACATCTGGGCGGAGCCGAAGAAGATCCGGGACGTGCGCTTCAAGGTGGGGCTGGTGTTCCAGTATCCGGAGTATCAGCTCTTTGAGGAGACGGTCTATAAGGACATTGCTTTCGGCCCCGCCAATCAGGGCAAGACCGGGGACGAGCTGGATCACGCCGTCCGGGAGGCCGCCAGACTGGTGGGTATCCGGGATGATCAGATGGAAAAGTCCCCGTTTGAACTTTCCGGCGGACAAAAGCGCCGGGTAGCGCTGGCAGGCGTTCTTGCTATGGAGCCGGATGTGCTGGTGCTGGACGAGCCGACGGCGGGGCTTGACCCGGCTGGCCGGGAAAACCTGATGGCCAACATCCGGGATTACCACCGCAATAAGGGCAAGACCATCATTCTGGTGAGCCACAGTATGGATGAGATCGCTCAGAACGTGGATCGGATTCTGGTGCTGAAAAGCGCCCATGTGCTGATGCAGGGAACACCTGCGGAGGTGTTTGCGCGGGGAGAGGAGCTGCTCTCCGCCGGACTGGACGTCCCCCAGATCACCCGGATCGCCATGGAGCTGAAGCGCCGGGGCGTGGAGATTGATCCGGCGGTGTATACCGTGGAAGCCCTTGAGCGTCAACTCATGGCCTTGCGAAAGGGGGGAGCGGGATGCTGAAGGACATCACCTTAGGCCAGTATTTTCCGGGAAATTCCGTTGCCCACAAGCTGGACCCCCGCACCAAAATCCTGCTGGTAACGCTGTATATCATCGCCCTGTTCAGCGCTAAGGGGCTGGTTGGCTATGCTGTGATGATCGCCACGCTGGCAGCCTGTGTAAAGGTCTCCCATGTGGGACTGAAGTCTCTGGTGCGGGGTCTGAAGCCACTGGTGGTCATCATTGTGTTCACCGGCGTGCTGAATGTTTTCTTTACGCCGGATACCCATTACCTTTGGGAATGGGGAATCCTGCGGATCTCCGTAAAGGGCGTTGAAAATGCTCTGTTCATGGTGGTCCGCATCATGCTGCTGGTGATGGGAACCTTCCTGATGACCTATACCACCAGCCCCATCCGACTGACGGATGGTCTGGAATCCCTGCTGAATCCCCTGAAAAAAATCCATGTGCCGGTGCATGAGCTGGCCATGATGATGGCCATTGCCCTGCGGTTCATTCCCACGCTGATCGAGGAAACGGACAAGATCATATCGGCGCAGAAGGCCCGCGGCGCGGACTTTGAAAGCGGAAGCCTGTTCCAGAAGGCCAAGGCGCTGGTTCCCATTCTGGTACCGCTGTTTATCAGCGCCTTTCGCCGGGCGGACGAGCTGGCCACGGCCATGGAGTGCCGCTGCTACCACGGCGGCGAGGGCCGTACCAAACTCCATGTGCTGAAATACCAGCGGCGGGACTACGTTGCTCTGACGGGCGGCGCGGTCATTCTGGTGCTGGTGGTGCTCCTGCGGAAGCTGGGGGCCTAAAAAACGACACAGGAGGTCGGATATGGAGTTTCTGAAACGGAACGGTGTCGGCCTGGCGGCGATCCTCTGCTGCTGTGTCCTGGGTGTCCTTTTGGCACAGCAGAGTGGGCAGCTTCAGGGTCTGCGGCAAGAAAACGATGCACTGACGACCCGGCTGGACGATGCTGAAAAGGTGGAAGAGCCGGAAGTACCTGCCGCAGCTCCCTCCGCGAGGATACTCGCCTCTTCTGTGGACCCGGAGACCCGTATGCTGACCCTGGAAACGGCGGCGGAGGTCCCGGGACTGGAGGACTACTACGTTGATATTGGCCTCTGCCAGCCGGGAGAAGCCTATCGGATGGCATGGCAATGGGCCAGTCTCAAGCAGCAGGCGGATGGGACCTACGCCGGGACTCTGACTTTCCCTCTGGACCTGGATAGGGGGCTGGAACTGCGGTCGGCGGATGACACCGTGCTGTTCAGCAGCGGTTCCATCACGGACCTGCTGCCCCTGCGGCTTGACAGCGAGGGCACCTCCTATCACTTCAACAGCGAAGAACAGAAATTCTACGTATGCGACTTTGACGTTCAACTAGCGGACCCGGCAGGCGGGGAGGCTCAGGGCCGGGACGGTGAGTTCCGGCTCTACCGGAACGGGAAACTGGTGTTCACAGGAAAAAAGGCCGCAGACAGCGGCTTTGATCTGCTGGTCAACGGAGAGCCCTGCGAAAGCGTAGGGATCGACTGCACCGAGGGGGACCGGATGCGGCTGTGCTATGCCTGCACGGACGATGCGGGCCTCCGCTACGAGTTTCCCCTTTCCGAGATTCTGACTCAGAAGTGGGACGGCACGGAGCGGTATCCTATTTCCGGCAGGCCCACAGTCACCTGGGCGGAATAAGAGAATATATTTGACAAAATCCCAGAATTTCCAAATGGTGTAAAGTTAAACTGCTTTGCGCGAAAGGAGCGGGCTTATGAAGAAAAACTGGTTTCAGATCCTCTCACTGGCACTGAATGTGGCGCTGCTGATCGCCCTGCTTGTGACCCGGACGGAGCTGGCGGATACGCAGAACAACCTGAAACACCAGCTGGACAGCGTTGCCTGGCGGCTGATGGATGTGCAGGATCAGATCACGAACCTGTCCGCGAAGCAGCGGGAGCAGACGGAGGATCTGTCGGATTTTTCCTTTGAACCCACCGGCCTGGACCCGGAAAGCCATACGCTGCAAGCCGACATGAGCATCACCCTCCGCCGCTGGACGGCGGACACGGAGGTGGCGCTGGCGGTGACCCGGAACGGCCAGACCACGGAGCTGCCTATGTCCGGGAACGGCGGCGTGTTCACCGCCCCGGTGAACTTGCCGGTGGAACAGACCGGCGAAGTGTCCTTCGCGGCGAATATCACCGCCGGCGATCAGACCAGCCGGGAGGAGGTCACCAGTTACAGTGACCTTGCCATGCTGCTGCCCCTGACGAATGACGGCAGCGGTTATGGCGATCCCACTTATCGGGGAGGAAGCTTGCAGCTTCAATACGATCTGGGCGTCAGAAAGCAGTACGGCACAGAGGTGGTCGCCCCTGTTTTTCAGGTGCTGAAAAACGGAGAGACCGTCCAGACCCTTCCGGTAAAGATTTCGGAGTCTACCGTCAGCAGCGATCCCGATGTGGTCTACTATACCCCGGCTTCGGAGAATGGCGGCATCGCGGTCTCCTGTCAGCCGGAGGACACCGTGGAGCTGCACCTGCTCTGCCGGGACACCTTCGGCCTTTCCTATGATTTTACCGTCTGCACCTATGAGATCGATCAGGATGGGACAATGGTGGAAGAGGTCTGGCCGGACACGGATTACAACGTGCGCGTTTTCTGGGAAAAATAACACGGCTGATGCCGCTAAAGGAGCCAATATGCGTAATATCGCACTGAAACTGATGTATAATGGAACGGCCTACCACGGCTGGCAGGTGCAGAAAAACGCCGTCACCGTCTGTGAGACGCTGCAAAAGGCGTTGGAGAAGATTACCGGTGCGCCGGTGCATCTCACCGGCTGCGGCCGCACGGATGCCGGCGTTCACGCGGAGCGGTACATCGCCAATTTCCGCACGGAGAGCCGGATCCCGTTGGAGCGGCTGCCCTTTGCCATCAATACCCACACGCCGGAGGATATTGCCGTCAGCGAGGCGCTGGAGGTGGCGGAGGATTTCAATGCTATCGGTTCCTGTCTGAAAAAGGAGTATACTTACCGCATTTACAATTCGCGGGTCAAGAATCCATTTTATGTAAACCGGGCATATTTTTACCCCAAGCGGCTGGATGAGGAATTTTTGAACCGGGCAGCGCATCAGTTTGTAGGAACCCATGATTTTGCGGCAGTCCGCAGCGTGGGAACGGAGACCAGAACCACCGTCCGCACCGTTTACTGGTGCGACGTGACCCGCAGCGGCGAGCTGCTGGAGCTGAAGGTCTGTGCCGACGGGTTCCTGTACAACATGGTGCGGGCGATTACCGGCACGGTGCTGTACGCTGCGGAGGGCAAATTTCTGCCGGAGGATATCCCGGCCATTCTGGAAAGCCGGGATCGGACGCTGGCGGGGCCGACGGTGCCGCCAGGCGGATTGTATCTGACAAGACTTTGGTATGAGGATGAGCGGCTCAATGGCTGAAAATACGACAAAAGACATTTGGAATGACGATGACGGAGACCGGGCGGAGCCGAAAAAGAGACGGCATCTGCTGCGGAATTTTCTGATTTTTCTGCTGGTGCTGATCGTGGTGCTGGGCATCGTTCTGGCGGCGGCTTGGCGGGACGGCACCGGCTTTGACGCGCTGCACCGGTACTTTGCTTACGGCAGCAGTGCAGTCAGCAGTGAAAAGACCGTCTACCAGTTTGACACGGACAACAGCAACCGTTTCGCAGAGATGGGGGACGGATGTCTGGTCATCCTGTCCGATACGGCGCTGCGGATGCTGGGAGCGGATGGAAGTGAGATCTGGAGCGCCAATGTGCAGATGACCGCGCCCGCACTGGTTCAGGGCGGCGGGAAAATAGCGGCCTATGATGTGGGCGGCACGGCGGTGTATGTGCTGGATGAAAATGGCGAGCAGATGGAGCTGACTGCGGAAGGCCCCATCGTCTCCGCCAGTCTCAACAGCAGCGGAATGCTGGCAGTTACCTCTCAGGTCAGCGGCACCAAGGGACGGGTCGATGTGTACACGGCTGACGGCAGCGCGTTGGCAGAGGTCAACGCCCACCGCCGCTTTGTAGCGGATGCCTGCGTTACAGAGGATGGAAAGTCTCTGTCAGTGGTGCTGATGGGACAGGAGGACGGAACTTTTGTCAGTGATGTGTCGTTTTATGACCTGACCCGGCCCGGCGAGGCGGAGGTTACGGCAGATTATGTGGTGCCGGATGGTCTGGTGACGGCGATGGGCTGTCACGGCAGCAGCATCCTGACGGTGACGGATACCTGTTTTGCGTCCGGCAGAGCCAACGGAAAGCTGACGGGGACGTATTCCTACGATGGGGAGTATCTCCGGGAATACGATCTGGGCGGGGATGGCTTTACCGCCCTGCTGCTGAACCGGTATCAGTCCGGCAGCGTAGGCCGTCTGGTCACGGTGGATGACGAGGGCGCGGAGATTGCCAGTCTGGATATTTCCGAAGAAGTGCGTTCTCTCTCCGCCAATGGGCGGTATCTCTCCGTGTTGTATGAGGATCGTCTGGTGGTCTATAATTCGGATCTGGAGATTTATGCGACCCTCCACGGCCCGGAGCATACCCGCGAGGTTTTGACCCGGACGGACGGCTCTGTTCTGATGATCGCTTCGGACTCCGCCCAGCTCTTTTTGCCATAAGCGGCAGAAATTACAGTGGAGTTTACAATTTGTTTTCATGCAGAAAGGTAGGCAAGACCCATGACACCTGCTATAATATTGGACGTGCTGATCGCGGCCATTCTGCTGACCGCGATCCTGCGGAGCAGCTGGCGGGGGCTGTTTTTGTCTCTCTCAGGCGTGATCGTGTTGATCCTGACCATCATTGGAGCCAATCTGGGGGCGAAGGCCCTGACACAGCCGGTAGCGGATTGGGCAACCCCGAAAATTGAGGAAAAGATCGCCGCGAAGGTGGAAAAAACGCTGGAGGATCGGACGCAGGAGCAGGGAAGAACGCTGGAGGAGCTTCTGCCGGATTCCCTGCGGAATCTCCTGAACCGCACGGGCCTGATGGAAAATCTGCGGGGCGCATTGGAGCGTCAGGCGGAGAGTACCATCGCCGCCACAGCCAGAGCTATTGCGGCGGCTGTGGCCAGAGAACTGGTGGAGAGCTTCGCCTATGCCATTTTGTATGTGCTGCTGTTTCTGGCGCTGGGGGCGGTGCTGCACGTCGCTTCTCTGGGGATCAGTATGCTGCTGCGGCTGCCGCTTCTTTCCAGTGCGAACACGCTGGGCGGCGCACTGCTGGGTCTGCTGGAGGGCATGATCGTGGTGTGGCTGCTGATCTGGCTGATCCCCCATTTCGGCGTAGAGCTGCCCACGGAAAACACTTACTTGCTTCGCTTTTTCACGGCGGTAGGGCCTTTGAGCCTGCTGTCGTCCCTATAAACACTTCCCTCGTTCAGCAAACCGGGGGATACGGAGGTAATTATGCAGCCAACACTTTGTTCCAGATGTAAAAAGAACATTGCCACGGTTTTCATCACCCGCATGGAGGGGGACAAGACCATCAACGAGGGTTTGTGCCTGAAATGCGCCAAGAGCCTTGGG
The DNA here is from genome assembly GCA_900544615.1 of uncultured Oscillibacter sp. Lineage (GTDB taxonomy): Bacteria > Bacillota > Clostridia > Oscillospirales > Oscillospiraceae > Oscillibacter. Next base: position 91,837 of record UQVS01000003.1, on the reverse strand, counting down.
CTTCCGCAGGTGAACGACATGATGCAGCGCATGGGCATCACGGACGAGGATCTGGATAACCTGAATAATGAGATGATGCAGGCCATGGACTCCATTGAAAATGTGGAGGATCTGCCCGGCGGAGAGGACGATGAGGAGGCCGGCAAGACGGCGACCTTCCCGTTCCTGAACCGCCTGTTCAACAACAGCGGAGAGCCTGCCTCCAAGGAGGACGCCCCTGCCGGTGAGGGTGAACGCCGGGAAAAGAAAGAGGGCAAGCCCAACGGGAAGCGGAAGTTTCTGGAGGGTTACTGCATCTCTCTGAACCGTAAGGCCAAGGAGGGCAAGCTGGACCCGGTGATCGGTCGTGCAGAGGAGATCGAGCGGGTCATCCAGATCCTGAACCGCCGCCAGAAGAACAATCCCTGCCTCATCGGCGAACCGGGCGTGGGCAAGACCGCCATCGCGGAAGGCCTTGCCCAGCGGATCGTGGCGGGGGATGTACCTTTCAAGCTGCGGGATAAGGAAGTCTATTTGCTGGATCTGACGGCTCTGGTAGCCGGTACCCAGTTCCGCGGCCAGTTCGAGCAGCGGATGAAGGGCCTGATCGATGAGGTGAAGAAGCTGGGCAATATCATCCTGATGATCGATGAGATCCACAATATCGTAGGAGCCGGGGATGCCGAGGGCAGCATGAATGCCGCCAATATCCTGAAACCCGCCCTCAGCCGCGGCGAAATTCAGGTCATCGGCGCGACCACGTTCAACGAATATCGGAAATCCATCGAAAAGGACAGCGCACTGGAGCGCCGCTTCCAGCCGGTGACGGTGAACGAACCGTCCATTGAGGATTCCATCAAAATTCTCAAGGGTCTGGCCCCCAACTATGAAGCCTATCACGGAGTCAAGATTTCCGATGGTATTCTGCGGCAGGCTGTGCTTCTGAGCGAGCGGTACATCACAGACCGTTTCCTGCCGGACAAGGCCATCGACCTCATCGACGAGGCCTGCTCCGACCTGAACCTGAAGGATCCGGATATCTCCCGGCGGATGCAGCTTCAGCGGGAGATCGAGGACTTTGAAAAAGAGCGTTCCATGCTGGAGGAGCAGGGCGCTCAGGAGGGCGTAGAGCCGGATTATGAGCAGATCGCCACGCTGAAAAGCAAAATTCTCCAGCGGCAGACGGAGCTGAATACCCTGCTGCTGAAGGGCAATCCCCAGCTGACCATGGAAAATATCGCCCATGTTATCGAACTGTGGACCAAAATCCCGGCCTCCAAAATCCGGGAGGAGGAGTTCCAGCGCCTCAGCCATCTGGAAGAGCGCCTGAAGTCCCACATCATCGGTCAGGACGAAGCGGTGGCGGCGGTGTCCGCCGCTGTGCGCCGGAACCGGGTGGGAATTTCACCCAAGCATAAGCCGGTCAGCTTTATTTTCGTGGGTTCCACCGGTGTGGGCAAGACGGAACTGGTGAAGCAGCTGGCGGTGGATCTGTTCAACACGCCAGACGCCCTGATCCGTCTGGATATGTCGGAGTTCATGGAAAAGCACTCCGTTTCCCGGATCGTGGGTTCCCCGCCGGGCTATGTGGGCTACGACGAGGCTGGCCAGCTGACGGAGAAGGTCCGCCGGAAGCCCTACGCAGTGATCCTGTTCGACGAGATTGAAAAGGCGCACCCGGACGTGCTGAACGTGCTGCTCCAGATTCTGGACGACGGTGAGATCACCGATTCCCATGGCCGCCGGGTCAACTTTGAAAATACCATCATCGTCATGACCTCCAACGCCGGTAGCGGCACTCAGGACGGCGGCACGGTGGGCTTTGACCGCAGCCAGACCCAGCAGGACGCCGACAAGGCCATGAAGGCTTTGCAGCAGTTCCTGCGGCCGGAATTCATCAACCGTGTGGACGGTGTGATTACGTTCAACCGTCTGTCCAGAGAGAATTTCAAGGCCATTGCGAAGATCATGCTGAACGAATTGGCCTCTTCGCTGGGAGACAAGGGCATCACCTTTACCTACGATGACAGCCTGACGGATTTTCTGGTGGAGAAATCCTACTCCATGACCTATGGCGCCCGGAATCTGCGGCGTACCATCCAGAAGGAGCTGGAGGACCCCATGGCCACAGAGATCATTGACAGCTACGAGCATCCGGTGTCCCGGATTCACGCCACTGCGGAGAACGGCGCCATTCGGCTGGACGCTCTGTAAACCGGTCGGAGTTGTGTGAAAGGGGAGGAGCACAGTGAAGCTGTTCCGAAAGAATATCGATCCCCGCTGCGCTTACTGTCAGCGGGGCCAGCAGATCAGCGAGACGGACGTCATGTGCGTGAAGCACGGCGTTGTTCCCATGGAGCACCACTGCCGGGGATTCAAATACGATCCCCTGAAGCGGGTGCCGCCCCGTCCGGCGTCGCTGGACACCGCCAAGCTGAAGGAAGAGGATTTTTCCCTATAACAGAGGGGACAGGGCATATGTGAAAAGGAAACAGGCACCCCGGCGGGTGCCTGTTTTTTAAAAAAGGAGAGAGGAACCTATGGAAATCAAACGGGTCTGCATTTTGTATTTCAGCGCCACCGGCAACACGGAAAAGACAGTGGGCATCATCGGGGAAACGCTGGCGGAAGCATGGGGCGTCCCGCTGGAGAGATTTTCCTTTACCCGTCCGGCAGAACGAGAAAAGGAATATGCCTTTCAGGACACCGACTTTGTGATGGTGGGCGCGCCGACCTATGCGGGAAAGCTACCGAATAAAATCCTGCCGGACTTTCAGGGAAAGCTCCACGGAAACGGCGCTCTGGCCGCGGCAGTTGTGACCTTTGGAAACCGGTCTTATGACAATTCTCTGGCGGAGCTGTGCGCGGTGCTGGAAGCAGACGGATTCCATACGGCGGCAGGCGGGGCCTTTGTGGGCCGCCATGCCTTTACAGACAGGCTGGCAGAGGGACGGCCTGACTGGAATGACCGGCAGGAACTGAAAAACTTTGCCGCAGCAATCTGCGACAAGGTAAATCACTTGACAGATATTCCGGCCCCGATTGCCGTTCCCGGCGATGCAACCGCCCCCTATTATACCCCCAAGGGAACGGACGGACAGCCTGCCAAATTCCTGAAAGCCAAGCCATTGACCGATCTTTCCAGATGCACGAACTGCGGTGCCTGCGCCAGAGTATGCCCCATGGGGGCCATTGATCCCAAGGACGTGTGCAGCGTTCCCGGCACCTGCATCAAGTGCCAGGCCTGCGTGCGGAAGTGTACGCGACACGCCAAATATTTCGAGGATGCGGCGTTCCTGTCTCACGTTGCCATGCTGGAGCAGAATTTTACCGAGCCAAAAAAGAACGAGGCATTCCTGTGATCCGACAGATCCTTTCTGTTCTGGTAATCCTGGCGGCGGCGAACCCCCTGGTGCTGTCTGGGATGCTTGGCACGAGGCAGGCGGTCAATTTCGTCACCCTGCTGGCGATGGCGGCGTTTCTCCTTGTCAATATCCGGCCCATTCGCTCCTGCGGGCCGACCCGCCGCCTGCGGCAGCTGGAAACCGGCAGCGCACTGCTGGGGCAGTTTCTGGTATCTGCCGCAGCCAGCGTGATTTTGCAGTGCGCCCTCTGGATGCAGGGAACTGAGAACGAGATGTTTGGCGGCAAGGCTGTGCTGGCAGCTGCGGCCAGCATCCTCTGGTGCGTGCTGGCGGAGGGAATCGTTTTCTGGAACGGCATGATCCGTGTTTACCTGACATCCGTACAGCTGGGGATCAAGACCCGCATCCTTGCAGCGCTGGTGTGGTGGATTCCCGGTGTGAATATCTGGTATCTCATGAAGATCATGCGCCTGACAGGCCGGGAAGCGGAGCTGGAAACGGAAAAATGGGAACTGGATGAGGTGCGGGCGGAAAGCGAGATCTGCAAGACCAGATATCCCATTCTGCTTGTACATGGCGTTTTCTTCCGGGACTTCAAATACCTCAACTATTGGGGACGGATTCCCAGAGAACTGAAGCGCAACGGAGCGCAGGTGTTTTACGGTCAGCAACAATCCGCCGCCTCTGTGGAGGACAGCGGCCGGGAACTGGCTGCACGGATCCAGCAGATCATGGAGGAGACCGGGTGCCAACAGGTGAATATCATCGCCCATTCCAAGGGCGGGCTGGATGCCCGCGCAGCCATTGCCCACTGCGGCATGGCGTCCTGTGTGGCCACGCTGACTACGATCAACACGCCCCATCGCGGGTGCGTGTTTGCAGAATACCTGCTGAATCATCTGCCGGACCGCATGGTTCGGCGAGTCGCAGATACCTATAACGCCGCAGCCCGGCATCTGGGGGATGCGGAGCCGGATTTCATGGCGGCGGTGCAGGATCTGACGGCCTCTGCCTGCGAAAGCCGGAACCGTATCACGCCGGATAATCCCGGCGTGGTGTACGAAAGCGTGATGTCCGTGTGCCATAAGGCAAGGAGCGGCCGCTTTCCGCTGAACATGACCTACCGACTGGTGAACTGGTTCGACGGCCCCAACGACGGTCTGGTAGCGGTTGACTCCGCCGAATGGGGCAGCCGCTTTACGTTGCTGGAACCGGCAGGCCGCAGGGGAATTTCTCACGGCGACGTCATTGACCTGAACCGGGAGAATATTCCTGGCTTTGACGTGCGGGAATTCTATGTGCAACTGGCAGCCGGTCTGAAAGACCGGGGATATTAGAGCCTTTTGAAAAACGCCGCTTGGGGCCGTCACTGAACTTTTTGCAAAAAGGACGCCCTGCCAGAGTAAGGCAGGGCGTCCTCCTGTTATATGACGGACTTTCGGCAAATGCGGATCCGCTCTTATTCGTAAATGGGAAACTTGCGGCAGAGAGCGTCCACCTCGCTGCGTACCTGTTCCTTGCAGCCCTCAAAATCGCGGGCGACCTGTCCCATCCAGCGGGCAATCTGTACCATTTCCGGCTCCTTGAAGCCGCGGGAGGTGACGGCAGGGGTTCCCACCCGGATGCCGCTGGTGACAAAGGGCTTTTCAGGGTCGTTGGGAATGGCGTTTTTGTTGACGGTGATCTGCACCTCGTCCAGCCGGTGTTCAAATTCCTTGCCGGTGATGTGGAAGTTCCGCACATCCACCAGACACAGGTGGTTGTCCGTTCCGCCGGATACCAGACGGAAGCCCTCTTTTGACAGTTCCTCTGCCAGAACAGCGGCGTTTTTGACCACCTGTCCGGCGTAGGCCTTGAATTCCGGCTTCAGCGCTTCGCCAAAGCAGACCGCCTTGGCGGCGATGATGTGCTCCAGCGGGCCGCCCTGAGTGCCGGGGAAAACGGCGGAGTTGATTTTCTTGTAAATGGCCTCGTCATTGCAGAGAATCAGGCCGCCGCGGGGGCCGCGGAGGGTCTTATGCGTCGTGGAGGTCACCACGTCGGCATAGGGGATGGGGGAGGGGTGAAGCCCAGCCGCCACCAGTCCGGCGATGTGGGCCATATCCACCATGAGGTATGCGCCTACGGCGTCCGCCACTTCCCGAAATCTGGCAAAGTCGATGATCCGGGGATAGGCGGAGGCACCGGCAATAATGACTTTGGGACGGCACTCTCTGGCGGTTTCCAGCAGGGCGTCGTAGTCGATGGTCTCGTTCTCCCCCAGACCATAGGGCACGACATGGAAATATTTTCCGGAGATATTTACGGGGCTGCCGTGGCTCAGGTGGCCGCCGTGGGCCAGATTCATGCCAAGAATAGTATCGCCGGGCTGCGCCAGAGCGAAGAATGCCGCCAGATTGGCGTTGGCACCGGAATGGGGCTGGACGTTGGCATAGTTGCAGCCGAACAGCTGACAGGCTCGCTGCCGCGCCAACTCCTCCGTCACGTCCACCGCATAGCAGCCGCCGTAGTAGCGGTGGCCGGGATAGCCCTCGGCATACTTATTGGTAAGGCAGGTACCCATCGCCAGCATGACCGCGGGACTGACAATGTTTTCCGAAGCAATCAGCTCAATATTGCGCTTCTGGCGGGCGAATTCTTCCTGAATCGACGCACCTACCTCCGGGTCCAGCTGCGAAAGATACTGCATGGTATCATGAATGATCATTCTGAAGCCTCCTTGTAACACGAGATACAATATATTGTATCTCACTTATAGGAAAAACGCAAGAACTATTATCCGAGAGGCGCGGGAATTCCGTCCTCATACAGTCCCCGTTCCGTCAGTACCCATGGAACCGGATAATCGTGGGGTTCCACCGGGATCTCCTGCCGGATCAGCTGCTCCCGGCATAGCAGCACCGTGCCGCCCCGGTACTGGGAGAGAAAACGGTCATAATATCCGCCGCCATGTCCCAGCCGATGTCCCAGATGATTGCAGGTAACGCAGGGCAGCACAGCGAAGTCGATGGCATCCGCCGGAAGGGCCGGCGCATCGGCAGGCGGTTCCGGAATTCCAAAAGTGCCGGGGGAGAGCTGACGCAGATCTGTGATCTGCCGCAGCTCCATAACGCCGGGGGCCGTACAGAGCGGGACGCAGAGCGTCTTTCCGGAGGACAGAACGTCCGCCAGAATAGGCCGGGTGTCAATTTCGTGATCGGTACCTGCAAAGCAGAACACGGTCTGCGCCTCCTGATATTCCGGCATGGACAGCAGACGGCGGATGATGGCACGGCTGCTTTTTTCCCTGTATTCCGGGGTCAGCGCCGCTTCCAGACGCCAGACGATGGCGCGTAATTGCTGTTTTTCCTCCTGACGGGTCATGGCAGGGGATCCTCCTCTTTCTCCGGCTGGGCAGCGCCGTAAACGATGGCGCTGCCGCCGTATTTTTTTCGGATGGCGTCCATGGCGGACTCCAGCTTTTCCTGCCGGGCGTTCCGCTTCCCGGCGTTGGGGTCGAACAGGTTGGCCTGTTCATAGGCTTCGTCTGACTGCGACAGATGGATCGCTGTAACGGTCAGCGCCCGGATGGGGGCAGGCGGCGTCCATAGCTCCTCTGTCAGCGCCATGGCGGCGCTGGTGAGATCCCGGATGAGGTGAGTGGGGGCCGAGAGCTGCTTTTGCCGGGAGCGGTCGTGAAAGGCCGGATCCCGGACTGTTACCTGAATACCGCCTGCGTACAGTCCCTCCCGCCGCAAGCGGGTGGCTACGGAGTCTGCCAGCACGGCAATGCCTGCCTGCACCTGCGTCCGGGTGGTAAGATTTTCCGGGAAGGTGGTGCCGTTGCCCACGGATTTCACCGGCTCAATATCCAGCCGGGAGCGAACTGGTGCGCGATCCAGCCCATTGGCATATTCGTAGAGCTGCGTCCCCATTTTTCCCATGAGGGTTTCCAGCGTTTCCCGTTTGCAGGCCGCCAGCTGGCCGATGGTTTTTACGCCGTACTGCCTCAGCAGCTTCTGCGCCGCCCCGCCGACGTACAGCAGGTCACCTACCGGCAGAGGCCACACGATGGATCTCCAGTTTTCCGGGGAGATCACCGTTGTGGCGTCCGGCTTTTTATAGTCGCTGCCCAGCTTGGCAAAAACCTTGTTGAAACTGACACCCACGGACAGGGTCAGCCCCAGCTCTCGTTTCACCCGCTGCCGGATGGCATTTGCCAGCGCCTTGGCATCTCCGCCGAACAGGTGGAGGGTGTTGGTCACGTCCAGCCAGCTTTCGTCGATGCCGAAGGACTCTACAAGATCGGTATATTCGTCATAGATGGCGTTGACCTTTTGGGAATAGAGGTGGTAGAGTTTGTGATGGGCGGGAAGCAGCACCAGATTGGGGCATTTCTTCTTGGCCTGCCAGATGGTCTCAGCGGTTTTGACGCCGAACTGCTTGGCCGGTTCGTTTTTCGCAAGGATGATCCCGTGACGGGAAGCGGGATCTCCGGCTACCGCCGTGGGCACCTCCCGCAGCTCCGGATGAGAGAGCAGCTCCACGGAGGCATAGAAGCAGTTCAGGTCACAGTGAAAAATAACCCGGTCCATGTGCACCTCCTTTCTGGATGATTATGGGGTGATCCGGAAATTGTTATGCTTTATTCTTGATCGCTTTTAAAATAAATCCCCCCATAATTGCGATTGGAATGGAAACAGAGAGCGAGACGGGTTCAAGAAATGCGCCCAATATTCCACCTAAGATTGTACAAACAACGGCAAGAACAATCATATCAGACCTCCATAATTTTCAAGACATATTCAGTGCGGTGAAATCTTATATTGTGCAGCATGAGTTTGTTTTTGATTGGATAAGAATAAGTATAGCGCATCTGTTCGGAATTGAAAAGAGCAAAGAAAGAGGACAGCGGATTTCCGCTGTCCTCTTTGTGTATGTGCGAGCAAAACTGTAAGCCGGGTTCTGTATCTGACAGTCATCTATCTCGACGCACCGTTGCCGGTACGCTCAAGCCACCCCGGAAGCGGCCGGGCCGGCCTTGGGGCGTGAAGCCCCTGCTTCCATACCGGTGTTGCTCCGAATAGAGTTTACAGCAATGGACTGTTCCCAGCCATTGAGTGCGCTCTTACCGCACTTTTCCACCCTTACCTCGTCATCACAAGCTCAATATCCTTTCGCATCCCCCGTCCTACCCCCGTAACTCCGAAAAGAACCCAGCAAAGCGGTTCTTTTCGGAAGAGGAGGCGCAGCGGAATGAGTGCGCCGTGCCGCGTGCGGCGCGGCAAAGGATATGAAGCTTGCGACGACGAGGCGGTATCTCTCTGTTGCACTTTTCCTGAAGTCGCCTTCGGCGGGCGTTACCCGTTATCCTTGCCCTGTGGAGCCCGGACTTTCCTCACGGAAGGGCCTTTCGCCCCTTCCGCGCGACTGTCTGTTTTCCTCGCGGAAAACATTTTAGCGGAAAAACGGGGAAAAGTCAATAAGAGATAATCAGTCCCTTATCCATGGCGTAGAAGCTGGTCAGTCCGTGGCAGTCCAGAATTTCCACGGAGGCCGCGGCGGTCTGGGCTTCGATCACGGAGCGGAGCCGTTCCGCCCCCGCCGGATTCTGGCAGTGGGTGATGATCACATGGCTGTCGGTGCAGTCCTTGGCGTCGTTCATCAGCTGGGCGATGGCTCTGGCGGTATGGGCTTCGCCACGTGCTTTTTTGGCGATATGGATGGTACCCTGCGGCGTGGCGTCGGCGATGATGCGGATGCCCAGCGTTTGCAGCAGCGTACCGGCCAGAGGCGGCATCCGCCCGTTATTCACCAGATTGTCAAAGTGCTCCAGCGTGAAGCAGAGGCGGGTATTCTTCTGGCAGGCCTGAAGCTCCGCGCACAGCTCCTCAAAGGGCAGACCCTGCTCTGCCAACTGGGCGGCCTTGCGCAGCAGTAGGATCATAGCGCCGGAGGCGGCACGGGAATCCAGCACGAAGATCTTCTTTTCCGGATGCTCCGCCAGAACCAGATCACGGGCGGCCATGGCGGCGTTATAGGAACCGGACAGCTGGGAGGAGATGGTCACACAGACCGTTTCCTCGCCCTGCTCGAAGGCCTCGGCATAGGCAGCGGGGGAGGGGCAGGCGGAAGAGGAACGGTGATGGGCCAGCATACCCAACAATGCCGGAATGTCAAGCTCCGGCGTATCCGGATAGTCCTGACCGCCGACGTGCAGACACATGGGTGCTACCGTCAGACGGGCGTAAGGGGAATTCAGCTCCCCGGAGATCAGGTCACAGCTGCTGTCGCTGACAAGATTCAACATGATGACACACTCCTACTTCCGCGCAGCAGGCAAAAATGCCTTGCTGAACGGCGAAAAATAGTTTTTAATACTACATGATATTGTATTCGCAAAAGATACGCTTGTCAAGTACCAGAACGTCAGAGATCGTCGAAAAGCGGAGAGATCCTGCGAACCATGGAAAAAAAGAGGTCTGCGTTGTATTTTTTCGCAGTCTGTGATATGATGTTTAAATCAGACTGCGGCCATGCTTCGCCTTCCGGCGGAACATGGGAGGCGGCAGTCAGACGGAACGATTAAGGAGCGATTCTATGAGCTTTGAAGAATATCTGACATCTCTTCAGGGAAAAACAGTCGGCGTCATCGGTGTGGGGGTTTCCAACCGGCCGCTGATTGAAAAATTGCTGGAGCGGGGCATTGACGTCACCGCACGGGACAAAAAGGAAAATCTGGGCGAGCTGGGACAGGCGCTGACGGCGCAGGGCTGCAAGCTGCGGCTGGGCAGCGGTTATCTGGCGGATCTCCATGAGGACGTGATCTTCCGCACCCCCGGCCTGCGGCCGGATGTGCCGGAGCTGGCGGCGGCCGTGGCCGGCGGCAGCGTGATCACTTCGGAGATGGAGGCTTTTTTTGAGGTCTGCCCCTGCCCCATTCTGGCGGTGACCGGCTCTGACGGAAAGACCACCACGACCACCATCATCTCCAAGCTGCTGGCAGCGGAGGGGAAGATTGTCCATGTGGGCGGCAACATCGGCCATCCGCTGCTGTGCGATACCCCGGAGATCGCGCCGGAGGATATGGCGGTGCTGGAACTCAGCTCCTTCCAACTGATGACCATGCAGAAAAGCCCTCATATTGCCGTGACCACCAATCTGGCGCCCAACCATCTGGATGTCCACAAGGATTATCAGGAGTACGTGGATGCAAAGGCAAACATCTTTACACACCAGTCTGCCAGTGACATTGCGGTATTCAATGCCGACAATGCGGACACGGTGAAGCAGGCGGCCAAAGCTGTGGGGGAGGTGCGCTGGTTTTCCCGGAAGCAGCGGGTAGACAACGGCGTATTCTGCGAGGACGGCGTGATCTATGAGGCTGCGGACGGCAGCGTGACGCCCATTATGGAGACAAAGGACATTCTGCTCCCAGGTGTTCACAATATTGAAAACTATATGGCGGCCTTTGCCGCCGTGCGGGGACTGGTGTCCTATGAGACCATGCGGAAGATCGCCCGGACCTTCGGCGGTGTGGAGCACCGCATTGAGCTGATCCGCACCCGGAACGGCGTTCGGTGGTACAACGACTCCATCGCGTCCAGCCCCAGCCGTACCATTGCGGGGCTGAATTCCTTCCCGGAAAAGGTGATCCTCATCGCCGGGGGCAAGGACAAGGGCATCAGCTATGCCCCCCTTGGCCCGGTGGTAAACGACCATGTGAAGCTGCTGCTGCTGTGCGGCAAGACTGCCGGCGTCATCCGGGAGGCCGTGGAGCAGGCGGAGAACTACCGCGGTCTGGAGATCCGGGACGTGGCGGACTACCATGAGGCGGTAGCCATTGCCGATGAAGCCTCCCGGCCGGGGGATGTGGTGATCCTGTCCCCGGCCAGCACCTCCTTCGACCGCTTTGCCAATTTCATGGAGCGGGGGCAGGTGTTCAAGGCCATCGTCAACGAACTGAAATAATGAATAAGCCTTCCTGCATAGGCTGAAAGGAGCCGCAGCAGAGGAGGTGAGTGCGTGACCCCCGGATTTTTCTATTACCATCGGTGGCCGGATGGCCGTCAGGTGCGGCGGGTGCTGCTGTTTTTGGCGGTATCTGCGGTGCTGGCGTTTCTCCTGCACGCAGGCGCGCAAATGCGGCCGCTGCTGGGCAGTCTGGCGTCTACGCGGGTTTCCAACGCGGTGAACCGCATCGTCTATCAGGCGGTGAACGAGGCCATCGACAGCGGCCAGATTGCCTATGAGCAACTGGTGAGCTACGAAAAGGACAACGAGGGCCGCATCGCCATGGTCCGCAGCAACATGGCGGCGGTGAACCGGCTGCAATCCCAGATTCTGGATCTGATCCTCAGCCGGATCGATCAGGTGTCTGCACGGGAGCTGTCCATTCCTGTCGGGAGCCTTACCGGCTCGCCCCTGCTGGCGGGACGCGGTCCCCGGATTTCCGTGCGGATGGAGTCGGTAGGCTCCTCCTCGGCCCGGTTTGAAAACCAGTTTGAATCCGCCGGGATCAATCAGACGAAGCACCGCATTGTCCTGCGGATCGATGTGTATGTCAGCATTCTGCTGCCGGGGTATTCCGCCGTGACGCAGGTGAGCAATGAGATTACCGTGGCGGAAACGGTGATCGTGGGCGAGGTGCCGGATACCTACACCTATTTTTCCACGGTGCCTGCGGAGTATGACGCAGACGCAAAGGACTACATACTGAACAAAGACTAAGGAGGATGCTCCATGGAATTACGCACGGAGTTTCGGGATTATAAGGATGAACTGGCTTTCCTGCGGGAATATCTCACAGAGCAGGGCTATCTTTATTATGTGCTGGATGCGCCGGTGATCCCGGACTATGAATATGACCGACTGAACCGCCGTCTGGAGGAGCTGGAGGCGGAGCATCCGGAAGAGATCACCCCGGATTCTCCCACCCAGCGGGTCGGCGGCAAAATTCTGGATTCCTTCCAGCCATACACCCATGAGGTGCCGCTGGAAAGCCTTCAGGATGTGTTCAACGAGGACGAGGTGGCCGCTTTCTGCGAGAAAATGGAGGAGACGCTCGGCCCTATGGCGGAATATTCTGTGGAGCCGAAGGTGGACGGTTTGTCCGTGGCGCTGGAATACCGGGACGGCGTGTTCGTCCGGGGCGCTACCCGCGGCGACGGCCGGGTGGGGGAGGATGTGACGGAGAATCTCCGCACCATCCGCTCCATCCCCATGAGCCTGCCGGAAAAGCTGCCCCGGCTGATTGCCCGGGGCGAGGTCTACATGGCCCGGTCCGTGTTTGAGACCATCAACGCCAAGCGGGAACTGGAGGGCAAGCCTCTCATGGCCAACCCCCGGAACGCCGCCGCTGGGTCTTTGCGGCAGTTGGATTCCAAGATCTGCGCCCAGCGGCAGCTGGACATCGCCGTGTTCAATTTGCAGTTGGCGGAGGGACGGGAATTCACCTCCCACGCGGAGACCCTTGATTATCTGGCCTCCCAGCGGTTCAAGGTGATTCCCAGAAAAACGCTGCATGGCACGGCGGATATTCAGGCGGAGATCTTCCGCATCAACGATGAGCGGATGGATTACCCCTTTGATATCGACGGCGCAGTTGTAAAGGTGAACAGCCTGTCAGACCGCACGATTCTTGGGTCTACGGCGAAATTTCCCAAGTGGGCCGTGGCTTACAAATACCCGCCGGAGAAAAAATACGCCACGGTGACGGATATTGTGGTGCAGGTGGGCCGCACCGGCGTGCTGACACCGAAGGCGGTGCTGACCCCGGTGCGTCTGGCGGGGACGACCGTCACCAACGCCACCCTCCACAATCAGGATTTCATTGCAGAAAAGGACATCCGCATCGGCGACACGGTTCTGGTGCAGAAGGCGGGAGAGATCATCCCGGAGATTTTGTCTGTGGATCTGACAAAGCGCCCGGAGGGAGCGAAGTCCTACACCCTGCCAACGGTCTGCCCGGTATGCGGTGCGCCGGTGGCACGGGATGAGGACGGCGCGGCCATGCGCTGTACCGGCGCGGAGTGTCCCGCCCAGCTTCAGAGGAACATCACCCACTTTGCCAGCCGGGACGCCATGGACATCGAAGGACTTGGCCCCGCAATGGTGGCGCAGCTGGTGGAGACCGGGCTGATTGCCAATGTGGCGGATCTCTATGACCTCCATGCGCAGGATGTGGCGCAGCTGGACAGAATGGGGGCGAAATCCGCTGAAAATCTCATCCGCGCTATTGAAAAATCCAAGGCCAACGACCTCAGCAAGCTGATTTACGGTCTTGGCATCCGGCAGGTGGGAGAAAAGGCCGCCGCCGTGCTGGCACAGCACTTTGGTACGCTGGACGCGCTGTCTGCCGCCGCTGTGGAGGAGCTGACAGAGATCCCGGATGTGGGCGAGATCACGGCGAAGTGCATCGTCGGTTATCTGCGCCAGCCGCAGGCGAAAGACCTGATCGCCAGGCTGGAAGCCGCAGGCGTCAATATGGAGAGTACCGTGCAGAAGGTGGACGACCGCTTTGCAGGCATGACCTTTGTACTCACCGGCACGCTGACCCGGTTTGACCGCAAGACTGCGGAAAATGAGATCGCCCTCCGGGGCGGCAAGGCCAGCGGCTCCGTCTCTAAAAAGACTACCTATGTGGTGGCGGGCGAAGCCGCAGGCAGCAAGCTGACCAAGGCGCAGCAGCTGGGGATTCCTGTGCTGACGGAGGATGAATTTGCGGAGATGCTGAAATGAAACAGCTTTATCAGACACTGAAAATCTTTTTGGGGTGCAGCGTCGGCGTGTTTTTGGGCAGCTGCATATACCAATATGATCATTTCAGAACTCACCCGGCGCTGTATGCCATGCAGTCGGCGCCGTGGTATACGCGTCTGGAAGTGCAGGGATTGTACACTGCGGTGCTGGCTGTCATACTGCTGGCTGTTATGCGGTGTATCAGAAAGAATATGGATAAGAAGGGGTGAAAGCCATGCGTTCCCTGTTTCAGAAAATCAGAGAGGTCAACCGCCCGTACTGTACGGCGCTGGTGGCGGCGGCAGGCAGCTCCACCCGCATGGGCGGCGTGGATAAGCTGATGGAATTTCTGGACGGCGTGCCGGTGCTGATGCGGACGCTGACGGCCTTGCAGCAGGCGGATTCCGTCGATGAGATCATCATTGCCACGCGGGAAACCGCACTGGTGGAGATCTCCAATCTCTGCAAAACCTACGGCATTACCAAATGCACCAAGGTCATCCGGGGCGGGGAAACCCGCTGTCATTCCGTACTGCTGGCGGCGCTGGAAGCCTCCCCGGAGGCGAAGCTGCTGGCAGTGCAGGACGGCGCCCGCCCGCTGGTAACGCCGGTTCTCATTGACCAGGTGGTGGAAGCAGCCGCCCGATGCGGCGCTGCCGCTCCGGCAATCCCGATGAAGGACACCATCAAAACCGTCACGGCAGAGGGCGCCGTTACCGGCACGCCGGATCGCAGTATCCTCCGGGCGGTGCAGACCCCTCAGGTATTTGAAGCGGATCTTCTGAAAGCGGCGCTGCAATCGGCGCTGGAAAATGAGATCCCCGTCACCGACGACTGCTCCGCCGTGGAGCGGCTGGGAAAGGTGGTCTACCTGATCGACGGCAACGAGGAGAACCTGAAAATCACCACCCCCATGGATCTGGTGATCGCGGAAGCCATTCTGGCAGAACGGGAGGCACGGAGATGACGAATCTGCGGATCGGACACGGCTACGATGTCCACCGGCTGACGGAGGGGCGGAAGCTGATTCTGGGCGGCGTGGACATCCCCTATGAAAAGGGACTTCTGGGCCACTCGGACGCGGATGTGCTGGTTCACGCCGTGATGGACGCCCTGACGGGCGCGGCCCGGCTGGGGGACATCGGAAAGCTCTTCCCGGATACGGATCCGGCCTATGCCGGGATTTCCAGCCTGAAGCTGCTGGCGGAGGTGGGGCGTCTGCTGGCGGAAAAAGGCTATGCCGTGGTGAATATCGATGCAGTATTGCTGGCACAGGCCCCTAAGGTTGGCCCATATCGACAGCAGATGGCAGAAAATATGGCCGCAGCGCTGAACATCGCCCCGGAGCAGGTCAATGTAAAGGCCACCACGGAGGAGGGGCTGGGATTCACCGGGGACGGCTCCGGCATGGCGGCTCATGCCGTGGTACTGGTGGAAAAAGTCAAGTGACCGTGTCGGTGCATATATTACAAGGAGACGTACAATCGGTACGTCTCCTTTTTCCATGTATTCACGCTGTCATCACGTCTCAATGAGAGCGATAAGGAGGAACAACTGTGGACGATTATCTGATTCTTGCCCGCTCCGTGACGTTCGCGCAGCGGATGCAGAAAGCTTTGAGCCGCGCAGGCGTCCGGAACCAGATCTACCGGGCACCAAGGGATCTGACGGATCTGGGATGCGCCTATGTGGTGCGGATCGGGCCGCAGGATCTGCGTCTGGCGCTTCCGGTGCTGAACCGGGAGGGGCTGGGGCCTTTGCGGGTCTATGGCCGTCAGGGAACGGCCTTTCGGGAGATGGGCCTATGATCTATCTGGACAGCGCGGCGACGACCTTCCAGAAGCCGCCCTCTGTGGCGCGAGCCATGACGAATGCGTTGGCAACCATGAGCTCGCCGGGGCGGGGGGGACACCCGCTGGCCATGCGGGCGGCGGAGACGGCCTTTCAGTGCCGGTCAGAACTGGCGGAGCTGTTTCGTGCAGAGGACCCGGAGCGGGTGGTACTGACCATGAATGCCACCCATGGGCTGAACATTGCCATCAAAAGTCTGGTTCCCTATGGGGGGCGGGCGCTGATCTCCGGCTATGAGCACAATGCCGTCACCCGGCCGCTGGCGGCGCTTCACGCAGACGTGTCCGTGGCAGACGGACCGCTGTTCCACCCGGAGGCGGTGGCCGAGGCCTTTGACCTGATGATCCGCCCCGGTCTGGACGCCGTGATTTGCAGCCATGTTTCCAACGTGTTTGGTTTTGTGCAGCCGGTGGAGATCCTTGCGGAGATCTGCCGGCGGCGGGGAGTCCCCCTTGTCATTGACGCGTCCCAATCCGCAGGCGTCCTGCCGCTGGATCTGGATAGCCTTGGGGCGGCGTTTATTGCCATGCCGGGCCACAAGGGACTTTACGGCCCGCAGGGAACCGGCGTGCTGCTGTGCGGCGCAGGGGTAAAGCCCGCAGCGCTGCTGGAAGGCGGGACCGGCAGCATATCGATCCGTCAGGAGATGCCGGACTTTCTGCCGGATCGGCTGGAAGCTGGGACGCACAATATGCCGGGCATTGCCGGATTACTGGCCGGAGTGCGCTTTGTCCGCCGGCAGGGGACAGAGGCGATCCTGCACCATGAGCAGGTTCTGACGCGCCGGGCGGCGGAGCGTCTGGAACGTCTGCCGGGCGTGGAGACGTTTGCCTGTCCGGAGGGAACCGCGCAGGCAGGCGTCCTTTCTTTCCGGGTTTCAGGGCGGGACGTGGAGGAGATCGGAGAAGCATTGGCAGAGCGGGGGATCGCCGTCCGGGCGGGACTGCACTGCGCGCCGCTGGCCCACCGCACCGCCGGAACATTGGATACCGGGACGGTGCGGGTCAGCTTTTCTGCGTTCAGTACGCTGCGGGAAGTGGACACACTGAGTCGGGCTTTGAGGGAAATCTTGAAATAAATTCTGAACAGGACGTGAATTTTTAATGGTTTTCCTTGAATTTTACAGGGACTTTCTCTATAATATAAATACGAATGCCTATAGGATCTTGAAGAGGTGAGGAAGAACAATGGGAGTGACGCTTGCACAGGTCGGCGGCTGGGTGGTTCGATATCTTTTGACTATTCGGATTACAGATATTCTGGACATTGCCATTATGGCCTTTGTCCTCTACAAGATCTTTACGCTGGTGCAGAGTACGAAGGCGGCCAGTCTGGTAAAGGGGCTGCTGATCTTTCTGGCGGCACTGGTGCTTTCTTCCGCACTGCACCTCAACGGGATCAATTATATCATGAGCCGCATGGTGAATCTGGGGCTGCTGGCCCTGATCATCCTGTTCCAGCCGGAGATCCGCCGGATTCTGGAGCAGGTGGGCAGCCGCCGCTTTACAGCTTTCTTCATTCACGAGGAATCCGCCGGAGCCATGGAGCGGGCCATCAGCCAGACGGTGCTGGCCTGTACGGAGATGTCCCAGACCCGCACCGGTGCGCTGATCGTCTTTGAGCGGGAGATCCTGCTGGACGATATGGTTCGCAGCGGCACCGTGCTGGATGCCGCCGTTTCCAGCGAGCTTCTGAAGAATATTTTCTTCGTCAAGGCGCCCATGCATGACGGCGCGGTGATCGTGCGCCACGGCCGGGCGCTGGGCGCAGGCTGTATGCTGCCTCTGAGCAAGAATGTTAATCTCTCGCGGGATCTGGGGATGCGCCACCGGGCCGGTATCGGCATGAGCGAGAATTCCGATGCGGTGGTGGTGATTGTCTCAGAGGAGACCGGCTCCATCTCCGTGGCTATCGGCGGGATGCTCAAGCGGCATCTTAAGCCGGAGACGCTGGAAAACCTCCTGCGGAACGAGCTGCTTCCGCGGGAGGAGGATCCCGCCGAAAAGCCGAAGTTCAGCTTGCTGGCAATTCTGAAGAGCAGGAAGGATGGAGGTGCAGAGGATGAGTAAGAATCGGAATCTGTGGAATCTCCTTTACCTGATTCTGGCCATTGTGGTGGCTGCCGGTATCTGGTTTTATGTGGATGAACACAGCGATCGCACCGTCAGCGTCACCGTGACGGACATTCCCATCGAGTACACCAATCAGGCATCCCTTGCGGATAACGGGTTGATGCTGCTGGAGGGGGAGGACAGCGGCACGGACACCACCATGGATATTACCTTTAAGGGAAAACGGCGGCACGTTGTGCAGCTGGACCGCTCCAAGATCCGGGTGACGGCGGATCTCTCCGGCGTTACCGCCGCTGGGGTTCAGACGGTCAATGTCACCACATCCTATACGGATCGGGAATTCAACCAGTCCAATACCACCATTGACAGACAGAGCATCTATGTGGCCTCGGTGAACATCTGCGAGCTGAGCCACAAGGAGGTGGAGCTTCGCTGCGAGCTGACCGGCAACGTGGCGGAGGGCTATTCTGCCGGTAAGGTTCAGCTGTCTCAGACGGCCATTGCCATCCGGGGACAGGAAGAGGACATCGACGCCATCAGCTATGCCAAGGTCGTTTTTGACATCGGGAAAAACGCCAAGGAAACGGTGACGGCGGAGTTGGATTATCAGTTCTACGATGCGGACGGTCAGATCGTGGATGCCTCCAACGTCCACACCGAAACGGGACAGATTCAGGCAGCGCTGCCGGTATATGTTACCAAGGAGCTGAAATTGAAGGTGGACTTCAAGGAAGCACCCGGCGCCCGGCTGGCAGATATGACCTACAGCATCAAGCCGGAGAGCATTATGGTTTCCGGTGATGCGTCCGTTCTGAACAATATGGATTCCATTGTGCTGGACAGCTTTGATTTGCTGGACGTGACCAGAGAGAATACGGCGCACAGCTATGCCATTCTGGTGCCGGATGGGTGCGAAAACCTCAGCGGCGTTACCAAAGCCACGCTGGAGATCAGCTATCCTGATAAAACCATGGCGGATGTGACAACTCAGAACATTCAGGTGGTGAATCCGCCGGTGGATCGGACGGTGGATATTCTTACGCAGGAGCTGACGATCCGGCTTTTCGGCACAGCGGAAGAGCTGGATGATCTTACCGGTGAGGACTTGACCATTGTGGCGGATCTGAGCGATTACGCTGTGGCTTCCGGCACCTATATGGTTCCCGTACAGGTGGAGGTCGGAAACTCCGTAGGCGTATCAGGCACCTATCAGGTGCAGATCCGCATCCCGGAAGCGGAAGAATGACCGCAGCCGAAAAGCCGTTTGATACAGAAACTTAGGAGCGATATCATGACACAGATTGCAACAGTAGAACGAATTCTGGATGATTCCCATGTGGAGATTTCCGTACCCCGGAAGTCCGCCTGCGGCCACGACTGCGAGGAGTGCGCGGGCTGCGGCGTCAGCGGCGTATCCGTTTACGCGAAGGCGCTGAACACCGTCGGCGCAAAACCGGGTGAGAAGGTGGTCGTGGAGAGCGACACGAAAAAAATGCTCAAGATCGTCAGCTTTGTTTACCTGATCCCGGTGGTGCTGTTTCTGGCGGGCTACCTCGTTATGCTGGCTGTGACGGCCAGCGTGGCCGTACAGTATACGGTGGCCGTGCTGGGAGCGGTCGTGGGCGTGCTGCTGGCAGTCTGGTATGATCGGCGGGTCAAGGCACGGGGAGGACTGTCCTTTACCATTATCCGGGTATTCTGATGTTCGGATATGTGCGGCCCTCCGTGCAGGATCTGCCGGAGGGGGAACTGAATCGGTTCCGCACCATGTACTGCGGACTGTGCCATACCCTTTCCCGGCGGTATGGGCAGGCAGCCCGGTTTATTCTGAACTACGATTTCACCTACCTTGCCATCCTGCTGTCCGACGGGGCGGCGGGAACGGAACATTCCGGCCGGTGCTATACCAGCCCGATCAGAAAACGGCCTTATCTGGAATCCACCGCCGCCATGGAACTGGCGGCGGACGAGAGCGTGATTCTGGCCTACTGGCAGCTGTGGGATGGGATCGCAGATCATGCCGGGAGTGCGGGACTGAAATACCGGGCCGGGGCGCAGCTGCTGGAATCCGCCTACAGGAAGGCAGCCGCTTTCCGGCCTGCCTTTGACGAGGCAGTGCGATGCCAGCTTCAGCTGCTGAGCGACTTGGAGCGGGAAAACGCGCCTTCCATGGATCAGGCGGCGGATACCTTTGCTGTGCTGCTGTCCAGTGCGGCGGCAGAACTGGAAAACCGCACCCGGCAGCGGATCCTGGAGCAGATCCTCTACCATCTGGGCCGCTGGGTGTACCTGATCGATGCCGCCGACGATCTGAAAAAGGACGCGGAAAGCGGAAACTATAACCCTGTGGCTCTACGGTACGGTTTGGAAAACGGAGTCTGGACGCCGGAGAGCCGCCGGGAATTTGCCGGGACACTGGATCACTCCATTCACCAGATGGCAGCAGCCTTTGAGCTGTGGGATTTCGGCGTGTGGACGCCGGTCTTGCAGGCAACCTTTTACGCCGGACTGTTTCAGGTGGGACGAGCCGTACTGGACGGCACGTTCCGGCGTCATCAGCATAGAAAGAACATCAAAGAAATTGAGGAAACCACATGAACGATCCGTATGAGGTTCTGGGCGTCCCCCGGACCGCAACCGATGAGGAAATCAAGAAAGCTTATCGGAATCTGGCCAGAAAATACCACCCGGACAATTACCACGATAGCCCGCTGGCAGATCTGGCGCAGGAAAAAATGAAGGAGATCAACGCCGCCTACGAGCAGATCACCAAAGAGCGCAGCGGCCGGGGCAGCACTTCCGGCGGCTACCGGCAGAGCACCTACGGCGGTTACGGCAGCCAGAGCTACGCCGGCGGCACCGTGCTTCAGCAGGTGCGCTACGCCATTCAGATCGGGGATCTGAGCCGGGCGGAGGCGCTGCTTGCCGGGTACAGCGACCACAACGCCGAATGGAATTTCCTGAAAGGCGCCGTGTGCTACCGCAGAGGCTGGATGGATGAGGCCAAGCGCTATTATCAGACCGCCTGTCAGATGGATCCCGATAATCTGGAATATCAGCGGGCGCTGGACTATATGGAAAACGGCCCCCGGCAGGCGTATACCCCCGGCGGTACGACCTTTGGAACGGATCTTTGCAGCAGCAACCTCTGTCTGCCCATGTGCTGCCTGTGGTCTTTGTGCGGCGGCGGTGTGCCTGTTTTCTGCTGCTACTGAAAATGTGTAAAAACCGGATGGAACGTGCTCCGGCAGGGATGAAGCCCATTTGCGGAAGGCGTTTCTCCGTGAAATAGAGGAGGAAGCAATATGATCAAAAGCATGACCGGTTATGGTCGGGCCAGAGAGGTGCGGAACAAGCGGGATATTACCGTAGAGGTCCGTTCCGTCAACAACCGGTATCTGGACTGCACCGTGAAGATGCCTCGGATGTACAGCTTTGCGGAGGATGC
This sequence comes from uncultured Oscillibacter sp., assembly GCA_900544615.1. Lineage (GTDB taxonomy): Bacteria > Bacillota > Clostridia > Oscillospirales > Oscillospiraceae > Oscillibacter. The sequence goes on along the minus strand of UQVS01000003.1, from coordinate 70,403 downwards.
CGTCAAGCAGTGCGTGCAAAAGGCCATTTCGCGGGGCAAGGTAGATGTGTTCATCACCGTGGACGCCTCCGCAGCGGATGTGGCCAAAGTTACAGTGAACCGGGAACTGGCGGCCCAGTATGCCGCCGCGCTCAACGAGCTGTCTGAGGTCTGCGGCACGGAAGCAAAGGTGACGGCGGAGCAGCTGTCCCGGTTCCCGGACGTTCTCACCGTGACCAAAGCGGACGAGGATCTGGAGACTGTCTCTGCCGATCTCTGTGCCGTGACGGAACAGGCGCTGGAAGCGTATAACGCCATGCGGGCCGTGGAAGGCCGGAAGCTGGCGGAGGACATTGGCAACCGCCTGTGCTACATTGAGGATTACACGTCTCAGGTAGAAAAGCGTTCCCCGGAGACTGTGGCGGAATATCGGGCGAAGCTGACCGCCCGGATGGAGGAGGTGCTGCAAAGCACCACCATCGACCCCCAGCGGATCTTGCAGGAGGCCGCCATCTACGCCGACAAGGTGGCCGTGGACGAGGAGACCGTCCGCCTGCGGAGCCATGTGGCCCAGCTGCGGACCATGCTGGAATCTGACGAGCCCATGGGTCGGAAAATGGACTTTCTGATTCAGGAGGTCAACCGGGAGTCCAATACCATCGGCTCCAAGTGCTGCGACGTGGCCATCGCGCAGGTGGTGGTTGGTCTCAAGGCCGAAGTGGAGAAGATGCGGGAACAGGTTCAGAATGTGGAGTAAAGCATGAAGCTGATCAACATCGGTTTTGGAAATCTGGTGTCTCAGGAACGGCTGGTAGCCATCGTCAGCCCGGATTCTGCCCCCATCAAGCGGATGGTGCAGGAGACGCGGGAGCGGGGGATGCTCATTGACGCCACCTATGGCCGCAAGACAGCGTCCATCTTTATTATGGACAGCGACCATGTGATCTTATCGGCGCTGCCGCCGGAGCGGTTCCGCCCGAAGGAGCAGGAGGAAGAAGAATGATGAAGGGCAAGACGTTTATTATTTCCGGGCCTTCCGGCGTGGGCAAAAGCACGGTGCTGAAGGCTCTGCTGGAAAAACGGGAAAATCTGTATTTTTCCATTTCCGCCACCACCCGGCCGCCCCGGCCCGGCGAGCTGGATGGAATCCATTATCATTTTATGGATGTGGACTCCTTCCGCAAGTGGATCTCCATGGATCAGTTCTTGGAATATGCGGAATATGTGGGCAATTTCTACGGCACGCCCAAGCGCTTTGTGGATCAGGCCATGGAAAACGGACAGGACGTGATTCTGGATATTGAGGTACAGGGTGCCATTCAGGTCACCAGCAAGCGGCCGGACACGGTTCGGATCTTCATTGCGCCCCCCAGCTGGAAGGAGCTGGAGCGCCGCCTGAGAGACCGCGGCACCGACGATCCGGATAAGGTGCAGAAGCGGCTGCTCCGGGCCAAGGTGGAATTCCAGACCGCCCATACCTACGATTATTTCGTCATCAACGATACAGTGGAGGAGGCCGTCCGGGAGCTGGACGCCATCATCACCGCCGAACACTGCAAACCCAAGGAGCGGATGTCCATTCTGGGAGAATGATCCCGGAGGACAGCGTGCCTTTGTGAATTTGAAAATAAAACGCCGCACAGCGGCAGATTGGAAGTAGATCATTATGATGCTGTATCCCGCTATGAGCAAACTCAACAGTCATATCCCCAACCGTTATATGCTGGTGAACGTGGTGGCAATGCGTGCCCGCCAGATCGCCGACGACGCGGAAGAAGCTGGCGTCCAGCTGGACGAAAAGCCAGTCACGCTGGCAATTCACGAGGTGGCCGACGGCAAAATCGACGCCAGCGGTATGGATCTGACCATTTCTGTCGATAACTAATCAGAAAGCAGCACTGGAGGAGGGCGTGGCATGGAGACCGCAGACATGGTAAAGGTTGCGGTCAGCGCCGCGCCCTATTCCATTGATAAGCCTTACAGCTATCTGGTGCCGGAAGCGTTGTCGAAAACGGCGGTGCCGGGCGTCCGGGTCATTGTTCCTTTCGGACGGGGGAACAAGGAAAGCGAAGGGATCATACTGGCCCGGTCTGTAGAACCGAAGACCCCCGGTGTGAAAGCCATTCGCAGCGTGCTGGATGCGGAGCCGGTGCTGGACAAGGCCGGGATCGATCTGGCTCTCTGGATGCGGGGGCGGTATTTCTGCACCGTGTTTGAGGCAGTGAAAACCATTCTCCCCACCGGTCTCTGGTACGGACTCCGGGAGGAATGGTCTGCCGCCATGGACGAGGAGACGGCTCGCACCGCTGCGGCAGGAATCCCCGGCGCTGTTCAGGCACTGGAATTTCTGGAACAGCAGGGGGGACGGGCAGAAGGCTCCCTGCTGCGGGACGCACTGGGAACGGAAGCCGAAAAAACGCTGAAAGCAATGAAAAAGGCCGGGATCCTGGCCTGTGAGACCAATGCCCGCCGTAAAATCAGCGACAAATTTCACCGTATGGTGGAGCTGGCCGTTGACGCGGAGGATGCATTTGCCCTGACGGAGCCGAAGCGCCGCTCCGCTCCGGCGCGGTTTGAAGTGGTAAACTTTCTGGCCGCGGCGGGCCGAAGCCCGGCGGCAGAGGTCTGCTACTATACCGGCGCGTCCACCCGCACCCTGAAAGCCATGGAGAAGGCGGGGCTGATCGCCTTTTCCGCCGAGGAAGATCTGCGGGTGCCGTCCTTTGACGAGGTGGAGCCGGGGCCGGAGATTTTGCTCAACGACGAACAGCAGGCGGCTTATGAGGAAATTCTGGAGCGAATTCTGACTGCCAAGCCCTCTGTGACGTTGCTGCGGGGCGTTACCGGCAGCGGAAAGACGCAGGTTTACCTGCGTCTGGTACAGGAGACGCTGGCTTTGGGAAAAAATGCCGTCGTTCTGGTGCCGGAGATCGTTCTGACTCCTCAGATGATGCGGAAGTTCAGCTCGTACTTCGGCAGTAAAGCGGCGATGCTTCACAGCTCCCTGAAGATGACGGAGCGCTATGACCAGTGGAAGCGCATCCGCCGGGGAGAGGTCAACGTCGTACTGGGAACCCGTTCCGCTATCTTTGCGCCTCTGAAAAATCTGGGGCTGATCGTCATGGACGAGGAGCAGGAGGGAAGCTACCAATCCGAAAATGCGCCCCGCTACGATACCCGTGAGGTTGCCAAATACCTCTGCGCCAGAGAAAGCGCGGCTCTGGTACTGGGGTCTGCCACGCCTACGGTGGAATCCGCCTGGGCGGCAGAGCAGGGAACCTATCAGAAAGCGCTCCTGCGGCGGCGTTATAACGAAGGCGCACTGCCGCAGGTTCTGATCGCAGATATGCGGGAGGAGGTGCGAGCCGGAAATCCCGGTCTCATCAGTGCGCCGCTGCGTCAGGAGCTGGAGCGGAATCTGGCGGCCGGGGAGCAGAGTATTCTGTTTCTGAACCGCCGGGGCAGCAGCCGATACCTGCAATGCGGAGAGTGCGGCTATGTTCCCCAGTGTCCCCGGTGCAGCGTGGCCATGACCTATCATTCCGCCAACGGACGGCTGATGTGCCACTACTGCGGCCATTCCCAGTCTGCGGGAGAAACCTGTCCGGAGTGCGGCGGCCGGATGAAGCACATCGGCGCCGGAACCCAACGGGTGGAAGAAGAGCTGCGGGAGCTGTTCCCGGAGACGGGCATCCTGCGGATGGATGCGGACACCACCGCCGGCGGGCATGAGGCAATTTTACAGACTTTTGAACAGGAGCGCGTCCCCATTCTGCTGGGGACGCAGATGGTGGCAAAGGGACTGGATTTTGAAAACGTGACGCTGGTCGGCGTTTTATCGGCAGATCTGTCGTTGTATGTGGACAATTACCGTGCGGCTGAGCGGACTTTCAGCCTGCTGACGCAGGTGGTGGGCCGCGCCGGACGCGGAGCCAAAACCGGACGGGCTGTGATTCAGACCTATACGCCGGGAAACGACGTGATTCAGTGTGCGGCACGGCAGGATTATGATGCGTTCTATGAAAGCGAGATCCGGATGCGCCGCCTGCGGCGTTACCCGCCCTTTGCGGACTTTTTCACCGTCACGGTTTCCGGAACGGAGGAGGGCCGGGTGCTCCGGGCCGCCGCTGCCGTCCGGGATACGCTGCGGCAGCTGTGCCGGAGGCCTGAACTGGCAGCGGGGGAGCCAGAGGTTTTAGGCCCTGCCCCTGCACCGGTGGTGAAGGTAAATAACCGCTACCGCTACCGCTGTACGCTGGTTGGCCGGAATGACAAGGCAACACGGGAGATGCTGGCGTGGCTGCAAAAGAATTTTGCAAGAGACAGCGTAAACCGGGGACTGAATCTATTTGTGGATCATAACGCGGCGGATTGACCGCCGCGATCAAATCAAGGAGGTGCCATCATGGCATTACGAAAGATTGTGGAACAGGGCGATGAGTGTCTGACAAAGATCTGCCGCCCGGTGGAAAAGTTTGACCGGCGGCTGCATGACCTGCTGGACGACATGGCTGAAACGCTGGCGGACGCCAACGGCGCCGGTCTGGCAGCCCCGCAGGTGGGCATCCTGCGCCGGGTGTGCCTGGTGCTGGACGAGGAGAGCGAGGAGTATCTGGAGCTGATCAACCCGGAGATCATCGCTCAGAGCGGTGAGCAGACCGGTCTGGAGGGCTGCCTGAGCCTGCCCGGCAAGTGGGGCATTGTCACCCGGCCCAACCGGGTGCGGGTGCGGGCGCAGGACCGGGACGGCAAGTGGTTCGAGGCGGAGGCTGAGGGCCTCACGGCACGGGCTTTCTGCCATGAGATCGAGCATCTGGACGGCCACCTCTTTATTGAGCATATCGACCACTTCCTGACGGACGAGGAACTGAAAGAATATCTGGAGGACGAGGAGTAATGCGGATTCTCTTTATGGGGACGCCGGACTTTGCGGCAGTGTCTCTGAAGCGTCTGGTGGAGGACGGCCATGAGATCTGCGGCGTATTCACCCAGCCGGACAAGCCCCGGAATAGGAATAAAGTGACCTTTTCCCCCGTGAAGGAATATGCCTTGTCGTGCGGCCTGACGGTGTATCAGCCAGTGAAAATGCGGGACGGAACGGCGCTGGACATCGTGAAATCGCTGGCTCCGGAGCTGATCGTGGTGGTGGCCTACGGCCGCATCCTGCCCAAAGACATTCTGGATGTGCCGCCCCTCGGCTGCGTGAATGTCCATGCGTCCCTGTTGCCGAAATACCGGGGAGCGGCTCCCATCAACTGGGCCATGCTCAACGGTGATGCCGAAACCGGCGTCTCCATCATGTATATGGCGGAGGAGCTGGATGCCGGTGATGTGATCCGGGTGGCAAAAACGCCCATTGACCCGGAGGAGGATCTGCCCTCTCTGTGGAACCGGCTGGCAGAACTGGGGGCGGATGCCCTGTCTGCGGCGATTCCCACGCTGGCGGACGGCACTGCCGCCCGGACGCCCCAGGACGGCAGTCAGGCGACCTTTGCGCCTATGCTGTCACGGGAACTGTCTCCCATTGACTGGACAAGGCCCATGGCTGTCATCCGCAATCAGGTGCGGGGACTGATTCCGTGGCCCTGCGCTGCGGCGGAGCTGGCAGGACAGCGGTTTAAAATCTATAAGACCGCGTCCGGCGCTGCCACGGAAAAGGCACCAGGTACGCTGCTGAATGCAGGAAAGAAAGGCGTTGAGGTGGCCTGCGGCGATGGGCAGAGTCTTTGGATCACAGAGCTTCAGGCGGAGGGCGGCAAGCGCATGAGTGCGGCGGCCTATCTGCTGGGTCATCCTATGAATATCTGACGGGAGGAACTCCATGCCTTATTACGGTTATTACGGCGGTTACGGTGATTTCCTGGCCAATAACATCTACTGCATCCTGCTGATTCCCATTCTGATCCTGTCTGTCTGGGCACAGGCGCAGGTCAGCGGAAATTTCAAGCGGTACAGCGGCGTGGCCAACCGGCGGCGTCTCACCGGCGCGCAGGCGGCGGAGGCGGTGCTGCGGGCACACGGCGTCTACAACGTGGCCATCCGGCCCTGCGCCGGAAACCTGACGGATCATTACGATCCCAGAGACAACAGCATTTCCCTGTCGGAGAATGTCTACAACTCCGCTTCTATTGCGGCAGTGGGCGTAGCGGCTCATGAGGCGGGCCATGCCGTGCAGTATGCTGAAAATTACGGCCCCGTCCGGCTGCGGACGGCCATCATTCCCGCCACCCAGATCGGTTCCAAATTTTCCTTTATCCTGCTGCTGGTGGGGATGGTTCTCTACAGCCAGTCCCTGTTTTTGATCGGCATCCTGCTGTTTTCCCTGACGACCCTGTTTCAGCTGATTACGCTGCCGGTAGAGTTCAACGCATCCCACCGGGCGCTGCAAACGCTGGAAAACCAGCAGCTTTTGTATGATGACGAGCTGCCCGGCGCCAGAAAAGTGCTGAAAGCAGCGGCGCTGACCTATGTGGCAGCCCTGCTGATGTCGGCGCTGCAGCTGCTGCGGTATGTGCTGATTTTTCTGGGCCGCAGCAACCGGGGCAGGAGGCGTGACTGATGGGCGCGCGGGAAACAGCCCTGCGGGTTTTGACGGCCTGCCGGAATAACCACGCATGGGCAGACGCTGCCCTGAAAGCCCAGCTGAGCCGGGATGGTCTGGTTGGGCCGGAGGCGGCGCTGTGCAGCCGCCTTGTTTACGGCGTGGTTCAGAACCAGCTGCTGCTGGACTTTTACCTCAGCGCGTACTGCTCCCAGAAGCCGGATCATCTTCAGCCGCCGCTGCTGGAAATTCTGCGTCTGGGCGCTTACCAGATCCTGTATCTGGATCGGGTGCCGGACAGCGCCGCGGTGAACACCTCCGTGGAGCTGGCGAAGATCTCCGGCAGGGGACAGGCCGCCGGCCTTGTCAACGCGGTGCTTCGCAAGGTTTCTCAGAATAAAAACAACCTGCCGCCCATCCCGGAGCGGGACGAGGTGAAGTATCTCTCCATTCGGTACAGCCATCCCAAATGGCTGGTGAAGCGGCTGCTGGCCATTCTGAGCCGGGAGGAAACGGAAGCGTTTTTAAAGGCCGATAACAGCACGCCGCCGCTGACGGTGCAGGTGAACCCGCTGAAAACAGACCCGGAGAGCCTGATCCGGGAACTGAGCGGCTGGGGCGTTGCGGCGGTTCCCCATCCATGGGTTCCCGGCTGTCTGGAGCTGACCGGGGTCGGAGATCTGACCACGCTGGAACCGTTCCGAAACGGGAAGATGCTGGTGCAGGACCCCGCTGCCCGGCTGGTATCCCTGATTGCCGGCGTACAGCCGGGGCAGAAGGTGCTGGATCTCTGCGCCGCCCCCGGCGGCAAGTCCTTCAGTGCAGCCTTTGCCATGGAGGATCAGGGGGGGATCGTCTCCTGTGACCTCCATGAAAACAAGCTGAAGCGAATTCAGGAGGGCGCGGCCCGGCTGGGGCTGACCTCCATTACCACCTCTGCCGGGGACGGCCGGGTCTTCCGGCCGGAATGGGCGGAACGGTTTGACGTGGTGCTGGTGGATGCGCCCTGCTCCGGCCTCGGCATCATCCGAAAAAAGCCGGATGTGCGCTATAAGAGGGCGGACGATCTGTTTACCCTGCCGATCATCCAGACGGCGCTGCTGGACAATGCCGCCAGATATGTAGCTCCCGGCGGCGTGTTGGTGTACTCCACCTGTACGATTCTGCCGGAGGAAAACGAGCAGGTGACGGACGCGTTCCTGACGGAGCACAGTGACTTCCGCCGGGACGGATTCTCTTTGCCTGAGCCGGTGGGGGAGACGGAGGGGCAGCTGACACTGTGGCCCCAGTGTCACCATACCGACGGATTCTATATTTGCCGCATGAAGCGGACATAACGAGGAACTATGATTGATTTGAAATCCCAGACTCTGGAGGAGATGACGGCGACCCTGAAAAATATGGGGGAACCGTCCTTCCGGGGCAAGCAGATTTTTACATGGCTCCATAAGGGAGTCACTTCCTTTGACGAGATGAGCAACCTGTCCAAACCCCTGCGGGAAAAGCTGAAGGAGCAGTGTTACATCACGGCGCCTGTTGTGGCCCGGAAGCAGGTTTCCAGGCTGGACGGCACCATCAAATACCTGTGGGAGCTGATGGACGGCAACTGCATTGAAACGGTGGTCATGCAGTATCACCACGGCAACACCGTCTGTGTTTCCTCGCAGGTGGGCTGCCGGATGGGCTGCGCTTTCTGTGCGTCCACCATCGCTGGCAAGGTGAGAAACCTGACAGCTTCCGAGATACTGGATCAGGTGATTTTTGCCCAGAAGGACTCCGGGCTGCCCATTTCCAACATCGTTCTGATGGGGATCGGCGAGCCGCTGGACAATCTGGACAATGTGCTGCGCTTTCTGGAGCTGGTGAACCACCCGGACGGGCTGAATATCGGGATGCGGCATATCTCGCTTTCCACCTGCGGCGTGATTCCGGGAATTGAGCGGCTGGCGGAGCTGGAATTGCAGCTGACGCTGTCGGTTTCCCTTCATGCGCCGGACAGCGAGACCCGCTCCAAAATCATGCCTGTGAACCGAGCTTACGATGTGGAAAAGCTGTTTGACGCCTGCCATCGGTATTTTGAGAAAACCGGGCGGCGGATCTCTTTTGAATATGCCATGATCGACGGGGTCAATGACCACGACTGGCAGGCGGATCTCATTGCAAAAAAGCTGAAGGGGATGCCAGGTCATGTGAACCTGATTCCCCTGAACGATGTGGTAGAGAGTCCACTGAAGCCTTCCCGCCGGATCGCGGCTTTCCAGAAGCGGCTGGAATCCCACGGCCTCACCGCCACCGTGCGGCGGAGCCTGGGCGGAGACATTGACGCCTCCTGCGGCCAGCTGCGGCGGAAGGAAATGGAGGAACGGGAAAAAGGAGGGATGGAATCATGATGAAAACATGGGCCATTACCGATGTCGGCCTTGTACGGAAAGAAAATCAGGACGCCTATCGAATTGCCCGCGGCGGCGATGTCTGCGTCGTGTGCGACGGTATGGGCGGCGCTGCCGGCGGTCAGATCGCCAGCACACTGGCGGCGGAGACCTATGCGGCGGAGCTGGAAAAGATCCTGAAGCCGGATATGACCCCGGAGCAGCTGCGGGAGGCTTCCTCCTATGCGGTGGCCATGGCCAATCTGGCGGTGGAGAACCGGGCCAGTGAGGATGACGAGCTTTCCAATATGGGAACAACGCTGGTGTCCGCCATTGCTTATGAGGGCGGCGCAGTTGTCACCAATGTCGGGGACAGCCGTGCCTATTACATCACCAGAGCGGGGATCACCCGCATTACCAAGGATCATTCTCTGGTGGAATCCATGGTGGATCACGGTGACATCACGGCGGATGAAGCCAGACACCACCCAAGCCGGAATCTGATCACCCGCGCGCTGGGACGGGATACCAACGCCTCCTGCGACGGCTATATCCGCCCCATGGAAAAGGGCGACTATCTGCTGCTTTGTACGGACGGTCTGGTGAATACGGTCACGGATCAGGAAATGCTGTTTGAAGTCCTGCATGGGCAGGACGAGGACAGCTGCCTGCACCGACTGATGGAAATTGCAAAGTCTCAGGGCGCGCCGGACAACGTGACGGCCGTCCTGATGCGGATGCTGTAAGAGAGGGGGGAGACGAATGGATCAATACATCGGGAAAATGCTGGACAACCGCTATGAGATTCTGGAGCGCATCGGCACAGGCGGCATGGCGGTGGTCTATAAGGCTAAGTGCCATCGCCTCAACCGTCTGGTGGCCATTAAAATTCTCAAGAGCGATCTGGCTCAGAACGAGGAGTTCCGCCGCCGGTTCAACGCCGAATCGCAGGCGGTCGCGCAGCTGTCCCACCCCAACATCGTATCCGTTTACGATGTGTCCCGCGGCGGCGACACAGAGTATATCGTCATGGAGCTGATCGACGGTATCACCCTGAAGCAGTATATGGAAAAGCGGGGTCAGCTGAACTGGCGGGAGTCCCTGCACTTTATCACTCAGATCATGCGGGGACTCAGCCACGCCCACAGCCGCGGCATCATCCACCGGGACATCAAGCCCCAGAATATCATGGTTCTGCGGGACGGCAGCGTGAAGGTGGCTGATTTTGGCATTGCGTGTCTTGCGGATTCTGCCCAGACACTGACGCAGGAGGCTCTGGGGTCTGTCCACTACATTTCGCCGGAGCAGGCGCGGGGCGACCGGCCTGACGCCCGCAGCGATATCTACTCCTCCGGTGTTGTATTCTATGAAATGCTGACGGGGCGGCTGCCCTTTGAGGGCGAGTCCGCCGTGGCCGTGGCCATCCAGCATCTCAGCTCCATTCCGCTGGCGCCGCGGGAGATCAATCCCGACATCCCGGAACAGCTGGAACTGATCTGTATGAAGGCCATGGCGCCGGATCTGGAGCATCGCTATCAGTCCGCAGACGCCATGATCGCAGATCTGGAGACTTTTCGGAAAAATCCAAATGTGGAAATGAAATTTGACCTCTCTGATCTCCGGCCGGATGAGAGTGATGAACCCACCCGGCCCATCCGAACTGTGGGAGGTCATGTGGCGGCTCAGCCGGTTTACCAGCCGGAGCGGAGTTATCCCCGCCGGGAGCAGGAGGAGCCGGAAGAACCCCGCAGCAGCGGAAACGGCAAGCGGGGGGTTCTTATCGGTGCGGTCGCTGTGGCGGCCATCACCTTGGTGGTGGTGCTGTTCAAAACGATTCTCGGCTCGTTCGGTGCGCCGGTGACGGATCAGTATCAGGTGCCGGATCTGTATGACATGACCATTGAGGAAGCGGAGAATAATCCCAGAGTCAAGGACATTTTTGAGATCCAGAAGGCAGGTTCGGAATTCAGCGCAGACGTGCAGGAAGGCCACATTCTGCGGCAGGATCCGCAGGGCGGCGAGAACCGAAAGGGCAGCCAGCTGGTGATTCAGGTGTGGGTCAGCGCCGGGGAAGAAACCGGCGAGATGCCGGATCTGAAAGACCAGTCTTTGCAGGATGCCCGAATCCTGCTGGAAAAGCTGAACAAGGAGTATAATCTGGAGCTGACGGTGGAAGCGCCGGAGAATCAGCAGCAGTATTCAGATGAGATCGAGGCGGATCATGTGATCAGAACGAAGCCGGAAGCGGGAGAGACCCTGAAAAAAGGCGACACGGTGATGCTGATCATCAGCAAGGGGCCGGAGACGAAGCCGGTCATCGTCCCGCCTTTTGAGGGGATGAATATCGACAAGGTGCTGGCTCAGATCGGCAGCTATGGCCTTACCTGCGATGCTGCGGACGTCGAGCTGGTGGAAAGCGACAAGGAAGGCGGCACCATCGTCTGGCAGAGTCTGGAAGCAGGCACGGAAGTGGACGAAGGAAGCGCTATCCAGTTCCGCGTCAGCGCCGGACTGGCCAACAGCACCGTCCCCATCACCGTGGATCTGCCACAGAACGGCAGCGATACGGTGCAGGTGGAGATCTATGTGGGCGATGAGTCGACGCCCCAGTACAGCGAACTGGTTCACACTTCGGACGGTACGGTGAATACCACCATCTCCAGCACCGGGAAGAAAATGGTGAAGGTCTATTTCGACGGCGTTCTGGATCAGGATCAGTCTTACGAACGGAGCTTTAACTGAACGTATGGCGGAAGGAAGAATTCAAAAGGCCCTCAGCGGGTTCTATTATGTGGATATCGGCACGGAAATCCTGACCTGCCGAGCCAGAGGCAAGTTCCGAAAGGACGGCCAGTCCCCGCTGGTGGGAGATCGGGTGGCAGTGCGGGAGCTTGGAAACGGCGAGGGCTTCGTGGAGGCAATCCTGCCCCGGAAGAACGCCTTTACCCGGCCGGCCGTTGCCAATATCGACCAGCTGGTGGTCATTGGTTCGGCGGCGATTCCCCAAACCGATCCCTTTCTCATTGACCGGGTGGCAGCTATTGCGGCGTTGAAGTACTGTCAGGTTATCATCCTGCTGAACAAGTGCGATCTGGACCCGGCAGACGAGCTGTACAACATTTACACCGCCGCCGGGTTCCAAACCCTGCGGATCAGCGCGGAAACCGGGGAGGGACTGGAAGATCTGAAACCTCTGATTGCCGGAAAGGTATCTGCCTTTACAGGCAACTCCGGTGTTGGGAAATCCAGTATTCTGAATGCGCTGGACCCGGAATTTCACCTGAAAACCGGCGAGGTTAGTACTGCGCTGGGGCGGGGACGCCATACCACCCGCCATGTGGAGCTGTTCCGCCTCAGCTGCGGGGCGGAAGTGGTGGATTCGCCGGGCTTTTCCTCCTTTGAGACGGAAGAACTGAATCTGGAGCTGAAGCGCCGCCTGCCGGAGACCTTCCGGGAGTTTCAGCCCTATCTGGGGCAGTGCCGGTTTCTGGATTGCAGCCATACCAAGGAAAAGGGCTGTGCCGTGCTGGCGGCCCTGAAGGCCGGAACAATCCAGCCCAGCCGCCACCAGAGCTATCTGCGGCTGTATGAAGAATTGAAGCCTTTGCAGGAATGGCAGGAAAAACAGACAAAGTGAGAGAAGCCGGGCGCATTTCATGCGTCCGGCTTCCGAGACTGCCGATCAACGCGAAAATGCTGCGCGGCGGGAAGGAAGATAGCTGCGAAAGAAACCCAGGAAGGGTGTCTTTCGTTTTCAATCATAAGTTTTTCTGATACAGAAAAACTTGCAGCAGCGTGTCGAAAATCTTTTGACACGCTGAGAAGCCGGGCGCATTTCATGCGTCCGGCTTCTCTTTTCAGCCATTCGGAACCATGGACAGGGAAAATCCATATACTGGCCTATCGGAAAGGAGGCGGAGCTGATGTTTCGGGGAGGGCGGAATTGCATCATCGGGATGTTTGCCATCGCCATGGGAGCGGGAATCCTGATCGCAGCCATTTTCCCAACGGGGATGCTGATGTTTCTGGTGGCCACGCTGCTGATCGCCAGCGGCTGCGCCTGCTGGAGACGGTAGAGAGGAGGCACTTATGAATATCGTGGTATGGAAATCACCGAGGGCCCTGCGGGGGATTCTGAGAAAGCTGTTCCGAATTCAGGCATAACGGAAATCTGCTGTTCATAAAGTACAATGAAGTGCAAAGAACAGAAAGGATGGGTGCCAACATGGAGCTGGAACTGAAAAAGGAGTGTCTGGATACATACGAGCCGGGAGAACCCCAGACGCTGACGCAGGAAGAAACCACCGAAACCATCGTTCCGGATTACTGCCCGGATATTGCCCGGATCATCTCTGCGGAGGGCGCAGTTTATCTCCATGGCGGAGCGGAGCAGGAGGGACTTTCCGGCATGGTCAGGGTCACGGTGTTATACACCCCGGAAAATGAGACCGGCGTCCGGGCGCTGGAATTTGCCCTGCCGTTTACCGCACAGGGGGAGGGGCTGTCAGACTGTACCCATGTCGCCGCGGAAACGGAGATTGAACTGCTGGAAAGCCGGATGCTGAATCCTCGGAAGATTTTTACCCGCTGCAAGCTGGTGACGCATCTGACGGGGTATCGGAAGGTATGCCTGTCTCTCTCGTCCGACGTGGAGACATTGCCGGAACAGCGGGTGGAAAAGCGCTGCTGCGGACAGGCAGCGACCCTGCTGCGGCAGATCGCGGAAAAGGATCTGACCTTCTCCGAAACCATGTCCCTGTCTCTGGGCCGGGAAGGCGCGGCAGAACTGCTTCACTGCCGCACATCCGGGACGGTGACGGAGACGAAGGTCATCGGAAACAAGCTGATCTTCAAGGACGTGTTTCTGGTGTCTGTGCTGTACCGCACCACCGGGGGGCAGCTGGCTTCCGCCTCATCGGAGCTGCCGTTTTCGCAGATCATGGAAATTGACAGTGCTTCAGAAAACGTTCAGGTGTCCATGCATTTGCAGATCACCGGGGCGGATATCCAGATCGACGGCTCTGACGATGAGGGCCGCCAGCTGGCTGTGACCATTTACTACCGTGCCATGGCGCTCCTGCGGGAGAGCCGGGAAATTACGCTGCTGACAGATCTCTATTCCACAGCTTATGAAACCCGTTACGAGCCGAACCAGCTGGATCTGTGCAGCCTGTACGATACCATGACAAGACGGCAGACCGTGCGGGAGGTACTGGAAATCGGCGTGGCGGCGGAATCGGTGCTGTCCCTGTGTGCGGACTGCGGGGCGGTTTCCGTAAGCCGGGAGGGGGAGACCACCCAGCTGCGGACAGCGGTCACGGTACGGGCGCTGTATCTGGACGAAGGCGGCGCGTGCCTGTCTGCGGAGCGGTGCTTTGACGTCTGCTGCCCCATGGAGCTGCCCGGAGACTGCACGGTTACGGCCGGAGCAGCCTGCGGCGAGGAGGTACAGGGAACGCTGGGGGACCGGGGGATCGAGGTGCGGTTCCCGGTGGATTTTCAGGTGGAGGTCTGTGTCCGAAGCCGGAAGCTGTGCGTGGCATCGGCAGAACTGGAGGAGGAGCATCCCAAGGAGCTTTCCGGCGCGCCGTCCCTGATCCTGCGGTATTGGGGAAAGCAGGAATCCGCATGGGAAGTGGCGAAGCGGTACAACACCACCATCCCGGATATTCTGGCGGCCAACCAGATCGAACGGGAATCGGAGATCCCCTGCGAAAAACTCCTGCTGATTCCCAAAAAGCGGGCGTAAATTGGAAGTCCCCCGGCGCTTTTCAGCGCCGGGGGACTTGACTTCAGTTGTTCTCCGCAAAGCGGGACAGGAACTGACGGGTGCGTTCCTCCTGCGGATGGTCGATGACCTGCTTGGGATCGCCCTGCTCCACAATGAAGCCGCCATCCATGAAGATCACCTGATCAGCTACGTCACGGGCAAACGCCATCTCGTGGGTTACGATGATCATGGTGGTTTTCTGCTCGGCAAGGCCGCGGATGACCTTCAGAACCTCGCCGGTCAGCTCCGGATCCAGTGCGGAGGTAGGCTCGTCAAAGCAGAGAATGTCAGGATGCAGCGCCAGTGCGCGGGCAATGGCTACCCGCTGCTGCTGACCGCCGGAGAGCTGGTGGGGATAGTGATCTGCCCGGTCGGCAAGCCCCATCTGCGCCAGAAGATCCATACCGGCGGTACGGATGGCTTCCTTGCTTTCGCCTGTGTCCTTGGCCATCAGCTCCCGTGCCAGCGTCACGTTTTCCAGCGCCGTGTATTGGGGAAAGAGATTGAAGGACTGGAACACCATGCCGAAGTGGAGACGCTTCTTCCGAATTTCCGCTTCAGACTGGGCCGCGCGCTTCGCAGCGTCAAACAGCACTTTGTCCTGTACGGTGATGGTGCCGGCGTCCGGCGTTTCCAGAAAATTCAGACACCGCAGCAGGGTGGTTTTGCCGCTGCCGGAGGAGCCGATGATGGAAAGGGCCTGCCCCTCCTCCAGAGAGAAGCTGATGTCATTGAGGACCTTCGTATTTTCAAAATGCTTTTCCAGATGCTGTACGGTTAAGATCGACATTTCAAAGCCCTCCCTTACTTAAAATAGCTGAGCTTGCGCTCAATGAAGCTGAACAGGAGCGTCAAAAGACCCACAAAGGCCAGATAGAACACGCCGGTATAGAACAGAGGCCAGGTGATACCCTTGGACTTCATAAAAGCTTCACCGGCCATGGTGATCTCAATGATGGCGATGGTCCGGGCCAGAGAGGTGTCCTTCACCAGCGTGATGATCTCATTGGACATGGGGGGGATGATCCGCTTGACCATCTGCAAAAGGGTGATCTTGAAGAAGATCTGCCGCTTGGTCAGGCCCAGCACCTCACCGGCTTCCCGCTGACCTGCCGGGACGCCCTCAATGCCGCCTCGGTAGATCACGGAGAAATAGCAGGCGTAGTTGATGATAAAGGCGATGCAGCAGGCAGTCATGCGTCCGTCCCGGAAGGCGTTCCACGGATTTGTGCCAAACCAAGTGCCGGGACCGTAGAAAATGATGATGAGCTGGAGGATCAGCGGCGTACCCCGGATAATCCAGACGATGACGTTGGTCAGGGCAGACAGGGGCCGGAGCTGGGAGAGCCAGCGGGCAAAGCCCCGCGCTTCCTGCTGCCGGTAGGCCAAAGCCCGGAAAGGCGCCCACTTGCTCATGGAGCCGAAGGCCACTACCAGACCAAGGGGCAGCGCGAACAGCAGCGTCAGGAAAAACAGCTTGGCCGCCTGACTACAGCCTTGCAGGATGGAGAGGGTAACAGTCCAGAACATGAAAAAATTCTCCTCTATGTAGTGATAATGGGGGGAACGAAGGGGGAGGAAGGAAAGAATATGCAGGAAATATGCCGCTCAAAGGCAGAGAGCGACCGCTCTCTGCCTTTGCTGTATGATTTGCGGAATTACTTGGTCACAACGACCTGAGCGTTGTTGCAGTAGGCGTTGGTGCACTCCATGGATTCCTGGGCGGCGGTGGTGATGGTCATGCCGTTCCAGACCACATCGATACCCTTGCCGTTCAGCTCAAAGACCTTGTTGTCCCAGTTGATCACAGTGAACACGGGCTCCACGCCCAGCTTCTCAGCCACCAGCTTGGCCATGTCAGCGTCGAAGCCAATCCAGTTGCCGTCGGCGTCCTGATAGTCCATGGGCTCAAACTCGGTGATGCCAATCACCAGATTGCCCTTGTCCTTGATGTACTGCACATCGCTGTCAGACTCGGAAGCTGTGAACTCGGAAGCAGCCTGCTCCACCAGAGCGGCCTGCACGCCGTAGGTTTCAGCGGTGGTTTCCAGCGTACCGTCGGCATAGGCGTCGGCCAGTACACTGTTGATGAAAGAGGCGAGATCGCTGCCCTTGCGGCAACCAACGCCGTACAGCTCCTCGGTGAGCTTCTGATCAGTCACGGTAAGGTTGGGATAGCTGGTGCCTTCGCCTACCATGGCGCCGGCCATGAGAGAGTCGATGATGGCGGCGTCAGCCGTGCCGGCTTCCACCTCCATCAGCGCCTTGGCCTGAGAGTCCACGGATACAACGTTGTAGCCGTTGGCCAGTGCCACTTCCTCACCGGCGGAACCGGCTTCCACGGCGTAGGTCAGCTTGGCATCCTCGGCAGGGGCGGTATCCTCAGCGGGGGTGCTGGTGTCCTCAGCAGGCGTCTCGGCCTTGCTGCTGCCGCAGGCAGCCAAAGACAAAACCATCATAGCGGAAAGTACAAAAGCAGTCAATTTTTTCATCTGAATATTCCTCCCAATTATGTCGCGGTTGCTTGTTTACTATGGTAGTAGTTTACCATGGTAAATTGATAATGTAAAGAAGAGGAAATGACAAATTGTGCAGTGGGACGCTGCTGTGATTTGTAGGGAATCAACAAACGCAGACGGGCTGTCATACTTTTTCGGCCGGTCACATAGAAATGGATTATAAAATGGAGGAAAAAGGACGGGATGCTATGAATACCTCGATCTATCAGAATATTGCCACCCGCACCGCCGGAGATATTTACATTGGCGTGGTGGGGCCGGTGCGAACAGGGAAGTCCACCTTTATCAAGCGGTTTATGGAGACGCAGATCATTCCCAACATTGAAAATGTCTACCGCAAGGAGCGCGCCCGTGACGAACTGCCCCAGAGTGGTTCCGGCCGCACCATCATGACGGCGGAACCCAAATTCGTGCCGGAGGAGGCTGCTCAGATCCAGCTGGAAGGCGGCGCGGCGTTTTCCGTCCGGCTCATTGACTGCGTGGGATACATGGTGCGGGGCGCACTGGGGCAGATGGAGGACGATCAGCCCCGGATGGTCACTACCCCATGGTACGACCACCCCATTCCTATGACGGAGGCGGCGGAGATCGGCACGCGAAAAGTCATCACGGAACATTCCACCATCGGGATTGTCATCACGACGGACGGCAGCATCTCCGAGATCCCGCGGGAGGACTATCTGGAGCCGGAGGAACGGGTCATCCGGGAATTGCAGGAGATCGGAAAGCCCTTCATCGTCCTGCTGAACTCTCAGGATCCAAAGTCGGATCGGGCCATCGCCATTGCGGGGGATATTGCAGGCCGGTACGGGGTAAAGTGCGTGCCGGTAAACTGCCTGCAGCTGGAAGAGGACGATGTGGGGGAGATCCTCAAAGCGGTGCTTTATGAATTTCCCATGCGGGAGCTGGATATTTTCCTGCCGCCGTGGGTGGACGCCCTGCCGGGAGAGCACCCGATGAAAGCGGGGATCTATGAGGCCATCCGCCAAAGCACAGCAGAGCTGCACCACATCCGGGAGATCAACGCCGCCATCAGGCAGCTGGAGGAAAACGAGAATGTCAGCGAGGCGGTCATTACCGCCATCGATCTGGGAACCGGCGTGGCTTCCGCACGGATCGGCCTGCCCAGAGAGATGTTCTATCAAACGCTGTCGGAACAGTCCGGCTTTGAGGTGGCGGATGACGGCGACCTGATGAGCCTGCTGACGAAGCTGGCTGGTGTGAAAGCGGAGTACGACAAGGTGGCCGGGGCACTGAAAGACGTCCGGGAGACGGGATACGGCATCGTGGTGCCGGGGATCGACGAGCTGAAGTTGGAGGAGCCGGAGATCATGAAGCAGGGGGGACGGTACGGCGTCCGCCTGAAAGCCAGCGCACCCAGTATCCACATACAAGACAGCAAACAGAAGCTTCAAAATCACCAGTCGGCAGAATGGCAGAGTGTTTCTGGTGGATGCTGTAGTTGTGGTATGAGAGTACGGAATCGCCCCAGAGCAAGAGGGGCAATTGGCAGAGCGCTCTACCATATCCCGGTGCGGTCGGAATATTCAGATAGCGGGTCAGTTTCGTGAAAATATGGAGGGATCGGATGGATACATTACAGGAAAACAGCGTTATGTTACATATCAACGAGTGCCTGTACCGAAAGGGGATCATTTCACAGTCTCTTTATGACCATGCGAAAAGCGTGATTGTAGAGAGAAAATAAAGGGCCGCTTTGCGGCCCTTTATTTTTTTGATGGAGGAATGTCGAGAGTGGTTTTCATTTGTCCGGTAAACTGGTACTTTTCAATATGTTTTAAGTACCGCATAAGACAGTTCTGTCTGCGCCACATAGCTAAGAAGCTGAAGGATAATATCCGCTATCAATGTACCAGTGAGATCTCGGTTTTGATGTGTGTCCAGCAGCGGCATATCCAGAACCACGATAGCGGCTTGCTTTTCCGTTGTGATGATACGCCATTGCTCTAAAATTTCATGATAATTGCGTCCCAAACGGTCGATGCTTTTTATGATAAGCGTGTCTCCCCTTTTCAGCCTTCGCAGCAGCCGCTGATACTGGCAGCGGTTAAAATCCTTCCCAGACTGCTTATCCAGAAAAATTTGATGCTTGTGAAGCCCCGCCGCCCGCAAAGCAATCAACTGACGTTCCTCGTTTTGCTCTTTTGTCGAGACCCTTGCATAGCCGTATTCCATAGATGCCTCCTGATTTTAAAAGCGGATCATCGCAAATCATTGTAAAACGCAAGAAAAAAGCAGCGTAACATACAAAGTACATTACGCTACTTCTCTCATCAGTTAAAAAACTTCCTTGTTGACATCAGGCTAATGGGAGGTCCTTTGTTGATCTATATAAGTGTAAGTCAATAATCTATTTTTGTTATTCTTTTTAGTCACAGTGTTTTCCGCAGCGTGAACAGTCGCCACAGCAGCCGTTCCTATCGCCACAATTACAGCCTTTCCGCCGGCCTCGGAATGCCGCAACTGCCGCAGCGGCAATAACGAGGAGTAAAACCCAGTCACGTATCCGCATCACAGGATACCTGCCAGAGTATAGACGATAAAGGCCGTGATCCAAGCCACACAGCACTGCATAAGCACAACGCCTACCGTTTTCAGGGTAGAACCAAATTCCCGACGAATGGTAGCCACTGCTGCGATACAAGGAGTATACAGCAGCGTGAACACAAGAAAGCTGATGGCGGAACGGCTGGCAAACAACGTTGTAAGTGCCGCACCACCCAACAGAACTTTCAGCGTGCTGACAACGGATTCCTTGGCGATAAAGCCGGAGATCAGGGAAGTGGCGCAGCGCCAATCCGCAAAGCCAAGAGGGGCGAATGCCGGAGCAATCCATCGCCCAATCAAAGCAAGAAGGCTGTCGGCACTGTCGGTCACAACGTTCAGCCGGGTATCAAAGCTCTGAAGGAACCAGATGATGATCGTCGCCAGAAAAATTACGGTAAACGCCCGCTGCAAAAAATCCCGTGCCTTTTCCCAAAGCAGCAGAGCAACACTCTTGAGACTCGGAAGGCGGTAATTGGGCAGTTCCATGACAAAGGGAACTGGCTTACCGCGAAATACTGTCTGATCCATGATAAGAGCGGCAACAATGCCAATCGTGATACCCAGCAAATACAGTGACATCATCACCAAGGCCTGATACTTCTGGCAAAAAGCAGCGGTGAAGAAGGCATAAATGGATATTTTGGCAGAACAGCTCATATAGGGTGTCAACAGAATTGTCATTTTCCGGTCCCGGTCTGAGGAAACAGTTCGGGTAGCCATGATAGCTGGTACAGAGCAGCCGAAGCCAATCAGCATTGGCACAATGCTGCGGCCGGACAATCCAATTTTTCGTAAGGGCTTGTCCATCACAAAGGCAACACGAGCCATATAACCTGTATCCTCCAGAATTGACAGGAAGAAGAACAGCGTCACAATAATGGGCAGAAATACCAGTACGCTGCCGACGCCGGCAAAAATACCATCGATAATCAGGCTATGTACCACAGGGTTAATACCATAAGCCGTTAAAGCATGATCTGCCACAGTAGTTAAGGCACTGACTCCAACCTCTAACCAATCGGATAGCCGCTGCCCAATAACATGAAAGGTGAGATAGAAGGTCACGAGCATGATTGCCAGAAAGGTTGGAATAGCGGTATACCGACCGGTAAGGATCCGGTCAATTTTTATAGAACGGGCGTGTTCCCGACTCTCGTGGCATTTTACAACGGATGCTTCTACTACTCCTTCAATAAAGCTATAACGCATATCCGCCAGAGCGGCATTGCGATCCAGACCCGTTTCGGCCTCCATCTGGACAATACAGTGCTCCAAAAGTTCCTTTTCGTTTTCATCCAATCCCAGTTGATCGGATAGATCGTCACCGCCCTCAATCAGCTTGGCGGCGCAAAACCGTGCAGGGATGCCGATACGGTCGGCATGATCTGCAATCAGATGCATGACCGCATGAATGCAGCGGTGGACAGCAGAAGTTTCTGAGCAAAAATCTGTAACTTTAGGAAAAACTTTCCTGCGGGCCACAGTTATTGCCTGATCTACCAGTTCACTAACGCCCTCGCCCTTAGCCGCAGCGATAGGCACCACGGGAATCCCGAGGGCACTGCTCATCTTTTGTACATCAATAGAGCCGCCGTTGGCGCGTACCTCGTCCATCATGTTCAGCGCCAGTACCATAGGGACTCGCAGTTCCAGCAATTGGAGCGTTAAGTACAGATTTCGCTCAATGTTGGTGGCATCCACGATGTTAATGATACCGTCTGGCTTCTGGTTAATGATGAAGTCCCGAGTAACGATTTCTTCCTGTGTATAAGGCCGCAAAGAATAGATGCCCGGCAAATCAACCACAGAGCAACCTTTTTCATCCCGCATTTCGCCCATTTTTTGATCGACTGTAACGCCGGGGAAGTTTCCAACATGCTGATTAGAACCGGTAAGGGCGTTGAATAATGTGGTTTTTCCGCAATTTTGATTACCGACAAGTGCAAAGGTCATTTGGCATCCTCCTCCACTTCGATTTTTTGAGCCTCCTCTACCCGGAGAGTTAACTCATAGCCTCGGACCTGAATCTCAATCGGGTCACCCATAGGAGCAATTTTCTGTAATGCCACTTTTGTGTGAGGAATCAGCCCCATATCCAACAACCGACAGCGCAGAGCACCATCACCGCCTACTGCGGTAATGGTGCCGGAGGCGCCCACCTTTAATTGATTTAGTGTCATATATATTATTATCCCCCATCTGCTCGTTTTCGACATACTGATGGTATCATTCCTGTTATCGTATGTCAATACAACTTATGGTTCACTGCATTGTCACGGACATCAGGGAAATAATGAAATAAACACAAAGTAATGTGATGGCTGCGAGAACCAGCCTGATTGTATTGTCCCTGTTAACACCTCACTACTCTAATAGGTGCGGGAATGGGCAACGATAACAGAACTTTATACGTATTACCCAGTTGAGAAAGTTTGGCATTCTCAACTGGGTATGTTTTTACCTTTACAACGTAAAAGCACCGGATTTCAATTAGATACTATCAAATGACACCGGAGACGCTTCGGCGATCTTGCGTATCATAGGGCAGCGGATCGCAGGGCATTTTCGGTGAAATTTTGAGAAAGAAGGTACTTAAAAATGGCAGTGAACGTGGAAACGATGATGTATGTGCGGGAGAAACCGTGGCACGGTCTGGGAGTGGAGGTATCCGAAGCGCCTAACAGCGAGGACGCTTTGCGCTTTGCGGGATTGGATTGGAATGTCCGTCAAGAAAACGTGTTCAATTCCAGAGGCGGCGTTATCCGGGGCTTCAAAGCCAACGTGCGGGACAGCGATGACAGCGTGCTGGGTGTGGTGGGAGATCGTTACAAGGTGGTGCAGAACCGGGACGCTTTCAAATTTACGGACGGCCTCATCGGTGGGGATGTCCGCTACGAAACCGCCGGCTCTCTCCGGGAGGGCAAGCAGATCTGGCTTCTGGCGAAGCTGGCGGAACAAAAGATCGCCGGTGATGCCGTAGAACCTTATCTCTGCTTTACCAACGCCCATGATGGCAGCAGCGGCGTCCGGGTCTGCATGACGCCGGTGCGGGTGGTTTGCAAGAATACTCTGAACGTGGCACTGGCAACCGCGAAACGCACCTGGTCCATGCGGCATACGGAAAATGTGCATGAGCGCCTGAACGAAGCACGGGACTGCTTGTTCCGCGCAGAGGATTATATGGACGGGCTGGCGCAGTATGCGGATATGGCAGCCAATAAGGCTATTCAGGATGATGAGATCCGGGAAATCCTGAACGAACTCTTTCCTGTTACGGACAAAACCTCCGAGCGGGAAAAGGCTACCATTGATAAGATCAAAGACGAGTTTATGATCTGTTACTTCGCCCCGGACATCAGGAGGTTCCGTGGAACTGCTTGGGGCGCGATCAATGCCATCAGCGATCTTGTGACACACAGTATGCCCCACCGGAATACGAAAACCTATCAGGAAAATACTTGGAACAAGGTAATGAGCGGCCATGTCCTGTTGGACAGAATGGCCGCTCTTTGCATGAAATAAAGGAGGGGGTACACTATGCGAGGAATCCAGAGAGTATCTACCAAAGGCATGAGCCGGGAAGAATGGCTCATGCGGCGCAGAAAAACGATCGGCGGCTCTGACGCTGCCGGGATCGTGGGCTTGTCCAGATGGGCAAGCCCTTTTTCTGTCTGGGCAGATAAAACCGGACGGGCAGCGGAGAAAGAGGACACCGAAGCCATGCGGCAGGGACGGGATTTGGAGGACTATGTGGCCCGTCGCTGGATACAACCTATCAATGCGGATGAAAGAGAGAAATGTGTATGAACGTATGCCTGCCGAATATGGCGATACCTGTTGAGGAACAGTACCTTACAAATATGCCGCTTTTTGGTTTAGAGAAAAGAAATGCCGCAATGCTTGAAATTGAATGGAGGCTAACGATGCTGATTTCGACAAAGAAGCATATTTACTTTTGATATAGTGGATAGCAGGGGAGAGGCGATTGAAAAATTGCGTTCCTTATAGCATGATATTTGAACAAACAGAAGTTACGGAGGCTGCCTGTGGATATTTATGAAATACGAAATGCCTTAACTTCAGGACGGACTATTTATGATCTTCCGCTGCGCGTTACATACTATGCCCGCGTTTCCACAGATAAGGACGAGCAATTACACTCGTTGTCTGCACAGGTCAGCTACTATACCGATTTTATCCAGCGTTGCCCAAACTGGACATTTGTTGAGGGGTATGTGGACGAAGGACTCAGTGGCACCAGTGTAAAAAAGCGGGAACGTTTTTTACGGATGATCGAAGATGCCCATGAAAAGAAATTCGACTTTATTGTGACAAAAGAGATCTCCCGATTTTCCCGCAATACGTTGGATAGCATCCGCTACACACAGGAATTGCTTCAATGTGGTGTAGGCGTCTTTTTTCAGTCGGACAACATCAACACCTTGATGCCGGATGCGGAGCTGCGTTTAACCATCATGTCCAGTATCGCACAGGATGAAGTACGCAAGATTTCAGAGCGTGTGAAGTTCGGCTTCAAACGTGCCATTGAAAACGGTGTGGTGTTGGGAAGCAACCGAATTTGGGGTTATCGGAAGCAGGATGGAAAGTTGGTGATTGACGAGACAGAGGCGGAGATCGTCCGTTTGATTTTTGATCTGTACGCCAATCAGTATATGGGTGTCCGGGCAATCGCTCATTATCTGACAGACCACGGCTATAAAAACAGCAACGGCAGAGGGTTTTCCTTCAGTACAGTGCGGGGGATTCTCAGCAATCCAAAGTATAAAGGGTGGTACTGCGGAGGAAAAACCAGTAAGATTGATTACAAGCTGAAGAACGTCAAATATTTTTCGCCGGATGAGTGGATCATGTACCGGGATGAAGAAAATGTACCGCCTATTGTGACGGAAGAACTGTGGGACAAGGCGAATCGGCTGTTGATGCGCCGGTCAGAGAAACAGAGCGCTAAGGATAAAAGCTGCTATCAGAACCAGTACCCATACAGTGGAAAGATCATCTGCGGCATCCACAAGACACCCTACTATCGAAGTCTTTATCGCTACAAAAGTGGAAATAAAGAGGTGTGGCAGTGTCAGGAATATGTGAAAAACGGCAAGAGCGGGTGTGAAATGCCAACCCTTTACACCTCTGAAATAGACGATATTTTACGCCAATCATTAGAGGAAGTTGCCAAGTATAAGTCAGAGATCGTAGAAGAACTGATCCACATTTACAGTTCCGTTGACACGAAGGATAAAATCGAAGTGAAAGCTGCAAAATGCAAGGCTGAGATGGATGCCATATTGCAGCGCAAAGACCGGCTGCTGGATTTGAGCATCAGCGGAAACCTATCCAATGCAGAGTTTGCTGTCCGGAATGAGGGTTTCAATGCAGAACTGAAAACATTGGAAGATCGTCTGGCAGAGTTGGAGAAGCAGCGACAGGATGACCAGAATCGAGTTCAGTATATCCGGGCATTAAAGCAGGTGATTTCCAGAGAGCTTGATTTCTCGGAAGGGTTTACGGTTGGCCTCGTGGATGCCTTGCTGGATCACATGGAGGTTATGGGGACAGAGGATAAGAGGATGGTTCATGTTACTGTCTATCTGAAAGGGATGCCGGAGCAGCAGAATTTCGTGATAAAAAGGTCCAAAGGAAAGACTTCGGTTTGTACCAGAGCATACACATGATCCGGGCAGATATCGAGACGGCGGTCAGCCCCATTGTAGGCAACGAGAAGCAATCGGAGGATATGGTGAATTATCTGCTTCAGGAATTCGAGGGCGATACCAGCAAGATCTGGCAGTCCAACATTTTCGGGCGCAGTTTCCATGAGGTGGTCAGCGACGACCTGCAAACCAAACTGAAGCGGATGCCGGAGGACGCCCGGAAAAAGCTTCAGGAAACGTTGACCCGGATCATCAATGAGGGCAGCGGCGGATTGATCTGCATCATTCTGTAGCAGAGGCTGCCGGTCTCAATACGAAGTTCCGACGCAAAGGAGCGGTACGGTTAAAAACCGTACCGCTCCTTACGCATCATGATGATTGGCCTGCGCCGCAGCGTCCGCCTGACTTCACTGGCAGTTCCAGATGGAAGATGTTCCGACCATTGCTGCTTTCCACCCAGATTTTCCCGCGGTGCATGGCGGCAATATTGGCGGCGATGGAGAGTCCCAGTCCGTAGCTGCCCCGTTGGCTGTGGGCTTCATCCGTCCGATAAAAGCGCTTGAAAATGTCTTCCCGTTCTGCTTTTGAAAGCGCATCGCCGGGATTGGATACCGACAGCCGGCAGCGCCCGCCCTGCCGGGTCAGCTGTACCGTCACTTCGCCGGCAGGGGACGAATATTTCTGCGCGTTGTCCAACAGGATATCCGTAATCTGGCGCAGATGCTGCTGACTGCCGGAAACCGTGATATGTTCCTGAATATCCGCCGTAAGCGTCAGTCCCCGTTCAAAGAATACCGGCTCAAAGGGGAGAACGGCATCGTTGACCAGACGGCTGAGATCGACGGGTGAAAATACCAGAGTTCCCTGCCCATTGTCCGTCTGGGCCAGATCCAGCATCTCCTCAATGAGCTGGCGCATCTGGCGGGACATGGTGAGGATGTGGGCAGCAAACTGGCTGCGGTGTGCCTGATCGAAGTCCGGGCTGTTCAGAAGCTCCGCGTTGGTCATAATGACCGTCAGCGGCGTTTTCAGCTCATGGGAGGCATCCGCCACGAATTGCCGCTGCTGCTTCCACGCCGTTTCCACCGGCTTGACAGCCCACCGGGCCAGCAGCCAGCTGATGAGCAGGAATGCGGCAAAGCAGGCCGCTCCAACCAGAATACAGGTCTTTATGAGATTGGACAAGGTGGCCCGTTCGCTGGATATATCGGCGAAGGCGATCCGCTCCCCGCGGGGGGTGATGCTGCGGCAGAACCGCAGACCGTAAGCGGAGAGAACTCCGTCGCGCCCTCCGGCATTGTCTGCGGCGGAGACCAGCGTTTGCAGGTAATCCAGATCTGACAGGTCAAAATAGCCGTCGGTTTCCATGATATTTCCTGCTGCATCCAGATCCAGAATAAAAAAGGGAAGCTGAACGCCGTCAAGAAGATCACCGGGCCGGTTGTGCTGAAACGGCTCCGACGCCACGGCCTGAAGCATGGCAATGCTTCTGGTTTCCATTCCGTATCGTGTAAAGTGGTAGACCATTGTGAAAATCCCCGTCAGCATCACTGTGACGATGAGCATATTGACGCAGATGAATTTCAGCCGCAGCTTCCGAATCATTCTTCCGCCTCCAGATGGTAGCCAAGGCGGCGGATAGCCTCGATTTTCAAATTGGAACCGATGCTGGCCAGCTTCTTCCGCAGAAAACCCACATATACCTCTACATGGTTTTCCACGGCGTTGGAGTCATAGCCCCATACCCGTGCCAGAATCATTTCCTTGGACAGCACCCGTCCCTTGCTTTGCAGCAGGAAACGCATTACGTCAAACTCACGCGCAGAGAGACGGACGCTGTTTTCCCCACATTCCAGCATACAGGAGGCGAGATTCAGCGCGGTGTTGCCCATTCTCAATTCATCCACCTGATCGCCCTGACGGCGCAGCAGGGCATTGACACAGGCCAGCAGTTCGCGGGAATCGAAGGGCTTTGTCAGGTAGTAGTCCGCTCCGGCGTTCAGTCCCCGGATCCGATCCTCAAGATCCGACCGGGCCGTGAGCATCAGGATGGGCGTATTGCAGCGGTTTGCCCGCACCTGCTGCGCTACCTGAAAGCCGTTGAGCTTCGGCATCATCACATCCAGAATCAGCAGGTCATAGATCCCCAGCTCTGCGTACTCCGTGCCGGCCTCACCGTCGTACACTGTTTCCACTTCAAATCCCTTGTGTTCCAGAATGGCGCGGATGGACTCTGCCACCAGCTTTTCGTCCTCAATGACCAGTACTTTCATAAACAGCTCCCCGGTTTGTTTTCGTTATCGACAGCATACTCTGAAATTCTGAATTCAAACTGAAAGGCCGGGGCTTTTTGCGGCGAACATTTTTCCAAAAAGTTCATTCTTTTTTCAGCGCCGGTTCAGCAAAGGATGATACCTTGGAACACGCAAACCGAAACCCATTCAGGAAAGGATGAACGATATGGCAGATAACACCACACAGTCTCCTCAGAAACCGGCGGAGAAGGGGAAAAAGCTGTTTGCCGGAAAAAGAAACAGAAAATGGATCGCCCTGTGCCTGCTGGCGGTGGCCGCTGTGGCAGGCGGTACGGTTCTTTTGAACCGTGCAAAGGCCAGGACGGACAACACCGAGACCACCTATACCACGGCAGCCGTTGAGAAACGGAGCATTACCAATTCCCTCACCGGCAGCGGCACACTGGAACCGGCAGATTCCTATACCGTCACCACGCTGGTTTCCGGCGAGGTTCTCAGCGATACCTTTGAGGAGGGGGACACCGTGGAGAAGGACCAGCTTCTTTACACCATTGACTCTTCCGACGTTTCCACCACGGAGTCCCAGGCCCAGAACAGCTATTCTCAGGCCCAGAACAGCTATTCTCAGGCGGTGAAAGCCAAGTACCCCACAGCGGATATCAGCGGCACCGTCAGCGAGGTGTACGTCAGCAACGGCGACACGGTGAATGCCGGAACGGAGATCCTGAAGATCGCCGCCAACGACGATTTGTCCATTGACTTCCAGTTTTCCTATGCCAACGACGGGGACTTTTATGTGGGGCAGCCTGCTAAAATCTACATCAACGGCTACGCCGGATATCTGGACGGCACGGTGGCCCAGGTAGGCGGCAGCTCCATTGCCAACGGCACCGGCATGAAGATGACCACCGTCCGGGTCAAGGCTGCCAACCCCGGCCTTGTCAGCGGTGACTGCACCGCCAGCGCCACCATCGGCAATTACACCAGCTACGGGCAGACCGCTGTGAAAATCGGCACAGGTTCCACCATCACCGCCGAGGCATCCGGCAAAATCACCGGCCTGACCCTGATGCCCGGCGACAGCGTGACCAGCGGGCAGAAGCTCTGCACCATCACCGGCGACAGCGTGGACAGCCAGATCACCAACGCAAAGAACAACCTTTCCAACGCCAGAGACAGCGTGGAAAATGTCCAGAACCGTCTGGACGATTACAAAATCACCTCACCCATCACTGGCACGGTGGTGGAAAAGACGGTAAAGGCCGGAGATAACGTGGGGACCGGCAGCAATTCCAGCAACGCCCTCTGCACGATCTATGACCTGAGCTATCTGCAGATGACCCTGAACATCGATGAGCTGGACATTGACAACGTGGCGGTAGGCCAGGTGGTGAACATCACCTCCGACGCCAAGGATGGCCAGACCTTCACCGGCGTTGTAACCAAGGTTTCCGTGGTGGGCACTACTTCCGGCGGCACCACCACGTATCCTGTCACCGTCCGCATCGACGACACCGAGGGCCTTCGGCCCGGCATGAACGTGGACGCGGAAATCGTCCTCTCCTCGGCAGATGATGTGCTGGCCATTCCCAGCCTTGCGGTGAACCGGGGCAATACGGTTCTCATTACCGCCGATTCTCCCAGCGCCGTCAACGCGCTGGATCAGGAGGCCCCGGAGGGCTATGTATACGTCTCCGTGGAAACCGGCGTCAGTGATGACAGCTATATTGAAGTGACCTCCGGCTTGCAGGAGGGAGACGCCGTGGCCTACCTGCGGACCGCTTCCGGCAGCTCTGACTTCATGATGGGCGGCATACCCGGCGGCGATATGGGCGGTCAGGGAGGCGGTATGCCCGGCGGCGGAGGAATGACCTCCGGCGGCCCCAGCGGCGGCCGGGGAGGTTTCTGAGATGAGCGCTCTTATTGAATTTCAGAGTGTCTGCAAGTATTACCAGATGGGGGACACCACGGTGAAGGCGGCGGACAACATCTCCTTTCAGATTCAAAAGGGGGAATTTGTGGCCATCGTGGGCCAGTCCGGCAGCGGCAAATCCACCTGTATGAATATCATCGGCTGTCTGGATGTCCCCACCTCCGGCACCTACCTGCTGGACGGGCAGGATGTAGGACAGATGAACCGAAACCAGCTGGCGGAGATCCGCAGCAAAATGCTGGGCTTCATTTTCCAGCAGTACAACCTCCTGCCCAAGCTGAATTTGCAGGAGAACGTGGAGGTTCCCCTGATGTACGCCGGGGTTCCCAAGGCGGAACGCCATGTGCGGGCAAAACAGGCGCTGGAAATGGTGGGACTGGGGGATAAGCTGAAGCACAAGCCCATGCAACTCTCCGGCGGCCAGCAGCAGCGGGTGTCCATCGCACGGGCATTGGCAGGTGACCCCGCCGTGATTCTGGCGGACGAACCCACCGGCGCGCTGGATTCCCACACTGGCCGGGAGGTGCTGGAAATGCTGAAAAAGCTCCACGACGACGGAAACACCGTGGTGCTCATCACTCACGATAACTCCATTGCCGTGCAGGCCCAACGGATCATCCGGCTGGAGGACGGCCATGTGATCTACGACGGCAACGCCCACGACCCCAACGCTGTGGTGTCTCCCACGCTTACCGGAGAGGGGGCGGGATCATGAATCTGCTGGAAACCTTCCAGATGGCCGTCAAGAACATTCTCAGCAGCAAGGTGCGGACTCTTCTCACCATGCTGGGCATCATTATCGGCGTGTGCGCTGTCATCGTCATTGTGGGCCTCGGCAACGGGATGCAGGGCTACATCGAAGACAGCTTTGCCGACATGGGGACTGACTCCCTGACGGTGCAGATTCTGGGCCGCGGCTCCTCCCGCAGTGTATCGGAAGATCAGATGTACGCGCTGGTCAGCGAAAATCAGGATCTTTACAAGCAGATCTCACCTACGGTGACCATGATGGGCGCAGTGAAAATCGGCAGCGACAGCATTTCCACCTCCACCGTCACCGGCGTCAGCGAGGACTACTTTGACATGAAAGGCTACACCATCGCACAGGGCCGGAATCTGGACTACGTGGACATTACAGGCCGGAAAAAGGTCTGCATTGTGGGGCAGTACCTGAACATGGCCTACTTCGGCGGGAACGCCGTGGGGCAGACCATCCGCGTAAATGGAACCTCCTTTACAGTCGTTGGCATTATGTCTCAGAAGGGAAGTGAGCTGGAAGAAGGCGGCACCGACGACTGCGTATACCTGCCGTACTCCACAGCTGCCCGCCTCAGCTTTACCGGCGCCATCAGCAACTACACCATCACCGTACAGGATACGGACAATATTTCCGAAGCCAAAACCTTTCTGGAAAACAAGCTCTATGATATCTTTTCCGACGATAACGCCTATACCGTCATCTCCATGGCAGAGATGCTGGACAGCATGAATTCCATGGTGAACATGATCATCTACATTCTGGCGGGCATCGCCGCCATTTCACTGGTAGTGGGCGGCATCGGCATTATGAATATCATGCTGGTATCCGTCACGGAACGGACGCGGGAAATCGGGATTCGCAAGGCGCTGGGAGCCAAAGAGGGCGCGATCATGCGGCAGTTCGTCATGGAGGCGGCCACCACCTCGGCACTGGGCGGCCTGCTGGGCATCGGGCTGGGCTACGCACTTTCGTCGGTGGCTACCACGGTGATCGCCACGCTGATGCCGGATACCCCCATCACCGTCAGCCCCAGCGCCGCAGCGGTGGCGATGGCCTTCGGAGTTTCGGCGGGGATCGGCATTGTGTTCGGCTACCTGCCTGCCCGGAAAGCGGCGAATCTGAACCCCATCGATGCATTGCGCTACGACTGATTCCATTCTGCAAAGGCCGCGGTCAATTTCTGACTGCGGCTTTTGCCCGGTACGCCTTGAGGCGAAAAACAGAGAAAATCAGGTCAAATTTGCGTTTAGCGCAACAAATTCCCGGCCAAAAAAACTTTTTCAATATTTTTCATTTTTCCCCTTGACAAAACGATTTATTTTGCTATAATAATACCTGTTCGTGACGCGAACAGGTTCAAATAGCGGGATTGTGTAAGGGTAGCACAGCAGACTCTGACTCTGTATGTGAGGGTTCGAATCCTTCTCCCGCTGCCAGCAAGAGGTCTGAAACCAAAGGGTTTCAGACCTCTTTTCTCGTTTCTGACCCTTTATTTGACCCTTTAACCGTTTTGGGTCTTTCCATAGACAGTGCCCCGCATATAGGCTTCCATGCGGTTTGCACTGTCTTGTTTCATTTTTTCAGAGACATGGCCATACACATCCAGCGTAAATGCTGCCGTTGCATGGCCAAGATTTGACTGCACGGTCTTCACATCATCACCGTTCTGAAGGCAGAGCACTGCATAGGTATGGCGCAAGCTATGGACATTCGCCTTCTCCGCACCGATTTGCCTTGCGATCTTTTTGAAATGTGCGTACACCGTCTGCGGGCAGTAGTGGTCACCAAACTCTGTCGTAAAGACAAACCACGTTTTCTGCTCCTCTACAGAATTCCATCCATGCCATGCTGGGCCAGCTTTCATACGCCGCTCCACCTGCTCCCTCTTCTGCTCTTTCAGCATAGTCATCAGCATCGGCGGCGGAGTCAGCAGACGCTCTTTGTCATTCTTAAGGGACGCCAACGTATAACCACCTGCTTCCTTGGTACGCTTTAACATCTGATGATAGACACGGATCGTACCTCGGTCAAAATCAATACAGTCCCACGTCAACCCAATTGCTTCTGACTCTCTGACGCCGCTGAAAAGAATGAATTTCAAAATGGCACGATAGCTGTCCTGCTCGACTAACATGGAAAACTGTTGAATTTGCTTGTCGGAAAGAGTCTCAATTTCTTTTTGCTCTTTGCGTGGGAGAGTGGTCAACTGTGCCGGATTCGAGCGGATCATTTCATTCCACACTGCTTGATTCAGTGCTTTGCTGAGGACGCCATGCACATTGCGGATGGTTTTTGGTGACAGGGGTGGCTTGTCGTCTTCTCCGCGTTGAAGCCTGTTATATAGGGTTTGAATCATGTGCGGCTTCAGATCGGATAAACGGCATTGACCGATATACGGAATGATATGATACCTGCAGGCATTTTTGTAGTTTCGTATCGTTCCGTATTTCTTATCGCCCATGTATTCGTTTAACCAGATATTGAGCCACTGTTCAACCGTTGTCTTGTTCTCTTGGGTAAACGTTCCGCTGTCGATCTCCGCAGTGATCGCGGTGAGCTTTTGCCTTACCTCCTTCTGCGTCTTGCCATAGACGGATTTTTGAATCTGTTTTCCCGTTCCGGGATCAATGCCAAGGGTATAGCGCGCCTCCCAGCGCCCATCAGGGCGCTGGCGGATCGTGCCGCCGCCCTTGGCTCCTTTTGTCATTCGTGTTGCCAATGTTTCCTCCATTTCTTCTGAAATCATAAAACGGCCAGTCAGTCCGTTGTTTTATCGCTGTTTGTCGCTGTCGAGCCATGCGACAAAGTCTTCGAGCGGCAGCTTGCCTGCTACGCAGGCGTTGCGCTTTTCCCGCGCCATCTTCGACCATGCGGAGAATTCTGCCTTGGTCATCGTTCCGTACCGCACACGGGCGTTGTGGGCCTTGTAGGAGCGTGTAAATTCCCTCGTGGCGGGATTCTTCATCTGACGGCTCTGATACTGCACCACGGCTCCCATTTGGCGGCAGGTCTTTTCCGAGCCTTCCATCAACCGTGTGCAGTAGTCCTGCGTGATGTTGCCAGTCACAACAAAGTATCTGCCGCAGTTTTTGCACTTGTGGATCGGGAGCGGCAGGCGGAGACAGTACGCCTTCAAGTAGTTGTAGAGGTCGCGCACGGTGTTTGGGTAAAGCACCTCGCGCAGCGCAGTCTTGATCCCGCGCTCCCGCAGTATCTCCACGCTGTAATGGTAGGCGCTGTTATACGCTGGGCTGTCCAGCATGACCTCCTCTGTGGCAAGCTCGCCATAGCGCATATCGTCGAAATGGAGCAACGCATCGTAATGCGCCTCGCGGTAACGCTCTGCCGTGGAGTAGTCCGGCTTGTACCGGTCATCCAGACATACTTCGATCAGCGCCTTTGCATCACGGACGATGGCTTCAAAATCGTTGGCAAATGAAAGGACAAGCGCTGCGTCAGCATCCTGACCGTGCGCGTATGCCGATTCCAGCTCGCTCAGCTCCTTTGCGAGCAGCCCAAAGAACGGATGCACTTTGCAAAGCGGCAGTGACAGCTCCAGCAGCTTCCTCCATGCGGCCTCGTTCTTCTCCGTTTGTACCAGCTTATTGATCTCGGACAATACGCAATAGGCATCATAGAAGTCCGTATCGTAAAGGTCGATGAGACATTGGCCAAGGTCCTGCGTCGATTCCAAACAGGTCATGCGGCTGCCCAAGGTTCGGTCATACAGTGCAAAGTGTTCTTTTCGCTCCGGCGTGATGTAATATCGGAACTCCATGTGTTCGGGAAAGACCATAGCTGTCCTCCTGTTAGATATACCAAAATAGATGTTGGAAATTATCTATTGACTTTTTCGTATCAACATTATACAATCAAACCATGATAGTTACATTGTGCATTATAATCTTTATAGTCCATAATGTCAACTAAAATTTTCAAAGGAGGTCATACATGAACAACAACTACGAAAATCTGCCCGCGGTGCTGAACGCCAATCAGCTTGCGGCGGCGCTGGGCATCTCGCGTGCGGGAGCGTATCAGCTCCTCAACACGGGGACCTTTCCCACGCTGCGCATCGGTAAGCGGCTGCTCGTGCCGAAGGACAAGCTCATCGACTGGATCGAGCGGAACACGGGAGGCGGGAATGGCAACTGAAAAAGAAACGACTGCCCCGATTCCATCTGTTGCACCAGATGGGGAGCAGCCGTCCGCGCTTGCACGCACAAACAGTATAACAGACATTGAAGAACCGCACAAGCGGTTTGGGAAAATTCAGGCCATGACCATGCCGGAGCTGATGGAAACACGCTTTCGCGTCCGCCCGACGGTCATCGACGGACTGTTGCCGGCAGGGACTTACCTCCTCGCCGGCGCGCCGAAGATCGGCAAGTCCTTTCTCGTCTTGCAGATGGCCTATCAGGTGAGCATGGGAGAGCCGTTTCTCGGCTTTTCTTCCCGGCAGGGTACGGTTTTGTATCTTGCCTTGGAGGATACCTATGAGCGCTTGCAGAAGCGTCTAGCGCAGATGACAGAACGGGACAGCGAGCGCCTGATCCTCTCTGTGTTCTCTGAAACGCTGGACGAAGGATTGCTTGAGCGCCTGACCGACTTTTGGAGTGAGCACGCGGACACGGTGCTCATCATCATTGACACCCTGCAGCGGGTGCGAGGCCGGACGCCGGACAACGGCAGCTATGCCGCCGATTATGACACGCTGGCAAGGCTGAAGGAGTTTTCCGATACCTTCGGCGTCACCCTGCTGGTCGTTCACCATACGCGCAAGGAGAGCGCAGAGGATGTGTTCAACATGATCTCCGGCACCAATGGCTTGATGGGCGCGGCGGATGGTGCGCTGCTCCTACATAAAGATAAGCGCACAGCCTCGGACGCTGTTTTGGAGGCGGTTGGACGCGACCAGCAACAGCTCCGACTGCACCTCCGGTTTGTTGCTGCGCATCTGTGCTGGGAGCTGCTTGAGGCGGAAACAGAACCTTACAGAGAGCCTCCATGCCCGCTGGTCGAGCTTGTTTCTCGGCTGGTAAATGAAGAAAATCCATCGTGGAGCGGCACAGCGACAGAACTGGCGCAGTGTCTCTCCGAGATGGACAGCAGCCAAGCCTTCACGCCCAACTGGATCGTACGAACGCTGAACGCGCGGCAGGATACGCTGCTGCGGAAATACGACATTCGCTATGTTTCCCACCGCACGAAAGAGGGCAAAGCGCTTTCGCTGCGGTGGGATGGTGTACGGTAATGTACGGTATGTACGGTAAAAATGGGAGTGGGGGCATCTCCTCAAAATACCGTACATTATCGGACATACCGTACACCGGCAAGGTCATTTTCCATGCCGTGAGGCAGCGGGAAATGACCGCTTGAGGGAGTCCAGAGGGAACGGCTGGCACACGGACTTTGGAACAAAGTCTAGTGTGTTATACCCATCGCGACGGGGGACGGGAGAAATCAGGGACTGGCCGCAGCCGGTCCGTGATTTTGACCGGACCGAAAAAGAAGAACGTGAGGTGTCGGTATCGACACCTCACGGGCGCACTTTTTTAGAAAGTCGTGGTGGGGATTCTCCGATCCCTCGTCCCCAAATACGACAAAGGAGGAATAGCGATGGCCTATGCCATTTTACGATTTGCCAAGCATAAGGGCGGCGCATCCAAGGCGCTGAGCGCCCACCACGAGCGGACAAAGGAGGAGTATGCCAGCAATCCGGACATCGACAAGAGCCGCATTGCGCAGAACTATCATCTGGTGACGCCGCGCTGGAGCTACGAGCAGGAGATCCGACACCGCATCAGGACGGCAGGCTGCCGCGTGCGAAAAGACAGCGTGAAATTCGTGGATACGCTGGTAACGGTCAGCCCCGAGTTTGCAAAGGCGCATGATGCGGAAATGCCGGAATACTTCAACCGTGCATTTGAGTTTTTGAAAGAGCGTATAGGCGAAGAAAACATCATTTCCGCCGTGGTGCACATGGACGAGAAAACGCCGCACCTGCACCTCTGCTTTGTGCCGCTGACGAAAGACAAGCGGTTGTCTGCAAAGGAGATCCTCGGCAACAAGAAAACGATGATCCGCTGGCAGGACGATTTCTACGCCTGTATGTCGGAACGGTGGCCGGAGCTGGAGCGCGGCACACCTGCCGTTGAAACGAAGCGCAGGCACCTGACGCCGCAATGGTACAAGAAAGTGACCGCGATGGACGCCAAGCTGGAGAAGCTGGAAACGGCCTTGAACGGCATCAATGTGCTGAACGCGGGCAAAAAGCGCGAAGAGGCCGTAGAGACCTTCAAGCAGCTCTTGCCGGAGGTGGAGTCGTTTCAAGCGGAAATTCAGCGGATGCAGCAGGCCGTGACGAAATCACTCTCCATGCAGCGATGCAGCGCCGAAGAAAACGAAGCACTTAGGGACGAGTTGGGCGCTGAACGCCGCAAGAGCGCCGAGCAGCGCGCAAAGCTCGCGGTGCTGGAGGAGCGTTACAAGAAAACGGAAAAGTTGCTGAGTAAGGTGCCGAAGGAGTTACTGCGCATAAGTTTTAAAGAAAAATGAGCGTCTTCAGACTATGATGATCAAGAATCCACAATTTGCAAACGCAGATTGTGGATTCTTACTGTATAATATTTAGTATGTAACTACTCTACATAATTTAGCTTTGGTTGCTCATTTTTTACCCTTGCGTCTATAATCTTACTCCCTTTTAAGTTAATTGTTGCTACTGCTTGGGTAGCCAACCTTAATGTAGATTTATTCATTACAGGATACGAAAAAGGGCAGTAGCCATTGCAACTACTGCCCTTTCAATGTATTGTACTCAGCTATGAAATTTCAAGGTCGCATCTACATACTATTGCTTCTCCCATTTGAATGCAGTCACCTGACTCCCATCGCTATAGACATAAGTATCTACTAAAATGCCCTTATGCTTTTGATACAAGTGCTTTTGATACAGGTCTCCACCATTATAATCTTCGACAATCTTTATAACAGGTTTATTATTGAATATTTTCGCTTGAGCGGTGTCAATTAGCACGATGGATAGGATTGCCAAGATAATAAGCATTGCTTTCTTAAGTCTCATGTTCATATACCTCCATAAAGTGTTAATCTGCATCTACTATAATTAGACGAAAGGTTTTGAAAAAAAGTTCCAACTTTTTTACATCATAAAATACTTTTTTGCTTTTTGCAAGGTGCTAGTAGATAGAGGCATTCTCTAACAGTGCCTTCCTGCTATACCTTATTTGGAAAGCAGCCTTTCGTGTTGAGTGTCAATTCACGGTTGGCTATGCTTTCGTAGTCTATGCCTGTCAATGTGCAAAAAAGGAGCATAGCTTTTCGGCTTATCCGATTAGCTATGCTCCGTTTCTTTCAGATTATGGCGTTAGCAACCATAAACACACCTCCTCCAGCACATTGTATTTTAGCAGTTTATAATATCGCGTAGCACGACTTCTTCCGCTGCGCTACGAATATTATTCATCGTCCCTACCCACGCCATTTGATCCTCGACCTTTAGTTGTTCGGTGATTCCGTGCGCCCGCGCCATCTGCTCGATCAAAAGCCGCAACATCTCATTTGCCTCTTGGTCGATCTCATTAAGGTGATGTATCAGTTGTCCGGAAGTTTTCAGATTGATATAGGTCGCTCTGCGGTGCTCCTTCAGATACCCGAGCCGCATACGCCCAAAGCGTCCATAAGTCGTCGGTTCTTCATCGGATACCACCAGATCCGGCAGGTAGTAATCTCCGTACTTGCTATATGTAATTTCCATTGTGTGACAGTCCTTTCTTGTGCTTTGATTTTACCCTTATTTGTACCCTTTATAGCGTTAGAACTTATAAAACAACTGGACTGACTGGTACAGATTGTTTTACGATTCAGACTGTTTGACACAAAATTGTACGAAAAAAGTTGCTAAAAACACTTACACCGCAATTCGAATCCTTCTCCCGCTGCCAGAAGAAAGAGCTGAAAGCGAAAGCTTGCAGCTCTTTCTTTTCGTGTCAAGAAACCCACCGGCACAACCGGTGGGTTTTACTTTCCGTTGAAAAAGTTCTGAACTGCATATCCACAGCCTATTTGCGCTGTGCGGTCCATTGCGCTAGGGGTTCGTGCTGCCCCATACAACGCTGAAAGGTACATCGGATCCGTGAAGCTTACCGGGCAGTAGCGCGGTGGGGAATAGAAAGCCCGCTCATGTCAGCTTCCTCCAATTCCAGCAGGAATCGCTTCTTATCCACGCCGCCTGCATAGCCGGTAAGGCTGCCGTCCGCCCCCACGACGCGGTGGCAGGGGATGAGAATGGAAATCGGGTTATGCCCCACAGCACCGCCGACTGCCTGTGGCGCGGCGGAAATACCCTGCTCCCGCAGAGTCCGGGCGAGGACGCCATAAGTAGTCACCTGACCATAGGGAATCTTCCGCAGCTGGTTCCAGACGGCCTGACGGAATACACTGCCCTGCGGCGCTAACGGCGGCATGGCAGGGAGCGGCGCGCCATCAAAATAAGCGCTCAGCCACTGGGCGGTCTGTCGGAATACCGGCAGATCGGGCTGCTCCACTGCATCTTTACTCAGCGTTGCCGCGAAGTATTTCTGTCCCTCCATCCACAGGCCGGTCAGAGCGATCTCGTCAGATGCGAGCAGCAGGACGCCTACCGGCGAAGAAAGTCTGGTGATATACATAACAGCACTCCTTGTACAGATGTTCGATTTCTGTTATAAACCATATCGCCGGCACTTGCAAGAAGGAATTAGCCGTGGTAAGATAAAAACAAATAAAAATATTCTTGAAAGGGGGCGGCTGCTATGCTGCTGGCAGTGGATATCGGAAACTCCAATATTTCCATCGGCCTGTTTGACCGGGAGGGGGCGCTGAGGTTTCTGGCATCTCTGGACACAGACCGCCGCAAGACGGCCGATCAGATCTGCGTGGATCTGATGAACCTGTTCCAGTTGTATCACTATCGTTATCAGGATGTTTCGGATTCCATTCTTTGCAGCGTAGTCCCGCCGCTGAATTTCATGACGGAAAAGGCGTTGACCCGGCTGCTGGGAAAGCCGCCCATGGTGGTCGGCCCCGGCGTAAAGACCGGGCTGAACATCCGTCTGGCAGTGCAGACTCAGATGGGAGCAGATATCGTGGCGGATGCGGTGGCGGCTTTGGAGAGCTTTACGGCGCCGATCATCACCATTGATATGGGGACGGCCACCACCATCGGCGTGATCTCCGAGGGCCGGACTTATGAGGGCGGTATGCTGTTGCCGGGCGTCAATGTTTCACTGGAAGCGCTGAGCCGCCAGACCGCTCAGCTGCCGGCCATTTCCCTCCAGCCGCCCAAAACATTGATCGGCAAGACCACCGAGGACTGTATGCGTTCCGGCATTGTTTACGGTACGGCCGGTATGCTGGACGGCATCATTGACCGCATCCGGGAAGAGTTTCCGGGGAAAACCGTGAGCATCGTAGCCACTGGCGGCAATGCGCCGTTCATTGTGAAATTCTGCCGCAATCAGATTCTCTATGATAAAACCCTGCTGATGAAAGGTCTTTGGGCCATTTATAAGCGAAATCAGTAAAAAACAAGCCGCCTGAAGAAAATCTTCAGGCGGCTTTTATAGGTACAGGATCGGTTTGCGCGGGCTTACTTTACCAGTATCTTTTTCAGCTTGGCGAAGCGGGGGAGGGAATCCACTTTGGGCAGCTTGGGTTCTCCTTGAATCAGGGGCAGCACATAGTCGATAAAGGGCTGTTCTACGCCGTTATGCTCCTTGTTGATCCACTCGATGGGAACCTTTTTTTCGGCGTTGGCTACTTCCGTCAGGGGCAGCAGCTCCGTTTTGCAGACGTACTTGCCGTTGTCACGGGCACACTGGAAGCCAACCATCTTGTCGGTGATGCCGTTGACGGCATTCTCCACGGCGGCCTTGCCGCTCATGACGGCTTCCTCAATATCGGTCTCGGAGGCCAGATGTGCGCTGCAGCGCTGAAGCAAGCTCAGCTCAATACCGCGCACCTTGGCACCGGTCTTTTCCTTTACCACGGCGGCCAGATGCGCCGCCAGACCGCCCAGCTGGGCGTGGCCGAAGCCGTCGGTGGCAGAGGTCTTGGCTTCCGATACAAAGGCACCGTCCGCATAGTGGATCCCCTCGGACACGGCGACCATGCAGTTGCCCTTTTCCTTGTAGATCCGCTCCACGTCGGTCAGGAACTTGTCCATATCGAAGTCCACTTCGGGAAGGTACACCAGATCAGGGCCTGCGCCGTAGGCGGTTGCCAAAGCAGCGGCGCCGGCCAGCCAGCCGGCATGGCGGCCCATGATCTCGATAATGCAGATCATGCCGGTATCGTAAACCCGCGCGTCCTGATAAACTTCCATGCAGGAGGTGGCGATGTACTTGGCTGCAGAGGCGAAGCCGGGGCAGTGATCCGTGCCGTAGAGGTCGTTGTCAATGGTCTTGGGTACGCCCATCACGCGGCAGTCATAACCAACCTTCTGCATATACTTGGAAATTTTATTGCAGGTGTCCATGGAGTCGTTGCCGCCGTTGTAGAAGAAGTAACGGACGTCATATTTTTTGAAGATTTCCAGAATCCGCTTGTAGTCGGTATCGTCCATATCGGGATCGGCCATCTTATAGCGGCAGGAACCAAGGGCGGAAGAGGGGGTATACTTCAGCAGCTCCAGCTCGGTGGGGTCTTCCTGACCCATATCGAACAGCCGGTCATTCAGCACGCCCTTGATGCCGTGTTCCGCACCCAGAACCCGTGTGATATTGGGGCTTTTCAGAGCCGTTTCAATGACGCCGTAGGCGCTGGCGTTGATGACGGACGTAGGGCCGCCGGACTGACCGAAAATACATGCACCTTTCAGTTCGCTCATGTGAGAAATCCTCCTGACGAATCAAAATAAGATACTCGTATCATATCATTGAAATTTTGGAAAGTAAATACTTGCAATTTAATTTTTTTGTGATATTATGAAATAAGAAAAACGTTTTCCTCTTCAGAAATGTTAGAAATGACGATTTGCTAACATTTGATCTGCGGCAGGAGAGCGTCCGGCGCACCCCGCCGGAAAATGTATGATTTTATTAGGAGGATGATCGTATGCCACTGGTAACTTCCACCGAAATGTTCAAGAAAGCTTACGATGGCGGCTATGCTATCGGCGCATTCAACGTGAATAACATGGAAATCGTGCAGGGCATCACCGAAGCCTGTCAGGAAGAGCACGCACCTGTGATCCTGCAAGTCAGCAAGGGCGCCCGCGCCTATGCCAACCATACCTATCTTGTGAAGCTGGTTGAGGCTGCTGTGGAGTGCTGCCCCGATATTCCTATCGTTCTGCATCTGGATCACGGCCCGGATTTTGAAACCTGCAAGAGCTGCATTGACGGCGGCTTCACCTCCGTGATGATTGACGCTTCCGGCAAACCTTTTGCCGAGAATATTGAGATCACCAAGAAGGTCGTGGAGTATGCTCACGACCACGGCGTGGTGGTGGAGGCCGAGCTGGGTACGCTGGCCGGCATTGAGGACGAGGTGAAGGTGGCTGCACATCAGGCCTCCTATACCCGCCCGGAAGAGGTGGAGGAGTTCGTTTCCAAGACCGGCTGCGACTCTCTGGCCATTGCCATCGGCACCTCTCACGGCGCGTTCAAGTTCAAGCCGGAACAGTGTACCCGGAATGCTGACGGCATTCTGGTTCCGCCTCCGCTGCGGTTTGACGTGCTGGAGGAAGTTTCCAAGCGCCTGCCTGGCTTCCCCATCGTTCTGCACGGTTCCTCTTCTGTGCCGCAGGAATATGTGAAAATGGTCAACGAGTTCGGCGGCCAGATGCCCAACGCCATCGGCGTGCCTGAAGATCAGCTGCGTCAGGCGGCCAAGCTGTCTGTCTGCAAGATCAACATCGACTCCGACCTGCGTCTGGCCATGACCGGTACCATCCGTAAGTTCATGGCAGAGCATCCCGACAAGTTCGATCCCCGCGAGTACCTGAAGCCCGCCCGCGCCAACATCAAGGAGCTGGTTCGTCATAAGCTGGTGGACGTTCTGGGCTGCGCTGGCAAGGCCTGATTTTATTTGAATCCCACGAAAAAGCACCGGGAGACTTTTCATCTCCCGGTGCTTTTTGTAAAACGCCTGCCGGAATAAGAATCATGCTCTGCGGATAACGGCTCTTGCACATTCGGAATTCCTATATTATAATGAATACGCTTTTATAACAAAGGAAAAGGAACGTGAATATGTTCAAGGTATTGAAAAAAGAAGGGAAGGCCCGGCGGGGCGAATTTTCCTGCGCCCATGGCGGCACGGTGCAGACGCCGGTATTCATGAACGTGGGGACGCAGGCTGCCATCAAAGGCGGCGTGTCGGCTCTGGATCTGAAAACGGTGGGCTGCCAGATCGAACTGTCCAACACCTATCATCTGCACCTGCGTCCCGGCGATCAGGTCGTGCGCCAGATGGGCGGCCTCCACAAGTTCATGAACTGGGACGGCCCTATTCTGACAGATTCCGGCGGATTTCAGGTGTTTTCTCTGGCGTCCCTGCGGAAGATCAGGGAGGAGGGCGTCACCTTTGCCAGCCATATTGACGGACACCGCATCTTCATGGGGCCGGAGGAGTCCATGCAGATCCAGTCCAATCTGGGCAGCGATATCGCCATGGCTTTTGACGAGTGCGTGGAAAATCCGGCACGGTATGAGTACGCCAAAGCTTCTGTGGAGCGGACGCTCCGCTGGCTTCAGCGGTGCAAGGCGGAGCATGACCGACTCAACAGCCTGCCGGATACGGTGAACCCGCAACAGATGCTTTTCGGCATCAATCAGGGGGCTACGTTTGCGGATCTCCGGGCCTGGCATATGCAGGAGATCGCCAAGCTGGACTGCGACGGCTACGCCATCGGTGGTCTGGCTGTCGGAGAGCCTGCCGAGGTGATGTATGAGATGATCGACGTGGTGGAGCCGTTTGCTCCCACGGACAAGCCCCGGTATCTCATGGGCGTGGGAACCCCCAGCAATATCATTGAGGCTGTCAGCCGGGGTGTGGACTTCTTCGACTGCGTGATGCCCTCCCGCAACGGCCGCCACGGGAAGCTGTTCACATGGGAAGGCACCGTAAACATCATGAACGAGAAGTATATCACCGATGACCGGCCCATCAGCGAGAGCTGCAACTGCCCGGTGTGCCGGAACCA
Organism: uncultured Oscillibacter sp.; assembly: GCA_900544615.1. Classification (GTDB taxonomy): domain Bacteria; phylum Bacillota; class Clostridia; order Oscillospirales; family Oscillospiraceae; genus Oscillibacter. Next base: position 26,830 of record UQVS01000003.1, on the reverse strand, counting down.
TTCACGGGCCTATCTGCGGCATCTGTTCAAAGCGGACGAGGTACTGGCTCTGCGTCTGGCAGTTTTGCATAACCTCTGGTTCTATAACGAGTTGATGGCAAAGATCCGGGAGGCTCTGGATGACGGGACTTTTGCGGATTTCCGTGAAAAATACAGCGGGAATCTGGAAAAGCGGGCATGACTTTACAAAATGCAGAGAAAAAGCTTGCAAATAGTGTCAGCTTTGGTATAATAATACTATTCTGATTTGAAGACCAAAGGAGAAGTTTGGAACCATGGAAAGTATCATTATGATTGTGCTGCTCTTTGCGGTGATGTATTTCTTCATGATTCGCCCGGAGAACAAACGCAAGAAGCAGGCTGAGGAAATGCGGAACAGCCTGAAGAAAGGCGACGTCATCACCACCATCGGCGGTATCGTGGGCAAGGTTGTTATGGTGAATCCCAATACCATCGTAATCGAGACCAGCGACGACCGGGTTCGCCTGGAGCTGACCAAGTGGGCTGTGTCCCAGGCGGGCGTACAGACCGGCGAACAGCCTGCCGCTGAGAAGAAGGACAAGAAGGCGGAGAAAAAGGAAGAGACTCCCGCTGTGGAGGCTCCCAAGGCTGAGGAAACTCCTGCTGAGGAAAAGAAGAACTGAATCCTTAAGGCGTGGTGCTTAGCACCGCGCCTTTTTACTTGAGATTGCTTGTTGATCTGGCATAAGATACTCCTCTCCCGGAATATGCTGTTCCAGAAGCATATTTGGGGGAGGGGTTTACTATGCCCGGAAAAAACAAGTCTGCATGGAAGGGACTGCTCACAGGGCTGCTTGTGACTGCCGTCGTGAATTTTGCAGGGATTCTGCTGACAACCCTGTTGGTCATGCGGGGAACGCTGGGGGAGGAACAGACATTCCCGCTTCTTGCGGCGGCAGCATTGTTTTCGGCTTTCTGCGGAGGTCTTGCTGTGGGACGGGGGACGCTCGGCTTTGGCGGGGCCTGCCTGAACGCGGGAGGGTTCTGCCTGCTGCTGATCATGATCTGCTTGAGTACATGGGATGAGATGATAACGTCCCGCGGACTGCTGATTCTTGCAATGGTGCTGGCAGGGGGGCTTCTGTCAGGCACTGTCTGTGGGAAAAGCGGGAAGCGTCAGAGAAAGCGATTCGTCAAATCTACCAAAAGAGCAAAAAACGCATGAGTGACATCGTCGGAAGGGGGTGGGAAGTGATCTGCACTTCTGTGCAGATATGGGGATCGGCTGAGCGATTTCAACACCACATCTTGCAATTTTAAAGAGCACCAGGGGCTTAAACTGCACTTGTTTCTTGAGTTTACATAATATAGTTTACATAATATTTGGGCATAAATGCCAAAAAAACGGTTTTTTCTGGAAATGCCTTGCGAAACATTTTGATTTGAACTATATTTTATTTAGAGATGTTTTACGTCAACCGAACATAAATCTTGTCCCACCTTCATAATCTGGGATGAGGTGATGCGGTGTGAATCAGAGACAGATCGGGCAAGGACCGGGTTCCAGTTGGCTGCACAGTTTGCTGCTGGCAGTTTTCTTCTTTCTGGGGATACTGGCGGGGATCATGTGCGCCTGCCGCGCCAGCGCGCAGATCAGTGAGGAGCTTTCCGCATACCTGTCCGCCTATTTGAATGCTGTCAGGCAGCGCACGTCATCCCCGGATGTTGGCCGCTCGTTGGCGGCAATGTATATTTGGGGGCCGGCACTGGCATTTCTGCTTGCGTTCACCGGGATTGGGGCGGTTCTGCTGCCGCTGCTGACAGCGGCCTACGGCTTTTTCCCCGCCTATGCGGTCAGCTGTATGGCGGCGTCGTTCGGCAGGCAGGGCGTTTTGATGGCCGCCGTTTTTTTCGGGCTGCGGTGTCTGATTACGTTTCCGTGTTTTTTCCTGCTGGCTGTTCCATCTTGGGAAGCGGCCGTTGTGCGCTTTCGAGCATCCTTTGGGAGAGGATACCCGGTGCAGGCGGACAGCCGCAGATGTTGGCTGCGGCTTATCGGTGTGTGTTTGACCCTGTGTTTGGGGATCTGGCTGGATCTTCGGCTGTCGCCGGTTCTTCTGCAGGCGCTGCTGGAACGGATATTTTAGGATATTTCAGAAGATGGAGGTTGTGAATATGGACGATATTGCACGCTTTGGCGCACATCTTTCAAACGAAAAGCACGCGTCCCAGAATACCGTCAGTTCCTACCTCCGGGATACAACCCAGTTTGCCGAGTATTTACATAATCATTATGGCAAAGGTCTCCGGGAAGCGGATAGCAGTATGGTTCGAGATTATATGGTCTGGATGCAGGGGCGGGGCAAATCCGCCGCGTCCGTTACCCGGTTTCTGGCTTCCATCAAATCCTTTTACAGCTACATGATCTCCGTCGGAGAGATAGAAGTCAGCCCCGCGCAGGGGGTTGTCGCTGCCAAGGCGGAGCGAAAATATCCTGAAATCCTCACCGCCAAAGAGGTAGAGCTGTTTCTGGAACAGCCGGAATGTGTGGACGCGAAAGGCTTCCGGGATCACGCCATGCTGGAGTTGCTGTACGCCACCGGGATCCGGGTCAGCGAACTGATCGCACTGAACATGGAGGACCTGAACCTCGCGGCCGGGTTCATCCGATGCTCCAACGGAAAAAAGGAGCGGATCATCCCGCTTTACCACGGTGCAGTCCGCGCCTTGCAGGACTATATCAGAGGAATCCGTCCCCAGCTCATTGCCGATACCGAAGAACAGGCCCTGTTTGTAAACATGAACGGCGAGCGCATGAGCCGTCAGGGCTTCTGGAAGATTATCAAGCACTATCAGGAGAAGGCAGGGATTCAGAAGGACATCACCCCCCACACCCTGCGCCATTCCTTTGCGGCGCATCTTCTGGAAAACGGCGCAGATCTTCGGGCCATTCAGGAAATGCTGGGCCATGCAGACATTTCCTCTACCCAGATCTATACCCACGTTGTCAAAAACCAGCTGAAAGACGTATATCAAAAAGCGCATCCCAGAGCATAAAACCGGCAGGGCAGCAGCTCCGCCGGTTTTTTGCGGCTTTTTGAAAAAATATCTTTTCGGAGAACAAAATGGAAGGCTCCGCCGTCTAATGGATAAAAGAAGGGAGGTGGGCGCTGTGAATCAGCAGGAGTTTGCAGGCCGAACCGAGGCCGTCAAAGCCCGGCTGTATCGGACGGCCTATCTGTATCTTGGAAACGAAGATGATGCGCTGGAAGCGGTGGATGAAGCTGTGTATCAGGCGCTGCGGGGGCTGAAGCAGCTGCGGCAGCCGGACTTTTTTGAAACGTGGATCACCCGGATCCTGATCAACGCCTGTCACAATGAACTGCGCCGCCGGAAGCGGTTTCATCCTGGCGGGGACGACGCCCTGCCGGACACCGCCGGGCCGGACGCCTATGAGCATCTGCCCTTGAAAGAGGCGATCCGCCGTCTGCCGGAGGAGCTTCGCAGCGTGGTGATCCTGCGATTCTTTTCCGGCTGCACGCAGGCAGAAACTGCCGCGGCGCTGCGTATCCCACAGGGGACTGCCGCCACCCGTCAGAAGCGGGCGCTGGCTCTGCTGAAACTGGAATTAGGAGAGGAGGAGCAGGTATGAACCGTATAGAAGAATACGAAGCGCTGCTGAAAGAGCTGGAAATCACGCCGGAAAATCTGGAAAGCACCGTTGAAAAAGCGCTGAAAAGGGAAAATACTTTCCAGAAAAAACGCCGGATTCTGGTTTCATCCGCTGGAAGTCTGGCCGCCTGCTTTGCGGCGTTTGTCCTGCTGGTGAACCTGTCGGTTCCCTTTGCACGGGCCTGCGGAAGTATTCCCCTGATCTCCGATCTGGCCAGGGCAGTCAGCTGGTCGCCCAGCCTGTCCGCCGCCGTGGAGCACGACTATGTGCAGCCCATGAATCTGTCTCAGTACCAAAACGGCATCACAGCAAAGGTGGAATACCTGATCGTGGATCGAAAGCAGGTGGACGTGTTCTTCTCCATCCAGTCTGACGATTACGCCCATCTGGATTTAGACCACCCAACGCTGACGGTGCCGGGGAAACAAGATGGATACGCTTCTTCCTTCAGCAGCTATGGCATTGAAAACGGCGATCTCATGGAACTCCGGATCGACTTCATGGACCGGGATGTGCCGGACTGCCTGACCATGACCTTCGGTGTTTATGACAATAAGCATCTCTATGAGAGCCAAAAGCCCCCGGCGCAGTCCAACGTGGCCGACTACGGTGACGAACTGCTGTCCGACAATCCGAAGGAGCAGCGGGAGATCTTGGCCGCCTTTACCTTTGAACTGCACTTCGACCCCACCTACACGGAGCAGGGGACGGTCATTGATGTAGGAGAGACCTTCCTGTTGGACGGCCAGTCCGTGACACTGACGGAGGCAGAGGTCTATCCCACCCATCTGCGGCTGAACTTCGACTATGATCCTGCCAACACCGCGTGGCTGACGGAGTTGAACTTCTATCTGGAAAACGAGCGGGGAGAGCGGTTCAACGGCATCGTCAACGGCATTTCCGCCACTGGAAACCCGGACGATCCCTCCACGGATTCCGTCTGGCTGGACAGTCCCTATTTCTCCACCGGGGAACACCTGACCCTCCATGTCACCGGGGCTTCCTGGATCGACAAGGGACAGGAGCGGGTGAAGGTGGATCTGGCAAAGGGCATGATCGAGAACCCGCCCCAGGGCGTCCGTCTGGAATGGGCGGAGAAGCGGAATGCCGGCTGGGTGGTGTCCTTCAGCGCCGGGGCGCGCTGGGAGAAAACGATGCATTACCAGATCTGGAAAAGCTGCTTCTATGACGAGGATGGCACGGCCCATGACATCGACCAGCGGGGTGTATCCGATTCGCCCATGATCTTGGGCGAGATCTCCGGCGCGGAGCTGGAATCTTACGAGGCCGCCGAAAAAGCCGCGAAAGAGGAAGGGCGGTACTTTGAGACCTTCGGTCTCAAGGATTACACGGCGGACTGTGTGTGGCTGGAGCCCTGCTGGACACGGATTACCAACAGCACTGCTGATGTGGTTATCAGATAGGCCTGAAGCAAGGCGTGCGTGGAAAACACGCACGCCTTGCTCTGCTTTCACATAGGCTGGTGGGAAAGGGGAGTCCGTCTATGCACCTTGCGCCCTATGACCGGCGGGCCGCCGTACTGTATGCTCACCGTTGGGCCTACGGCCGGAACCCCGCCTTTTATGACTACGAAAATCTTGGGGGCGACTGTACCAACTTTGCCTCCCAGTGCATTTACGTAGGAAGCGGCGTCATGAATTTTACGCCTACCTTCGGCTGGTATTATATTGACGCCAACCAGAAGGCTCCGGCCTGGACCGGCGTGCCGTATCTTTACAATTTCCTGACGCGGGAAGAGCAGACCGCAGGGCCGGCTGCCCGCCCCTGCGAACTGGCGGATCTGCACCCCGGCGATCTGATCCAGCTGTCTTTCAACGGAACGGATTTCCGGCATTCGCCGGTGGTGGTGTCCGTGGGACATCCCGCAGCGCCGGAGAATGTACTCATCGCCGCCCACAGCTACGATGCAGATAACCGCCCGCTCAGCACATACGACTATCAGGGCATCCGCTTTTTGACGATATTTGGCGTCTGGCGGCCATAAAGAGGTTGACATTTCCCGGAAAATCCGCTACAATAGCTGCATTACAGCAATGATGCGGAGAAGTATGTGGAAGTGTCCTGTCAAGAGAGCCCCTGAGATGGTGGAAAGGGGAGAGGGCCGCCGCTGAACTACACCGCGGAGCTGGCACCCCAACGGCCCATGGCTCAGTAGGCGTGCTCCGGGTGCGCCCGTTACCGCGCTGCCGTGTGATGGCACGGCGTGAGGCCGCTTTCTGCGAGGAGGCGGCGAATCAGAGGTGGTACCGCGTCAATTACGCCCTCTGTCCGAAAGGACAGGGGGCTTTTTCAATGGACAGCATAACGCAGACGGAACGGCTCCGCAGGCAGGGAACGCGGTTTGTATTCTACGCCGCAGTACTCTACAGCATCGGCGGTCTGTGTATCAAAGTAATCCCGTGGAACGCCATGAGCATCAACAGCGGGCGGAACATCCTCTCCATGCTGGTGATTGGTCTGTTTCTGCGTCTGACGCATCATCCCCTTCGCTTCAACCGCCGGATCGCATTGGGAGCCATCAGTGTCTGCGGCACCAACACGCTGTACGCACTGGCCAATAAGCTGACCACTGCCGCCAACGCCATTGTACTGCAGTACACGGCGCCGGTCTTTGTGATTTTGCTGAGCCTGCTGTTCTGGCGGAAGAAGCCGGATCGGCTGGATCTTGCCGCCTGCGGCATTGTTCTCTGCGGCGTTGTCTGCTTTTTTGTGGACAGTCTGGAAACAGGCGGGACGGTTGGCAACGTGATCGCTCTGCTGAGTGGGCTGAGCTATGCCGGAGTGTTCCTGATGAACGATCTGCCAGATGCAGATCCCATCTGCTCCGTGTTCTGGGGGGACATCCTCAGTGCGGCGATCGGCCTGCCGTTCCTGCTGCAGGAGACCATCTTTACACCCACAGCTCTGACCAATGTGTTTATCCTGGGCGTTTTTCAGGTGGGGCTTGCCTATGTGCTGATGTGTACGGGCCTGAAAACCACGCCTGCGGTACGGGCGGCTCTCATCAGCGGCATTGAGCCGGTGCTGAATCCGTTGCTGGTGGCGTTTTTTTACCGGGAACGGGTCGGTGCTGCCGCACTGCTGGGCGCGGTGGTCGTTGTCTGCGGCGTCATCTGGTACAATGTGGCCAAGGGCCGCAGAAGTGAATCAAAGTCAGAAAAAGAACCATGATAGAAATCATATGGAGTAAGGAGAAGAAATCATGCAGATTTATGAAGAACTGAAAGCCCGCGGTCTGATCGCTCAGGTCACGGACGAGGAGCAGATTCGGGAACTGGTAAACAACGGAAAGGCCACCTTCTACATTGGCTTTGACTGCACAGCAGACAGCCTGCACGTGGGTCATTTCATGGCCCTGTGCCTGATGAAGCGGCTTCAGATGGCAGGCAACAAGCCCATCGCCCTCATTGGCGGCGGCACCACCATGATCGGTGACCCCTCCGGGCGCAACGATATGCGGAAGATGCTGACCAAGGAGGATATCGACCACAATGCCGAGTGCTTCAAGCGGCAGATGGAGCGGTTCATCGAGTTTGGCGACGGCAAGGCCATGATGCTCAATAACGCCGACTGGCTGCTGAAGCTGAACTATATTGACCTGCTGCGGGAAGTGGGCGCCTGCTTCTCCGTGAACAATATGCTGCGGGCCAAGTGCTATGAGCAGCGGATGGAAAAGGGCCTCAGTTTCCTGGAATTCAACTATATGATCATGCAGTCCTATGACTTTTATCATATGTTCCAGACGGTGGGCTGCAACCTGCAATTCGGCGGCGACGACCAGTGGAGCAATATGCTGGGCGGCACGGAGCTGATCCGCCGCAAGCTGGGCAAGGACGCCTACGCCATGACCATCACCCTGCTGCTCAACAGTGAGGGTAAGAAAATGGGCAAGACCGCCAGCGGCGCCGTGTGGCTGGACCCCAACAAGACCACGCCCTTTGATTTCTACCAGTACTGGCGGAATGTGGGGGATGCGGACGTTCTCAAGTGCATTCGGATGCTGACCTTCCTGCCGCTGGAGCAGATCGATGCCATGGACAGCTGGGAGGGCAGCCAGCTGAACCGTGCCAAGGAAATCCTGGCCTATGAGCTGACCAAGCTGGTACATGGTGAGGCCGAGGCCAACAAGGCGCAGGAAGCCGCCAGAGCGCTGTTTGGCGGCAGCGGCAGCAGCGAAAATATGCCCGCTACGCAGCTGCCGGAAGCCCGGTTTTCCGATGGCAAAATCGGCGTCATCGAACTGCTGGTGGCCTGCGGCCTGTGCGCTTCCAACGGCGAAGCCCGGCGGCTGATCCAGCAGGGCGGCGTGGCCGTCAACGACCAGAAGGTGGCGGCCATCGACGTGACCTTCGATCAGGAGCAGTTTGCCGGCGACGGCGTGGTTATCAAGAAGGGCAAGAAGGTGTTCCACCGGGTCTACACTGCCTGATTTTGTGAAAACGATCAGATTGATTTGAAAAGTGCCGCTGTTTGTCAGAACAGCGGCACTTTTTCCGGGAAAACATGAAGCAATCACGGGTTTGGAAGCAGATCCCAGGCGGAGAGAGCCAGTTTCAGCTTCTCTACGCTGGCATCAGCAGGCGGGCAGAGAGGAAGCCGCAGTTCTCCGGCTTCCAGTCCCATAAGATTCAAGGCGGTTTTCACCGGGATGGGATTGACCTCACAGAAAAGGGCGTCGCAGAGGGGCTTCAGCTTTAATTGCAGCCTGCCTGCGGCGTGGAAATCATTGGCAAGGCACAGGGACGTCAATTCGTGCATCTGGGCAGGGAGGACATTGGCTGCCACAGAAATGACCCCGGAGCCGCCCAGCATACAGATGGCGGCCGTCTCGTCATCATTGCCGGACCAGATAGCAAAATCAGCAGGGCAGAGGTTTCGGGTCTTCTGTACCTGGCTGAGATCTCCGCAGGCTTCCTTGACGCCGACGACGTTGGGATGCCGGGCCAGCTCCGCATAGGTTTCCGGCAGAATATTGACCCCGGTGCGGGAGGGAACGTTATAAAGGATGATTGGCGTCGTGACAGAATCCGCAATGGCCTTGTAGTGCCGCAGAAGCCCCTGCTGGGTGGCTTTGTTGTAGTAGGGCGTGACGATCAGAAGCCCGTCTGCTCCCAGACGCTCCGCCGCCAGCGCATTGCCGCAGGCAACGCGGGTATCGTTGGCGCCGGTTCCGGCAATTACCGGCACCCGGCCTGCCACGCGATCCACGCAGCAGGCGATCACCTCCGCCCGTTCGCTCTGCGTCATGGTGGCCGTTTCCCCGGTGGTGCCACAGACGATGATGGCGTCGGTGCCGCCGGCAAGCTGCCGGTCAATGAGCCTGCCGAAGGATGACAGATTCACCTTTCCGTCCTTGAATGGCGTTACGATGGCCACCCCAGAGCCTGTAAAGAGAATTTTCTTCACAGCAATTACCTCCCGTTTTCCCATAATAAAAAGCGGACGCCTCATTCGGCATCCGCTTTTGTATCATCAATGACCTGATTTTCCCTTATAAAGCCGTATTCCTTTACAGTGCCTGAATATAGCCTTTTTTGCACAGCAATTCCGCCAGCAGGACCGCGCCACCGGCAGCGCCGCGAAGGGTATTGTGGCTCAGGCCCACGAACTTGTAGTCGTACTGGGTATCCTCCCGCAGACGGCCCAAAGAGATGGCCATGCCGTGCTCCAGCATCCGATCCAGCTTGGTCTGGGGACGGTTCTCCTCCTCAAAATAATGGAGGAACTGCTTGGGGGCGGAGGGCAGCTCCAGTTCCTGTGCAGGGCCGCGGAAGGCAGCCCAATCGGCCTTGATCTGCTCAATAGAAGGCTTGCAACCCTCCTTGAACTTCATGAACACGGCGGCCATGTGGCCGTCCTGACAGGCGACACGGAAGCACTGGGCGGTGATGGCAGGGCCTTCCGCCTTGACGATTTTGCCGTTTTCCACGTGGCCCCACAGCTTCAGAGGCTCCTGCTCGGACTTTTCCTCCTCGCCGCCGATGTAGGGGATACAGTTATCCACCATCTCCGGCCAGCGCTGGAAGGTTTTACCAGCGCCGGAAATGGCCTGATAGGTGCAAACCAGCGCGCTTTCCAGGCCGTATTTCAGCAGGGGATGGAGGGCAGGCACATAGCTCTGGAGAGAGCAGTTGCTCTTGACGGCAATGAAGCCCCGTTTGGTGCCAAGACGCATACGCTGGGCCTCAATGACCTCCAGATGCTCAGCGTTGATCTCCGGCACCACCATGGGAACGTCGTCCGTCCAGCGGTTTGCAGAGTTGTTGGAAACAATGGGACATTCCAGCTTGGCGTATTTCTCCTCCAATGCGCGGATCTCTTCCTTCTTCATATTCACAGCACAGAAGCAGAAGTCTACCATACCGGCCAGCTTCTCGGCATCCGCTTCAGCATCCAGCACCACCAGAGATTTTGCTTCCTCAGGGCAGGGAACATCCAGCGCCCAGCGGCTACCAACGGTTTCCCAATAAGGCTTCCCGGCGCTCTTGGCGCTGGCGGCAATGGCGGTGAGCTGGAACCAGGGGTGATTTTCCAGCAGGGTCACAAACCGCTGACCCACCATGCCCGTGCCGCCGATGACGCCGACCTTATACTGTTTCATAACAGATTCCTCCTTCAGCCCCCTTGAAAATCGTCGATTCCAGTTGAATCCGGGGTCAATGTGTATTATAATAAACTGATTTCAATGTTCCCAGAGCGTGTTTTTCTCTGGCGGACGTTTGTCTACATGATAGCACGATGTTCCTCTATCGTCAAGGTATTCGCCATTGGGAGGTTTTATGAAAAAGCACGCTTTGTCCTTTCTTTTTATCATCACTTTGTTCAGCCTGACGGCAGTTTCCGCTTCCGCCGTGGTAAACGATACGCTGAAGGTGGGCATCCGCTGGGGATCTACCGCGCTGGAAGCCGCCAATCTGGAAAATGCCGTCGGCTCCGGGTATGAATTCGGTTATTACGATGAGGACCGGGAGTTCGTTTATCTGGACGAAACGGAGGAAACCACCATCACCATGCGGGCTTCCGGTTCCGGCAACGGCGTGACCGTCACGGAAACGAAAAGCGGCGATGTCCTTTACCGGTTCAGCGACAACGGCTACTGCTTCGGCGTCCGCCCTATAGGCCGGAACACGGAGACATGGTGTAAGGGCTATAAATATGCAGGGGGCTTTGAATACCGCTGCAACAGCAACGGGACCCTGACGGTGATCAACGTGGTGGATCTTGAAGATTATGTCAAGGGTGTTCTTCCCTACGAAATGGACAAGGACTGGCCGCTGGCGGCGCTGGAGGCACAGGCAGTATGCGCCCGCACCTACGCCGCCCAGACCCGGCATCCGTCGCTGGGCTTTGACGTCTGCGCCAGCACGGACTGTCAGGTGTACTATGGCCGCAACCGGGCCACGGAGTTGACAGATCGTGCAGTGGACAACACTGCGGGGGAAATGATCTATTACAACGGCAAGCCCGCAGACACCGTGGTATACTGCGCTTCCAACGGCGGTGCCACTGAGGATGCGTCCAACGTTTGGAACAGCGGCATCCCGTATCTGGTGGGAAAGAAAGACCCGTATGAGGCTCAGACCAGCATTCCCAATTACAACTGGTCCGTGACCTATACCGCCGAGGAACTGACGTGGATCCTGGAGCAGAAGGGGTACAACATCGGCACGGTCAGAAACGTTTATGTGTCGGAGTTCACCCCTATGGGCAACGTCAGTAAAGTGACCTTTGAGGGCAGCCGGGGCAGCGTGACGGTGAGAGGGGAGACCTGCCGCACGATTTTCTATTCCAGCACCTATAATAAGTCCGTCAAGAGCCAGCGCTTCACCATTCACGGCGGCGGAGTGTCCTCCGCCGGAATCTATGTCAATGACGGGGATACCCGGCTCAGCTCCCTCAGCGGCGTCAGCGTGATCAGCGGCAGCGGGAAAACCGCAGTGCTGAGCAGCGGCAGTGCATCGGTGCTGTCCGCCTCCGGCACGTCCACGATCGGCGGCGGACAGACGGCATCTTCTACAAGCGGCACATTCACCATTACCGGCAGCGGCAGCGGACACAATCTGGGTATGAGCCAGTACGGAGCCAAGGCCATGGCGGAACTGGGCTATACCTATGACGAAATTCTGGAATTCTATTATACCGATATTACCATCAAGTGAGGTCATCCTATGAAAACAAGCGATTTCAATTACGATCTGCCCCAGGAGCTGATTGCCCAAACGCCGCTGGAGCGGCGGGACAGTTCCCGGCTCATGACGCTGGACCGGCATACCGGCGCGTGGGAGCATCACCATTTTTATGAGCTGCCGGACTTTCTGAATCCCGGCGACTGTCTGATCCTGAACGATTCCCGCGTGCTGCCTGCCCGCCTTCTGGGACAGCGGCTGCCGGGAGGCGGCGCCTGTGAGGTGCTGCTGCTCATCGACCGGGGAGAGAAAACATGGGAATGTCTGGTGCGTCCCGGCCGGCATATGCGGGAGGGGGCTAAGCTCTCCTTCGGCAATGGGGAACTGACGGCTGAGGTCACCAAGGTTCTGCCGGACGGCAACCGTCTGGTGCGCTTTGATTACGACGGCATTTTTCTGGAGGTTCTGGAACATCTGGGGAAGATGCCCCTGCCGCCTTATATCAAGGAGGAATTGCAGGATCAGGAACGGTATCAGACGGTCTATTCCAAGGTACTGGGCAGCGCGGCGGCCCCCACGGCAGGCCTGCACTTCACACCGGAGCTGCTGGAGAAAATTCAGGCCAAGGGCGTGAACATCGGCTATGTGACGCTGCATGTGGGCCTTGGAACGTTCCGCCCGGTGAAAGAAGATGAAATCACCGATCATGAAATGCACAGCGAATACTGCGTGATTTCTCAGGAAACGGCGGATCTCATCAACCGCACCAAAGCCAATGGCGGTCGCTGCATCTGCGTGGGAACCACGTCCTGCCGGACGTTGGAATCCTGGGCAGGGGAGGACGGCCATATGGAAGCCAAGGCCGGCTGGACCAGCATCTACATCTATCCCGGCTACCGCTTCAAGGTGATGGATGGGCTGGTGACCAATTTTCATCTGCCGGAGAGTACGCTGATTATGCTGGTATCCGCCTTTGCCGGACGGGAACACATTCTGGCCGCTTATAACGAGGCTGTGCGGGAAAAATACCGTTTCTTCAGCTTCGGTGACGCCATGTTCCTTCACTGAGAAGAACTACAGTCATCAGAAGCTGGTGGACTATCGGCTCATGACCCCGGAACTGTCCGAAAATCTATTCTGGCGGTTTCGGGGTTAGCGCGTTACAGGTTGTCTTGCTGCCCGCTTTCAATCAGATGCAAACAGATTTTGAATTGACTTCTCAGTGGAAATTTGATATACAAAAAACAGAGTTTACTTTTTTGGATCAGGGCTTTTAGGGGAGAGCCGGCGGTCTCTATTTTCTGACGGTCATATAATTGAACAAAATAAAAATTTTGTTCAATTTGGGGGGGAGTCAAAATGCCGTATTTTCCCGAATAAGCTCCATGCAGACGCTTCTGTACAGATCCCAATCCCGCCTGCATCCAAACGCACTTTACTCACACAACATCAATAAGAATGACACGGATTATAAAATTATGAATGACTATCGAACTGACGCACCGCCAATCCTGCGGGATTTTCTTGCTTACCACGAAACCATTAAAGCACATTCCAAGCGGACTGTAGATGAATATTATCTGGACTTGCGAAATTTCTTCCGTTACATGAAGCAGATTCGGAATCCTGCACTTTCCGGAAAATCGTTAGACGAAATCAGTATTCTGGATGTTGATCTGAATTTTGTAGCCAGTATCACGCTGACGGATATTTACGGCTATATGACCTATCTCAGCCGGGATCGCGTGCGTTTTCAAAACAGCCGGAATTCCAATTACGGTTTAAACGCTGCATCACGTGCGCGAAAAATCGCCACAATTCGCTCATTTTATGGCTATTTGACGAACAAAACACACCAGCTTCGTGAAAATCCTGTCAAAGATCTGGATTCGCCCAAACTGAAAAAAACGCTGCCCAAATATCTGACTTTAGATGAAAGCCTGGACCTCTTGAACGCGGTGGACGGCAAGAATCAGGAGCGGGATTACGCCATTCTGACCCTTTTCCTTAACTGCGGCCTGCGGATTTCCGAGTTGGTGGGACTGAATCTACAGGATATTCAGGGCGAAACGCTGCGGGTTCTGGGCAAAGGCAACAAGGTTCGAATCCTCTACCTGAACGATGCCTGTCAGGACGCCATTAAACGGTATCTGTCGGTACGGCGGCCTATAACCGGCCGGGATGCCAATGCGCTGTTTCTGTCAGCGCAGAACGAGCGGGTCAGCCGCTCCACCGTTCACGCTATGGTGAAGAAGCGGCTTGCGGAGGCCGGACTTGACGCCAGCGAGTACTCCTCTCACAAACTCCGGCACACAGCGGCTACGCTAATGCTGCAAAACGGCGTGGATGTCCGGGCTGTGCAGGAAGTTCTGGGCCACGATCACCTGAACACGACTGAGATCTATACCCACATTGATAATGAAGCACTGCGGGTCGCCGCCAAGGCCAATCCCCTGTCCCGCGTCAAAGCATCTAAAAAAGCTGGTACAAACGAATAAATGCGTAAAAGAGTCCGAAGGCGTTGGCCTTCGGACTCCTTTATTTTACGAAAGTTCCACCCGGCTGGATCCGGGGTTGATAAGACAGACATAGCTGTTTCCGCGGCCCAGTGCAAGAGGCTGGCCGTCTGATGTAGTATAGGAAAAAGGAACGTCCCGATTCGAGCGGCTCCAGTGAATGGGGATGCACTGACCGCTGCGGTAGAGCGTCCCCTCCCCTTCGCCGGTGGTGCGGACCTTCAGCCGTCCCGCCGTATCGCCGGAAATGGCGGAAATGCTTGTTTCCAGAATCAGCAGATTCGTAACGCCCACCTGTTCGCCGGTGTTGCCGTCCACATAGGGAGCCTGATATTGGCTGACCAGATACTTCCCTGTTTCGGCGTCATAATCGAACAGGCCAGTCTTATAGCTGGTGTAATAAAGCTTGATATGCTCCGCAGCTGTGCCGCCCGTCAGCGGATCATCCGTGAACGTCTGCGGATAGCTGTAATCGTCCTGATGTGTCTTTGGATATTTGCTGTTGTCCCAGAAGCTCTGGATCGTTTCGCCGGAAGCCAGCAGGCTGTGCTCATAGCCCTTGTTCTTCTTCCGCTCCGGATCCCGCCAGAACACAGCACTCTGGCTGGCTGAGCCATTAACGCCGTCGATGTAATCAACCTTCCAGCTCTTGAGATCCTGATACGCCTCCGGGCTGCCGCCAGCGTGGACATATAGGGCGTCATGTCCCATAGCCAGTTCAATGTAATAGGGGCGGGCGGAACGGATACTCCCTAAGTTTCCGACGCCATCCAATGTCTGATACACCCCCAGCATCCGGGTAATGCCGCCCTCGGCAGGCACTTCATAGATGATATCCGCCATGGAAACGCCCAGCTGGGGCTGCGCCTTTTTCAGATTGTTCAGCATGACCGCTACAGGGCGGTTCTGCTCATACTCCGGCTCCATAGGAAGTCCCGTTAAGGGATTGATCCCCGCAGGGCCGATCGGTTCCGGGATGGGTTCCGGCTCCGGCGCAGGTTCTTCCACCGGGATAGGCTCCGACTCCTCTATCTTCGATGCCGGTTCCTCTTTTTGGCCGCAGCCGGTAAGACACAGCAGCGTCAAAAGCAGCGCCAGTTCTCTCTTTTTCACAGCAGCTCCGCCCTTTCATATTATGTTAACTACATACTATCAAGTCCCTCTGATTCCGTCAAGAAAAAACATCAGATTTCGACGATTTTCTGTCTGTACATTCCCGGCCGTCTGGGGTATACTGATATAAATAAAGTTATCAAAGGAGCTATCATCATGACCGGACGCGGATTTATCCACGACAAACTGGAAATCAAATTTTTGATTTTATATATTGCTGCACGGGTCATTGAGCCGGTTCCATTTGACACACTGCTGGATTTGACGCTGTGTGACGATGCCATTGATTATTTTGATTTTTCCGAATGTCTGGCAGATCTTGTAAAAACAGGGCATCTGACGCTGGACGAGTTGAGCGGCCTGTACGCTATTACGGATAAGGGACGGCGCAACAGCGAGATTTGCGAGACCAGTCTCCCCTACTCCGTCCGCCTGCGGTGTGACAAGAATTTGTCTGTCTGCAACCGGGCTTTGCGGCGGAAAAATCAGGTGAAAAGCTTTACAGAGCCACGTTCAAACGGCACCTACACCGTTTCCCTTTCTCTGGATGACGATATGGGAAACGTCATGGATCTGAAGCTGATGGTTCCGCGGGAGGATATGGGGAAAATTCTGGCTGCCCGGTTTCGAAAAGCGCCGGAAAAGCTGTACAGCGAGATCATCGATCTGCTTCTGAATCGAAATGACGAGGAAGATTCCTGACGACGAAAAAAGTACGCACCATGGTGCGTACTTTTTTGTTTCATATTACAGCCAGGTGGTTTCTGTCAGCTCATCCTTTTTAGCCCGGCGCATGAGGCTGCTCACCACATCCTGCACCGCCATACCGTGGTACAGGACTTCGTAAATGCTGCGGCAGATGGGCATTTCCACCTGTTCACGCTCTGCCAGCTGATGGATGCTTTCCGCTGCGTAATAGCCCTCCACCACGGCGCCGATCTCCGCCATGGCTTCCTGCGCGGACTTTCCCTGTCCGATCAGGATACCCGCACGGCGGTTTCGGGAGTGCATGGAGGTGCAGGTGACGATCAGATCGCCCATGCCTGCCAGACCGCCGAAGGTCTGCCGGGTGCCGCCCAGCTTTTCGCCAAGGCGCGTCAGTTCCGCCATGGCGCGGGTCATCAGTAAAGCCTTTGTATTGTCCTGATAACCCATGCCGTCGCACACGCCGCAGGCCAGAGCCACTACGTTTTTCATGGCGGCGGACAGCTCCACGCCCACGATGTCCTCGCTGGTATAGACCCGGAAATAGTCGTTCATGAAAGCGTCCTGTACCAGCCGGGCCACTTTCAGATCCGGGCAGGCGGACACGCAGCCAGTGGGCATCCGGATGCTTACTTCCTCTGCGTGGGAAGGCCCGGAAAGGGCAGCTACTTTACAGATATTTCCGATGGCTTCCGTCAAAATCTGGCTCATGCGGAGGTTCGTATCCCGCTCGATGCCCTTGGAAACACTGACCAGAACGGTCTCCGGTGTCAGATAGGGAGCAATTTTCTTCCCCGTCTCCCGCACTGCGAAGGACGGCGTGGCGGAGATCACCAGCTCCGCGCCCTTCAGGCAGTCCAGATCACCGCTGATTTTCAGGCTGTCCGGCAGCCGGACGCCTTTCAGCTTGGAGTTTTCGCGGACCGCGGCCATTTGCGCGGCTTTGGCGGGATCGTGAGACCACAGAGTTACATCATGCCCGTTGTCGCAGAGTACCATGCTCAGGGCTGTTCCCCAGCCGCCGCTGCCGACTACAACTGATTTCATGTTCTCCTCCTACGCTTTCTTTTTGTGAAAGCTGAGTTTATTTTCGTTGCCTGCCAGCAGGCGCCCGATGTTGGCCCGATGCTGCCAGACCACCAGCCCGCCCAGCAAAAAGGCCAGCACAACAATCACGGGATCAGGATAGCAGAACCAGCTGATAAACGGGAAGCTGGCCCCGGCCCAGAGAGAGCCGAGAGACACATAGCGGGTCAGAAGGGTCAGAATCAGAAATCCACCCCAGACCACCACGGCTACCCGCCAGTCGATCATAATCGCAATGGTGCCGCCGGAAAGGATGCCCTTGCCTCCCTTAAAGTGGAACATACAAGGGAACATGTGGCCCAGCAGGCAGAAAAGGCCTCCCCAGTATTTGAAGAGAACCAGAAGCAAGGCCTGATTTTCCATAGGTGTATCCGGCATAATCCGGGGATCAAAATATCCGCCGAGCCATACAGAAATCTTAATCGCGGCAACTGCTTTCAAAACATCGCATAGGATCACCACGAAAGTCAACGGTCCGCCGAAAGTGCGGAAGAAATTAGTCAGCCCCGCGTTGCCACTGCCGTGGTTCCGCACATCATCCCGCAGAATGTACTTGGAAACAATGACGGCCCCGTTGAAGCAGCCGCAGAAGTAGGCAATGACCGCCGCGGCCCAAAACTGCATATGACTGACAAGAAAATAGATCAGCGGTCCCATATCTCACTCCTCCTTGTCGCCCTTCTCCCGGATGGACAGGATGATAGGCGTTCCCTCCAGACCGAAGGTGGAGCGGATGCAGTTTTCCAGATACCGCTGATAGGAAAAGTGAAACAGACGCCGGTCATTGCAGAATACCACGAAATGCGGCGGTTTCACACCCACCTGCGTCATATAGTAGATCTTCAGGCGGCGGCCCTTGTCCGTGGGCGGCTGAACGCGGGTCTGAGCATCTGCCAGAACGGTGTTCAGCATACCAGTAGTGACCCGGAAGGTAGCCTGATTGGATACATAGTCGATTATGTCGAACAGCTTGTCCACCCGCTGGCCGGTCTTGGCGGAAATGAACAGAATGGGCGCGTAGGTCATATAGGCCAGATCCCGGCGGATGTCCTCCGTCATCCGGGCCATGGTCTTGTCATCCTTGTCCACAAGATCCCACTTGTTTACTACGATGATGCTGGCCTTTCCGGCTTCGTGGGCCATGCCGGCCACCTTGGTATCCTGCTCGGTGACGCCCTCGGTGGCGTCGATCATGATGAGGCACACGTCCGCCCGGTCAATGGCCATAGTAGCCCGGAGGACGCTGTACTTTTCAATGTCCTCCTCCACCTTGGACTTCTTCCGCATACCGGCGGTATCGATAAAGACGAAGCTGCCCTTACTGTTGGTGAAACGGGAATCGATGGCGTCACGGGTGGTGCCCGCCACGTTGGACACGATGACCCGCTCCTCCCCTAAGATCTTGTTCACCAGAGAGGACTTGCCGGCGTTAGGCTTGCCGATGACCGCCACCTTGATGGCGTCATCTTCCTCTTCCTCCTCGTCCTCCGGCGGGAAATACTGCACGCAGGCGTCCAACAGGTCGCCTGTGCCGTGGCCGTGGATGGCGGAAACCGCGATGGGGTCGCCCAGCCCCAGATTGTAGAATTCATAGATATCCGGGCTTTGCCCTTGATCTACCTTGTTGACTGCCAGCACCACCGGCTTGCCGCAGCGCTGGAGCATGGAAGCTACCTCCTGGTCCGAGGCAGTCATGCCGGTTTTGATGTCGCACAGGAACACAATCACCGTAGCGTTATCGATGGCGATCTGCGCCTGAGAGCGCATAAAGGCCAGAATCTGGTTATCGGTTCGCGGCTCAATGCCGCCGGTATCGATGAGGGTAAACTTCCGGCCGCGCCAGTCGCTCTCCCCGTAAATACGATCCCGCGTGACGCCGGGGGTGTCCTCCACAATGGACAGCCGCCGGCCGATGATCTTATTGAACAGCATGGACTTGCCCACATTGGGACGGCCCACAATGGCGATGATAGGTTTCGACATAAGGTACTCCTTTTCTGGGCAGCTTTGTCCGGTGCAGGCCGCCCCGATACGCCGCTGTGCGGCGGCAGGCCGGAAATGCCCGGCTCAAGAAATCAAATTACATTTATTATATCCGCAATTCCCATGGATAGCAAGGGAAAACAGGGATTTTCACGGCGTATTGATCCGATTCCGCGCATAAAGGAAAGGAGGGAAGAATTCTCTTCCCTCCTAAAGCAAGCATTTGTCTCTTACTTCGCCGCCACGGACTTGACAACCTTGACCTCACGGCCATTGTAGCTGCCGCACTCCTGGCACATTCTGTGAGGCAGGTGCAGAGCACCGCATTTGGGGCATGCAACGAGACCGGGGACCGCCAGCTTCCAAGTGGAGCTGCGTCTCTTATCACGTCTTGCTTTGGATACTTTTCCCTTAGGTACTGCCATTGTGACACCTCCTTGATCTACAAAGGCCAGGCGGCCTTATTTATACTTTATTTGTTCTCCAAAAGCTTTGCAAGAACCGCCAGACGGGGATCTACTTCCTTTTTGCAGGAACAGGGTCCCAGATTCAGGTCGGCACCACAGCGGGGGCAAAGCCCCTTGCAATCTTCAGAACACAGAGTTTTTGTGTCCATTTCGAGAATGAACGCCTCGCGGGCCAACTCACCGGCATCCACCTGACCGTCCTCCAGAAGAACGATCTCATCGCTGTCCTCGTTCTGGAGTTCCTCCGCCAGAATACAGCTGTAGGATACAGCCTTCTCCTGTGTGAACTTCTTGCCGCAGCGGTCGCACACGGCATCCAGAGTGGTATATGCCGTCAGCTCCAGACTGAGAAGCTCCGCCCGGTTCCGAACCACGCCCTCCACAATGACAGGCCGGCTGATGGGATACCGCCCTGCGAATTCCATGTCGGACAGATCCAGTTCAAACTGAAATGTCCGCTCTCCGCCGGGGGTATGCAGAATAGGTTTTACGTCAATGAGCATAAGCTACCTCGCAATGACACGTTTAGTATTATAAGGGATTGTTCTCCTAATGTCAAACAATTTTTTTGATTTTCCGCCAGTTTTTTCAAAATGCCGAAAATATGGCGGAATTTTAAGTGGAATGGAAAATCCAACAGCGCCTGTGCAGATACAGGCTTTTCAATTTCCGCCTTTCCGACGCTTTACAAGCCGGTGAAAAACAGGTATGATGAGACCAAACAACGAAAGAAACGGATGATACCATGCGTGAATTTACCATTGGAAAAAACGACGCCGGACAGCGGCTGGATCGGTTTGTAGCCAAGAATCTCCCTCTCCTCCCCCCTGCCCTGCTGCAAAAGTACATCCGCCTGAAGCGGATCAAAGTCAACGGAAAAGGATCCAAACGGGATGTGCGGCTGGAGACCGGCGATATTCTTCAATTATACATCAACGATGAGTTCTTTGACAAGCCCAATGAAGAAAATCTCTTTCTCACCGTGTTCAAGCCCCAGCTGAACATTGTTTATGAGGACGAAAATCTGCTGCTGGTGGACAAGCGTCCCGGTATGTCCGTCCATGCGGACGAAACGGAAAAAGTCAATACCCTCATCAACCACATTCAGGCATATCTTTACCAGAAGCGGGAATGGAATCCCAAGTGGGAAAACGCCTTTGCCCCGGCTCTGTGCAACCGTATTGACCGCAACACCGGCGGCATTGTTATTGCCGCCAAAAACGCCGAGGCGCTGCGGATCATCAATGAGAAGATCCGGGCTCATGAGCTGGAAAAGTTCTATCTCTGCATCACCGTGGGCCGTCCTAAGCGGCCGGAGGGGCGGATTGAGGGCTTTTTGCTGAAGGACGAAAAGAAAAAGGAAGTCCGCTTTTTCCATAAGCCGGTTCCCGGCGGAAAAACCGCCGTCACGCTTTACAGGACGCTGGAAAGCCAGGGCGGGCTGTCTCTGGTGGAGTGCCGTCTGCTGACAGGCCGCACCCATCAGATCCGCGTCTCCATGGCGGAGATCGGCTGCCCCCTGCTGGGAGACGGCAAGTACGGCAGGGGCGACGTGAACCGCCGCTATCACGAAACCCGGCAGGCCCTTTACTCCTATAAGCTCCGCTTTGATTTTCAGACGGATGCCGGGCTGCTGAGCTATCTGAACGGGCAGGAATTTACTGTGGAAACTGTCCCGTTCCGGGAGAAATATTTTCCACAGACGCTCTCTATTTAAAACTTATGAAAAACGCCCGACAAAATTGGGCATTTTTCTTGACATTTCAAGGGTTTTCGTCTATGATTCTGAATTGCCGAATTTCAAAGAAACAGGGTCCCCCCTTAACAGAGAGAAGAGGCGGTATTTTTGTGGATGTCCTGCTCAGAATAAGGCAGAACAGCCAATAGAAATGGGGGAGGATACATGTCCAAAGAGTTGATTCGCCTGCGGGATCTCTGCATGGCATTCGACGACGAGCTGGTTCTCGATCACATCAATCTATACATCAATGACAAGGAGTTCCTCACGCTGCTCGGACCCAGCGGGTGCGGTAAAACCACCACGTTGCGGATCATTGGAGGTTTCGCGACGCCTACGTCGGGAGACATCCTGTTCGACGGTGTGAGGATTAATGACGTTCCGCCCTATCAGCGGCAGATCAACACGGTCTTTCAGAAGTATGCCCTGTTCCCGCATCTCAATGTCTTTGAAAATATTGCCTTCGGCCTGCGGATGCAGAAACTGCCGGAAGCCGAAATCAAGCAGCGGGTCATGGAGATGCTGGAAACGGTCAGTCTGAAAGGCTTTGAGCATCGCCGTCCCGATGCCCTTTCCGGCGGTCAGCAGCAGCGGGTAGCCATTGCCCGCGCTCTGGTGAACCGCCCCAAGGTGCTGCTTCTGGACGAGCCTCTGGCCGCTCTGGATCTGAAGCTGCGAAAAGATATGCAGATTGAACTCAAGCGTATCCAGCAGCAGGTGGGCATTACGTTTATATATGTGACTCACGATCAGGAGGAAGCCCTCACCATGTCTGACACCATTGTGGTGATGGACAAAGGCTCCATCCAGCAGATCGGCACCCCGGAAGATATTTACAACGAGCCGAAAAATGCCTTTGTGGCGGACTTCATCGGCGAATCCAACATCATCGACGGCACCATGCCTGAGGACAACGTAGTGCAGATGTACGGCAAGCGCTTCCCCTGTCTGGACAGCGGCTTCGCCCCCAACGAGGCGGTAGACGTGGTTATCCGCCCGGAGGATATCGACATCGTTCCCGTGGAGCAGGGACAGCTCACCGGCACCGTCACCTCCGTCACCTTCAAGGGAATGCAGTACGACATCATCGTGGATTTCAAAGGCTTCAAGTGGTTGATTCAGACCACGGATCACTGCCCCGAAGGCTCCCGCATCGGCATCAAAATTGATCCCGACGGTATCCACGTCATGAAAAAGAGTGCCTACTCCGGTATGTTCGGCGACTATTCCTCCTTCTCCGAGGAGTACGATGAGCTGGACGACGCAAGCCTTGCGTCGGATAAGGAGGAGAGCGGGGATGAAGAATAACCGGCTTTCCCGTTTTGCCATCCCCTATGTGATCTGGATGGCGCTGTTTGTGGTCGCTCCCATCATCATGGTGGTGATCTACGCCTTTTCCACCGCCGACGGCGGTGCGACTCTTGCAAACTTTGCAAAAATGGGTACCTACACCGTGGTATTCACCCGCTCTTTCAAGCTGGCGCTGATCGCCACGGCCATCTGCCTGCTCATCGGCTATCCTGTCTCCTACGTGATGAGCAAGGAAGGCCCCCGGTTTCAGCGGCTGGCCATGGTGCTCATCATGCTGCCCATGTGGATGAATTTCCTGCTGCGAACCTATTCCTGGATGGCCATTCTGGAAAACAATGGTCTCCTGAACCAGTTGTTCCGAAAAATCGGTCTGATTGCCCTCTACAACAGCGTTTTCGGTACGGATATCAGCTTCTTCCGCATGATCAACACCCAGGGAGCTGTGGTGCTGGGCATGGTGTATAACTACCTGCCTTTCATGATTCTGCCCATCTACTCCGTCATTATCAAGCTGGACCGCAGCCTCATTGAAGCAGCGCGGGATCTGGGGGCCAACTCCTTTCAGGTGTTCCGGCGGGTGATCCTGCCCCTTTCCCTGCCCGGCGTCCTCTCCGGTATCACTATGGTGTTTGTCCCCTCCGTTTCCACCTTCGCCATCAGCAAAATGCTGGGCGGCGGCACGGAGATGCTGCTTGGCGATCTGATCGAACAGCAGTACATGGGCGGCGCGTACAATCCCTATCTGGGCGCGGCCATCTCCCTTGTAATGATGGTGATCGTGGTCATCTGCATGGTGGTCATGAACCGCTTCGGCGAGGGCGAAGAACAGGCGGTGATGATGTGAAAAAGAACAATTCTTTTCTCAACCGCCTGTTTATGGTGCTGGTGTTCGTGTTTCTCTACGCCCCCATCGTCCTGCTAATCGTCTTTTCCTTCAACGCAGGCAACAGCAACATGGTCTGGAAGGGCTTCTCTCTGGACTGGTATGCCAAGCTCTTCCGCAACCGGCTCATCATGCAGAGCGTCTACACCACCCTGCTGGTGTCCCTGCTGGCAACGGTGATCGCCACCATCGCCGGTACTTTTGCCGCCATCGGCTTCTATGCCATGCGCCGCAAAGTCCGGGATCCGCTGATGACCGTCAACAACATTCCCATGATGAATGCGGATATTGTCACCGGCGTTTCCATGTGTCTGCTGTTTGTGGCGTTTTTCAACGGCTGGGGGCATTTTTCCGTGTGGTTCAACACCCTGGGCATTTTCCAGCTGCCCACTCACCTTTCCATGGGCTTCGGAACGCTGCTGATTGCCCACATCACTTTCAACATCCCCTATGTGATCCTTTCCGTCAGCCCCAAGCTGCGGCAGATGGACCGCAATCTGGTGGACGCTGCCATGGATTTGGGCTGCACCTGGATGCAGGCCTTCTGGAAGGTCATCATCCCGGAGATCAAGCCCGGCATCGTCTCCGGCGCACTGACGGCCTTCA
This sequence comes from uncultured Oscillibacter sp., assembly GCA_900544615.1. Lineage (GTDB taxonomy): Bacteria > Bacillota > Clostridia > Oscillospirales > Oscillospiraceae > Oscillibacter. The sequence continues at coordinate 2,641 of UQVS01000003.1, read as the reverse complement.
CCATGAGCATCGATGATTTTGTCATCAGCTACTTTACCGCCGGTTCCGGCTCCTCCACTCTGGCCATGACCATCTACGGCATGACCAAGAAGAAGGTGACCCCGGAGATCAACGCCATCTCCACCCTGCTGTTTGTGACGGTGCTGGTGTTGCTGGCGGTTATCAACATCCGGGAGGCCCGGCAGGAGCGCAAGCAGGCCGCGGAACTGCGGAAAGCATAAACGTTTTCATGGCGTAAGCCTGAAATAGAAAAATCAAAAAAACACTGGAGGAATGATCAATTGAAAAAAGCATTAGCCTTGACTTGTGCCATGACCATGGCGGCAAGCCTGTTTCTCACCGGATGCGGCGGCAGCGCCAACACGAGTGGCTCTGATTCCAATTCCGGCGACAGTAACGGCAGCGGCAAGCGTGTTGTGAATGTTTGCAGCTGGGGTGAATACATTGACGAGGACTTGATCTACAAATTCGAGGACGAGACCGGCATCAAGGTCAACTACCAGACCGCCGAGAGCAATGAAGCCCTGTACTCTCTGCTGAAAACCGGCGCTGGTGACTATGACGTCATCGTCCCTTCTGACTATATGATCGCCCGTCTCATTGACGAGGGTATGCTGGCAGAGCTGAACTACGACAACATCCCCAACTATGCCAAGATCGGCGAGCAGTACAAGAGCCTGAGCTTCGATCCTGAAAACAAGTACACCGTTCCCTACACCTGGGGTACCCTGGGCATCATCTACAATTCCACCATGGTGGACGGCGACATCGACAGCTGGGACGCCATGTTCGACGAGAAGTACGCCGGTAACGTCCTGATGATCCGCAACTCCCGCGATGCCCTGGCCGCCGCCCTGCTGGATCTGGGCTATGACATCAACACCACCGACGAGTCCCAGATCCGGGAAGCCTACGAGCTGCTGGCGGACGCCAAGAGCAAGGGCGTGTACCAGTCCTTTGTGATGGACGAGGTCTTCGGCAAGATGGAGGGCAGCAACGCCGCCATCGCCATGTACTACGCCGGTGACTACCTGACCATGCTGGACAACAACCCCGATCTGAAGTTCGTGGTGCCCAAGGAGGGCAGCAACTGGTTCGTGGACGCCATGTGCGTTCTGAAAACCGCTCAGCACAAGGAGGAAGCCGAGGCGTGGATCAACTTCATCGCCTCCACGGAATCCAGCCTGGCCAACATGGACTACATTGGCTATGCCTCCCCCAATCTGGAGGCACTGGAGGGTTATCCCGCTTACTACGAGGAGACCTACGGCGAGCCTTTGGACGAGGAGCGCTACGAGATCATGGCCGCTCCCGATGACGTGCTGGCCCGCTGCGAGCTGTATACCAACCTCCCCGCCGACACGCTGACGCTGTACAACGATCTCTGGACGGAGCTGGGTATTTAACAGAAACCGCAGTCCCGCCGGCGCGGGACAGAAAGGAACTGAGTATGATTGAAATTGGCGCAAAATTGACTGTTGAAAAAACGGTCACCCCGGAACTCACCGCACAGATGGCCGGTTCCGGCTTGCTGCCGGTGTTCGGCACCCCTTTTATGACGGCTATGATGGAAAACGCCGCAGCCGGCGTCCTCCAGCAGTATCTGGAGGAGGGCAAGGGCAGCGTGGGCACCCATCTGAATGTCTCCCATGACGCTCCTACCCCCGTGGGTATGAAGGTCTGGGCGGAGGCTGAGATCACCGCCGTTTCCGAAAACGGCAAGATGATTGACTTCGCTGTGAAGGCGTGGGACGAGAAGGGTCCCATCGGCAAGGGCACCCACACCCGTGCCATTATCAGCAATGAGCGCTTTTTGACTCGCTGCAATGCCAAGCTGGATACCTGATCCATCTCTTTCACGCAATTCAGGCCGCCCGGATCTCCGGGTGGCCTGTTTTTTTCGATAACCGCTGATATTGCTCTTGTAATTTCCTCAAATACTGCTATGATATCCTTAACGCAAACGTTTGAGGAGGGCACATAATGACATTACTTGCAGTTCTGGAAGAGGGATTTCAGTTTCTTGTGCAATTCGGTGTTCTGTTTCTGGAGTGCGTAGGCGTGGCCGTACTGCTGGCGGCCGCAGTGCGGAGCATTGTGGGCTGTTTCCGGAAAGACCCCCATGTCCGCCTGATTCTGGCGCAGGGCATTGCTCTGGCACTGGAATTCAAACTGGGCGGCGAGGTTCTCCGCACGGCCATCGTCCGGGAGCCTCAGGAACTGATTACGTTGGGTGCCATCATCCTCCTCCGGGGGGCGCTGACCTTCCTGATCCACTGGGAAATCAAGAACGAGGAATCCCGGATCAGCGCCTGAATCCCCCAGGTAAATCCGGAAGATAGCAAAAACGGCCGCTGATGCGGCCGTTTTTCCTGTTTTCTGTCCGTTGGCAGTCAGAACAGGGTGATCTGGCTGGTGTCCGCCATACCGGCAAACGCCCCCAGCGCTTTCAGTTGCTCAATGTGGGTCTTGGACAGCTTGTTGCAGCACATGGAAAACTCCTCAATAGAGATGAACTCCTTCCCCTTCCGCTTCTCCACGGTGTCGATGGCCGCAGCCTCGCCCAATCCGTGTACCGTCACAAAGGGCGGCAGCAGTCCGTTCTCGGTAACAAGGAACTTGGTAGCGTCCGATTTGTAGA
>UQVS01000002.1 GCA_900544615.1 uncultured Oscillibacter sp. | reverse complement strand
CTATCGACTTCCGCGCCGCAGCAAGGAGCGTCCTGCTGATCGGGCGCGTGAAGCGAGAACCGAATGTGCGCGTTATCGTCCATGACAAATCTTCCCTTGCGCCGGAGGGCAAGCCTGTTGCCTTTTGCCTTGACCCCGACACAGGTTTTGAGTGGATAGGCGAATATGATATAACCGCTGATGAACTGCTATCCGGCGCGGGCGGCAACACCGCCACAAAGACCGAGCAAGCGGAAAAACTGATTTTAGACTTACTGGCAGACGGGAAAGAGCTTGCCAGCGAGGATATAGAGAAAGCCGCCGCAGAGGCCGGGATTTCTGCCCGTACCGTCCGGGCGGCAAAGAAAAACCTTGACGGGCGAATTATCTCAAAGCGTATCGGCGCAGCATGGTATCACGCCCTTAAAAAGTGAAATGGCAAAATCCAAGTGGCAAAACCCAGATACCTTGCCACTTTGCCACTTCGCCACTTCAACCCCAAAACAGCCGCCCCATGTTACGCATTAGACGCTCTGGAAGCCCCATTTTATAGGGCTTTCAGAGGGAGAAAGCCGCCCATGCGGTACCTTTGTACCTTTACCCCCGAAAACAGCGTCCTATTGCGTAACAGGGGCATTTGCCATGAGCAGAAAGGAGAGACTATGAACAATGAAACCCGCAAGACCAGCACCACCGCAGCTGCTTCCCCTCTGACCGTAAAGGAAGCCGCGCCACCTGTAATGATAAAGAAAATCGGAAAGACCACCTACCGCGTCAAAATCCATTTCAGTGAAACGAGCAAAGAAACCATGAGCGACAAAATCAAGCGTCTGATTTTGAATGACAGCGAAAAAAGTTCTTAAACACCCTTGACAAAACGTATCAGAAGATACCCTCCTGTCCGCTATGGAGAACGCAGGAAAGGATGATATCCCCGACGAGGCGGAGCGAAAAGGTCTTGGCACGCCTGCGACCAGGGCGGCAATCATCGAAAAGCTGGTGGCTGCCGGATTTGTGGAGCGAAAGGGCAAGAACCTGATCCCCACAAAGGCAGGTGTCAACCTGGTCACGGTGCTCCCGGAGCTGCTGACCTCTCCCAAGCTCACAGCGGATTGGGAGCAGCGGTTGAACGAGGTGGCAAAGGGCCAGGTGTCGCCGGAGGACTTCATGGACGGGATCGAGGCAATGGCGGCGGAGCTGGTGCGGAAATACTCCCACATTTCCGAGGATGGGCAAAAGCTGTTCCAGCCGGAGAAAGAGACGGTGGGCCTCTGCCCCCGCTGCGGCAAGCCGGTCTATGAAGGCAAGAAGAATTTCGCCTGTTCGGACCGGGCCTGTCAGTTTGTCATGTGGAAGAATGACCGTTTCTGGACCAGCCGCCGCAAGGAAATGACCCGGAAAATGGCGGCCGATCTTCTGAAAAAGGGCCGTGCCTCCGTCAAGGGGATGTGGTCGGAGAAGAAAGACTCCACCTATGACGCCGTGGTGATCCTGGACGATACCGGCGGCAAGTATGTCAATTTCAAGCTGGAGTTTCCCAAACGAAAGGATGGTGTGCATGGCAAAAAGTAAAACCGAGATCAACTTCAAGGAGCATTTGAAGCCGCTGCTCCCCGCAGGCGGTGACGCAAGCGAACTGGAGGCGGCGGCCCAGACGCTGGCCGGACTTTCCCCGGAAGACTGTGATCTTCTGGCCGCTGTCCAGGAGTCGCCTTATCGCCTGACCACCCTGGAACAGTTCCGGGAGTTCCCCGCCAATACCGAGTATTTTGTCCTGGAGCCCAACATCAGCAAGGTGGAGGATGTGGGCTGGCGCTATCTGGCGCAGCATTTGGACGTCCTTCTCCCCCCGGAGCTGCTGGACGCCATTGATCCCGTTCCTTTTGGCAACTATGCCATGCAGGAGGAACAGGGGTGCTTCACCAGTAAAGGGTATCTCACCCTCTCCGGCGACGAGTGGGAACATGAGCGCTCCAGGGAGAGACAGACAGAGAAAAAGCCCTCCATCAAGGAGCGGCTGGAGCAGAGCCGGAAGGAATGTGCCAATCAGAGCAAGGCGCAGCCCCATCGGGAAAAGCCTGCGCCGGAGCGATAAGGAGGTGTCGTTATGCCCCATTATGACTATGACAAAGATTATCCCTTTGCCGCTTTCATCACCAACCTGGGCAAATACAACGAGGGCGCCCTTGTGGGTGAATGGGTGAAGTTCCCCACCACGGCGGAGGAACTGAAAAAGGTCTTTGAGCGCATCGGGATCGGTGCGAAGGACGACTTCGGGCAGACCTATGAGGAATGGTTTATCACGGACTACGACTGCTATGTGGACGGCCTCTATGACCTGCTGGGTGAGTATGCTAACCTGGACGAGCTGAACTATCTGGCTTCCAAGCTGGACGACATGAGCCAGGATGAATATGAGCGGTTCCAGGCGGCCATGGAGATCGGCGACCACACGGGCAGCATCCAGGAGCTTATCAACCTGACGGAGAACCTGGATTGTTACGAGGTTTACCCCGACATCCACGACCACGATGATCTGGGCCGGTATTACATTGAGGAACTGGATGCCATGCAGGTGCCGGAGCATCTGCGTAACTACATCGACTATGAGGCCTACGGCCGGGACATCGCTCTGGAGGAAAGCGGCCAGTTCACCGACCTGGGCTATGTGCGGGACACCGGGGACAGCTTCCATGAGTATTACGATGGCGAGCGTGGCAGCATCCCGGAGGAATACCGGGTGATGACCTTCCAGGACGATGTCCCCGAAGAAGAAGTTTCGGAATGGGCCATGGATATTGCCTACGATATGGACGAGTTTTTCCGGCAGCACGACCCGCAGTATGCCGCCGAGCACCCGGAGGAACACGCGGCAAAGGAAGAAATCTACGAGAACCTTTCCGATTGCCGCATCGCCTCTCTGGAAGAAAAGCTGAAGGCGTTGGGCCAGACCCCGGAGGACTACCTTCCCTCCGAACTGGAGAAGTTCAAGGAGGCTGTGGGCTACGAGGCATATTTGGGTGTGGACCCGCAGGTGATCCGGAAGGCCATCGAAAACCCGGATCAGTCCCATGTGGACGAGATGCTGGCCTTTACGGAACAGGCAAACCGAGAGTATGAGGCGGAGTTGTACGGCCAGCAAGCCTTACCGGACAAGTTAACTGTCCTGGTGGTGGAGCCCATGAAGGAACCCTATGTGAAGGAGATCGACCCTGGCCTCCATGCGCTGCAAGCGGAAGTGGGCGGGGATATTGCTGCCTCCTATCCCTTTGACGATCCGGTGGGGTTGGTGCTGAACGATGAAGGCAAGCTCATCGGTCTGGACTTGAACCGTTCCCTCCGGGACGAGCATGGGGAAATTTACGATATTGTGGCAGGCACCTTCCTAGTGGTGGGCCTGGGGTCGGAGAGTTTTGCGTCCCTGTCCCCGGACATGATCCAGAAGTACACCGAGCAATTCAAGCGGCCAGAACTGTTCGCCAGCATCAACGGGCAGATCGTATCCGTTCCCGTGGAGCCGGAAAACCCGCTGCGCACGGCGGAAATGACCCTGGAGGACGATTATGGGATGATCGACGGAATTGTCAACAATGGCCGCCGTGGTGAGGAATTGGAGAAAGCCCAGACCGAGGCGTGCAGGACCACGCTGGAGAAAAAGCCTTCCATCCGGGAGCGTCTGGAGGACGCGAAACGGGAGTGCGCAGAACGGAAAAGTCCGGACAAACCCACCCCGCAGAAGAAGCCCCCGGAACTGGGTGACTTATGAGCCGTAGCAAGAAATGGCGTCTGGAATGGGCGTTCTTCCTGGGCGAGAACGGCAAACGCCAGTATAACAAGCTCTGCAAAGGTTGCGCCCATCCCTGTAAGCAGAGCTTCCGGGCGGTGGTGGTGTCCTGCCCGCACTATCTTTCCCTCCATTCCAAAAAGTGCAGGAATTAAGGTTCAAAATGGGGAGAAAAATCGCTTGTGGAGGATTTTTCGTGTAGGAGCAGTATAATTTCCTATGTGGAGTGGCAAGGCGCTTCTGCATAGGGAAACCGCCAAATTTTTAATCTTTAAGCAAAATGGGAGCGCCACCATCGGATACTGTTCGGTGGTGGCGCTCTCTTTTTGCGCCTTATATATAATTTATGTGATACTTATTGTCTGTCGACTTATTGTATTCAAAATGTATGATAAAAAGGGGTGTTTTACTTGGATATTGTAAAAGTTTTTGGCACGAATTTAAGGTATTATCGTACACTACAAGGTAAATCACAAGAGGAATTTGCTGAATCCTGCGGGATGCATAGAACATATATTAGTGCTATCGAGTGCTTTCGGCGTAGCATTTCATTAGAAAATATCCAAAGGATTGCGGATGCATTAGGGATAGATGCTTATTTGCTTTTAGTTGACAACGAACGAACTACAGGCCCAGATGTCCAGAAGGAGGATTAGTTTCTATGCCGCATAGAATAGCACAAGAGTATAATAACATGAAGTTATTGTTTTCCCGTTCCGCTCTTTCTGATGATGTAACCCGAAAGTTCATATCCATTAATGAGCTGTGTAAAACTGAAATTGCTAGAATGCATGTTCTTCCCATTACTAGCGGATCAACGGCAGTCGGAAAAAACTATATGGTTTTTAGTTTGACGGGAAATATCGTTGATAAGCACTCTCGACCGGTTAATTCCGACTTATATAATGCTGGCAACCAACTTGATGCCACTGGAAAAACAAAAGTTGATATTTTTTTTGAAAACCTACTTAGAAACCAAATCCCGTTACAATCAGCGCAGGATATTACCGAGGCATTGTATGTTATATCCATGAATTACTGTTGTTGTGCCGATTTAGTTGACGGTGTGAAATCAAATGGTGGTGACTACTTTGAAAAATTTATTGGTCACTTGTATGCTCGGCACCTAAACCGTGAGCCAAGCACACTTATGACCGCCTGTGAATTAGATGATGAAACCATCCAGATTCCTACTGACTATATTTTTAACCTTGGCCCTAATCTTCCCAAATTTCATGTCCCGGTAAAAACATCAACCCGCGAGCGGTGCGTAGAAGTATGGGCACAGCAAAGAATCCTTGATGGTGCATATGGTGTTGGAAGATTCATTTGCTTGTTAACGTGCTTAGCAGAGACCAATTATGTCAGTAGAAACCACTCTGTTGATATTGTCTGTGTTCCAAATCAGTGGATAAACTACCAGCTTTTTATATCTCAAGTTAAACGTGCATACTACCTTGATATGCCTGCGCGTTATGAAGCGTTAAATCGCCGGTTTCCTCGCATTCATGTCAAACAATTTGGAGAATTTTTTCACGAAACTACAAATTTAACAGACTAAATAAAGGACTGCCACTACAATGCAGTGGCAGTCCTTTATTAATCTTTTAAAATCGATGCTATTTTCATGCCCCAAGCATAGGCGAGTAGTGGAGGTATCGCATCTCCTATTTGCTCATATTTATCTTGCTCATCTCTATTATCGTGAGCGGTTAGATAAGCCCCTCCAACAAAATCATAAGAATCGGGAAATGATTGTAATCTAGCACATTCTCTAACAGTCAGAGCCCGAGCTTGCTCAGGATGTACAAACTCATCAAGGCAGTGGCTCGTTACAGTAGGCGAAGCCTCATCCCATCTGAGTCGATAATTCCTTTTAACATAAATTGTTTTAGGCACTACTTTGCGGGCTTGATATTCTTTTAATTCTTGAGGACTCAATCGTGAAAAAAGACCCTTTAATCCTTCGCCTTGCTTAAGAATGGTGAACCGTTCTATAATATTTTTTCGGTGATTCATAGGAAGGTGATTCAACAGTCTGTGATCGTGAGTTTTTCTCTTCCAAAAATCGTCATCCTTCATGAGCCTTGTATAGTCTGAGTCCTTGTTTAAGTATATAGGATTCTCTTTTGAGGTATTTGCAATAACTTCTGGAATGTCAATAAAGGCTTCTTGTACAGTAATCTCCTTATCAGGCGTAGTCTCTATAGGTGGCTCACTAGTGTCTAGTAGTGGATCTCGGCTTGCAAGAATAAAAAATCTTCGGCGCCGTTGAGGAACACCATATTTACTAGCATCCAAGATAAATTCATGAAAGTTTCCGTACCCTGCGTCAACAAGTTCTTTTTTGAGACAATCTATTACAAGAACTTTAGAATCTTTTGCAATTCGCTTATTTTGAATATTGGGAACATTTTCAAAGAGAATTAACTTTGCTTTGGCTATTTTAGCAATCCTGATGCCTTCTCTAAATAGAAATTGACGATCGTCATATGCAGCTCTAGATGAATTTCCTGCGGTAGAAAAAGTTTCACATGGCATACCTGAAGTAACTAAATCTACCCCTTCTTTGGGAATATAGGGTAAAATTTGATCCGATGTAACATTTCTAATATCTGACTTGATTACATGTACTTCAGGATGGTTGGCTGAATATGTATCTACACAACTCTGGATGTATTCTATAGCAACTTTAGTTTCAAATCCTGCAGCATGAAGTCCCGTGCAAAAGCCTCCTGGCCCACTGAAGCAGTCTATATGGGTAAACGGCATTATTAATGGTCTCCTTTATTAATGCAACTATTTATATTCATTATCTTTTTGAGATTCGTGAAGGGATGGATCTCTTATTATAATATCCTTAGTAGTTGCATTGAAGTATATTTCTAAACGAGTTTTTCCGGGAACTCCATTGATGTTTACCAATAATGATTTTGGTAATCTGATTCGCATATCTTGCTGAAGCAATACGGAATCTAAAAATACTAGGTCATCATTCATACTATTTTCTCCAATCAGCCAGAATACAGATCGTCTTTAGACTGATTTTAGACTAAAAATAGTTCCATGTCAATGCTTGCTTGGGGTGTTTCCTTATCACATTAACTGGTTGTACTCGTCAGTCCTATAGTTCATTATCAAAATCTTGACCAGGTGGCTTCCGAACATTTTTTATTGTTTTTTCAAGCAATATCCTTATATTTTTCTGTAGTGTGCCATACTTCTTCTCTTCCTGCTGGATCTTCCGCAGTTCCGCTTGCAGGGCGGTCTTGCGGGCGGCGAGTCCGTCCAGCTCCGCTTTCAGTTTCTCGGTAGAGGGAAGTTTGGTGAGCCCGGCCTTCTTGATCTCCCTGGCTGCCGCCTCGAACAAGATGATCTCACTCTCAAACCCACGCAGGAATTTTTCCTTGTCCTTCGATGCCTTGTAGCGGTCATAGACAGATTTCAGCTTACGGTAGGTGTCGATCTGCTTTCCCAGGAGGGCAAGGTCGGCGATCCGCTGTTCCGTATCCCGCAGGCTTTCCCTGGTACGGATGGAGGCGGCGGCAACGGCGTCGCACCGTTCCACCAATTTCTCATAGCTGTTAATGCCGTGTTCGGTGAGAAAGTTCATGGTGGCGGCTGCCCGTTTCAGATTCTCAATGGTGGCCCACCGCTGGTATCCGGCGCTCTGCTGGGCTTTGATGTTGTTCTGAATGTCAATGAGCAGGCTGACCGTCCCACTGCGCTGCTGGGGCTGTCTGGAGGGACGGGGGCCTCCGGCAATGCGGGAGACAACGGCTTCTTCCGTGTAATCGGCGCCCAGAGTTTTGAGCCGGGTAAACCGCTCCTGGTTCGGCACCCTGGCGGAGATATACTTTCCCCGCTTGATTTCGTATCCTTCCCGCTGCAACCGGGCAAGCAAATCTTCCAGGCTGGAGGACGTGGGGATCAGCCGGTCAATGGCGGCTTTCAGCTTTGCCTTGTAGCTGGTGCCGTTCTGTGCGGCCTGATGCTCGATGTAGCTCTTGCCCTTGTCCCGGCTTGGTACGATGACGGACAGGCCGTGTTCTTTGCACAGCCGGTCGCTGGCCCGGCGTATCTCGTGATAGCTGCGCTTGTTGGAATGGTAGTGCTTGTGGTCGGTGAAGCTGACCGCATTAAAAATCAGATGGTTGTGAATATGTCCCTTGTCAATATGGGTGGTAAGTACAAACTCGTACTTGCCACCCAATATTTCTTTTGCCAACTGCATCCCGATCTCATGGGCTTCCTCGGCGGAGACCTCCCCAGGCTCAAAAGCTTGGATCAGGTGACGGCCCAGGTGTGTGCCCTTGTCGATGGAATGTCGGCGTGTCCATTCAAATTCAATGTCAGCGGTCTCGGCGGCGCATCCGAAGGAGGACACCAGCAGTTTTCCGTCCGTCTTGTCGGGATTGCAGATATAGTCAATGGCCGTTTTCAGCGTTGACTTAATAGGATGCGTCTTTGTAACTGCCATATTTGATCCAGCCTTTCCCGGATTTCCTCCATGTCGGCCTGATAGGTAGGTCCTCCGGCGTTGACCCGTTTGGCGATTTGATTGATGTTCCGGCTAATGGCGGACAGAAGCTTGTTCATCTCCTTGATGTCCCTGGTGTCCACATGGATGATGTATCCGTCAATCGCCATCTTCCGCAGGTAGGCGCCGATCCGCTTTGTCTGGAGCTGGGCCATCTTCTGCTCAATTAGGTTGCGTTCTTCCGCCGTCACCGGACAGCGCAGGATGATGGGACGTTTTCGATTTACCATAGGGTGGCACCGTCCTTTCTGCATAAGGGTTTGGGGCTATCCCAACAAGCAATTTTGTATTTAGGGGAAGGGGTTCCCTAAAGCAAAATTCGCAAGTGTGGCCACACTTGCTGTGCTTGCTCTACGCTCTTTCCCCCCGTAAATACAATGCCGGAACCACCTTCGTCTGCCTGCAAAATCCCGGATTTTTCAAAAAGAAAAGGGCGGCAGAGCCGCCCTGGAGAAACGAAAACAGAGGGTGCTCACACACCCTCCGTTTCATCTGCTGATTTTTCAGTTTTCAGCGCCCCGTCAAGCGCACCTTCGATGACGGTCAAATACTGCTCTGGACAAAGTTTCAGTTTGTGGCTGATACGCTGTCTCTGTGCGCTTTCCTCCCGCATAATCTCTGGATTGAAGTACCGTTCCACGGGAAGTCCGCACACTTTGATAAGCTGTATGATAACCGGCAGACTGGGAATCGTAGCATCGTTCTCGATATTTGCGAGATACCTAGAGTCGATGTTGATGATCTCCGCCAATGTCTTGCGCGACAGATGCTTTGCGCTCCGTGCGGCTTTTACATCGGCACCGAAAGTTTCAAAACCGGGGCAATCTTTGATGTTCGCCATATTGCATCACCCACTTACATTGTATATTTCATACTTTGCCTGTGGAATGTTGCTATATGCGTATAAATTACATTTTATAATTCATATTAAAACAAAAGAAAACAGGCCATCAGATTGTAGATGCTACTATAATCTGATGACCTGTTTTTGTAATTTTATTGTTTTGTCAAAGAATTGACCCATGTCTGGATTGCTTCTGCCAATACATATTGCTGATGTAATACGGCCATACCTGTTGCCGGAATACTGGGTTCGTGTTCCTTCTCTTTTATGTTTTGCTCCAGGTAAGCTTTCAAAGTATCAATATTCTCCTGAATCTCTGCAAGGCACGCTCGCTGCTTTTCGGCCGGTAAAGAATCCAGATTCACAATAACAGCATTGAAGTCCAAGAAAATGTTAATTGGCTTTGAAGAGATTTCAAACATAAGCCGTTCAAATTCAGATTCTCCAGCTTCGGTCAGAGAGTAAATTGCCTTTTCCGGCATCTTGCCTTCTTTGACAACTTCGCCCCGGATTAGCCCTTTTTCTTCTAACTGAATTGCCTTTTTATAGATAGATGGAGTGCTGATTTTTACCCATTTAGAGATGTTCCTGTATTCCACCAGTTTCTGTATATCATAGGCACTCATCGGCTCTTTTTTTAACATTCCAAGAACAATCAAATCAATGGTAGCCATGTGGATCACACCCTTCCGCTCCAGCGCGCATTTTGAATTGAAACACTATAAATTATAGTATTGGATTTTGTAGTTTTTGTCAAGAGTGGGCGATACTCCCTTGACAACTACTATAATTTATAGTAGTATAGTCGTTGCAGTATACTATAATTTATACTACTGTAATTTATTCTTTTGAGAGGAAGTATCCACAATGAGTGAACGCAACAACAAACTTGAGCTTTTGGGCAGTGCGCCGATTCCCAAAGCTCTGATGGCTCTCGGCATACCGATTATGATTGGGATGTTGATCAATGCACTCTATAATCTGGTAGATGCCTATTTTGTGGGTGGCCTGGGCGAAAGTCAAATGGGTGCTATTTCCGTCGTGTTTCCCTTGGGACAAGTTGTGGTTGGTTTGGGCCTTATGTTCGGTAACGGAGCCGCATCCTATCTGTCAAGACTACTGGGGCGCGGAGATAAAGATACCGCCAATAGGGTGGCAAGCACCGCACTATATAGCAGTATTCTGATTGGCACCATTATCATTCTGTTTTCTACGATTTTCCTCAAACCAATTTTGGCGATGTTGGGCGCAACAGAAACAATTATGCCGTATGCCCTGACATACGCAAGAATTTATGTGCTCTCCTGTATTTTCAACGTGTTTAATGTAACAATGAACAACATTGTAAGCAGCGAGGGTGCCGCAAAGACGACCATGTGCGCCTTGCTGCTGGGAGCCGTATTGAACATCGGATTGGACCCTCTTTTCATCTACGCTTTGGACATGGGGGTAGCGGGTGCAGCAATTGCCACAGCAATTTCGCAAATGGTATCCACACTTGTTTATCTAACCTATGTTCTTCGCAAAAAAAGCGCATTTTCCTTCAGTGTAAAAGTGTTTTCTCCTACGGGACAAATGATGGCGGAAATTTTGAAAATTGGAATTCCCACTTTAGTGTTCCAACTGCTGACAAGTCTTTCGATTGCGCTGATCAACCGTGCATCCGGTGATTATGGCGATTCGGTCATTGCAGGCATGGGGGCAGTCACGCGAATTACTTCTATGGGAACGCTTGTTGTCTTTGGATTTCTGAAAGGGTTTCAGCCTATTGCCGGATTCAGCTATGGGGCGAAGCAGTTTGATCGCCTGCGCGAAGCAATCAAAACCTCAATCATTTGGTCTACAAGTTTCTGTTTAGTCGTGGGCTTAGTCATGGCCGTTTTTTCTACGCAGATTATCTCTCAATTTACTGATGGAGATACTCAAATGGTTTTAGCGGGTCAAAAATCACTGTTTGCAAATGGGATCACATTCATTCTTTTTGGTTTCTACACGGTTTACTCCTCTTTGCTCCTTGCCTTGGGCAAAGGGGCGGCAGGTTTCTTTTTGGGAGCATGTAGACAAGGCATCTGCTTTATTCCTGTCATTTTGCTGCTGCCTATGGTATGGGGAATGAACGGAATCCTATATGCTCAACCCATCGCAGATGTAATTTCCGTAGTAATCACTGTGGTTATGGCGTTGCACCTTCATCGGGAATTATCCAGGGCTGAAAAACAGATTATGTCCAATTCGGAAATGTAAGTTACGCCCCTTGACTTTTGCTATTGTCAATAGTACTATTGTTAATAGTGAAAGTTGGAGGTGGCGTTATGTCGTCAATAGATTTAGTCATACTCGGTATTGTATTGGAGAAACCGCAAAGTGCCTATGACATTCAAAAGGATGTGGAGTACCACCATTTTTCTCGCTGGACAAAAATAAGCGTACCTTCTATTTATCGTAAGGTCCTTCAGTTGAGCGAGAAAGGGTATCTGCAAAGCGATATTGTAAAGGGCGATAAGTTTGCGGATAAGGCCATCTATTCTATTACCGATCAGGGCAGAGCGTATTTCAAGGAGCTGATGGCCTCTTGCGCCGCTGGCCCGGTGCCCCTGTTGTTCGATTTCAATGTGGTCATTACCAATTTGAACAAGATGGACAAAGCCGAAGCGTTGGAGCTGGTTTCGGCTTTGCGCCGGAGCATACAGTCCTCGGCTGAATCGAACGATGGCTATGCGCGGGAATTTGCAGACATTCCTTTGGTTGGGAGAACGATTTTTGAGCAGCAGCAGCTTCTTTATCGCGCCCTTCTGGAATGGCTGGATCACTTTGAAGGGCAGCTCTTAGAAGAATGAGTACAGGCCCCCAAAGCAGTTTGACCATCCTGTTTGAAGCTCCATTTTGGATCGGTCTATATGAAAGAGCGGATAATGGCAAGTACGAGGTATGCAAAATCACTTTCGGCTCAGAGCCCAAAGATTACGAGGTCTATGAGTTTCTGCTGAAGAATTGGCACAAGCTGAAATTCAGTCCCCCAATCCAAGCCGAAGTAGCCATAGAGCGAAAAATCAATCCTAAACGTATGCAGCGCGAAATTCAAAGCCAACTGCAAGATAAAGGTATTGGAACAAAGGCGCAGCAGGCGTTGAAGCTCCAGCATGAGCAATGCAAGCTGGAACGGAAAACCAAGAGCCGTGAGCAGAAAGAGGCGGAGAAAGACCGCCAGTTTGCCATACGGCAGGAAAAGAAGAAAGCCAAGCACAAAGGAAAATAACATGAAGATAGAATGGATTTTATGCCCCTTTTGCGGCAGCAAAACGCGATTGAAAATCCGCGATGATACAGTACTGGAAAACTTTCCGCTGTATTGCCCCAAGTGCAAACATGAAACCTTAATTGCAGTAAGGCAACTGAATCTATCCATCATCCAAGAGCCAGACGCTAAGACGCAGAGCCGATAACACTGAGGGAGAACCTCGTAGGTTATCGGCTCTGTTTTTATATCCTCTATGATCTGCCCGGCGGCAGAAAAGAAAAAAACCGCCGCGGGGCAGACGGCTTTCTGCGCGCAAAAGCACTTTCTTCACGGCGGTTCGATTCGAGCCGCCGTTTTTCTTTGCCCTGACAGCTTCCACGGCGGCATAGAAGGAGGATGCCGCCATGCTGCGCCGGACGCTGTCCCCGCCTGATCTGACAAGGGCTAACCGCTCAAAAAAAGCCCGTTCCAGTCGGCGGAGAGGTTCGGCCAAGAATATGAACTATACCATGTAAATAAACTTCATATTACTTGCTATTTTGCCCGGTGGGTATGTGACCTGCCGGGCGCTTTTTGTCGTTTCCTGCGGTCGGGATGGCTGACCGTTGCTTTTCTCAAATTTTCTTCAAAAAGGAGGCGTTTATCGGGCAGAACATGCTTCCGCAGGATTGGTAGTAGCGGAAAGGGAGAGAACCACCTAATCCCCCCCATGGAAAGGGGGTGAAACTGATGGAATCTAACCCCCGCGACTATGGCGAGCAATGCCGGTTCGATGCTTTTTGCAAGAAGGTATTGCGAAACGAGGCCAGAGCCTACCTGCGGAACATGAAACGCCAAAGAGAGCGTGAAGCCTTCTTTAGCGACTTGTCCCAGACGGAACTGGACAAGCTCTGCGTCGTAGATCGTTACCCCAGCGACAGCATTGTGTTCTCGTCGCACGGCTACGATCTACATATCGACAACGAGCTTGTGGCCGAGGCTTTCTCCGCTTTGCCGCAGACGGAGCAGAGCATTTTGATTTTGCACTGCACTCTGGACCTGGCAGACAGTGAGATCGGCAATCTCGTTGGGATGTCCCGGAGCGCCGTTCAGCGGCACCGGACGAAGGCGCTGCAGGAGTTGCGCGAAGCGTTGTCGGCGCTGATGCCGAAAGGAGGCTGAGGAAGATGACAGAGCCCATCCACAAGGGAAAGAACCTGCCGCCCGTTTGGGTGATCCACGCGGCCTCCGGCGGTGACAGCGAGGCCATGGAGCAAGTGCTGCGGTACTACGACAACTATATGAGCCGTCTGTGTACCCGTACCCTCTATGACAAGGACGGAACCCCTCATGTGTGCGTGGATACCCACATGAAACACTGTCTGGAAATCCGACTGATCCGGGCCGTGATGCGCGCCTGATCCTTTCAGCCCTGGCAGAAGGCAATCGGCTTACCCTTTCCTCCTTTGCCGATACCGGGGACTGACCCCACCTTGACAAAGAAAGCCTTCGGGCAGCATAAGGCAGACGGATACGATCTGTCTGTGTGGAGCCGGTCGGCCGGTGCGCCATGACCCTGTTGCAAGTCCGCAGGACGGGACCCCTACCAAACAGGTGAGCGACAAAACCAGGCTGCGAAACAGGTGTGGCAGCCTGTGGGCGAGGATGCACAGACAGGATAATGAGACTCCCGCGTTGAACGCCCTCAAAGCATTGCGCGGCGCACCCATCAGCATGGGCCGGGGTGAGATTCCCGTGGAGCTGCGGCCAGCAGCCATCCGTTTTTTGCCTTTTTTATTTTCAGATAAATCTTCTGCTTTTCTGTTTACGGATAATTCGTAAACTTTCCATTAGCAGCAGACAAACCCGAAACGGCGCGGTACAATGAGGGTGGAAGTTATGAATGAACACCCTTTTGCGTGCCGTTTCTGACTGGAAAGGAGGCTGCTGTGTCAGAAATTCAGAACGGTACGGAGAAAAGGCATTTGGAGTGCCGGACCTATACGGTCAACGAGATTGCCCGTATATTAGGCGTCAGCCAGGCACGGGCATATAGACTTGTGCAGGAGGGCCTTTTCAAAAGCGTACGAATTGGCAACGCCATACGAATTTCCAAGCGGTCGTTCGACCACTGGCTGGAGTCACTTGACCTGTGACACAAGAAAGGAAGGTTCGTTATGGCATCCATTATCAAAAGAAAGAAAAACTATTCTATTGTTTATACCTATGTGGACGAGAACGGCGAAGCCAAGCAGAAATGGGAAACCCGCATTTCCTACCAGGAGGCATTGAAGCGCAGGGCGGAGATCGAGAGCCAGAAAAGCTCCAACTCCTTTCTTCCGCCTGCCAATCAGAATATTGCGGAGTTCCTGTCCGACTTTGTTTCCCTCTACGGCGAAAAGCGGTGGGGTGTGTCCATGTACGACAGCCAAAACTCGCTGATCGCTAACTACATCAACCCCATCATCGGGGATATGAAGGTGCAGGATGTCACCACACGGGTGGTGGACAAGTACATCCAGACTTTGCAGAAAACCCCTGCGGTGAACACCAGGACACACCACGCCAAAACGGAGTTTGTCACCAACGCTACCATCGAGAAGATCATCAAACTTCTCCGCTGTGCCTTCAAGCAGGCGGTTCGGTGGGAGCTGGTTGCCAAGAACCCCTTTGACAATGTGGCGCTGCCCAAAGTGGAATACAAGAAGCGGGACATCTGGACCGCCGATATGATCCGCACCGCCTTGGACCAGCGTACGGACAGCAAGCTCTATGTAGCAATGAACCTGGCCTTTGCCTGTTCGCTGCGCATGGGCGAGATTCTGGGGCTGACCTGGAGCAATGTCCACATCTCCGATGAAGATATTGCCGATGACAACGCCTATGTCTACATCGACAAGGAGCTGGCGCGGGCCTCCAAGCGGGCCATTGAGATGCTGGGGCAAAAGGACATCTACCATGTGTTCACGCCTCTGTTTCCCAACACCAGCACCAGGATCATCCTGAAGAAGCCCAAGACCGATTCCAGTATCCGTAAGGTGTGGCTGCCCAAGACCCTGGCTTACATCCTGCGGGAATGGAAATCCGCGCAAGACGAGCTGCGGGCGCTGCTCCATGACGAGTATCAGGACTATGATCTGGTGGTGGCGCTGGCCAATGGCCGCCCCTGTGAGGACCGTATCATCCTGAAGTCGTTTGAGAAGCTGCGGGAGAAAGCAGGGCTTCCCAAAGTGGTCTTTCACTCACTGCGCCATTCCAGTACCACCTACAAGCTGAAGCTCAACCACGGCAATCTGAAGGCCACTCAGGGCGATACGGGCCACGCCCAGATCGACATGATCACCAGCGTGTATGCGCACATTCTGGACGAGGACCGCAAGATCAACGCCCAGAAGTTTGAGAGCGCCTTCTATGCTAATCCTGACCTGCGTTCGGTTCGTCCCCCGGAGGAACCGAAGGAACCGGCTCCCGCCACATTGGATTTGGAGGCCCTGGTGGAACAGCTTCGCAAGTCGCCGGAACTGGCCAACACACTGGCTGCATTGCTGGCGTCGGCCCCATCCGAAAAATAGGGCGGGAAAATCGTATTAGCAAATCGGCGTTTTTTATTAGCAAGGCCGGAAAAATAGTTCGAATCCAATTAGCAGGCATACAGCGGAAAATGTATAAAATCGTTCCGGTGGAGCGGCAAAAACGCTCTCGAAAAACGATAACAAAAAACCGCTGTAAACCATCAAAAAACGGCTTACAACGGTCATTTTTGGCACCCCCGGCTGGGTTCGAACCAGTGGCCTGTCGCTTAGGAGGCAAATCAAGGCTTCCGGGTTATCCGTTTTGTAACGGATTCGTGACGTTAGTACCCGGTTTCTGTATTTTCTCCGTGACGATTATAGAGACATCAAGCCGATTAAAACTGGTTACCACGGCTTATACTTAAAAACGCAACTGTACAAATAGCTTGATGTCTCTACAAAATATCACTCACTAAACCACAATTTCGTTTATCGAAGTTGTGGTTTTCTTTTTACATGAAAAAAGCTTCTGTATGGGCAAATACACAGAAGCTCAGACCATGCTATGAAGTACAATATACTACATTATAGCATGGCGAATCTCAAAATACAATAGTACGCAAAGGAGTATTCGCAATGAATGAATCGACTACAAATATGAGAACCGAAGAAGCGATAAAAGAAAAAATAAAGGAGAGCCGCTTTGAATCCATCAACGGAAAAGACTTGATGGAAATGGACTTGCCACCGCTTCATTACACCATCAGCACCATTTTACCGCACGGTTTCTTTATCCTCGCCGGAGGTGCTAAAGTTGGTAAATCGTGGCTTGCCGAGCAGATATCCTACGCTGTTGCCAGTGGTGGGCAAATCTGGGGCTATCAAGCCATACAGTCCGAGGTCTTGTATCTCGGTCTGGAAGATACCGTAACACGCTTACAGAGCCGTTTTGAGATGCTTGAAGCTTATGAGGGGATGGAGAACATCCACTTCGTCTTAAAGGCAAACAGCATCACTTCCGGCGTTGAGGAAGATATTCGTGATTACTTAACGCTGCATCCCAACATCAAACTGGTAGTCATTGATACGCTCCAACATATCAGAGGGAATGAGTTTGTAAAGAACATCTATGCCGGAGACGTGGAGTTTACCAACATCCTGCGCCAGATAAGCATGGAATTTGACCTTACCATCCTTGCACTCACGCACACCAACAAAGGCAAGCACGATGATGATATCAGCAAGATTTCCGGCAGTGAGGGCATGGCAGGAGGAACGGACGGGAACTGGGTGCTGACAAAGAGCAAGCGCACCGACACCAGAGCCAACCTCACTATTTCCAACCGTGATACCGAAGCCTTTGAATTTGCCCTTGAATTTGACAAAGAATCCTGCCGTTGGAACAAGCTCACCCGTGACGAATCGGTTGTCAATGAGAAAGAACGGTTTTTACACGCTATCGTTAATTTCATCAAGGCAGAAGAAGCGCACCATTGGGAGGGGACAGCAACAGAGCTACTGACAATCTTGCAGGCACGAGAGCCGATTCTTGTTAGTTACAGTGCGGCTGTGTTCTCAAAGAGCTTGAAAGCAGCGCAAGATTCGCTGAGAGAGATCTATGGGGTTTCTTATGTGAGCGCATTCCATAACAAGAAAAAATGGATAACTCTTGACTATATCGAAGTCAAATAACTACGGGTACTACGCCAACACCGTTGTTTTTCATAGGATGATGAAGAAAATTTACCCGTAGTCGGGTTTCCGAGGACAACGGCAAAATTCTGCCGCTTATCCTAACGAAAACAACGGTGTACCCGTTGCTGCCGTTGCCCTCGGTTTAAATCAATCAATTTTACAAGCAAAGGAGACGAAATGAGAGATTACAGTTCACAAAAAAATGAGATTGAAACCATAAAACCAAGAACCATAACAGTAAATCTTTCCGATGCAGATGTGAAACGCCTTGCTGAAAAATCCGGCGAGGGTGGGCTGACGATTTCAGAACTGTTAGAGAACTTCATCGGGGATTTAGTAGACGGAACATATTCCAACGGAAGTGATGAACGGATGTATGCGGAACAGTGGTATCAGCGTTGTTGGTTCGCCATGTTTTCAGATGATACATTTCTGAAATTTTTGCTGCTGTGGGGGGATTTGGACGATTATATTGATTTGATGGATGAACTTGAAAGCAATAAAAAAGAAATGGCAGAAATGACCGCTGACACCGAAGAATATTCCGCTGAGGAACGGGACGAACTGCAAGAGTATATCAATGAGTTGCAGAAAGAAATTGATTATTATTGGAGAAAATTTTTGGAGCGAAAACGCCAAAAAGAATCTTATGTTTTTGAAAAAGAAATCAAAAATATTATGGCGTGGAAATCGCAGCTTGACACAATACTCGACCCTAAAAATCCATAGCAAAACATTATTAGCAAGCAGGGGGAAAATGTACCCATTCCCTCATACTTGCATATAGCAAGCATGGGGAAATTGTACCCACTCGTTGTCCATTATTCTCCCTATACTTGCAATAGCAAGCATAGGGGAAATGTACCCACTCGTGTCATTTTCCCACTTGTTAGCCGTTGCACTGGGGCAGCTCCCCCTAATACCCCCACCCGTACCATTTTACAAAACGGCAAAATGATTGTCCCGCAGACGGCGCAACAAAAATAAAATCACTGACGAACAATTTTGTAATTTCCTCACGGTGAGGAAGTTTTGAAAGGAGAAATAATAAATGGCTGAAAAAGATAGAGTTCGCACAGAGCAATTCCGTTTTACTTTGCTTCCAGAGGAAAATGCTATGCTCACAAAAAATGCTTTTGAGTATGGCTTATCGAAATCGGAATATTTAAGAAAACTGATTCTTGCAGAATCGTTGTCGGGTAAGCAGTGGCACATGGATAGAGACCAGGCAAAGCAGTTGATTTACGAAGTGAACCGCATTGGAAATAACGTCAATCAAATTGCTTATAACACAAATGTTGTTCGATTTTCTTCTAATAAGGATTGGGGAGAACTCCAAACAAAATATTTTGAGTTAATGACACTGTTTTGCCAGTTTGCGTTGCGAGAAAACGGAGAGGAAAAACACTGGTATAAAAAGATTCTGGAACTGATGCCAAAGGATGATTTGGATGGTTCGTCAAAAGATTGTGATTAGTAATAGCGTTCTATCATTGGAAATTGCTATTGGTGAATCTGTAATTAAGGAAAGAGAAGGCAATAAGATATGATATCATATCCTTGAAATTGACGGTGTATTTGTAGTATAAAAATATTGACATCTCAATACTTTTATGTTACACTTGCAAGCAGAGGTGAAGAATATGGCGTTTAATTACAAACCTTTGTGGAAATTGCTTATAGACAAGGATATGACAAAGAAGCAATTGATGGAAGCTGCAAATATATCTAAATCTACTATGGATAAAATGGGTAGAGGCGAACAAGTATCATTGGAAATTCTTGATAGAATATGCACCTTGTTCAATTGCAAGATTGAAGATGTAATAGAACATATATGAGGTGGAATGTGAACACAAAGCATAGAATAATTAATTGCAATTCAAAGAACACACAGGATTATATTAGAGATAAAACCGTTGGATTGGTGGTTACATCACCGCCGTATCCAATGATAGAAATGTGGGATGAATGTTTCTCTAATCAGAGCGAAGAAGTGAATCTTGCACTTACCGAAAGCAGATTTGAAGATGCATTTGAAGCGATGCACAAGGTGTTGGATAAGACATGGGAAGATGTTGATAGAGTCTTGATTGATGGTGGAGTTGTCTGTATTAACATTGGAGACGCTACTAAAAATTGCGATGGACAATTTAAACTGTTTTCTAATCACACAAGAATTATTAACAAGTTCTTGGGTATGGGATATGATGTCCTCCCAGACATTCATTGGCACAAACCAACTAATGCTCCCAATAAATTCATGGGATCGGGAATGTATCCGCCTTGTGCTTATGTAACCTATGAGCATGAATACATACTTGTGTTTAGAAAAGGCGGAAATAGAA
Source organism: uncultured Oscillibacter sp. (assembly GCA_900544615.1). Classification (GTDB taxonomy): domain Bacteria; phylum Bacillota; class Clostridia; order Oscillospirales; family Oscillospiraceae; genus Oscillibacter. The sequence continues at coordinate 140,064 of UQVS01000002.1, read as the reverse complement.
AGTTTGCTAATGCTGAGAAGGGCACACGACATAATAGTGCTTATTTTTGGGAAGAACGTAATGTTTGGTTTTCTGATCTTTGGGAGCTTAAAGGAACTATGCAGAAGCTTAAAAAAGGAGCTTCCAGAGCAAGAAGCGCAGCATTTCCTTTCGAATTGGCTTACAGATTAGTCAATATGTACTCGATGAAATATGATTTGGTATATGACCCATTTGCTGGTACAGGTACAGTTGAAAAGGCTGCCATAGCTTCTGAAAGAAACTCTATTGGCGTAGACATTGATGCAAACCTTTGTGAGCAAGCTACTTCGGAAGCGGTTCAAAGTGTTACTGAGCTAAATCTCTATACGATGGACAGAATTAGCAGACATAAAGAATTTATTGACAGTTTGCCAACAGAAAAGAAAGAAAAGTTGTATGAAAATGTGAACCATTCATTCAAGGTGAAAACCAGACAAGAAACAGAAATACTGATTACACTGCTAAACTCTGCTCAATTAATTGGTAACGAAATAGTTTGCTCATACGAAAAGGCAGATGCGTAAAGCACCTGCCTTTTCTCTTAGTATTCAACTTCAATGCCCGTTGATGTTTTCCGATACTTAACTATCGTACAAGGAATTTCTTCGTGAACCCCATACTTCATGTGGTCATAAGTGTCTGGTTTAATCTGGTATGCGGTATCCCCGACAAAACCATCAATATTCATAGCTTCTTCATTCGGATTAGCAAGTCTGAATGGCTTTCCCTCAAGCTCGGAAATCTTCTGGAGAATAGCCTTCTGATAGTACAGACCATTAAAAGTCTTGTTGTAAATCAAGTCTTCTACCCAAGTTTTAACCATAGGCTTGTCAATATAATCCATACAATCTCTGAGGTTATTAACCTGTGTCCAAATCTTGTCAACTGCATTTTCGACAGCATCCGGATATCTCTCGGTATACCATTCTCTCCAACCAGAAAGTGAGGCTTCACCCGGTAATGACAGATACTCAGGAAGTAGTTCGGATAGCTGACCAACATTTCTGGGTCTTGTTCCACCGGCGTTCTGATTTGCAAGATTGATCACCTGTGTTGTGTACTTTGGATACTGAGGAACATCCGTGTCATTGCATTTTGAAATATAATCATTTGAGATTTTGAACTTAGGCATATCAAATCCTCCTTATCTATAAATGACCTATATATTATAGGGCTAAAAAGAGGATTCGTCAAATATATGACCTCTCCACGAGGCGAAGAATTCTTGTTATCGCAAAATACACCGCTCTTTGGATATCAATAATCTTCCCCGGTAACAATACGCAGAATCAGATTATTGATTACTTTATTCTCTTTAATGCTTTCTTCGACTTGTTCAAGCCACATCTCTTCATTTTCTTTATCAAACGCTTCCAGTTCGGCACGCTGCTCCGGTGATAAGCCCTTGTATCGCTGCTCAAAATATTCTGCCCGTTCTTCCGGGGTTTCCTCTGGGTCTGTGAATCCTGCGATATCTGTTGGGAACGTATCCGGCACTAACTTTCCCTGTCTTGTCAGCCAAGCCAAGGCATCAATGAATCCCATCATGTACGTAAGGCGTTCTTTTGACGTTAGATAGAAGTTCTCTGTCTTTAGATACTTTGTGTACGGGGAGACTGTCCAAACGCCTTGTAAAGCCCCTTATCGCTTTCTAAGAGTATTGTAAGACCGTCATGGTACTGCTCGTAGTTATCAAGCACCATGCTTTTCAGCGTATATAATTCGTCCGAGTTCATTTCAATCCCTCCAATATAATTTATAACATAAATTATAACATATAAATCACATCTATGGAAACATAAAATCTAACATAGAGGTGATTTAGCATGAAAGAGGAAAAATTGATAATCCATCCGAAACGTCCCAAGGGGGATGACGGTTATAAGACCTTTTCTGTTCGTATCAGAGAGGACGTTGTGCAGCGCATTGATGAAATATCGGCTCAGACAGGGCGTAGCCGAAATGAACTGATTGGTATACTATTGGAATTTTCATTAGACCGCTGCTCCATCGAGCCCAAGTAACAAAAAATCACAGGCAGCTCCTTTGCGTAATGCAGTAGGAATCGCCTGTGATTTCTTTATTTACCGTATCGTTTAATATCCACCTGTGACAGCGTATGAACAGTGGCTTTAAGCGTTCTCAAATGCTCACGAGCCGCTTTATAATCCTTATGAGCAATGCAATCCTCAATCAGTTCTACATTGTCCTTCACAATCATGTCCATCTGCTCCAATGCAGATTTCAGCCCTAAAATACGTTCAAAGTCTGTATAACGGGATTCGCCTTTTTCTGCCGGAGGTTCATTTTCCTTGCATTGTAAGGGGAATGTGTCCGTCCATTCTTGCAGCTCGGCTTGTGTGATATCTCCGTTCTCCCATTTGCGCCTTTCATTGTACCACGCTTGCAACGCTTGAAGAATTGTCTCATCCTTTGTCTGGATAGCGTACTTAGGCTCTTGCGGAAGTTCGATAGGAACAAGGTCATATTTATCCGACAGTTCAAACAGAATGTGCATGGCATCATTATAGCTGTCGATCTGGCGGTCAACAAGTGTTTCCACAGGGACACCGAGCCTTTGAGCAATCAATTCCAATTTATCTCTGGAAATTTGGCGATATCCAACCTCATAATTTCTTATTGCAGCTTCATTTACCCCTGCGGCTTCTGCCAATTCTGAAACGGCAGTCTTATTACGCAAACGGATTCTCTTGATTTTCTGTCCCGTTTCGATTCGTTTTTCTATCTTTATATTGTTCAAGAATTTATCCCATAAACTCATTTATTTCCCTCCAAGCTGTATTGGTGTTACGATACACCATAACACTTCAAATAATAACATCCTTTTAGGAAGAAAGCAATGGTAATCTATCGCAAACGGGGTAATCACGCAAAAATTGCCACGTTAAAAAACCGCAAGCCACATAATCGTGTCAAAACGCTTGACGTCGGTAAAGCTACTGTGCTATAATTCCGTTGTGGCATAAAAAAGAATAATGCCACACAACCGTGTCTAACCAGTGATAATATAAAGGAGATGAATACTATGGCAGGAGTAACCCCGTCTATCATGGAGTGTCGCAACTACTCTGTGCAGGACATTATGAACATCTATGGTGTCGGAGAGGAAAGTGTCCGCAACTTTATCAAAAAGCATCAGAAAAACAATGATTTTCGTGTATTCATGGTGGGAAAATATCTTCGTATCGACAAGAACAGTTTTGAAGATTGGTATAACAATCATCCAAACGAGTTCTAACGTCTGGTATGGGCAGAAAACCTAAGAAGAAAGACATAGCTGAATATTTGTGGCATAGCGAGCCAACCAAAATTAACGCTACCAATGACAACTGGCGCATCCGCTACGGGTATCTTGATTCCGAGGGTAAGGAACACCAGACCACCGAAACAGTGAATAACGAACGTGCGAAAAACCAGTTCGTATCCTATCTTCTGCTCCGTGAAAAGGAACATAAGGCTGCCAAGGGCACAACGGTGGCTTCCAAAGTTGATAAAACGGAGATAGAGACCGTTGAACAGCTCTTGTATGCCTATGCCGAGCATACTAAGTATCTGCATACCATCGGAGACAGATATGGATGGGACGAGGGCACTTACAGAGCGAATATCGGTAAGATTCGTAATTACATTGTTCCCGTGTTTGGTTCATTCCCTATATGGAAAATAACCCGTGTCGATATGAGACAGGGCTTCAAGGATATGCTTCAATTACCGCAAGCCAACGGGAATCATAAGGCAAATGGGGCAAGGGTATCACAGCGTACTGTTTATGATTGCAAGAAAATCATCAGCCGAGCATTTAAGTACGCTACGGACGAATTGGAGCTTATCACAGAAAACCCCATGTTGGGTGTGACTGTAAAGCAACCGAAGTCAAGCAGGCGTGAGGTGTGGACAGAAGAACAGTTTAATTTTGCGTATGATAACTGTTCCGATCCACAGCTCAAGCTTCTAATCAGCCTTATGGTGGCACTGAGCAGCCGTATTGGAGAATGTCTTGCCTTAACATGGTCTGATTTATACGATAACGAGGACAAGCATGAACCGTCTTATATTCGTAACTACAAGGAGTTGACTTACCGCACTGAGAAATTTATTAAAGAAACAAATGGTCGGGGGATTCTCAAAGTATTCGACCAAGTTCGCAGCACCCGACCGGATGCAAAGAGACGAGCAGTTTTCCATGTTACCAAGACGGAAAAGGAAATCGAAGCAAAGACGGACAGAATCTATATAGCGCCGGAAGTCATTTTCATGCTCCGTGATTACAGGCTTGTTCAGAATCAGCATAAGCAGCTTGCAGGAGACAGCTACATTGATGATGATTTGATATTTGCTCACGAGGATGGTACGCATATCAGTTCACAATACGCCGATGATATGTTCCGTTCACTCTATGAGCCTTTAGGACTTCCAAAAGTAGACCTGTATAGCCTAAGGCATTTCTCAATCACAAAAAAACTTGATTATAACAGGCATGACTATGTGAGCTTGGCTAAGGATACCGCCCATCGTCAGTTAAGTACGATACAGGACTATTACGAAACACCGGAGGACAGCGTAAGAATTGATACAGCGAAAGCGATTGGAAAGTTCCTTAGTCGCTCTGGCAAATCGGATTCTGAATCTAAAGTGACAATCTCTCTGGCAGATGAAGATTTTGCAAAAAAGCTTGAGGAAGTGGCTTCTGATTCAGCCGGAAAACAGATGCTTGAGTTTGCCATTGCTATGTACGAGAAGAACAATTCGGGCAAATAAAGTTCATTCGACACCAACCCTATTTAACGCCGTTAATCACCTAAATATTTAGCTACTGTACAAAACCACTGAATTTACTGTATAATATAAGCGATACGAAACACCCGAACCATGATTCCCTTGCAGCAATAAAAGAGAACATCCTCTCCAAGCGAAGCTTGATTATTTTTTCTTTTACTGCTCAATAAAAAAGCCGAAAACCCTTGAAAACAAAGGCTTTCGGCGTTATTATCTGGCGCGCCAAAAGGGATTCGAACCCCCGGCCTTCCCCTTAGGAGGGGGACGCTCTATCCAACTGAGCTATTGGCGCGTATATCAAATGAAATTGTAAATAGTGAGGATTGAACAACCGCTTAGGAGGCGACCGCTCTATCCAACTGAGCTACGGGGGCATATACAAAAATGGATTCATATGGCGGCGGGTTACGGAAGGGCTGCTTAGCGCCCCCCTAAAAAGGCTAATCATCATTTTAGCTCATTTCAAAGCGGGTGTCAACGGTAAAAGCGGAGACCGCATGAGAGGGCCTCCGCTCTTTGAATACGTTGCATGGATGTGCAGCCAGCGCGGCCTTTTATGGGAAAGAAAAATGCGGGAATCACAGCTGCGGATACTTCCTGCTGGACAAGGCGCGGATACGCAGGGAGACGGGATGGCGGGCTGGAACGCTGCGGTACACCACTGGGTAGGCAGCAGCGCAGACCAGCAGAGCGGCAATGATGTCCAGCACGGAGTGCTGCTTCAAAAAGACCGTAGAAATGCTGATCAGGACGGCCATAATGGGAATGACGCCTTTTCGCAGGATGGCGGGGAGTTTCCCAGTGTCGCGGGCGGCAAACCAGACGGCGAGAGAGCCGATAACGTGGATGGACGGGCAGACATTGGTGTTGGTGTCGTTGGCGTAAATGGACGCGACCAACCGAACCAGCGGGTTGCCGCGGAAAAGGAGCGCCGGCCGCAGATACTGGCAGGTGGGGAAAAGGAAGAAAACCAACAGAGCGGCGGAATAGGTGAGAATGATAAAGCGCATCAGACGGCGGAAAGCCGCGGCGTCCCGGAGCAGAGTGTAGAACACCATGCTGCCTACAAAGGGAAACCAGATCACATAGGGAATGACGAACCATTCGCAAAAGGGGATCAGGTCGTCCAGACGGCAGTGCATGGAGAAATAGTGGGCTGCGGGGAAAAACTTTTCCGCATATGTAAACACCAGAAAGAAGATGGGCCAGAAGCAGAGCAGCCGCAGGTTGTACAAACGCAAATCGCTCAGCCGGAATGCGCTGTCGGTCATGTAGTTTCGCATGAAAAAATTCCTCCGGATCATCAGATACGAACACAGATTATAGCCAAATCATTTCAAAATGTATGAAGAATTTTTTAACAATTCTTTAACACAGGGAATTTGCAGGGGATATCTGCAAGATCTGGCCTGCGAAGGACAGGCAAAGCGAGGTGTATTGCATGAAAATTTGCATAGGAATGTGTGAAACGCACAGAAAATCCCCCGGATGCCGAGAGGGCAGCATCCGAGGGGAAAGGATAGGAGTCAGTTTTTGGTGTGGATGGCGCGCTTTTCCGCGTGGAGGGCGGCTTCCCGGATGGTCTCCGTCACCGTGGGATGGGAATGGATGGTGTTGATGATCTCATCCAGCGTACACTCGCAGCCGATGGCCAAAGCGCCCTCGGAAATCAAATCAGTGGCGCGGGGGCCAATGATGTGCATACCGAGGATCTCGCCATACTTTTTCCCGGCGATGATCTTCACAAGGCCCTCACCGCCGTTGAGGATCAAAGCCTTGCCGTTGGCGCTCATGGGGAACTTGCCCACCTTGTACTCGATACCCCTGGCCTTGCACTGCTCTTCCGTGAGGCCCACGGAGGCAGCCTCCGGCTCGATGTAGACGCAGGTGGGGTTGGTGGATTCATCATAGTGGGCCTCATGACCGCAGATGTTCTCCGCCGCCACTTCACCCATGGCAGAAGCGGTGTGAGCCAGCTGGGCATAGCCCTTTACGCAGTCGCCGATGGCATACACGCCGGGGACGTTCGTCTCCATCTTGCCGTTGACGAGGATGCGGCCCTTATCGTTCTTCAGTCCGGCGGCGTCCAGGTTCAGGCTGGCGGTATTGGCTTTGCGGCCAATAGCAACCAGCACCTTCTCCGCCTCGAAGCTGACAGTCTCGCCGGCCTTGGTCTTGCAGACCACCTTTGCCCCCACCGGGGATTCCTCCACGGCCTGCACGGGACATTCCAGATGGAACTCCATGCCCATCTTCTTCATGTGGGCAACGCCGATCTTGGTCAAATCGCCGTCCAGCATGGGCAGCATGTGATCCATGGCCTCCACCACGGTGATCTTCGTACCGAAAGCCGCATAAGCGCAGGCCAGCTCCAGGCCAATAACGCCGCCGCCGATGACCACCATGCTCTTGGGCAGGGCCTCCAGAGACAGTGCTCCGGTGGAGTCGATGCAGTTGGGATTCTCCTTCAGGCCGGGGATGGGCGGCGTGGAGTTGACGGAGCCGGTGGAGATGATGATGGCGTCCGCCGTCATCTCCTCGCGGGAGCCGTCCGCCTTCTTCACAGACAGCTTTTTGGGGCCGGTGAACGCGGCCTCGCCGTCGATAACGGCGACTTTATTCATCTTCAGCAGGCTTCTGACACCGCCGGTGAGCTTTTTGGAAATGTCGTTCTTATGGGCAATGACCTGGGGGAAGTCCACCTCGACCCCGGTGACCTTCACGCCGATGTCCTTGCCCTGATTCCTGATGTCCTCCACCAGCTCGGCGCTGTGGAGCAGGCACTTGGTGGGGATGCAGCCGATATTCAGGCAGGTGCCGCCCAGATGCTCTTTTTCAATCAGGGTGACTTTCGCGCCCAGCTGGGCCGCCCGGATGGCGGCTACGTAACCGCCGGGGCCGCCGCCGATGACAATGATTTGCATACTCGTTTCTCCTCTCAGGCCAGAATCATCTCAGGATGGAGAATGTAATATTCCAGATCCTTGAAGATGCGGCCGCATTCCAGCCCGTCAATGACCTGATGATCGAAGGTCAGGAACACGTTCATCATCATGCGGGCGCCCACCGTGCCGTCCGGCAGGATGGCGGGCTTCAGCTTGGGACGGCCGAAGCCGCAGATGCAGGTCTGGGGCGGGTTAATGACGGGGGTGCCGTAATCGATGGGGAACATACCCACGTTGGTGATGGAGAAGGTGCCGCCGGTCATCTCGCTGCCGTCCAGTTTTTTCTCCTTGGCCCGCTGGGCCAGGTCCTTGATCTTCGCGTTGATCTCCGTGAGGGACAGGGTATCGATGTTGCGGACCACGGGTACCATCAGGCCGTCCTCGGTGGCCACGGCCACGGAAAGGTGGACGTGCTTGTGGGTATAGAGGGTCTTGCCGTCGAAGGTGGCGTTGGCCAGGGGGTGCTTTGCCACCACCTTGCCCAGCATCTTGCACAGCAGGTCGTTGACAGTGATCTTGCAGCCCAGCATTTCCTGATCTGCCACGTACTTTTCCCGCAGAGTCAGCAGGTCGGTGCAGTCCACCTCCAGGGTGCAGGTGTTCTGGGCCATGGTCTGGAGGGAGTTCATCATGTTGCGGGCGATGGTCTTCTTTACGCCCACCCAGGGGATCTCGGTGATCTCGTCCTCAAGTCCGGCGGAAGCGGCGGCAGCCGGCGCGGGGGCGTTCTTCCGGGCTTCCAGATAGGCGGTGATATCCCGCGCGATGATGCGGGTGCCGTCTCCGCCGCTGGGGCTGACGGCCCGGATGTCAATGCCCGCCTCCTTGGCCATCTTTTTGGCAAGGCCGGAGGCGCGGATATGGCCGTCTGTACGGACGGCGGAGCTGACAGCAGGCGCTGCCGCTGCGGGGGCGGCGGTGTGGACGCAGGTGGGGCATTCCCGGATACAGCCCTTTTCCACGGCGGGGGCAGGTGCGCCACCGGAAACCAGAGCATCGTATGCCGCCTTGGTCTCCGCCACATAGGCGATGGGCTCACCCACCTTCACGGTGTCGCCCTCGCTGACCACCTGATGCAGGAAGCCGCCGTGGACGATCTCGTAGTCGATGGTGTTTTTCTCATTCTCAAACTCCATCACCACGTCGCCCTTGGCAACCTCAGCGCCCTCGCTGACTTTCCACTGGGCGATGGTGCCCTCCACCATGGTCAAGCCTGCCCGGGGCATGGGGATCTCCACCACGCCTTCAGCAGACGCGGCCGCCGGAGCGGGGGCCGCAGGGGCGGCAGGGGCTTTCGCGGGAGCGGCAGCAGCCCCGGACAGGGCGGCCAGCTCCTCCGGGCTTTCCGCCAGAATCCCGATAGGCTCGCCCACCGGGATGGTGTCGCCCTCCTGGGCCAGAATGTGAACATAGCCGTCAGCCAGCGCGTCACACTCAATGGTGTTCTTTTCGTTTTCGTATTCCATCAGGGCGTCGCCCTTTTTTACATGAGCGCCCTCAGTGACCAGCCACCGGGAAATGGTACCCTCCACCATGGTCAGTCCCGCCTTGGGCATTACGATCGTTGTACTCATTGCGATTCTCCTTTCCCAAGGTCAGTCCATCATGGCCCGGATGGACGCGCAGATACGGTTCACATCGGGGATGGAGTAGTGTTCCATGGCGATGTTGTAGGGCATGGGAACATCCAGCGCCGCGATGCGGGCCACAGGGCCGTCCAGCTCGTCGTACAGCTCCTCCTGGAACATGGCGGCCAGCTCTGCGCCAATACCGGCGGTCTTGTTGCTCTCCTCCACCACAGCGGCCCGGTGGGTCTTGCGGATGGAGCTGAAAATGGTGTCCTTATCCAGCGGAGCGATGGTGCGGGGGTCGATGACCTCTACATCAATGCCCTCGGCGGCCAGCTTTTCTGCGGCCTCCAGCGCACGGGGAACCATGAGTCCCACTGCCACCAGCGTCACATCTTTGCCAGGGCGCTTTACGTCCGCCACGCCGATGGGGATGGTGTAATCGGAGTTGTAAATATCGTCGGGGATCTCCTGCTTGACCTGATAGAGCTGCTTTGGCTCGCAGAACAGCACGGGGTTGTCGCTGCGGATGGCGGACTTCAGCAGGCCCTTGGCGTCGTAGGCGCAGGAGGGGGTGATAATGGTGAGGCCGGGGGCGTGCATGAACAGGCTCTCCACGGTGTTGGAATGTTCGCTGCCTGCGCCGTTGGAGGAGCCGGAAGCACTGCGGATTACCAGCGGCAGCTTATACTCCGGGCCGTGCATATAGCGCCATTTGGAAACGCAGTGGAAAATTTCGGAAAAGGCCACCATGGTGAAATCAGAGTACATCAGCTCCACACAGGGCCGCAGGCCGGTCTCCGCCGCGCCGATGGCGCTGCCGATGATGGCCGTTTCCGTAATGGGGGTATTGCGGACCCGCTTGGGGCCGAATTCCTCCAGCATCCCGCGGGTAATGCCGAAGATATTGCCGAACTGGGCGATATCCTCGCCGTAGATCAGAACCTTGCCGTCCCGGCGCATTTCCTCTTTCAGCGCGTCGCCGATGGCGTTTGCGTAAGTGACTTTCATACGGTTCCCCTCCTTCTCAAACGTACAGGTTGTCGTAGATCTCTTCCGGCTTCATCTCCGGCGCGGCCTCGGCCCGGAGAATGGCTTCGTCCATCTCACGGTCAAAATCGGCACGCATCTGGGAAATCTCGTCGGCAGTGATGACGCCCTGCTCCATCAGCTTGGCCTCGAAATTCTTCACGCAGTCGTGGTTAGCAATCCAGTCCTCGGTAACGGCGGCGTCCCGGTAGGCGCACTGATCGCCCTCAAAGTGGCCGCGCCAGCGGTAATCCCTGCACTCCAAAATGGCAGGGCCGTTGCCTGCCCGGATCCCGGACACCAGCTCCTTTGCAGCCTCGTAGACTGCCAGCACGTCCGTGCCGTCCACTGCCTTGGAGGGCATATTGAAGGCGGCAGCCCGGTCTGCGCCGGGATGCTCCACGGCGATGGAATAGGAAGCAGGGGTGGAGATGGCGAACTGGTTATTGTGGCAGATGAAGAGAACCGGCAGCTTCCATGCGGATGCCAGATTCATGGCCTCATACACGGGGCCGCGGCTGGAGGTGCCGTCGCCCATGAACACGAAGGACAGGTTGTCCCGGCCCTCGGCGTCGATGGTCAGCGCCGCGCCAACGCCCACGGCGGCGTCGCAGCCCAATGTGCCGGAAAAGCCCAGATCGCCGGTGTGCAGCTCGCCGATGTGGATGGCGCCGCCCCGGCCGCCGGAGTTGCCGGTGGTCTTGGCCAGCAGCTCTCCGAAGAAGGTGTCCAGACTGGTTCCCATCATGTAGGGAACGGCGGTGAGACGGTGGGTGCGCTTATAATAGTCGCCCTCTTTATAGTTGGCCAGTACGCCCACAAAGGAGGCCTCCTGTCCCACGCCGCTGTGGATGTGGCCGGGGACGCGGCCCTGTGCATAGGTGTCTACCATCTTCTGCTCCAAAAGCCGCATATCCAGCAGGTTTCGGTACAGCTTCCGCAGAAATTCCTTTTCGTACTGCATGATACTCCTCCTTAAATTGTTTTAAGGCCGGCCGCAAGAATACCGGCCTGTGGTTGGTCAGGTTGTCAGGGACTCAGGGATAGAGCAGCACCTTGCCCGGCTCTCCCCGCTCTATACACGCAAAGCCCTCTTCAAAATCCTCCAGAGCAAAATGACGGCCCATAACGGATTCCAGATGGTAATAGGGGCCGTTCATGACTTTGGCGAAATCCTCCCAGGTCTCCCAGATCTTCCGGCCGGAGATGCCGGTGAATTCCACCTCCCGGTAAATCAGGTCGTTGGCCAGATCCAGCTCCACCCGCTTGTTGGGCAGGCCCACGCCCACCAGCCGTCCGGCGGCCCGGACGGAGCGCAGCGCGGTTCGGATAGCCTCGCCGGAGCCGGTAACGTCAATGGCGGCGTCCACGCCGATACCGTCCGTCAGCTTCATGATCTCTTCGTAGAGGCCACCGTGACGGCTGTTGAAAATCACGTCCGCCCCCATATTTCTGGCGGCTTCCAGACGCTCGTCAATAAGGTCGCAGGCAATCACCTGTCTGGCCCCGAAGGTTTTGCTGGCGGCCACGGCGGTGAGGCCGATGGGGCCGCAGCCGCTGACCAGAACGGCTTTCCCTGCCACCTCGGCGGCTTCCACGCCGTGGACCCCGGCGCCCATCGGCTCAAACATACAGGCGGCCTCATAGGACAGGCTCTCGTCCAGCGGGAAGGTGCAGTCCCAGCGGATGCAGGCGTATTCTGCGAATGCGCCGGGAACGGACACGCCGAACAACTCCATGTTTTTGCAGATATGCTTCATGCCGTGGTCGCAGAACCAGCAGTGGTTGCAGGGAATGTGGGATTCGCAGGAGACCCGGTCCCCCACCTTCCGCTCCGTCACGTTTTTGCCTACGGCTACAATGTCGCCTGCGGTCTCATGGCCGATGACCAGAGGGGCTCTGGCGTGGATCTGGCTCCACTTGTCCCATTCCACGATGTGCATGTCTGTGCCGCAGAGGGCGGAGCAATGGACCTTGATGAGCACCTCGTCATCGCCGGGCTCCGGAATGGGCAGATCGGTCCGGTAAACGAGCTTTCCGGGTCTGGAAGCTTCCTTCACCAGGCCCCGCATGGTATTTGCCATAATGGGTCACCTCTCTTTATCTTTAGTGTAGGGGAAAAGGCGGGAAGAGAATGTATCGTTATATACAATGGACCCTCAGCAGATTATGAAAAAATCGAGGAGAAATTTTGTCAGTATTTCTAAAGGGGGATGGTTCCCCGGCGGAGCCATTTTTACTTGCCTGATTCGGAAAATGTGTTATAATTTATTTAAATAAGAATTCGCGGCAAAAAGGAGATGACGGCATGGCGGAACTGAGCGGCGACCGGCGGCTTTCGGAGATTTTCCGGCAGTATGGCCAACTGAAAAAATACAATCCGGGTCAGCTGTTGATCGAAAAGGGACAGCCTGCTGCCTACAGCTGCTATCTGGCCAGCGGATATGCCCGCACTTTCTGCATCAACTCTGCGGGAGACGATATCACCCTGTTCTATATCGAGCCGGACAACCTGATTTGCAGCGAATCCCTGCTGCTGGACGCCACGGTGCAGGTCAGTGTGGAAGCCATCGCACCGGCGGAAATGTATCTCCTGCCGGGCAGCGAGCTGCTGCGGCTCTGGTCGGAGCGGGGCTGGGGGGTGCAGGAGTTGATGCGGCCGCTGGTGGAACGGCTGACGCTGCTTTCTGACTATATTTGCTGCGCCCACTTCCGGGAAAACAACAAGAAGGTGGCGTATTTCCTCAACTCCTGCTATATGCGGATCGGGGAGACGATCCCCTATACCAACGAGCAGATCGCTGAGATCACGGGGATCAACCGGGTGTCGGTGAATCGGATCCTGAACGCTCTGGCCAAGGACGGGGCGGTGGAGCTGGGCTATAAAAAGATCCAGATCCGAAAGCCGCAGAAGTTGAAAGAGATCTTCGGCACGGTGGGCTACTTTATCGACGATTGAGCATATATTGAGCATATTATGAAAACCCGGCGGGAACTCTGTTCCCGCCGGGCAGCGTGTCGAAAAAGTCTTTTCTCCCCGCTGAGCAAGTTTTCAGAACTTCATAAAAGTTCTGAAAACTTAGGATTTTAATGGCGCGGGACACCCTTCTTGGGTTTCCCGCGCACACCCTTCCTTACCGTCGCGGAAAATTTATCACTTTATCGACAGCCTCACCCGGCGGGAACTCTGTTCCCGCCGGGTTTCTTATTTCAGCTGCCGGAGATACCGTTCCGCCTGAACGGCGGCAATAGCGCCGTCCGCAGCGGCGGTGACTACTTGCCGCAGACTCTTTTTCCGAATGTCTCCGGCGGCAAAGACACCGGGGAGGTTTGTGTGCATATCGGCGTCCGTAAGGAGGTAGCCCCCCTCCGTGTCCAGCTGTCCCTCGAAAAGCCGGGTGCTGGGCTGGAAGCCAAGAAAGCCGAACAGGCCGAACATCCCGTCCCGGCTGTCAGCCCGCAGCTCCGTCAGCTGGCCTGTCTGCACGTTTCGGATCACCATGCGGTCCAGCACGTCGTGGCCTTCGCCGCCAACCTCCTCCACAACAGAATGGGGCAGGAAGCGGAGCTTGGGGTTTTGAGCGGCCTGCTCCTGCAGGATCTTCGGCGCGGTGAGACGCTCCGAGGGATAGATGAGGGTGACGCTGCGGGCAAAGCCGGTGAGATACAGGGCTTCCTCCACGGCAGCGTTCCCGCCGCCTGCCACAAAGACCTCCAGATCCCGAAAAAATGCCGCGTCGCAGGTGGCGCAGAAGGAAATGCCCCGTCCCACGTAGGCGTCCTCATTTTTGCAGCCAATGGGCCGCGGCGAAGCGCCGGAGGCCAGAATCACCGTTTTGGCAAGGTAAGCTTCCGTCCGTCCCGCCAGCTTTTTTACGGGACCGTCCAGCTCCGCCGTGCGGATGGTATCCCGGATCCGCTGGACGCCGGCTCTGTCAGCCTGCGCGGACATCCGGGCGATGAGACTGGAGCCGGAGTCCCCCTCCAGCTGACCGGGGTAGTTGTCCAGATGAGCAGTGAGGGCAATCTGACCGCCGTCCTGCCCCTGCTCCAGCAGCAGGGTGTTCAGACGGCCCCGGCCGGCATAAATGGCGGCGGACAGCCCGGCCGGGCCAGCTCCTAAGATAATAACGTCATAAATGGTGTCCATGGCATGGTTCCTTTCTTCTGTGTATCTATTTGGAATGAGTATACCACATTCCGGCAGTTCCAGCCAGAAAAAGATGAAGATAAGGAACATGAAAACATGCCCCCGCCAAAAGAGAAGCCGCCCAAAAGGGCGGCTCTGACTTTGGCGGGGGCATGTGGGAATCGAACCCACCCAGGCGGTTGTTCGCCGTCCGTACCGGTTTTGAAGACCGGAAGGCACACCAGCACCCATCTGCTCCCGTATTCAGTTTTTGGAGGAATCAAAGGGCAAAGGTCCGGAGCCGCCGGGACAGCAGCCTGCCCCGGCGGGCTTATCGCACCTGAACGTCCATGTTCAGACGGCGGAGGTTGCCCTCCCGGATGGTGATGCGTCGGCGGTCGCAGGCTTCCAGAAACAGCAGGGCGTACTTCCGGGTGGTTCCCAGCGCATCCCGCAGCTCAGCCAGTGTGACGGCGCCATGAGCGGTGCATTGAGTCTGTAGGGCTTCCAACGCCTGATGCCAGATATCCCGGTGCCAGCACAGCTCCGGCGACAGCCGCACCAGATCCCCGCAGGTGAGCAGGCTTTCCAGCACCTGACGGGCGGTTTCACGCTCCGGGGAAGGAATGGCCGCCAGTACGGCTTCTATTGGCTCCGGCTCCATGCCCCCCTGTAAAAAGCGGCGCAGAAGCTCCTCCCGGATAGCGGTCTGCCGTTTGGTAAGGCGAACGGAAAATCCGGCCAGAGCATACCGGCCCGCCGTGTTCGTCAGCCGTCCCTCCGCCAGAAACACGCCCAGCAGGGCGTCTGCTTCCGCAGGTTCGGCCTTTCGGAACAGCTTCTGCCGCAGTTCCGCCGCCGGGATCCCGGCGTGGAGGGGAAATCTGCGGTGATAGGTGTCCAGAATCTCCCGGCAGCGGGGCCAGAGATCGTCCAGCGCCGCTGCCGTCACATAGCGCCCCGGCAGTGGCTCCGCCAGCTGCCCGCAGGACACCAGCTCCGCAATGATTGGCGGCACTGCGGCTGCGTCCAGCCCGGACACCCCGGCCAGTTCCCCGGCGTTGGGCAGGCGAACGCCAAATCCGGCGACGGCCTGAAGCAACCGCTGCCGGTCAGACCCCTGTTCCCGAACCAGCAGAGACTCCAGAACGGCGGGGTCATACCGCTTGCGGCGGGGCGGACAGGGATCCAGCACCACGCCGCCGCCAATGGTTTCCAGAGGGGAGTAGAATCGGATCACAAATCGGTCGCCCTGTCTGGCAGCCAGCGGTTCCGTCAGCCGCAGCTGGGCAAAGCACTGCGCTCCGGGGGACAGCTCGTCCCGGTCCAGCAGCACGGCCTTGGCCAGCTGCACGGAAGCGCCGTGGTAGAGATGCACCTGCGAACCGCTGAGGATCGTGCGGCGGGCGTCCGGCAGGCATCGGAGCTGTACATCCAGCATCCGGGAGGGACGGACGCTGCCGGGCTTTACCGCAGCGTCTCCCCGATGAAGCTCCTCTTTTTTCAGGCTGGGCAGGTTCAGCGCCGCCCGCTGGCCGGCATAGGCAGCCCCCGTGTTCTGCCCGTGAACCTGTATGTTCCGGACGCGGCTGGTCAGGCCGGAGGGCGTCAGCTCCACCGGGTCTCCCACGCGGATGACCCCTTCCGTAAGGGTGCCGGTGACTACGGTGCCGAAGCCGTCCACGGAAAAGACCCGGTCAATGGGCAGACGGAAGGGCGCCAGCGTGCTTTTTTCTTTGGTATGCAGCACCAGTGAGTGCAGCTGTTCATTCAGTTCCGAAATTCCGCTGCCGGTGACAGCGGAAACCGGCAGAATGGGCGCTCCCTCCAGAAACGTGCCGCGCACCAGCTCCTGCACCTGCTTTCGGATCATCTCCAACCAGTCCGCGTCTGCCAGATCGGCTTTGGTCAGCACCACAATACCGTCCCGGATGCCCAGCAGGGACAGAATGTCCAGATGCTCCACAGTCTGGGGCATAACCCCCTCGTCCGCAGCGACGACCAGCAGAGCGAGATCGATCCCTCCGGCTCCGGCCAGCATATTCTTGATGAATTTTTCATGTCCCGGCACATCCACGATCCCGGCCTGCGTGCCGTCGGGCCAGTCCAGATGGGCAAAGCCCAAATCGATGGTGATGCCCCGGCACTTCTCCTCTGCCAGCCGGTCGGTGTCCGTGCCGGTCAGCGCCTTGATGAGCACGGTCTTGCCGTGATCCACATGGCCGGCGGTGCCGATTATTCCATGCTTCATGCGCCGGATTCCTCAAATGCCCGGACGATCTCATCCAAATCCTCCGCAAAGAGGGTACGCAGATCCAGCAGGCACCGGCCGTGGGCAATGCGGACGATGATGGGACGGGGACGTTGGCGCAATCGGGCTTCCAGCGCGTCTGCACCGTCGGGCGGCGAAATTGCAGCGGCAAAGGAGGGCAGCGTCTGGGTAGGAACGGCACCGCCGCCGATGGTGCTGTCCGTGGGGACGGCTTCGGCGGAAACGCCCATGGCCTGAAGCCTGCTGCACAACGTCTCCGCCGCCTGACGCAGCTCCTCCGGCTTCCGGCTCAGCATGGAAAGCACGGGAAGCTCCTGAAAGGCGGTGCCGTCGTCATAGGCTTGCAGCGTGGCTTCCAGCGCGGCCAGCGTCAGCTTGTCCACCCGCATGGCGCGGGCCAGCGGATGGCGCTTGAGCAGGTCGATATACCGCTTCCGGCCCAGAAGAATTCCGGCCTGCGGGCCGCCCAGCAGCTTATCCCCGGAAAAGGACAGCACGTCCATACCGGCTCTGACAGAGTCCTGCACAGTGGGTTCCCCCTGAATGCCCAAAGGGGTCAGATCCACAAAGCAGCCGCTGCCCAGATCTTCAATCACCGGGATGCCGCGGGCGCGGCCCAGCTCAGCCAGCGCGGCGGGGGAAACGCTTTCCGTGAACCCGACGATACGGTAGTTGCTGGTGTGTACCTTCAAAAGAGCGCGGGTATTTTCGCCGATGGCGGCCTCATAGTCGGAAAGGCGGGTCTTGTTGGTAGCGCCCACCTCCCGCAGCACTGCGCCGCAGGCGGCCATGATGTCCGGCATCCGGAAGGAGCCGCCGATCTCTACCAGCTCTCCGCGGGAGGTGATGACCTCCCCGCCAGCGGTGAGGGCGGAGAGGGTCAGCAGAACCGCTGCCGCGTTGTTGTTGACCACCAGCGCAGACTCCGCGCCGGTAAGGCGGCACAGCAGGGACTCCACATGGGCATACCGCTGTCCCCGCCCGCCGGTGGTCAGGTCGTATTCCAGCGTGGAATAACCGCGGGAAACGTCCTCTGCCGCCCGCAGTGCGCGGCGGCTCAAAGCAGCCCGCCCCAGATTGGTATGAAGCACCACGCCGGTTGCGTTGATGACGCTGCGGAGGGAAGGTAGCCGGGCGCTCCGGCAGGCTTCCGCGATCTCGGCGCATAGGGCTTCCTCACAGGGCAGCTCCGTGACCGCGCCGGAGAGAATGTTTTCCCGCAGGGCGTCCAGCGTCCGGCGGACAGCCTCCGTCACCGCAGACGCCGGAGCCTCCGCCGCCAGCGCTTCCAGCGCGGGGCGGCGGAGCAGATCATCAACTTTGGGAATCCGGCGCAGCAGCTGTTTATCCATAGGAACCTCCATATATGCTCATATATTCTTTATCATAATGCATTTCTAAAGGGTTGTAAACCGAAAAATCTCCGGACGCGGCGGCAGAAATGCTGTAAACTACCTTATATTTTCCCTGTGCAAAAAGCAGATGCGAGACTGCCTGCAAGCCTGCCGCTTCTTGTGGCCAGAATCCTCCGGCGGATTCCGAAATTGCCAAACGGCCGGGAGTGTGCTATACTTTCCCTGACCGTGCTCTGCGGTGAGACCACAGGGGAGGAGGGATCGCAATGGACAAGGAGCCGCGTCTGACGCAGCTGACCCCGGCAGCGGGTTGAGCGGCAAAATTAGGGCCGGGTGTCCTATCGAATATTCTGAAAGACCTTCCTAACGGGAGCGATCCCAACCTGCTGGTGGGCTTTGACACCAGCGACGATGCCTGCGTCTATCGGATCACCGATGAGATCGCCGCCATCCACACCGTGGATTTCTTCACCCCCATTGTGGACGATCCCTTCTGGTTCGGACAGATCGCCGCGGCCAACGCCCTCAGCGATGTGTACGCCATGGGCGGACGGCCCGCCGTGGCCATGAATCTGCTGTGCGTGCCGGGCTGTCTCTCCCAGGAGACTGTCCGCAGAATTCTGGAGGGCGGCCACCAGAAGGCGGTGGAGGCCGGCTGCGTGATTGCCGGCGGCCATACCATTCAGGACAATGAGCCGAAATACGGCCTGTGCGTCACGGGCTATGTCCGCCCGGACAGGGTGCTGCGGAACGTGGGCGCAAGACCCGGCGACGCGCTGGTGCTGACCAAGCCGCTGGGAACCGGCGTATTGACCACCGCTGCAAAGGCGGATCTGCTGGATGCGGCGCAGTATGACCGGCTTGTTCGCTCCATGGCGCAGCTGAACGACAAGGCGGCGGAAGCCATGCTGCAATGCCCGGAAATCCATGCCTGTACGGATGTGACCGGCTTCGGCCTGCTGGGCCATACCGACGAAATGGCGGCAGGCAGCGGCGTGACCATCCGAATCTACAGCCAGCGGCTGTCTCTGCTGCCGGGGGCGCTGGAATTTGCGGAAATGGGGATCATCCCCGCCGGGGCTTACCGGAATCTGGACTATGTGAAGCCGCGCCTGACCGTGGCGGAGAGCGTCCAGCAGGCCCGCGTGGACCTGATCTGCGACCCCCAGACCTCCGGCGGACTGCTGATCGCCCTGCCGGTGGAGGATGCCGGCGCTTTGGTAGCTGCCCTGCGGGAGCATTGCCCGGACAGTGCCATTGTAGGGACTGTGCTTCCCCAAACGGATCATACCCTTGAGATTGTCTGACAGAATTCCCCCCCGCCGAGGTTTCGGCGGGGGTTTTGCCATATCTCGTTGTTTTTTCTTGCGAATCACGATGCATCGTGATACACTGGGCTTGAAAATCTGAATTAAAGGAGTTGTGTTCCATGTCTGTTGTTGTAGACGCGCTGGGCAAGCAGTGCCCCATTCCCGTTGTAATGGCGAAGAAGGCTCTGGCGGAGCTGCAAACCCCTGATACGCTGGAGATTCTGGTGGACAATGAGGCGGCGGTCCAGAACCTCAGCAAGCTGGCGGCCAGCTGCCAGCTGCCTGTCCGGGCGGAAAAGACCGGGGAGAAGCGGTTCTCCGTCACCATGGAGGTCTGCGCCCCGGTGCAGCCCGCGGCGGAGACCGTCTGCGCCCCGGATGCCCGTGGGGATCTGGTGGTGGCCGTCGGCTCCAACTGCATGGGCAGCGGAGAGGAGGCGTTGGGCAAGGCACTGATGAAGGGCTTCCTGTATGCCGTCAGCCAGCTGCCGGTTCTGCCCAAGACCATCCTCTTTTTCAATACCGGCGCATACCTTACCTGCACGGGGTCCGATTCTTTGGAGGATCTGAAGTTCATGGAGGCGCAGGGAGTGGAGATCCGCACCTGCGGCACCTGCCTTGACTATTACAAGCTGAAGGAGACGCTGGCTGTGGGCAGCGTTACCAATATGTACGCCATTGTGGAGACGCTGGCGGCTGCGGGGAAGGTTATCCGGCCGTGATCTATCTGGATAACGCCGCCACGACCCTCCGAAAGCCCCAGCCGGTGATCGACGCGGTGGTGTCCGCCATGACCACGCTGGGAAACAGCGCCCGCGGCACCCATGACGGCAGTCTTTCCGCCTCCCGGATCATCTATGGCGCACGGGAGAAGCTGGCGGCGTTTTTCCACTGCCCCCGGCCGGATCATGTGGTATTCACCTGCAATTCCACCGAGGCGCTGAATATCGCCATCTGCGGATTGCTGAACCCCGGCGACCATGTGATCTCCACGGATCTGGAGCATAATTCCGTGCTGCGACCCCTGTACCGGCTGGAGGCGGAGCGGAGCGTGTCTCTCAGCTTTGTCCCGGCTGACCGGCAGGGACGGATCGACTACGGCGATTTTGAGCGGCTGATCCGGCCGGAGACCAGAGCCATCGTCTGCACCCATGCCTCCAACCTCACGGGCAACGCGGTGGATATCGGCCGGGTGGGGGCCATTGCCCATGCTCATGGCCTGAAGCTGATCGTGGACGCGTCCCAGACGGCGGGAGTCCTGCCCATCGACATGGCAGCCCAGCACATTGATCTTCTCTGCTTCACCGGCCACAAATCCCTGATGGGGCCGCAGGGAACCGGTGGGCTGTGTCTGGGAGAGAACGTTGCCCTCCGCCCGTGGAAGGTGGGGGGGACCGGTGTGCAGACCTACAGCCGGTTTCAGCCGGAACAGCTGCCCACCTGTCTGGAAGCGGGAACGCTGAACGGCCACGGCATTGCCGGACTGTCTGCCGCGCTGGACTATCTGAACGGGGTGGGGCTGGATGTTATCCGTGAGCGGGAGGAGCGCCTGATGCGCCGGTTCTATGCCGGGGTCACAGCCATTCCCGGCGTTACGGTCTTCGGCGATTTTGAAGCGCCCCGGACGGCGGTGGTAACGCTGAATATCCGGGATTACGATTCCGGCGAGGTGGCAGACGCTCTGTCTCAGGATTATGGCATCGCCACCCGCCCCGGCGCCCACTGCGCGCCCCGGATGCACCGGGCTTTGGGAACGGAGCGTCAGGGGGCTGTGCGGTTCAGCTTCGGCTGGTTCAATACGGAGGACGAGGTGGATACAGCCATCCGGGC
Organism: uncultured Oscillibacter sp.; assembly: GCA_900544615.1. GTDB lineage: Bacteria > Bacillota > Clostridia > Oscillospirales > Oscillospiraceae > Oscillibacter. The sequence goes on along the minus strand of UQVS01000002.1, from coordinate 118,808 downwards.
GGTAAAGGAGTTGGCGGAATGAGACCGAAAACGCAGAAGCTGGTGATTACCTTCCATACCACGGCGGCGGCCATGGCCATGGAAAAGCTCTGCCATGAGCAGGGACTGCCGGGGCGGCTGATCCCGGTTCCGCGGGAGCTGACGGCGGACTGCGGTATGGCCTGGTGCGCGCCTACAGACGCCGCCCCGCAGCTGCGGGCGCTGGCGGATGCACAGGCTTTGGAGTATGAGGGCTGGCAGGAGCTGCTGGTCTGAGGTGACAGTATGCTGGATATCAACCTGAAACAGTTGGAGGTATTCGTGACCACGGCGGAATACGGCAGCTTCACACGGGCGGCGGATGTGCTGTATCTCAGCCAGTCCACCGTCAGCAGCCACATCCGCAGTCTGGAGGAAACGCTGGGCGTGCTTCTGTTTGACCGCGCCGCCAGGCGCAGAGTGGCGCTGACTGAGGCGGGAAAACGGATCTACCCCACGGCACGGGAGATCGTAGACCGCTGCCGGGCGCTGCAAAGCAATCTGCCGGAACGGGAGGGCAACCTGCTGACGGTGGGCGCGTCCACGGTGCCAGCACAGTACCTGATCCCCCGGCTTCTGGCGGATTTTTCCCGGCAGAGGCCGGACTGTCAATTCCTGCTGCGGCGGGGGGACAGCGCCGGCATCCATGAGCTGCTCCGCAGCGGGCAGATTGCTGTGGGCTTTGTGGGGATGCGGATGGATGAAAAGGCGTTCCGTTATGTGCCGCTGCTGGAGGATCATCTGGTACTGGTTACGGAGAACAGCCCCTGCTTTCAGGATCTCCCGGCAGAGGTCGGGCTGGAATTGCTGCTGCGGGAGCCTGTAATCGCGCGGGAGACGGCCTCCGGCACATGGCTGGAAACGGAAAAGTGGCTGCGGGGACAGGGAATCCTGCCGGAACGCCTGCACATTCTGGCCCGGATGGAAAATCCGGACGCCATCCGCCGGGCAGTCGCCCGCGGCATGGGGGTTTCGGTGATTTCTTCGCTGGTGGTGGAGGAGGACGCGGCGGCAGGCCGCCTGCGGACCTTTGAATTGGGGCAGGGGGCCTGGCGGCAGATCTGCATGGTATTGCCAAAGAGAGTTGCGCTGACAGCCACCCAGACAGCCTTTGCGGACTTTGTGCGGCAGAGCGCCGCTCTGTAACGAAACAGCGCCCCCGTTTCCGACTTGGTTCGGAAACGGGGGCGCTGCTGTGTTTTATTTATGTAAATGCAGACGGAAGTCGGCGCCTTCCGGGGCGCTGTCCACCTGATAGCCCTGACTGCCGGCGAACCGGGTCACGTTTTCCAGCGCGGTCTGGTTGTCCACCAGCACGTCCAGCTCCGCAGGCGCGGACTTTTTAAGCTCCTTCTGCACCATGACCACCGGCATGGGGCAGGAAAATCCTCTTGCGTCGATCATGTGGCTTCCTCCTTGGGGAGATTCATCAGGCCCACGACCAGCATGACGATCAGCCCCAGAACAACAGCGACCTTACCGTAGGTCGAGATGCCGCCGACTACCAGCTCCTTGGCGTCGTTCAGGGAGTCGGCGTTACCGGCCAGACCGAAGTTGTGCGCCATGGCGGCACCCACGATCATGCCGAATACGGTCACGGTGGAATCACCATTGCCGGTTCCGGCCAGAATCAGCTGCCGCAGGGGGCAGCCGCCCAGCAGCACGGAACCCCAGCCTGTCAGCATCATGCCCAGCAGATTCCACAGGTGAGAACTGTGGGCGATGGGCTGCATGGCAAAGCCCAGACGGAAATTGCCGGTGATGAGGTTGCCGATGAGTACCACCACGAAAATGGCGATGAAGCCGATGAGCAGGTGGACATCCTTCAGCATGATGGCGTCCCGGATGCCGCCCACCATGCACAGGCGGGACTTCTGGGCCAGCGCGCCGACGATCAGGGCGAGAACCAGCGCAATGAAGAAGGGGGCGTGCTTGGAGCCGGGGCCTTCCTCGGAAAATTTGAACAGGGCGGGGACTGCCAGCACCAGAATCAGCAGAACCGCCATCACGATGGGTAGAACGCTGCCTTCAACGGCCTTGGCCTCATAGGAACGTCCCAGCGTGAAGCCTTTTTTCAGAAACACAATGCCGATGCAGATGCCGATGGTAAAGCCAATCAGACCCACCAGCGCGTTCAGATCGCCGCCGCCCAGACGCAGCACCATCCGCAGCGGGCAGCCCAGAAAGGCCAGTGCGCCGATCATGACAAAGCCGCCCAGCACGAACCGCACAGCGGGAGCGGAACCGGCTCTGGCGCGGAATTCTCTGGTAGCCAGAGACATCGCCAACGCGCCCAGCACCAGACCGATGATCTCCGGGCGGACATACTGCACCTTGGCGGCGTTGTGAAGCCCGCAGGCGCCTGCAATGTCCCGCAGGAAGCAGGCGATGCAGAAGCCCATGTTGGCGGGGTTGCCCAGCAGCATCAGAAAGATGGCTGCAAGTCCCACGGCGGCTCCGGCGGAAACAACGATGACGGTTTCTTTTTTCATCAATCAATCCACTCCTTATACACAACTTGTACCGACTGCACGTAAAAACGTGTACACCGATACAAGTACAGTATAAGCGTTGTCCTATCAAAAGACAAACGCATCGAACCGAACACAGCTGATTTATCATCGAAAAAACCGATTATAAATCATGTGGGATAGGAACAAAATGAGACAGCCGGACGCATCCGGCTGTCTCATAAGATCAGCAGCAGGCCCAGCGCCACCAGCAGTTCCTCGTCCGCTTTCTCCCGGAACAGGAAGTACAGCAGTCCCAGAAGCAGGAGATCCCCGGCGTCGATCCTGTCCAGATGCAGCTGATCCAGAATCCGCCGCAGGTATCCGGCAATTCCCTCCCCACCGCCGAAGGGGGGCGGAGGGCTGAAAGGCGGCGGGCCATCCGGCGGCGGACTGTCTTGACGCGGCTCCTGCCGGGGCTGGCCGGACGGGGTTTCCTCTTCCGACACCTTGGTATAGGTGCCGTCGTCTGTGCGGATATAGCGATTATACATGGCCATCCCCTTTCAGCAGGAACTTTTTCCCCACCCGGAACAGCCGGGCCAGCTGCAAGGCCCGCTCCACCTTCTCCTGACGCTCCGGCTTCAGATAGGGCCGCAGAGCAAAGAGCAGCTGCCGGGCATTGCTGTCCTGAGTTCCTCCCAGTTCCCGCAGAACCGGCAGGAGGGAGGCAATGGCTTTCGGGTCAAGATTTCCCAGCCCGGAAAGAAAGCTGAGATCCGGCCCGGACTGGACGCCGGATGGCGGGTTCCAGCCTGCCCCGCCGGGACCCTGCGGGGTTCCCGCCCCGGACGCCCCGGCCTGCGGGGGAAAACCGAAGCTGCCGGAGGGCTGTGCCGGGGGCGGCGCGGCGGAGCCGGATACCCCGGCGGCATTTCGGGGACTGCCGCCGGTTTCCGGGCTTTCCCCGCTGGTTCCCATCAGGGACTGGGCCATTTTCATGATCTGGTCCATAGCCTCCGGGTTGGAAAGGAGACTGTTCAGCTTGTCGTCAAACTCCGCCATGAGGCCGGACCTCCTCTCGGTTTACCTGTTTACACTGCTGCTGATGCGTTCCAGCAGGGCGGCGCCCTCCGGGCTTTGGGCGACCCGGCTGACCAGATCGGCCATGATATTGGCGTTGCCCTGCATGGCGGCCTGCACCGCCCGCTGAAGCCCTGCGCCGTTGTCCGGCCGGGTCAGAGCCTGCATCAGCGTCTGGCCGTCGCGGGACTGCATCAGCTTCCGCAGGGCGGCGGGGTTGCTTTTCAGCTGTTCCATCATCTGTCTGGTGTTTTCGTCCATAGCGCGTCCTCCTGCTATTTCAGTCTCAGACCAGTATATGAGCGGGGGATAAAAAATGAGACTGCCAACAGACCGGCAGGGAGAAAAGTTTTTCTGCACACAGAAAATGTGCCTGCGGAAACCGCAGGCACATGGAAATGTTATTACAGCTTTTTTCCGGCTGCACAGTCCGGCTTCAGGGGACATTCTTCGCATTTCGGCGACCGGGCCGTGCAGACGTCCCGGCCGAAAAGAACCATTCGGTGGCAGAAAGAGCCGGATTCTTCCGGCGGGATGGCTTTCCGCAGCTGCTGTTCCACCCTGACCGGATCCTTGGAGCCGTTGGTGATGCCCAGCCGCCCGGTAATGCGGATGCAGTGGGTGTCGCAGACGTAGGAGGGCTGCCCGTACACGTCGCCTAAGATCAGGTTGGCGGTTTTCCGTCCCACGCCGGGCAGGGAGGTGAGATCCTCCATGTTGTCCGGCACCCTGCCGCCGAACCGCTCCAGCAGCTGTTGGGCGCAGGCTACCAGATCTCTGGACTTCCCGTTGTAGAACCCGCAGGAGTGGATGTATTCGCCCACCTCTTTGGGGTCTGCCTCCGCAAAGGCCTCCAACGTGGGAAACCGGGCAAAGAGAGCGGGCGTTACCATGTTGACCCGCGCATCGGTACACTGGGCTGACAGGCGCACGGCGAACAGCAGCTCGTAGTCCTTTTCATATTGCAGGGAGCAAAGCCCCTCCGGGTACAGTTCCTTTAATGTATCAATGATTCGCAGAGTGGACGCCTTATACCGCATGGCGCACCTCCCATGTTGAGATGCTGCTATTGTAGCACAGGTTCTGCCGAAACGCCAGAGCGGCGCGAAACAAAAACAGCAAGACCGTTGCAAAATGTCGTGAAATAGGGTATGGTAAGAGAGAAAACACACGGCGGACGATCCGCTATCTTGATACGAAACAAAAGGAGAGGCGTTATGCATAGGTCTTTGGTGATTATGGCGGCGGGACTTGGCTCCCGCTACGGCGGCAGCAAGCAGGTGGACGGCATCGGCCCCAACGGGGAAATTTTGATGGAATACTCCATCCACGATGCCCTGCGGGCCGGGTTTGACAAGGTGGTTTTCATCATCAAGCCGGAGATGCAGGAGATGATGGACGGTCTGGTGGGCTATCTTAAGCAGAAAAAGACAGCGGACGGCCGCCCGGTAGAGGTGGCTTTCGTCTATCAGGATTTTACTTCCGTTCCGAGCTTTTACCGCATCCCGGAGGAACGCACCAAGCCGTTCGGTACGGTACACGCCCTGCTGTGTGCGGAGCCTGCGGTAGACGGCCCTTTCTGCGTCATCAACGCCGACGATTACTACGGCGTGGACGCATACCGCACCATCTATGAGGAACTGGGGAGGCTGGCTCCGTCAGGCGAAAGCACCATGGTGGGCTATCTGCTGAAAAACACCGCCAGCCTCCACGGCACGGTGTCCCGCGGCGTCTGCAAGGTGAAGGACGGAAAGCTGGATTCCATTCAGGAGACGCTGAAGATCCAGCTCTACCCTGACGGACACCTGACGGATCTGGATACAAATACGGATCTGGATCCGGAAACGGTGGTGTCCATGAATTTTTGGGGCTTTATGCCCTCCATCTTCCCGGCTCTGCGAGCGTATTTTGAGGCGTTCCTCCGGGGCCTGCCTGACGGCGTGGTGAAGGCGGAGTGCCTGCTGCCGGTGATGGTGGGCGAGGAGCTGAAAGCAGGGCGGATGACGGTTTCCGTCCTGAACTCCAAAGACAAGTGGTTCGGCATGACCTATCATGAGGACCGGGCGCTGGTGGCGGAGGACTTGCAAAAGCTCCATGAGGCAGGCGTCTACCCGCCCTCCCTGCGGAACTGAATGGCCAATGGCCCGGATCCGAAACAGCCCGTTTCGGATCCGGGCCATTGAAATCCGGCAAAATCTGTCACCAATTTGTCACCAAATTTTTTCGGAATTGTATCGACTTTTTCCGACAAAGAGTGTCTAATAGGAGATGCTCGCTGTTTACATAATGCGGGACGAACATCGAAAGGGGGGATGCGCTGTGACAGGAAAGCGAATATGGCGGAAGCCGGGACGGCACTGGCTTCTGTTGGCGGCGCTTCTTGCGGCAGGCGCGCTTGCTGCGGCAGCGGCCCGTTCTCACGCCGCGGCTCCAACGGAAAATCCCCCACAGGAGGAACAGCCGGTGACGGTACTCCCTGCGGAGCCGGAGATCCCGGCAGATGTCCCGGCGGACGTCCCGGAAGAAATGCCCTGGACGCCGGTGCAGGAGTCGGAGCCGGTGGACGACAGTTATTTTGACGATGTGGCCTTTGTGGGAGATTCCCGCACCGATGGATTCCGGCTTTACAGCGGTCTGGAGCGGGGAACCTACTTCTGCGTCACCGGCGAGACGGTGGCCTCCGCCACGGACATGGAGAACTGGAAAACGGAGGACGGCAGAAAAATCTCTCTGGCGGACGCCGTGGCCGCAGCGGACTGCGGCAAGATCTACCTGATGCTGGGAATCAATGAACTGGGTTGGAACGGGACGGATATCTTCCGCAGCCACGCGGAGAATCTGCTCCGGCGCTTGCAGGCAGACCATCCCGACGCCGAGATCGTGGTGCAGTCCCTGCTGCCGGTGTCGGCGGAGCAGGACGCAAAAGGCTCCTATGTCAATAACCAGCGGATCCTTGCCTATAATCAGGTGTGGATGGAGCTGGCGGAGGAGACCGGCTGCGACTATGTGAACATTGCGGAAGCCGTTACAGGCGAGGACGGTTGCCTGCCTGCGGAGATGAGCTTTGACGGCGTTCATCTGAACCGGGCAGGCTGCCATGCATGGCTGGACTATCTCCGTACCCATAGCGTGGGACAGCCATCCGGCGAACATCAGGAGACGGCGGCCGCCGTCTCCTGACAGAACGCGGACGACCGGCGCGGCCATATGAAGAAAAGCACGAAGGACGGCTTACGCCGTCCTTCGTGCTTTGTAAGATAGAAAAAAGAGAGGGGAAAATAGATTGGATAGGGATTTGGTATGTTTATACTATACGGTTCAGTCAGCAAAAAGTCAACGGGCTGCGTTAAAATTTCATAAATTGTTCACAGAATAACAAAGTGGATATTCCTGTTCAAAAATTGTTCAAAAATCAACGCATTTTAGGACTTGACGAATGTTTTTACGTGTGCTAATATTTAGCCCGCTAAAAGTTAGGATGCTAAATATTGGAGGCTGATATGGGAATGGAACTGACAGGCGACGCGCTCCATCTGGGGCCGCTGCTGGGCCATGCGGCCCACCTGACGCGGGAGCGGATGGATGCCCGGCTTTCCCGCTATGACATGACCCCGGCGCAGACGCATACGCTGCTGTATCTCTGCGGCCACGGAGACTGCGCGCCCCAGCGGGATGTGGTGTCGCATCTGCGGGTAAAGCCCTCCACGGCCAATGGGATCCTGGATCGCATGGAGGAGAAGGGGCTGATCCGCCGGGCGGCGGATGAGAACGACCAGCGGCAGAAGCGGGTCATGACAACGGAAAAGGGACGCGAATTGCGGGAGCAGGTGCAGACCGCTTTTCAGGACGCGGAGGCCGCCATGTTCCGGGGCCTGCGGCCGGACGAGGTGGATCTGCTGCGATCCCTGCTGTGCCGTATCATTGAAAATTTAGAGGAGGATCGAACCCCATGCTGAAAAAACTTGGGTCTTACGTCAGACCCTATTCCAAGTGGGTCGTGCTGGGCATGGCGTGCAGCACCGCCGAGGCGATCTTTGAGCTGCTGATCCCGCTGGTGATGGCCGATATCGTCAACATCGGCATCGCGACAGCCGATCAGAACTATATCCTGCGGAAAGGCGTGCTGATGGCGTGCATGGCCGTTGTGTCCCTGTGCTTCGGACTGGGCAGCGCCGCCTTTTCCTCCGTGGCCGGACAGGGCTTCGGCGCGGAGCTGCGGAAGGCGGAGTACGAGCACATTCAGGACTTTGCCTTTTCCAACATTGAGAAATTTTCCACCGCATCTCTTGTGACCCGGCTGACCAACGACGTCAACAATATGCAGATGACCCTGATGATGGGAATGCGGCTGCTGGTGCGTGCGCCGGTGATGCTGGTGGCGGCGCTGGTGCTGTCCATCCGCCTGAGCCGTCAGCTGAGCAATGTGTTTCTGGCGGCGATCCCCCTGTTGCTGGCGTTCATCATTCTGATCCTCACCAAAGCCGGCCCGTTGTTCCGCTCCCTGCAGGAGCGGACGGACGCGTTGAATCTGGTGGTGCAGGAAAACCTCACCGGCATCCGGGTGGTGAAGTCCTTCGTCCGGGAGGAGCATGAGGAGGAAAAGTTCGCAAAGCGCAACAATGCCCTGAAGGACAGCTCCATGCGGGCCTTCGGCATGGTGGTCATCAATATGCCGGTGATGATGCTGATCATCTACAGCACCATCATCGCAGTCATGTGGTTCGGCGGCAAGATGGTCTATGCCGGAACGCTGCCGGTGGGCGACCTTACCGCATTCTTTACCTATATCACCCAGATCCTCATGTCGCTGATGATGGTCTCCATGATGTTCATGATGATGACCCGTTCCATCGCCTGCGCCAGACGAATCGTGGAGGTGCTGGACGAAAAGCCTGCCATCACCAATGACGCCGCCAAAGCGGACGCTGCGGTGGAGGACGGCGGCATCGACTTTGACCATGTGTCCTTCAAATACAATGACCAAAGCCCGGAGTGGATTCTGAAGGATGTGAACCTGCACATTCCCAGCGGCGCTACCGTGGGCATTCTGGGCGGCACCGGCAGCGGCAAGACCACGCTGGTGAGCCTGATCCCCCGCCTGTACGAAGCGCAGGAGGGGACGGTCTCCGTAGGCGGACGGCCGGTGGCGGATTACACCATGGAGCATCTGCGGGAATCCGTCAGCGTGGTGCTGCAAAAGAACACGCTGTTCTCCGGCACTATCCGGGAAAACCTCCTCTGGGGCGATCCCAACGCCACGGAGGAGCAGCTTTGGAAAGCCTGCAGGGCCGCCTGCGCCGACGAATTTCTGGAGCGGATGCCGGACGGGCTGGATACGGATCTGGGGCAGGGAGGCGTGAACGTCTCCGGCGGCCAGAAGCAGCGGCTGTGCATTGCACGGGCCATTCTGAAAAAGCCCAAGGTGCTGATTCTGGACGATTCCACCAGCGCCGTGGATACCGCCACAGACGCCAAGATCCGCCAGGCGTTCCGGCAGGATCTGCCCGGCACCACCAAGCTGATCATTGCCCAGCGCGTCACCTCCGTGATGGATGCCGATCTGATCCTTGTGATGGACAACGGCACCGTGGCGGCGCAGGGTACCCACGATGAATTGATAAAGACCTGCGATATTTACCGCGAGGTCTATGAATCCCAGCAGGAAGGAGTGAGCATCGGTGGCTGACAATTCGACAAGACGGGGGCCGGGACACGGCCCCGGCGGCCCCCGCGGGGGGTTCCGCAAGCCCAAGGATCTGCGGGGTACACTGGGAAAGCTGATGCGCTATCTGGGCCGGTATAAAGCGATGCTGGTCATTGTGGTGGTGCTTCTGGTGATCAGCTCCGCCTGCTCCGTGGCAGGCTCCTATCTTATCAAGCCCCTCATCAACGACTATATTCTTCCCGGCGATTTCGCCGGCCTTGCCAGAATGCTCTGTGTTATGGCAGGGGTCTACGGTGTGGGCGCTCTGTGCTCCTACGGCTATGCCCGGATCATGGTACACGTGGCCCAGAACACCGTGGCGAAGCTCCGGGCAGACCTGTTCGACAAGATGCAGAAGCTGCCCCTGAAGTTTTTCGATACCCATACCCACGGCGAGCTGATGAGCCGCTACACCAACGATATCGAAACGGTGTCCGAGGCGCTGAACAACAGCTTTGCAAGCCTCATTTCCTGCTCGCTGACCTTTGTCGGCACGGTGGTCATGATGATCGTCCTCAGCCCCATCCTGACGCTGATCACCTTTGCCATGCTGGTGGTGATGCTGCTGGTGGTGAAAACCATCGGCGGGCGGAGCCGCCGGTATTTCGCGGCCCAGCAGAAGGCCATCGGCGACGTCAACGGCTATATCGAAGAGATGATTGAGGGCCAGAAGGTCATCAAGGTCTTTAACCATGAGGAAGCTGCCAAGGCGGGCTTCCGGGGGCTGAACGAAACCTACCGGGATGCGGGTACCCGCGCTCAGGCTTATGCCGGTGCCATGATGCCTGCCATGGGCAACCTGAGCTATATCAACTATGCCATTACCTGCTGTGTGGGCGGCCTGCTGGCCATCCGCAGCGGCGATCTGGGCGGCCTGTCTGCCTTTTTGCAGTACACCCGGCAGGTCAGCCAGCCCATCACCCAGATCTCCCAGCAGGTGAACACCATCCTCTCCGCCGTGGCCGGCGCGGAACGTGTCTTTGAGATCATGGAAGCCCAGCCGGAGGTGGACGAGGGCAAGGTGACGCTGGTGCGGGTTACGGAAAGCCCTGACGGCGCGTTGAAGGAAGCCGGTTTCGATACCGGCGCGTGGGCTTGGAAGAAGCCGGACGGCACGCTGATCCCCCTCCGGGGCGATGTGCGGTTTGACCATGTGGTGTTCGGCTACGACGACCGCAAGATCATTCTCCACGACATCTCCCTCTTCGCAAAGCCCGGCCAGAAGATCGCCTTTGTCGGCTCCACCGGCGCAGGCAAAACCACCATTACCAGCCTCATCAACCGGTTCTATGAGATCCAGTCCGGCACCATCACCTACGATGGCATCGACGTCCGGAACATCCAGAAGGACTCCCTGCGGCGGTCTCTGGGCGCGGTGCTTCAGGATACCCACCTCTTTACCGGCACCGTGGCGGACAACATCCGCTATGGCCGTCTGGAGGCTACCGACGAGGAAGTGGAGGCCGCGGCCCGGCTGGCGGGCGCGGATACCTTCATCCGCCATCTGCCCAACGGCTACCAAACGGTACTCTCCGACGAGGGCGGCAGTCTCAGTCAGGGCGAGCGGCAGCTGCTGAACATTGCCCGTGCTGCCTGTGCCAATCCGCCGGTGCTGATTCTGGATGAGGCCACCAGCTCCATCGATACCCGGACGGAAAAGCTCATTGAAAAGGGCATGGACCGGCTGATGGCGGGACGCACCGTGTTCGTCATCGCTCACCGGCTGTCCACAGTCCGCAACTCTCAGGCCATCATGGTGCTGGAGCAGGGCAATATCATTGAGCGGGGCGACCATGAGGATCTGATCGCCCAGCACGGACGGTACTACCAGCTCTATACCGGTCAGGCGGAGCTTGCATAAAACACTGTATGAAAACCTCCTCAGTCCGCAGACTGAGGAGGTTTTTGCGCGGTTTTGAGAAAACGATCCCGCCTTCGCTCCGGCAGCACGGAGCGGTTTGCGGTTCAGGCTGCGGCTGCTGCAAATCGCCGGTTTGCCGATTGCAATCGGGCCGCGCTTAAAATTTTGCCTGTATGCTTGACTTTTCTGTTTTCTTCTCTATAATATGAAAACGATAATCATTTTCAAATTGGAGGGCGGATATGGCCTATCAGACAAAACAGCAGCAGGCAGTGCTGCAATGCCTGCAACATCGGTCGGAGGAATGTCTTTCCGCTGCGGATCTCTCGGAAGAACTGCGGCGCAGCGGCCTGACCGTGGGGCTGGCCACGGTGTACCGCCAGCTGGACAAGCTGACCCAGCAGGGACTGGTGCATAAGGTCACGACGGAAGAGGGGGCGCTCTACCAGTATTGTCCGCAGGCAAACCATCCCCACGACTGTTTCCTGCTGCGGTGCGAACGCTGCGGCCGGATGGTGCATCTGGACTGCGCCCACATGGAGGAGGTCTGTCATCACCTCTCCGCGGAACATCATTTCAGTATTGATCCCCGCCGCACCGTGCTGACGGGAATCTGCGAGCAGTGTCAGGAGGAACCCCATGAAGGATAACGAATTGATCGTCTGCCGGGATGTGTCTTTGGGATATGAGGGCAGATCCGTCCTCACCGGCCTGAATCTCACCATTTCCAAGGGAGACTATCTCTGCGTGGTGGGTGACAACGGCTCCGGCAAGTCCACCCTGATGCGGGGGCTTCTGGGGCTGCTTCAGCCGCAGTCCGGCGTTATTGAACACGCGCAGACGCTGCGGCACGGCGCCATCGGCTACCTGCCCCAGCAGACCCGCGCCCAGCGGGACTTTCCCGCCACGGTGCTGGAGGTGGTTCTCTCCGGCTGTCTGAACCGAAAGGGACTGCACTTTCTCTACACCCCGGCCCAGCGGTCTGAGGCCATGATGAATCTGGGCAAGCTGGGAATTCTGGAATTGAAGGACGCCTGCTACCGGGATCTCTCCGGCGGTCAGCAGCAGCGGGTGCTGCTGGCGCGGGCGCTGTGCGCCGCAAGGGAGCTGCTGATTCTGGATGAACCCATCACCGGGCTGGACCCCGCCGCCGCCCAGGATCTCTATAAAACCCTGACCTATCTGAATCAGAAGGAGGGCATGGCCATTGTCATGGTGACCCATGACCTGAAAGCGGCGCTGAAAAGCGCCCGCACGGTGCTGCACATCGGCAGGAAAGGGCTGTTCAGCGGCACAGTGGCCGACTATTTGGCGAGTCCCCAGGGCCGCCGTTTCCGGGAGGAACTGGAATCATGAATGTTTTGCAGATGTTTTCCTATCCCTTTATGCAGCGGGCACTGGCTGCCGGGGTTCTGGTAAGCCTGTGCGCCGCGCTGCTGGGCGTCCCGCTGGTGCTGAAGCGCTACTCCATGATCGGCGACGGGCTGAGCCATGTCTCCTTCGGCGCGCTGGCGATTGCCGTGGCGCTGGGGGTTACACCCCTGTACTTCTCCATCCCCGTGGTGATTCTGGCAGCCTTTTTCCTGCTGCGGATGGCAAGCCATCCCCATTGGAACAGCGACGCCGCCATTGCCGCCGTCAGTGCGTCGGCGCTGGCCGTCGGTATTCTGGTGATTTCCCGCACCACCGGCATGACCACGGATGTGGACAACTATATGTTCGGCAGCGTGCTGGCCATGACGAAGGGCGACGTGGCGCTGTCCGTGGTGCTGTCGGTGACGGTGCTGGCGCTGTATCTGCTGTTTTACCATCAGATCTTCGCCGTCACCTTTGACGAGAGCTTTTCCCGCGCCACCGGGCTGAAGGTGGAAGCCTGCAACACTCTGCTGGCCATTCTCACGGCGCTGACCATCGTGCTGGGGATGCGGATGATGGGCGCCATGCTGATCTCCTCGCTGGTGATCTTCCCGGCGCTGACCGCCATGCGGCTGTTCCGAAGCTTCCGGGGCGTCATCCTCTGCGCGGCAGTTACCTCCGTGGTCTGCTTCTGCGTGGGGCTGACGATCTCCTTTGCCTTTTCCACGCCGGTGGGTGCCACCGTGGTGGCGGCGGATCTGACGGTATTCCTGCTGTCCTGCCTGACGGCCGCTCTGCGTCGAAAAGCCTGAAAAAATTTACAGATAAAGCTTGCAAATCGTTTTCCCTGTGCTATGATAGGGCCGAAAAAAGAATGTGCATCTGTACATGGCAGAAAGTGTGTGATGAGTTTGTTGGAATTTCTGGAACAGGAACAGATCAGCCGGGAGCTGCTGGACGGCATCCGGGACTATCGGGCGCAGTACTCTACGCCGCCTGCGCTGCAAGGCCGGATCCCCAGACCGCGCTATCATTATTACGGCCGGGAGGTCTGGGAAGCCGCCATTGCCGCCGTCCTGTGCGGTGAAAACCTGCTGTTGGCCGGCAGCAAGGCTACCGGCAAAAACGTGCTGGCGGAAAATCTGGCCATGACCTTCGGCCGTCCCTGCTGGGATGTGTCTTTTCATGTGAATATGGACGCTGCCGGCCTCATCGGCATGGACACCTTTGAAAACGGACAGGTGACTTTCCGCCCCGGCCCGGTATATCTCTGCGCGAAAAACGGCGGCTTTGGGATTCTGGATGAGATCAATATGGCGAAGAACGAAGCATTGGCCGTACTTCACGCGACGCTGGATTTCCGCCGGGCCATTGACGTCCCCGGCTACGAGCGGGTGGAGGTGGATCCCGCCGCCCGGTTTATCGGCACCATGAACTACGGCTATGCCGGCACACGGGAGCTGAACGAAGCCCTTACCAGCCGGTTTGTGGTCATCCAGATGCCCGCCATTGATGACAGCGGACTGGAGCGCCTTTTGGGGGAGGAATTCCCCACGCTGGAAAAGAAGTACCGGGGACAGTTTGTGCAGCTGTTTCTGGATCTGCAAAAGAAGTGCGAAAATGCGGAGATCTCCTCCAAAGCGCTGGATCTCCGGGGATTGCTGGATGCCCTGCGGCTGATCCGCCGGGGCGTGAGCGCCGGTATGGCGCTGGATATGGGCATTACCAACAAAGCCTTTGACAGCTACGAGCAGGGGCTGATCCGGGATGTGATCGCAGCCCGGATCCCGGCGAAGCTGGATCGCAGCCGTCTGTTCACGGATTGATATGGAGAGCGGAAGCTACAGCGCCCGGCAGCGCCGGGCCATCAATCTGGTGTGGACAGCCTGTGGGGATTATCGGTTTGAGCCGCAGTTTCTGGCAATGCAGTCTGACGGCCAGCCGGATTTCTACATGAACTGCATCATCGGACTGGTGCATAAATGGTTCGGCGACGCCATGCCGAAGCGCCTGTTTGCCCGGTGGGCGGGGGACGTCCGCCAGAGTACCTATGACGATCTGGCGTGGCTGGCGCTGGAAAATGCTGCTTATGAGCGGGAGCTGCCAGAGCGTCCGGCACTGGAGGGCTTGCGCCATGCCCATGCCGAAGCGTTTTTTGCCTCGGAATACCAACTCTCCCGGCAGGAGTGGATGGAGAAAAACCAGCTGGTCTATGCGCTCCAGTCCGTGCGGTGGAAAACTGTGCTGGGTCAGAAGGGACCGCTGCTGCCCCCGTGGGAAAAGGGGCTTTCGGACGCGCTTAGCTGTCCGGGAACCATGGATGAGGCCGGTTTGGAGACGGCTGTTCTGGCCGCATTTCACAAGTATCTGCATTTTGATGGTGCGGCCCGCAGAAAAACGCCCTTTACTCTCCATTTCGGAGATCGGTGGGCGCCGCTGCTGACCAAGCTGTTTACTACGGAAATGGTGCGGACGGACGATCTTGCCATCGGCCGGTCCGGCGTGCCGGGGGAGAACGGCATTGTTCGGGCATCCAACGCCCTGCGCGCCCGGCTCAGTTCCAACGAGCGGGAGACGGAGGACCGCGATTATGTGGAGCGCTGCTTCGGGCGCAGCCTGTACCCGCCCCGCCAGCTGGCTCTGATCGAACAGCGAACCTGCACCGGCAATCATCTGGGCTGCCGCCTCTGGTTTACCAGAGGGGAACCGGCGCCGGGAAAGCCTGTCAGTGCCGACACCCAGCGGCTTTTTGAGCAGGCGGAGGAGCAGGCCAAGCGGAACCGCGCCGCATTTGCCAGAGATCACGACCTCTGTCAGAATGCCCTGCTGCGGCTGACGGAGCAGATCCGCAACTGTATGCTGATCCACCGGCAGCCGGAGTCCGTTACAGCCCGGCAGGGCTGTCTGGATGGCCGCCGAGTCTGGCGGGAGCCGGTGTTGGGGGACGGCCGGGTATTTCTCCGCAGCGATGAGGAGAGCCATCCCGGCTTTACAGTGGATCTGATGCTGGACGGCTCCGCCTCCCGGCTTCACTGTCAGGAGATCATCGCCGCGCAGGGGTATATTCTGGCGAAAAGCCTGAGCAACTGCGGGATCCCCGTGCGGATCACCAGCTTTTGCAGCCTGCGGGGCTACACGGTGCTTCGGATCCTGAAGGACTTTGGGGATAAAAACGGGGAACGGAACGTGTTTGACTACTTCGCTGCCGGCTGGAACCGGGACGGTCTGGCTCTGCGCGGGATGGGGGAGCTGATGAAGTCAGCCCCGGCAGACAGACACCTGCTGATCCTGCTGACGGACGCCAGCCCCGATGACAGCCGCAAGATCCTGCCCAGCGGCAAGATCCCCCTCAGCCGGGACTACGACGGGCAGACCGGCGTGGACGATACGGCGGAGGAGGTTCGCGCCCTACGGCAGCAGGGTATCCGAGTGGCAGCAGTGTTCATGGGGGAAAACGCCGCCGTTCCTGCGGCCAATGCCATTTACGGCCGGGATCTGGCCCGCATCCGCCGGATGGATCAGCTGGCCGCGGCGGCGGGACGGCTGATTCAGGACGAGATCCGGGAGCTGTCCGGCTGAATGATTCAAAGCGGCAGAGGGGTGCGGGAAGCGTTCCTCTGCCGATTTTTCGTCCGGCGCATTGGGCGTTTCAGAGGTTGACAAATTTTGCGCCTGGAATGGCGAAAACCGTCTCCCTGCTGAAAAATGTCCCGGAATTTCTCCGGCTTTTCTGACATTCGCACATTGACTTTTGGAACGGGGTTCGCTAAACTAATCTCTGTTTTTTCAGATGGAGGTAAACGATTTTGAATCTGATTTTTGAATTGGGAATCCTATTCCTGATCTGCATGGCCGGAGAGGGCATTGCCACGCTGCTGCCCATTATGATCCCGGCCAGCGTGATCAGCCTGATCCTGCTGCTGATTTTGCTGCTGTCCGGCGTTCTGAAGGAGCGTCAGATTCGGCAAAGTGCCGTGTTTCTGACGGAAAACATGGGGATCCTGTTTATCCCCGCCGCAGTTGGCACACTGGAATATCTGGACGTCCTCAAGGCGCAGGCCATTCCCTTCCTGCTGATCACCGTTGTGAGTACGCCCATCGTCTACTTCATTACCGCGTGGTCGGTTCAGCTTCTGATGAAGCTGTTCAACCGAAAGAAGGTGCAGCACCATGTTTGAAGCCATGACGTCCTCCCCCTTTTTCGGTCTGGCGCTGACCCTGATCTGCTGGTGGCTGGCAGTCCGCTTCCAGAAGAAAACGGGACAGCTGATCTTCAATCCCGTTTTGGTCACAAGCGTGCTGGTGATTGCCATCCTGCTGATCTTCCATATTCCGCTGGAACGCTATAACACAGGCGCAGACATCATCAAAATGCTCCTTGGCCCCGCCACGGCGGCGCTGGCGCTGAATATTTACCGCCAGCGGGCGATCCTGAAACAGCATTTCTGGCC
The DNA here is from genome assembly GCA_900544615.1 of uncultured Oscillibacter sp. Classification (GTDB taxonomy): domain Bacteria; phylum Bacillota; class Clostridia; order Oscillospirales; family Oscillospiraceae; genus Oscillibacter. Next base: position 101,885 of record UQVS01000002.1, on the reverse strand, counting down.
GGTGGTGCTGGGATGTCTGGTCGGCAGCCTTGCGAGCATCCTGTGCGTGCGGCTTTTGTGCCGGGTACTGCAAGCAGACGGCGTTCTGCTGAATTCTCTGCTGCCCAAGAGCGTGACCACCGCGATTGCCGTCAGCATTGCGGAGGGAACCGGCGGCTTGTCCGGCCTGACTGCGGCTGCCGTCATTATTACCGGCGTGGAGGGCGCAATTCTTGCCCCGGTCTTTGCCAAACTGTTCCATATCACAGACCCGGTGGCGGAGGGCATTGCCATTGGCGCGACCAGCCACGCCGTCGGCACCAGCAAGGCTATGGAGATCGGCGAGCTGCAAGGCGCGATGAGTTCTATCGCGCTGTGCGTCTGCGGCATCATCACCTCTGTGATTGCCGGATTCTTCGCGGTATAAGGAACCCAACGGATAAAAAACACCTGCGTGCAGCGCACGCAGGTGTTTTTTGCAGAAAGGAGGTCAGCCGCCGTAGAACATTCCCAGCAGGTGGGCCAGATCTCCGGCTTCCAGATAGGTGACGCCGTTGGCGATCAGGCAGGGGCCGGAGAGGTGGAACCCATCCGCCTTCGGAACGGCAGAGCCGTGAACTGCTTTGGTGTCCGGACGGATCTGGAATACGATCCCGCTGTCATCCTTCACCGTAACGCCAAATTCCTTATCCCAGGAAACATCGTACCCGGCAGCTTCTGCCACTGCCCGGATGGGAACATACAGCCGCTCGTCCTTGTAGGGCCGCCGCAGAGAGGAGGGATCGACCGCGGCGCCGCCGTTGATATACAGCCGTCCGTAGCCGTCCAGAGAGATGCTGCCCTTATATTCGTAGGGGAACACCAGCACGCGGCTGACCTTACCGCTGTCGTCGGCCCACACCAGAACCCGTGTGCCGGGCAGCAAATCCTGATAAGTGACGCGGTTGCGGGTGAGATAGGAGGTTACCTGTGCGTCCTCCCAGACCTGATACGTTGTGCCGTCAGAGAGGGTAATGGACATACCGCCGCGCTCCGGGATGCCGAGACTTACCAGCCCGTCGGAACGGGTAATGATGTCATACTGGGGCACTTTGTAATCTGCCGGGACGTTTACCAGCAGCAGCTCCGGGGTGGTCTGAGGAGGCAGGCTCATGGTCGTCACGCTCCGGGCACCCATCCATCCGTAAACCGTCTCGCCGGTTTTGATGGCGTCTGCGTCTACGGGATCGCCGCTGACGGCGTCCAGAATCATGGTGTTCTCCGTCCAGAAAACAACGCCGTCGGTGGGCTTCGTCTCACCGGGCTTCTGCACCAGCAGGCTGCCGTTGTCCTGCCGGGTGACGGCGCCACAGACAACGGTATACTGGGGATCGGGGACATAGGCTCCTGCGCCGGGGGCATCCTGTTCGCCGGCGGCCAGCGTGGGGATGCACAGCATGGCGGCACACAGCAGGGAGGCAAGAATCTTCTTTGAACGCTTCATAAGCAAATTTCCTTTCTGTCCAACAGGGCTGAAAAATATGGAGGATCATTCCATCCGTCAGAATAGACGGAAAGAAACGGAAAAAGTTCCCGGAAAAATAAAAAAAATTCAGGCGAGGAGACGCAACGCAGCGTCAGCGGGGACACAGGGTATGGAAACCGCATGGTTTGCCCCAAAACGAAAGAACCGGATTGAAAAAGAGCAAAAAGTGCGGTAAAATAAGACCATCAAAGGAAGAAGGTGCCGCAATGCTGGACCGCAGTGAAATTGGAAAACGGGGATATCTGGAGCAGGATTTCCGTCTGGTGCATTTAAAGGATTCTCTGGCTCAGCGGATTGACTACCATTACCATGAGTTTGATAAGCTGGTGTTTTTTCTGGGCGGCAAGGTCGCCTATGTGGTGGAGGGCGTTACCTATTTCCTCCAGCCATGGGACATTGTGCTGGTGCAGCACAACATGATCCACCGTCCCATGATCGATGCGTCGGAGCCTTATGAGCGGGCGGTGCTTTGGCTGGGAAGGGACTGGCTGGAAGCGCGGTCTGACCCCGGCGAAGCGTTGGACGCCTGCCTTGACCGCAGCCGGGAAAGCGGCTTCCACCTCCTCCGCGCGGGGGAGGAGGGACGGCTGGCCTATGCCCGCGCCATCCAGCAGCTGGAGGAAGCCCTGCGGTCGCAGGAATTCGGCGCCCGGCGCATGGCGGATACGCTGTGCCAGCAGCTTTTGATCCATGTAAACCGGGATTTCCTCCGGGCCAATATGGCGCCGGAGGAGAAGGACAGCTATCGTCTGGATCCCAAGATGGAGGAGATCCTCCGCTATATTGCCGCCAATCTGGACGGCAATCTTTCCGTGGATGCGCTGGCGGGGCGGTTTTTCATCAGCCGGTACTATCTGATGCACCGCTTCAAGGAGGTCACCGGCTACACGGTACACCAGTACACCGTACAGAAGCGGATCCTCCGGGCCGGGGAACTGATCCGGGAGGGCGTGCCGGTGATGAAGGCGGCAGAGCAGGCGGGCTTCCCGGAGTATTCCACGTTCCTGCGGGCGTTTCAGAGTACGTTCCACACCAGCCCGAAGAACTTCAAATGATCCAAAGAAAAATCCGGGCAGCACTGCCCGGATTTTTCGTGATTTTATGCCAGAAAGCCCTTCAGAATACACTCTTCCGCTTCTTCGGGGGTCAGACCCAGCGTTTCCAGCTTCAGGAGCTGGTCACCGGCGATCTTGCCGATGGCGGCCTCGTGGATCAGCTGCGCCTCCGTGCAGTTGGCCACAATGGCGGGGATGGACTGGATATGGGCCTTGTCCATGATGATAGAATCGCACTGCACATGGCCGAAGCAGGCGGCGTTGCCTACCATTTTGGGATAGAAGGTCTGGTGGGAGGTGTTCTTGGCCACCGACCGGGAGATCACCCGGCCGCGGGAGCCTTCGCCATCCAGCACGATCTCCATGTCGCTTTCGGCCACCTGATCGCCGTGAGTCATGAGCCGCTCGGTGACCACCGCTTCCGCGTCCTTGCCGCAGACGATCTTGGTTTCCCGCTTGGTGGAGTCAATGCCCCGGATCTGGACGGTCTCCATCTGGATGGAAGCGCCCTCCTCCAGATAGACGATGGTCTGGGGATTCATGATTTTGCCGCCGGTGCCGTCGCCCTCGCCGTAATGCTTTTCCGTGTATTTTACATGGGAGTGCTTCCCGACGTAAAAGGTGTGAACGCCGTCATGACGGCTGGTTTCCGCGCCGCAGTTGTGAATGCCGCAGCCTGCCACGATGTTCACGTTGCAGTTTTCGCCGATATAAAAGTCATTGTACACCAGCTCCTGGATACCGGGCTTGGTGATGATAACGGGGATGTGGCAGGTCTCGCCCACCGTGCCGTCCTTTACCCGGATGTCGATGCCGGACTTGCCGTCCGTTTTGCCGGTGATCTCAATATGCTCCGTGGACTGCCGCCCGTCGCAGCCGGTGTCCTTTCGGATGTTGAACGCCCCTACGGGTTTGCCCACCAGATCTGCGATTTTTTCCAGCAGCTCCCGGTCTACCTGTGTGTCCATCATCAGGCGTGTACCTCCTTGTTCAGTACCGGGCAGTTACCCAGCGTATCAGACAGGATCTGCGGCAGAATCTCCTCTGCGGAGCCGCGGCGGCGGATTGCGCCGTCTCCCACCACGATGACCTCGTCCGCAAGGGAGATGATCCGCTCCTGATGGGAGATGATGATCATGGTGGCGCTGCCCTGCCGGTGAATCTGCTCGAAGGTCTCCGTCAGCCGGGCGAAGGACCACAGGTCAATGCCGGCCTCCGGCTCGTCGAAGATCATCAGCTGGCTGTTCCGGGCCAGAATAGAGGCGATCTCAATGCGCTTGACCTCACCGCCGGAGAGGGACACGTCCACCTCCCGATCCAGATAATCGTTGGCGCACAGACCGACGCGGGTCAGGTACTGGCAGCACTTGTCCTTGGTGAGCTTCTGGTCGCCGGAGGCGATGGTCAGCAGATCCCGGACGGTGAGTCCCTTGAACCGGGGAGGCTGCTGGAAGCCGTAGCTGATGCCGAGTCTGGCCCGCTGGGTGATGCTCAGATGGGTGACGTCCTGCCCATTCCAGAGGATCTGCCCCTCTGTGGGGGTGGCCAGGCCCATGATGATTTTTGCCAGCGTGGTTTTGCCGCCGCCGTTGGGGCCGGTGAAGACCACCAGCTTGTGGTCATCGATGGTGAGAGAAATGTCCTTCAGGATGCCCAGCGTTTCGTCGGCTTCCTGAACGGAATAGCTGATATGCTTTAATTCCAGCATGGAAGGTCCTCCTTTATGGGGAAAGGAAAAAATTCCTGTTTTCAGGTAGTATACCAGATTTGCGGATACTTTATGGGTTGCAGAAGCAACAGAAAGCAGGCGAAACCGCTCGAAATCCGCCTGCCGTTCCACCATAGCATATTTACAGGCAGTTGTCAAAGATTTTGTGGGCGTTTTCGCAGAAACAGGAACTTTTTCCTACCGTATGCATAGGCTGAAAGGAAAAGGAGGGATCTCAATGGAACAAAATCTCCATACCCCGGAGATCTATGACTTCCGCCAGCATGACCGGCTCTGGCAGCGGGTGAATCCGGCGCTGGAGCCGTACCCGGAAACAGCGGCGGAGACTCTGCCCGCCCGCGGCGGCGGGCAGATCACGCAGCCTGCCAACTCCGGCAGCCTGACTGCGGCGCAGGAAAGCCAGCTGTCCGGCGCGGAGCCGAATCCCTGCTGCATGGGAAGCGAGGCGGCAGAGCTGCTGGAGGTGCTGGAGGGGTACATCGAAGAGGAGCTGGAGGATCAGCGGCGGTATCTGGCGCTGGCCCGGCAGGCGCCGGTCTGGGCGCGGCAGACCCTGCGGGAGATCGCGGAGGACGAGGGCGCTCACGCCCGGCGGCTGCTGTCGGCCCGGTATCTCATTACCGGGCAGTGCTACCGCCCCAACATGGTGCAGGGGCAGCTGTGCATGGGGGACTGGTGCGGCGCTCTGCGGCAGTGCTACCATGAGGAGGCCTGCGGCGGCTTCAACTATGCCCGGACAGCGGACAGCACCTCGGATATCTGCCTTGCCCGGCTGCTGAACGAACTGAGCGGCGACGAATACCGCCACGCGGAGCGGGTGATGAGCCTGCTGGAGCGCAGTCTGACCCGCCGGGCATATTGCTGAGGGGGAATTGCCCGGCCTGCCGGAAACTTTCGGTGGGCCGGGCGTTGTCCTGAGCGCTTTTTTGTGCTATACTGCGTGGGAAATCCAGAAAACCGGAATGGAGGAATCATCATGTATGACGAACTGACAGAGGTGGATATCCGTAAAATGCAGGAGGAGATCGACTATCGGGTTCGGGAACTGCGGCCCCAGCTGATCGAAGAGGTACAGACTGCCCGCGCCTTTGGGGATCTCAGTGAAAATTACGAATATAAGTGCGCCAAGCAGGCGAAAAACCGCAATGACAGCCGTATCCGCTATCTGGAACGGATGATCCGCACCGCCAGGGTCATCGAGGTGAAGGAGACGGCGGACACGGTGAGCCTGTTTGATACGGTCACAATTTATAATGAGATGATGAAGAAGGAGATGACCGTCCGCATTGTCACCACCCTGCGGCAGGACGCCCTGAAGGGCCTCATCAGCAAGGAGTCCCCGGTGGGGCGGGCGCTGATGGGCCACAAGGCCGGAGACCGGGTGGAGGTCGCTGTCAGCCCGGAACTGAAATACACCGTGGAGATTCGGAAAATTGAAAAAGGCTCGGATGATGCGAGTCTGGATATCAGCAGCTATTGAGGGCGAAAAGACCGCAGAATACTGGCGGATTTCACAAAAATGCACAGGGCAAATGGGAAAATACTGCCCGGTGCTCGGATGGATTTGCGGAAAAACTATTGAAATAGTGCGCCTTTTGCCGTAAAATGAAAAATGTATTTGCCATGCAATAACTCTGCTGAACAGTTGACAGCTGCCGCGGGGAGCGGAGGCCCGCGCCGGAATGTCCGCATCGGACGGAAGCGCCGGACATTCGGGATGCACAGCGCGGCGGACAGGCCGGTTCAGCACGTTGAGGAGGATTGCGCCATGCGCGTTATCACCGGCTCCGCCAGAGGACGCCGCTTAAAGGAATTAGAGGGGATGGAGACTCGCCCCACCACCGACCGGGTGAAGGAGGGGCTGTTCAACGTCCTGCAATTTGATATTGAGGGCCGCAAGGTGCTGGATCTCTTTGCCGGCACCGGCCAGCTGGGCATCGAGTGCCTCAGCCGGGGGGCTGCATCCGCCGTGTTTGTGGACCGGCGGCCTGACGCCGTGTCATTGGCGAAAGAAAACCTGAAGCTCTGCAACCTGACGGATCGGGCGCGGGTGGTGGCCGGAGACTCCATGGAGTTTCTGAAGTCCGTCCGGGAGAAATATGACCTTGTTTTTCTGGATCCGCCCTACCAGACGGATCTGCTGGAAACGGCTATTGCCCACATTGCCCGCCACGACCTGCTGAGCGTGCATGGCATGATGATCGCGGAGCATCCGGTGGACAAGTCCCTTCCCGCCCTGTCCGCGCCCTACCGTATGGGCCGTACCTACCGCTATGGGAAGATTGCCGTCACCATTTACCACCGGGACGGAGACGGGGAGGCAGAGGCATGAGGATCGCAGTCTGCTCAGGGAGCTTTGATCCCATCACGCTGGGACATTTGGACATTATCCGCCGGGCGGCGGCCTGCTTCGATCAGGTGTATGTGTGCGTCAGCCCCAACGCGGAGAAAAAAGGGCAGATGTTTACCCCGGCGCAGAAGCTGAAGCTGGTGGAGGCCGCAGTTCTGGAGCTGCCCAATGTGACGGCGGAGCTGTACGACGGCCTGCTGTCCGACTATGCGGCGGAGCGGAAAGCCACCGCCATCGTCCGGGGCATCCGCACGGCCGGGGATTTCGACACGGAATATCAGCAGGCCATGGTGAACCGGGGGCTGCATCCGGGACTGGAGACGCTGCTGCTGCCGGCAGATCCTGCCTACGTCTATTTAAGCTCCACGGTGGCGAGGGAGATGATCCATTACCACCAGCCGTTGGAGAAGTATTTGCCCAAGGCGATCCTGCCCCTGATCCGGGACTGGACCGAGAAACGATAAGGAGTGTGCGTGATGGCTGAAAATGATGTCAATCGTTTGATCGATATGCTGTACGAGCGGGTGGAGGATGCCAAGTCCCCGGCTCTGAAACCCAACCTCAGTATGGTGGACCGGGACGAGATTCTGGATCTGCTGGACGAGCTGCGGAGCCAGATGCCCGTGGAGCTGAAGCGGGCGCAGGAGCTGCTGGCCGCCCGTGAAAAGTTCGTGGATGAGGCCAAACGGGACGTGGAGCGCATGATGCGGCAGGCGGATCTGGAAGCCAAGAGCAAGATCTCTGACAGCGAAGTGCTGTACGCCGCCAAGGAAAAGGCCCGGAAGATCATTGCGGATGCAGAGGATCGCTCCCGCCAGCTGTGTCAGGTTGCCAACGAATATGCCGAGGACGCGCTGGCCCGCACGGAGGAGGCGGTTCAGGCGGCACTGTCTGAGGTGAAGCAGTCCCGGACGGCGTTCCGCGCCGCTTCCGCTGCAAAAATGCAGGAGCAGCGGGAGAAGCTGGAAGGGGAGAAGAAGCCTGCCGAGCAGCCGGAGGCGTGAAATACGCCCGGAATCCGGCGGCTTCTGCGGCGGCAGACATACGTGATTGCCTGCGGTTGACCATAATGCGGATGCGGTAGCAGAAAAAGTGGACGGTTATTTTGAAAAATTCGTTCAAAATGACGGAGAAGTGTTTGCACTGCGTAAAGAAATACCTGTATCTGGTACAATATATTGAAAAATAAAGCCACCGGCACAACATCTTGTGCCGGTGGCTTCTCTTTGTTTTACGTAAACTGACAAGCGGAAGGGGAACGCACGTTCGAAAAGTTGAAAACTCTGCCGCTTTTCCGTAAAAAGCGGTTGATTTTTATGCCTTTCCATCGGAAAAAAATACTTGCAATCCCCATTGGAATCGCTTATACTCAGGGTACATGGTGGGGAAAAGTGGGGAAGATATGCACGTTTGTGCCATCAAAGCCCACAAAAACCCAAAAAGTAGGGAGGAGGGCGTCGCTGTGGCCAGATTGATGGGCAAGTCCAATAACACCATCGACTCCAAGGGCCGGTTGGTGATCCCCTCCAATATGCGGGAAGCGCTGGGGGATAAGTTTTATATCACCATCGGCGCGCAGCATTGCCTGACCATTTACCCGGAGGCCAAATGGGAGCAGATGTCCGAGGATATGGACGAGTTGCCCTATACCGAAGCGCGGGCGCTGACGCTGCTGTACGCCAACGCCGTGGAGTGCGAGCCGGACGGGCAGGGGCGGGTATTGATCCCCGCCGCCCTGCGGAACTATGCCAACCTGAAAAAGTCTGCCACGATTGTGGGCATGAACGCCTTTGCCGAGATCTGGGATTCCGCTACATGGACGGAGCGGGAACGCCAGATGCTGGAGGAGGACGATATGGCCGCCGCCATGGACGCGCTGGCAAGAGCGCGCCGGAATCGGAGCTGAGCCATGGAGTTTACGCACAAGCCTGTTTTGCTGGCCGAGTGCATCGAAGCGCTGCACATCCGGCCGGAGGGTATCTATGTGGACGGCACGCTGGGCCGCGCCGGACATTCGCGGGAAATAGCAAAACGCCTGACCACCGGCCGTCTGATCTGCGTGGACAGGGATCAGGCCGCCATTGACGCGGCGCAGGAGCGTCTGGCACCGTGGATGGACCGGGTGACGCTGGTTCACAGTAATTTTGATCGGATCAGCGGGATTCTGGATGAGTTGAATCTTCCTGGCGTGGACGGGATGCTGTTCGATCTGGGCGTTTCCTCGCCGCAGCTGGACGATGCGTCCCGCGGCTTTTCCTATATGCACGATGCGCCGCTGGATATGCGGATGGACGCCTCGGCGCCCCTGACTGCCTATGAGGTGGTGAACACCTGGAGCTATGAGGAACTGCGCCGCATCCTGTTTGAATATGGCGAGGAGCGGTATGCCCCTGCCATTGCGAAGAAAATCGTGCAGGCGCGGGAGACTGCGCCTGTGGCAACCACGCTGGAGCTGGCGGAGCTGATCCGTTCCGCCATGCCTGCCGCGGCGCTCCGGGAGAAGCAGCATCCTGCCAAGCGGAGCTTTCAGGCGATCCGCATTGCCGTCAACGGCGAACTGGACGCCCTGCCGCCCATGCTCAGCGGGGCTATTGACCATCTGAATCCGTCCGGCCGGCTGGCGGTCATCACCTTCCATTCACTGGAGGATCGCATTGTCAAGCGGGCGTTTCAGAACGCGGCCAGAGGCTGCACCTGCCCGCCGGAATTTCCGGTGTGCGTGTGCGGGAAGAAGCCCCGCGTGCGGCTGGTGACCCGAAAACCCATCGTTTCCGGGGCGGCGGAATTGGAAGAAAACAGCCGGGCGCGCAGCGCCAAGCTGCGGGTCGTGGAAAAATGCGATCCGCTTGATCTGTAAGGGGACAAGTCCCCGCAATACTTTGTGGCTTGTGAGAAGGAGGGGGTCTGCGTGGCATCCGCAGCCAGAGAATATCGTTACGCCCATCGGGAATTCAGCACCAACGGCAATCTGGCCCGTGATCTGGATTGGGCAGTCCGGGAACGGGAGTTGGAGCACGCGGGCAGAATGCCCCGCCATGGGGAGCAGGCTCTTCCTAAGGTCCATCGCCGGGAACAGGCACTGGTGCGGGAGCACCAGCCGGTGCCGGTGTTGACCGTGCTGGGCGTGACAGCGGTGATTGCCATGGCGGTCATGCTGCTATTGAGCCATGTGCAGCTGACAACGCTGGCCGCCGATACCGTGACCCTGCGTTCGGAGCTGACGGCGCTGGAAGCGGAAAATGTCACCCTGACGGCGCAGCATGAGCAGATGTTTGACATGGCTACGGTGAAAGAGGTGGCGGCAGCCGCCGGTATGGCCAAGCCCACCAGTAGCCAGATCGCCTATCTGGACATTACCAGCGAGGACAGCGCGACCGTCTATCAGACGGAAAGCGATCGTCCCAGCATCCTCAGCCGGATGCTCAGCTCCCTGCACCATGGAGTCTACGCCGTGGTGGAATATTTCGACTGACCCAGCCATAATATGTTGTGACACAGCGGGGAGTGAGAAGCCGGCGTCTTCTTGCTCCCTTCTTTTCTGAATTGCTGAATACCAGCTGAAAGGAGATCTCCATGCCTCAGAATCCCAATCCCAGAAGAAAAAGCGATGCGGCCCGGCGGGCAAATCAGGTGGTTCGTAGCCGGACGGTACTTATTATGCTGGCGCTGGGCGTGGTGACCTTCGGCATCCTGTTCTGGCGCCTCTATGACTTGCAGATCCGCCGCCATGCAGAGCTTCAGGAAAAGGCGGTGGGGCAGCAGACCCGCAGCGCCGTGGTGACCGCTTCGCGGGGAACGATCTACGACAGCAGCCTGAACACGCTGGCCATCTCCGCCACGGCGGAGGATATCAATATTTCCCCCATGCGGATCGCGGAGTTCGTGGATACCCAGAAGGAAAATCAGGCCAAAGCCGCCCAGAAGGCCACCGGCAAGGGCGAGACGTACACGGCTCCCGTCCTGCGGGATCAGACCTACATCGCCAAGGGACTCAGCCGGATTCTGGGTGTGGAGCAGGAAACGCTGGAAGAGCGGATGACCAAGACCAACTATGACTACTGGAACATCAAAAGACAGGCGGAGCAGAACGTTTCCGATGAGGTGCGCCGCTTTATCAATGGCGAGATCGACCCGGAGGGAAACGAGGTGCCGGAGCAGGATCGGGTGAAGCTTCAGGGCGTCTGGCTCCAGCCCTCCTCCAAGCGGTACTATCTCTACAGCTCGCTGGCCTCCGGCGTGCTGGGCTTTGTCAATAATGAAAACGAGGGCAGCGTAGGACTGGAAGCCAAGTATGACGATACCCTCACCGGCACGGCCGGTTATACCGTCAGCGCCCGGAATGCCGCCGGCACGGCGCTGCTGTACCCCTATGAGCAATACTATGATGCGGAAAACGGCCACAATCTGGTGCTGACCCTGAACACCAACGTGCAGCTGAGCCTTGAAAACGGCTTGGAGAGTATGCTGAAAAAATACGGCGCCAAAAACGGCGGCACGGGAATTGTCATGGACGTGAACTCCGGCGCCATCGTTGCCATGGCGTCCTATCCCAATTATGACCTCAACGAGCCGGGCGTCCTGTATGACGACGCCCTGAAAACCAAGCTGGAAACGGCGCTGGCCAAAATCGACGCCAATCGCTCCTCCTATGAGTCGGAGGAGGCGTATGCAGACGCACGGTCTGCGGCCATCAACAACGCCGTCCAGACCCAGTGGCGCAACAAGTGCATCGATTCCACCTACGAACCCGGCTCCACTTTCAAGCCCATTACGCTGGCGGCGGCGCTGGAGGAGGGCAAGGTGACGAAAAACTCCACCTTCTACTGCTCCGGCTCCACCCGTGTGCAGGGCTGGAACAAGGCCATCTGGTGCTCCAAGCACAGCGGCCACGGCCAGCAGACGCTGATCGAGGCGGTGGGCCATTCCTGCAACCCGGCCTTCATCGATATGGGCCTGAAAGTGGGGACGGAAACTTATTACAAATACTTGCAGGCCTTTGGCCTGATGGATAAGACCGGCATCGACATGATCGGTGAGGTGCAGGGCATTTTTCAGGATGAAAAGACCTTCAACTCTCAGGTGGTGTCGCTGGCGTCCTACTCCTTCGGCCAGACCTTCAACGTGACCCCCATCGAGCTGATCCGGGCGCAGGCCGCCTGTGTCAACGGCGGCTACCTCTATGAGCCGTACATTGTGGATCAGGTGCTGGATGACGATGGAAACGTGCTCTCCCAGCACGATTCCACGCCGGTGCGGCAGGTCGTCAGCGAGGAGACCTCCGCCATCGTCCGGGAGGCGCTGGAATATGTGGTTTCCTCCGGCAGCGGTAAAAACGGTCAGGTGGCAGGCTACCGCATCGGCGGCAAGACCGGCACTGCCGATAAGACCGGCACGAAAACCAGCAGCAACCCCCAGGGTGACGTGGTGGTGTCCTTCATGTGCTTTGCACCGGCGGACGATCCCCAGTACATCATGCTGCTGACCATGGATACCCCCCGCCGCGATACCGGTACCGCCGTGTACGGCGGCACCATGGTAGCGCCTACGGCCAGCCAGATCATGGCGGAGATCCTGCCTGCGCTGGGCATTGAGCCGGATTACAGCGCAGAGGAGCTGGCGGGCGCTGACGCCGCGGTTCCCTATGTGGTGGGCAAGAGCGCTGCGGATGCCAAGGCCGCTCTGACGGCGGCGGGCTTTACCTGCACTACGGTGGGCAGCGGCGATACCGTGACCGACCAGACGCCGGCCGGCGGCGCGATCGTCCCCAATAATGCCTCCATCATTCTCTATCTGGGGGCGGAAAAGCCCAATACGCCCTGTACGGTGCCGAACGTAGTGGGGAGGTCGCCGTCGGAGGCCAACAAGGCCCTCACCAATGCGGGCCTGATCATGAAAGTCACCGGTGCCACCAATACCGGTGGCAGCACCGGCAGCGTCACCGCCATTTCCCAGAGCGCGGAGGCGGGAACGGAGCTGGCGGCAGGCAGCGTGGTGACGGTTCGCTTCGGCGCGAAAACCACAGATTAGCCATTGCCTTTACCGCATTTTTTGCCAGATTTACGACACTATTTCCGGTATGTTTTCCTGCAAAACCTGCTACAATACGGTAGGAAAACTCATATCGGTCATAGGAGGAATTTATTATGAAACTGAGGGAGCTTCTTGCAGGCGTTCCCATTTGTGCAGGCTCGGCAGATCTGGAAATGGAGATCTCCGGCGTCAGCTATGATTCCCGGACAACGCGGCCCGGCGACCTGTTTGTGGCCATGACGGGCTTTGCGACAGACGGACATCAGTATATTGCCAAGGCGCTGGCAAACGGTGCGGCGGCGGTGCTGTGCCAGCGGCGTCCGGCAGAGGCGTGTGCCTATGTGCAGACGGAGGATTCCCGCCGGGCGCTGGCGGTGATCGGCGGGAACTGGTTCGGCCATCCCGCAGAGGAAATGACCATGATCGCTGTCACCGGCACCTGCGGCAAGACCACCACTACCTATCTGCTCAAGGCCATTCTGGAGCAGGCACGGGGGGTCAAGGTGGGCCTGATCGGCACCAATCAGAATATGATCGGCAGCGATGTGATCCCCACGGAACGCACCACCCCGGAATCCTTTGAGGTGCAGAAGCTGTTCCGGGAAATGGCGGATGCAGGCTGCACCCATGTGGTGATGGAGACCTCCTCCCACGCTTTGTATCTGGATCGGGTCTACGGCGTGCGGTATGACGTGGGTATCTTTACCAATCTGACTCAGGATCATCTGGATTTCCATAAAACCATGGAAAACTACTGCGACGCCAAGGCTATCCTGTTTCGAAACTGCGTCACCGGCGTGGTAAACGCCGACGATCCGTGGACGCCCCGGCTGCTGAAGGACGCGGACTGCAAGGTGATGACATACGCCGAACAGGCGGATGCGGATCTGCGGGCGGAAAACATTGTCCTTTCCGCAGGCGGTATTGCCTTCGACGCTGTGAGCGGAGCGGAGCGGGTCCCCATCCGGGTAAATATCCCTGGCGGCTTCATGGTCTATAACACGCTGGATGTGCTGGGCGCGGCGCTGGCGCTGGGAATCTCTCTGGAAGAGAGCGCCGTGGTTCTGGCAAAGGTTCCCCATGTGAAGGGCCGGGTGGAGATCGTTCCCACGCCGGGCAAAGACTATACGATCCTCATCGACTACGCCCACACGCCGGACAGCATGGTGAATGTGCTGCAAACGGTGAAGGAGTTTGCAAAAGGCCGCACGGTGGCCGTGTTCGGCTGCGGCGGCGACCGGGACAGAACAAAGCGCCCCCTGATGGGCAAAGCGGCGGCGGACTGGTCTGATTTTGCAGTCGTGACCACCGACAATCCCCGGACAGAGGAGCCGGAGGCTATTATTGCGGATATCCTGCCGGGATTTGACGGCAGCGCCACCCCCTATCATGTGGTGGTGGATCGGATCGAGGCCATTCACTGGGCCATGGACCACGCGGAGACGGACGATGTGATCGTCCTGTGCGGCAAGGGGCATGAGACCTATCAGGAAGTCAACCATGTAAAGCATCATATGGATGAGCGGGAGATTGTGGCGGACTACCTGAGCAGCGGGCGTTGATTGCCGGGCGTCCTGCATATCGGCATTTCTAAAGAACGGCGTCCGCCGGAGATTTTTGGGGCGGGCTGCGGGAGAACACAAAGTCTCTGCGTGATGGCAGAGGAACGGTGCAAAGAGGAGAAAACATGAAAATCTATGTCATTGCATTTCTGGCCGGCTGTGTGCTGACCATGATTCTGGGAAAATTTGTGCTGGCGGAGCTGCGGAAGCTGAAAGCTGGGCAGGAGATCCGGCAGGATGGCCCCACATGGCACAATTCCAAGGCGGGAACCCCCACCATGGGCGGGATTGCCTTTATTCTGGGCAGCGGCATTGTGACGTTTGCCTGCGGCTGGCAGCAGATGATGGAGGGTAATTTTGCCCACCTGTATGTGTACCTTTTTGCCCTGATTTTCGGACTCATCGGCTTTGTGGACGACTACCGCAAGGTGCGCCAGCACCAGAACGAGGGTCTGACCGCCAAGCAGAAGTTCGTTTTGCAGCTTTTGGCGGCGGTGGTGTTCCTGTGCCTGATGCGGTATGAGGGACTGTTGACCAATGACCTCTACATTCCCTTTGTCAACGTGACGGTGACGGTCAACTGGATCGTGTACCTTGTGTTTGCGGCCTTCGTCATTGTGGGCTGCGTCAACTCCGTGAACCTCACCGACGGCATCGACGGCCTTGCCTCCAGCGTGACGACGGTGGTGATGCTCTTTTTCCTGATGGCGGCGATCCTCTGGAAGATGACCGCGCTGGGCATCTTCTCCGGTGCGCTGTGCGGCAGCCTGCTGGGCTTCTTCACCCTCTATAACCACCATCCCGCCAAATGCTTCATGGGCGATACCGGCAGCCTGTTTCTGGGCGGCGCGGTGGCGGCGCTGGCCTTTGCCTTTGATATGCCGCTGGTGCTGCTTCTGGTGGGAATTATCTACATTCTGGAAACTCTGTCCGATATTATACAGGTTGGATACTTCAAGGCCACCCATGGCAAGCGCTTTTTCAAGATGGCGCCCCTGCACCATCATCTGGAGCGGTGCGGCTGGAGCGAGAATAAGATCGTGATCGTGTTCTGCACGGTGACGGCTGTTTTCTGCCTGCTGGCCTATCTGGGAATTCAGGGCCGGTTCTGAGAGCCTGCCTGCAAGCAAAGGGAAAGGAGGGAGTACCATGGCAATGGAACAGCGGCAGCGCCGCCGTCCCCTGACCCGTCAGGAGCAGCTGGCGCTTCAGGAACGGAAGCAGCGCCGCCGGGAAAAGATGGAGGAGAGCCGGGAACTGGCCAGAGGCCCCATCGATGTGACCTTTTGCCTGCTGGTGCTGCTGCTGACGGCCATCGGCCTTGTGATGCTGCTGTCCGCCAGCTTTCCCTCCGCCTATTATGAGGAGGATCCGTCCCGGCATAATCCCCTGTACTACTTTGAGCGGCAGGCGGTGTTTGCCGTACTGGGGACGGCGGTGATGTTCCTTGTCAGCAAGTTCAATTACCAGCGGCTCCGGGGTGCGGGCAAGGCGCTGATCTATGTTTCGGTGATCCTGCTGATTCTGGTCATTATTCCCCATAACCCCATTGCCGTGACGGTCAAGGGCGCAACCCGCTGGCTGCGGATCGGCATCCAGTTCCAGCCCTCAGAGATCGCCAAGGCGGCGGTGGTCATCTACTTTGCCGACAGTATCTCCAAAAAGAAGGACAAAATGCGGACGTTCCACTACGGCGTTCTGCCCTACGCTTTCATTCTGGTGGTCATCGGCGGGCTGGTGGCTGTGGAGCCGCACCTTTCCGGCGCCATCCTGATTCTGGGCGCCGGTGCCGCCATGATGCTGGTAGGCGGCATCAACTGGGCGTGGGTAGGTGCTGCCGCCGGTGCGGCGGTAGGGCTGGTGTATGTGGCGCTGTTTGTCATCGGCTACAATACCTCCCGCGTGACCTACTGGCTGAATCCCTGGGCGGATGATCCGATGGATAAGGGCTATCAGCTGCGGCAGAGCCTGATCACCATCGGCTCCGGCGGCCTGTGGGGACTGGGACTGGGCAAAAGCCGCCAGAAGTTCCTGTTTTTGCCGGAGGAGCACAACGATTTCATCTTTTCTATTGTCTGTGAGGAGCTGGGATTGATCGGCGCGGGGATCATCATGCTGCTGTTTGCGGCGCTGGTACTCCGGGGGTACTGGATTGCCCTCCACTGCCGGGACCGCTTCGGCACGCTGCTGGTGGTGGGCTTCACCACGCTGATGGCAGTACAGGTGTTTTTGAACATCGCCGTGGTGTCCGGCGTTCTGCCCACCACCGGTATCTCCCTGCCGTTTTTCAGCTACGGCGGCACGGCGCTGTGCGTCCAGCTGGCGGAGATGGGCGTGATTCTCAGCGTTTCCCGACAAATGAAGCCGACAAAGGCGGGGTAGAGAGGCCCCGCCTTTTTGGCCTGTCTGGAAGAACGCTTCCAATGATCCGGCGGGGCGGGCAGCAGGAAAAAGCTCCCGCCAGCGGCAGAATGTGAGGCTGCCAAGTCCCTTTGAAAAGGAGTACTGTATGATGGAAAAGCGCATTGACCGGGTGATCTTCACCTGCGGCGGCACGGCGGGCCATGTCAACCCGGCCATTGCCGTGGCGCAGCTGATGGCGGAGAAGAACCCGGACGTGAAGATCCTCTTTGTGGGGGCGGAGCGGGGGCTGGAAAAGGATCTGATCCCCAAGGCGGGATACGATTTCCGCACCGTCCATATTTCCAGCTTTCACCGGTCCTTCAAACCGGCGGAGATTCGCCATAATCTGGTGTCCCTGTTCAATATGGTACGTTCCCCGGCGGAAGCGCGGGCGATCCTGCGGGCGTTCCGGCCGGATGTGGTCATCGGCACCGGCGGCTACGCCAGCTATCCCACGGTAAAGGCCGCCGCAAAAATGGGGATTCCCACGGCGGTGCATGAGTCCAACGCCGTGCCGGGGCTGACCACGGAGCTGCTGGAACCCTATGCCGGCCGGATCATGGTGGGCTTCGAGTCCTGCCGGAAGCACTACAAGCATCCGAACAAGGTCGCCGTCACCGGAACCCCGGTGCGGAGCGACTTCTTCGATCTGACGAAGGAGGAGGCCAAGGAGCGGCTGGGCGTCAACGACGGACGGCCCCTGATCGTCTCCTTCTGGGGTTCTCTGGGCGCGGCGGGCATGAATGCCCAGATGGCGGATATGCTGGCGCTGGAAGCGGGGAAAGAGCCATTCCACCACATCCACGGCGCAGGGAAGAGCGGCTATGCCGCCGTGATGAAGGCGCTGGCGGAAAAAGGCGTGGAATTGAAGGAGCATCCCGCACTTCAGGTGCGGGAGTACATCTATGACATGGCCCCGGTGATGCGGGCGGCAGATCTGGTGATCTGCCGGGCGGGAGCGTCCACCGTCAGCGAACTGACGGCGCTGGGCGTTCCGGCCATTATGGTGCCGTCCCCCTATGTGACCAACAATCATCAGGAGAAGAATGCCCGCGCACTGGAGGAACACGGCGGCGTGGAAGTGCTGCTGGAAAAGGACTCCTCCGGGCAGGCACTGTTTCAGGCCGCGGCGGGGATCCTCCATGACGACGCCCGGCGGAGGGCTATGGAGCAGGCCATGACGGCGCTGGGCGTCCGGGACGCGGCGGAGCGGATCTATGAAACCGTACAGGCGGTCATGAACGGCGGAAAATAATCCGCCTTCTGTCGGCTAAGGGTTTATAATTTCAACATTTATCTTTCTGGGAAGCTGTGGTATACTGTCCCTGCTTCCTGACGGAAATGGAACCGAATCACGGCAATGCCCATAGGATGGTGCGAGATTCCATTTCAATCAGGAGGGACGGATATGAGCCAACTTTTGGCGAGGGGCGGAAACCGTCTGGAGGGGGAAGTGACCATCCAGAGCGCGAAGAACAGCGTACTGCCGGTGCTGGCAGCCACCATCCTGACCGGCGGCACGGTGGAGCTGCGCCGGTGTCCCCATCTGCGGGATGTGGAAGCATCCATCCGCATTTTGCAGGCGCTGGGGTGCCGGGCAGAGTGGCAGGGAGACACCCTGACGGTGGATACCTCCGGGATGTCCGGCTGCGGGATTCCGGATGCGCTGATGCGGGAGATGCGCTCCTCCGTCATCTTTCTGGGAGCGATTCTGGCCCGGTGCGGGCAGGCGTCCCTCAGCAGCCCCGGCGGCTGTGAGCTGGGGCCGAGACCCATTGATCTGCACCTCTCCGGCCTGCGGATGCTGGGAGCGGAGATCGACGACACCGGCGGCACCCTGCGCTGTCAGGCGGGAAAGCTGACGGGGCGGGAGATCGTATTGGGCTTCCCCTCCGTGGGAGCGACGGAAAACCTGATGCTGGCCGCCTGCGGGGCGGAGGGCGTTACGGTACTTTCCAACGCGGCCCGCGAGCCGGAGATTGAAGATCTTCAGAATTTCCTGAATACCTGCGGCGGGGAGGTTGCCGGCGGCGGTACATCTACCGTGGTGATCCGGGGCGGAAGACCCCTCCACGGCGGTACATATACCGTGATCCCGGACCGCATTGCGGCGGCTACCTATCTCTGCGCGGCGGCGTCCGCCGGGGGCGACGTTTTCCTGCGGGGGGCGCGGGAGGAACACCTGTCCACCGTGACGGCGGCACTCCGAGAGGCGGGCTGCCGGATTTCCGTGGACAGCGCCGGGATTGCCTGCCGGTGCAGCGGACGTCTGCGCGCGCCCGGCCCTGTCCGAACAGCGCCCTATCCCGGCTTCCCCACCGACGCGCAGGCCGTTCTGATGGCGGCGCTGCTGCGGTGCCGGGGGGCGGCGGTGTTTGAGGAGAACCTGTTCAGCAGCCGCTACCGCCATGTGGATGAGCTGACCCGCATGGGGGCGGATATCCGCACCTCCGGCCGCACGGCGGTGGTGCTGGGAGTAGAGCGGCTCCATGGGGCCGCTGTGCGGTGTACCGATCTCCGGGGTGGGGCGGCGCTGTGCGTGGCGGCACTGGCGGCGGACGGCGAAACGGTCATTTCGGAGATTACCCACATTGACCGGGGGTATGAACACATCGAACGGGATCTGGCAGCCCTCGGCGCGGATATCAGGCGGACGGAACCGGCCGCCGCATAACGAGTAAACATACAAAGGAGAACCACCATGGCAAGAAGGAGAGGCTCAGCGCGGCGGCGCAGACGGGGAGGCAGCGGCTTCCTCTATAAGCTGCTGTCCGTTTTGCTGATCTGCGGTTGTCTGGTGGCGGCCGTCACCCTGTTTTTCCGGGTGGATACCGTAGTCATCACCGGGGAGAAACGGTATACCGAGGCGGAGATCCGGGAGGCCAGCGGCGTAGCGGACGGCGACAATCTGTTTCTGCTGAACAAGTATCAGGTGATTCGGAATATTGCCGATGCGCTGCCTTATATTGAGATCGAGAATACCCACATCCAGCGGAAGCTGCCGGATACCCTGCTGATCCAGGTGCAGGAGTGCGGCGACCCGCTGGCCTGGGAGCAGGACGGCATCGTTTGGCTGGTCAGCCCTGCGGGAAAGATCGTGGAGCAGAAAACCAGCGCGGCGGGGTATCCCACCATTGACGGCTGCCGTCTGCTGGCCCCCTCCGTGGGGACGCAGATCGCGCTGGACAGCGACTATGAGACCCAGCGCCAGAGCCTGCTGAAGCTGCTGGCGGCGCTGGAGGAGGCGGGGAAGCTGGGCGAGGTGAATGCCATTCATCTGGGCGACCTCTCCTGCATCTCCATGGACTACATGGACCGCTTCACCGTGAAGCTGGATTACGACGCTGATTTTGCCTATGAGCTTCAGCTGCTGGAAATGTCCATCGCCAGCGACAAGATTCAGGACAATATGACCGGCACCTTCGATATGCGGCAGCGGGAGGACGGCAGCATCCACTTCCGGCAGAATGTGCGGGGGTGAGCGGCGTGTCGAAATCCGACGTAAAAAAAGCAAAACAAATTCCCGGCAACCCTTGACCTCACCGGGAAAATAGCATATTATAAATAATAATGACCCGCCGTGGGCGGGCAATGAAAATTTGCGGTTTACAGGGCGGCTGACCGCCCTTTCGTACAAAAGACAGCAGGAGGCACGTTATGGCATTTGGATTGGAGACCGGCCCCGAGTCCGTTGTCAACATCAAGGTAATCGGCGTAGGCGGCGGCGGCAACAACGTGGTCAACCGCATGGTCCGCTCCGGCACCAAGGGTGTGGAGTTCGTGGCTGTGAACACGGATAAGCAGGCGCTGAATGTATCCAGCGCCACCTATAAAATTCAGATCGGCGAGAAGCTGACCCATGGACAGGGCGCAGGCTCTGACCCCGAAGTGGGCCGCAAGTCCGCGGAGGAGAGCCGCAACCAGATTGCCAAGGCGCTGGAGGACACCGACATGGTGTTCATCACCGCCGGTATGGGCGGCGGCACCGGCACCGGCGGCGCACCCATCGTGGCGGAGATCGCCAAGGAAATGGATATCCTCACCGTAGCGGTGGTGACAAAGCCTTTCGGCTTTGAGGGCCGCCGCCGGATGCAGCAGGCGGAAAGCGGCATTTCCGAGCTGAAGGACAAGGTGGACTCTCTGGTTATCATTCCCAATGAGCGCCTGAAGCACGCCACGGATCAGAAGATCACCTTTGCCAACGCGTTTGAAATCGCGGATGACGTGCTGCGGCAGGCGGTGCAGTCCATCTCTGACCTGATCCGAGATACCGGCTTCATCAATCTGGACTTTGCCGACGTGACCGCCATCATGAAAAATGCCGGCATGGCGCACATGGGCGTGGGCCGTGCCGCCGGCAAGGGCAAGGCGGAGGAAGCAGCCCGGATGGCTATTTCCAGCCCCCTGCTGGAGACCTCTATCGAGGGGGCCAAGGGCGTCCTCATCAACGTCACCGGCTCCATGGACATCGGCCTGGAGGAAGTGGAGCAGGCGGCCTCTCTGGTGCAGCAGGCCGTCCATCCCGACGCGCTGACCATCTTCGGCGCCACCTTCGACGAGAATATGGACGACGAGATCCGGGTCACGGTGATTGCCACCGGCTTTGACAAGGCGCCTGCCGGGGAGCTGCCGAAGATCGGCACCTTTGACAAGCCCTCCGCAAAGCTGGATGGGCAGGAAAAAGAGGAACCGGCCAAGGCAACTGCCGCGCCGACGCCCATCGAACCCATTGCCCCGCCAGCAGAAAAAGAGGAAGCTCCCAAGGATGATTTTGATTTTGAGTCCATTCTCAAAATTTTTGAACATCGGGATTGAGCTTACATATTGTAAAATTCGCCAGCAGACGCAGGAAACTTCCTGCGTCTGCTTTTTTCTGCTCAAATCCCGGCACTTGACAGATTTTAGCTGGCGCTGCTGCCGCTTTTTGTCGGGTGTTGCCGCGCGTCAGCCGGAGAAGATAACTGTGTCCGCAAAACTGCGGGCAAAGTCTGCGGAAACACGGCAGTGGTTCAATACAAATCGGAATATCAAATATAAAATCAACGATTTGTTTTGAAAATGCCGTGCTGACCGCGAAAGGAGTGAGAAGCTTGCATGGAAACATCCAAAAGGGCGTGCGCTTCGGCGCAGCGCTGGCACTGGCCCTGGTGCTGTGCGCCACCGCAGCCCTGGCCGCGGAGACCGGCGGAAAACGTCTGGTGCCGGTAGGCCACACCGTTGGGGTAAAGCTGTTTTCAAGGGGCATTGTAGTGGTGAAGCTGCCGGAGGGCAGTACGCCTGCCCGCACCTGCGGCCTGAAAACCGGCGACGTCATCGAGGCCTGCGGCGGCCGGACGGTAACATCCACAGAGCAGTTTCAGTCTCTCTTGCAGGAAAACGGTACGGACACCACGGAACTGTCCGTCAAGCGGCAGGGCAGCCCGGTGACGCTCTCCGTAGAGCCGGAGCGAAATGAAGAGGGGGCGTGCTGCATCGGTGCGTGGGTACGGGACAGCATGGCGGGGATCGGCACCGTCACCTACTACGACCCGGATAGCAACACCTTTGGTGCCTTGGGCCACGGCATTACGGACGGGGACACCGCCGCCCTGATGCCCTTCGGAAACGGGGCGATCCTGCCCTCCACCGTGAAAGCGGTGAAAAAGGGAAGCTGCGGCAGCGCCGGAGAGCTGCGGGGAGAATTTGATCTGACGGAAGAGCTGGGACAGCTTTACGCCAATACCGGCTGCGGCATTTTCGGTACCCTGAACGCAGCCTGTTCTCTGGCAGAGGGGGAAGCGCTGCCGGTAGGGGACGCGGCGGAAGGTCCGGCTGTGATCCGCAGCAACATTTCCGGCGATGAGGTGCAGGAATACGCCGTTGAGATCCTGAAAACGATCCCGGATGCGCCGGACGGCAGAGAACTGGTGATCTCTGTCACCGATCCGGAGCTGATCGCCGCCACCGGCGGTATTGTGCAGGGGATGAGCGGCAGCCCTATTCTTCAAAATGGGCAGCTGGTTGGCGCTGTGACCCATGTGCTGCTGAGCGACCCAACCAAAGGGTATGGAATTTCCGTAGAAACTATGCTGAACACCGGGGCAATGACGTAGCGAAACGGAAAAACGCGCCTGCGGATGGCGGCAATGAAAACCGCTCCTGCCGGAAGGCAGGAGCGGTTTTTCAGAGTGAGAAACTTGATTATTCGGCAGAGGGGCTGGCCACAAGGAACAGCATATCGCTGCCGCCCTCGCTTTCGGGGAAGTAGCCGTACATGGAGAAGTTGTACAGGAGGCGCTCAGCGGAGTAGACGCCGTAGCCGTCCTGATTCTGGTCGGTGGTATCGTAGGAGTCGGCCACCAGGAACACGTCGTCGTTGGTATTTTCAGTACCCATGGTATCATAGCCGATGATGGTCTGCCAGTGGCCGCCAAAGTCATTCCAGCAGATCATGACGGGTTTGCCTTCGGCCAGCCAGCCCTGAATGTCATCCATCCAGATGCCGTCGGGATAGTCCTTTGTGGACACGATATCAAAACCGCCCACCCCATTGAAAATGTCGATGGCCTGATTCAGCGTTGTGCCGGGATAGCTTTCCAGCTCCGTGCCGTCCAGAGAGTGGCGCAGAGCGGCCAGACTTTCCTCGTTCCAATCGCCCAGCTTGCCGTACCAGTTCAGAACCATCAGCGCTGCGGTGACGCCGCAGGACCATTCGCTGGTCTGCTGCATGGTCTTGAAGTTGTGGAGTACGGTCAGCGTATCCGTGGATTCCATGTTGTACACGTCGGGATGGGCGAAATAGGGGGAGTTCTCGTGGTCGCCGGAGCGTTCCACGGAGTCTGCACCGTCCTCAGGAGAGAGGTCAACGGCGTAGGGGATCTTCATTTCGTCGCTGAAATTTTCAGTGGATGCGGCGGGGGATTGCGTTTCTTCTGCAGGGCTGTTCTCGGCAGTATCAGCCGGTTTGTCAGCGTTGGCGCAGCCGGACAGCAGTCCGAGTACCAGTGCAAAGGCGAGCGCCAGAGTGACTGTTTTTTTCATTGTCGATCTCCTTTTGAGGGGGAATGTTCCCTCGTTCCGATTTTCCGCCGTAAAAGCGGAATGATTGCATTATAACGTATGGAGCCTGCGGAACTCAATGCATAATCCTTCCTCAATTTTCCGTAAAATCCGCTGCGGAATCGTAAAATCTGCAAAAAACATCGGACATTCCGGCGAATGTCCGATGCGGTATTTTGCGAAGAAGCGGAAAACCTGCGGAAGCTCCACTTGGAATTGAATCGGAGACTTCTGCAAGACGGCATTTTCTTATCCGCCGAACTGCGCCAGCTTTTCATTCAGCTTTTTGTAGATCCGCTCCCGGAACCACGGCTCGCTGGACGCGGCAACGGCGTCCTCTGGAGAAAACCAGCCGACCCGGCTGTTTTCATCCGGCTTGGGACAGATGGGGGCGGCGGGATCTGCCTCCAGCAGATAGGTGACGTTCAGGTGCAGATGGGAGGAGACATACCGTCCCCATTTTTCGTGGCCGTCCACTGAGAGAATTTCCAGAGAGTAGATCTGCTCTGATACGGGTCGGACGTCCGTCAGGCCGCTTTCCTCCCGGACTTCCCGGAGGGCCACTGCCAGCAGGTCGCGGTCGCCGTCGGCATGGCCGCCCAGCCATGCCCAGGAGTCGTAGAGCTTGTGGTAGGCCATGAGAACCTGCGAACGATCCGGGCTGACCACCCATGCCGAGACGGTCAGATGCGCGGCGGCGTTGTCACGGCTGTACAATTCCTCGCCGCTGTGCAGACGGCGCAGCAGCTCGGCACAATCCCGCTCCTCCTGTTCGTTCCATGGCCGGTAAACGGCTAATTCCCGCAGCAGATCCATAGTATTTCCTCCTGATTTTATGTAGTACTACTATAGCATGGAAGCAGAAAAAATGCAAAAGCAGGCGCTTGGGATGCGCCGCGGGGCGATCTGCGCGTCTGCTTCCGCCTGCAAAGCGTCTTTTGAACGAAAAAAACGCGGCATATATTGCAAACAGCCATTGAAAAAGTACAACTTAAAAACGCAGAAAGTGCGGGAAAACGCACTGTCACACGAAAAATGTCGAACGATTATCAGAAAATTAGCGAACCATTTATTGAAAAAACCGGGAGAATGTGTTATTTTATATAAAACGCGATAGCTGCATGGGAACCTGTCGCAAAATATGGAAAAGGGAAGTGTGTTATGGATCAGCGCAAAATGGTACTGCTGGCAGACGCCAGTGAGGAGTTCCGCACACTGCTGCGGGAAGAAATAGAGAAGACGGGAGAATTCTCTGTCGAAGTTGCGCGGGATGGGAATGAAGTTTTGAAAAAGACGGAGGAAAGAGACCCGGATCTTCTGGTAATGGACGCGATGCTGGCGGGAATGGACGGCCTCAGCGTACTTCGCCAACTGCAAAAAAGAGAGGATATGCCCATGACGATCCTGACCTCCGGCTTTGTCTCAGATCGGATGCTGATGGAGGCCTCTGAGCTTGGGGCGGCGTATTTCCTGCCGAAGCCTTTTGAAACGGAAAACCTGCTGGATAAAATGCGGGGGCTGTTTCTTCAGGCACCGAAGGAATCTCTGCCCTCGCTCAAGACCATGGTGACCTCGGTGATCCACGAGATTGGCGTCCCGGCGCACATCAAGGGCTACCAGTATCTGCGGGAAGCCATCATGATCACAGTGCGGGATATGGACGTCATCAACGCGGTGACGAAAATCCTGTACCCGGAGGTAGCCAAGCGGTATGCCACCACGCCGTCCCGTGTGGAGCGGGCAATCCGCCATGCCATTGAGGTGGCATGGGATCGCGGCGATCTGGAAACGCTCCAGAAGTACTTCGGGTATACCGTTTCCAACGCAAAAGGTAAACCCACCAACAGCGAGTTCATCGCCATGATCGCCGACCGGCTGACGCTGGAGCAGAAAAACGGCAAAGCCTGGGCGGACTGAACAACTCCAAAATACGCCCCGGAAATTTCCGGAAGCGCAAAGAAGTACAGATGAAAATCGATTGCACCGAAGGCCCTGCTTTCGGTGCAATTTTCAGTCTTGGCAGAATGGAAAAAGTGTGGTATTCTATCCTTTCAGAAAAGACAAAAGAAAGAAGGAACACACGATGACATATACGTTTCAGCCGCAGGGAGTCTGCTCCCGCGCCATGATGGTAGAGGTGGACGAACAGGGCGTGATTCAGGAAATGCAGGTGCTGGGCGGCTGCAATGGCAACCTTCAGGGCATTTCACGGCTGGTGAAGGGCATGAAGGCGGAGGACGCCATTGCACGTCTGAAGGGCATTGACTGCGGCGGCAAGGGGACTTCCTGCCCGGATCAATTTGCCAGAGGCTTGGAAAAGGCCATGGCAAAGGCCGCAAAGTAACGCGGATATATGGGCGAAAAATCCCCTTGATACAGTTATTTCCTGTATCGAGGGGATTTGTTATGCGCGGAAGAAAATCCGCACGATCAACCCGGAAATGTTATGCGGTGGAAAGGAAGATCGCTGCAAAAGAAGCCAGGAACGGATGCTTCTTGTTTTATACCGTAAGTTTTTCCGAACATTTCAAGTGCAGAAAAGTTTGCGGCAGCGTGATGAAAAGGCTTTTCGGCACGATGAAGAGCCTGCCGCCTGTGTAATACAGGCGGCAGGCCCTTTTGGCTGCTCATAGATCAGGGGAAGCTTAATAGGCAACGCCCCAGTAGATATCCGTGGTGCATTTTTCGCCGCAGACAGGGCAGACGCCCTCGGTGCCGGACTGCTTGAGGGGCATGCAGCGGCTGGAAACGCCTGCCAGTTCCTTCATCTTCAGCTCGCACTCCAGCTTGCCGCACCATTTGGTGCGGGCAAAGCCGCCCTTGGTCTCCACCATCTCCTTGACCTCCTGCCAGGAGTTCAGATCAAAGGTGTTGTCCTCCAGGTTCTTTTCCGCCTGCGCGTACAGGTTGTCGTGAATGGCGGTCATCAGGCTCTGCACCTGCGCTTCCAGCTCGTCCAGAGAGACGAAGGACTTTTCGCCGGTGTCCCGGCGGGCAAGGCAGCACTGTCCCTTTTCCAGATCGCGGGGGCCGATCTCCACGCGGACGGGAACGCCCTTCATCTCATACTCGGCGAACTTCCAGCCGGGGGAGTTGTCGGAATCGTCCAGCTTCACCCGCAGGCCGGCGGCCTCCAGGCGGGTCTTGATCTCAGCAGCTGCTTCCAGCACGCCGGGCTTGTGGGCGGCTACGGGGATCACCACCACCTGAATGGGGGCAATCGCGGGAGGCAGCACCAGACCGTTGTTATCGCCATGGGTCATGATGACTGCGCCGATGAGACGGGTCGTAGCGCCCCAGGAGGTCTGGAAGGGATACTGGAGCTTGTTGTCCCGGCCGGTAAAGGTTACGTCGTAGGCGCGGGAGAACTTGTCACCGAAATAGTGGCTGGTGCCGGACTGGAGCGCCTTGCGGTCCTTCATCATGCACTCAATGGTGTAGGTGGCTTCGGCACCGGCAAACTTTTCCTTATCGGTCTTGCGGCCCTTTACCACGGGCATGGCCAGTGCATCCCGGCAGAAATCGGCATAGCAGTTGAGCTGCTGCTCGGTTTCCTTTTTCGCTTCCTCGGCGGTTTCGTGGATGGTATGTCCCTCCTGCCACCAGAATTCCCGGCTGCGAAGGAACGGGCGGGTGGTCTTTTCCCAGCGGATCACCGAACACCACTGATTATAGAGCATGGGCAATTGGCGGTAGGTCTGCAAAACGCTGTGCCAGTGGTCGCAGAACATGGTCTCGGAGGTGGGACGGAACGCAAGCCGCTCCTCCAGCTTTTCACTGCCGCCCATAGTGACCCATGCCACCTCAGGCGCAAAGCCGTTGACCAGCTCTCCCTCCTTTTTCAGCAGGTTTTCGGGGATCAGCGCGGGCATCGCCACATTGACGTGGCCGGTTTTCTTGAATTCACTGTCCAGAATGTGCTGGATGTTTTCCCAGATGGCGTAGCCGTACGGACGCAGGATCATAAAGCCCTTCACGCTGGAATAGTCGATCAGTTCTGCTTTCTTGCAGATATCGGTATACCACTGGGCAAAATCGTCCTCCATACTGGTGATCTGTTCAACTTTTTTATCCTGTGCCATGATGTTTCCCCCAACTTTAACTTACAGTATTGGGGCAAAATACCCCTTATTGGAACTTGTAATACTTTATTTTATCGTCTTTCAGCGGTATTGTCAACATATTCAGCCCAAGATCCGAACCATGCTGTGCAGGCAATTAAAGCAGAAGCCCGCCTGTGTGGATTCAAAAAATCCGGCATGACAGAGCCTATCAACAGAAAACGGCAGGCTGCCCGGTTTAAAATTGCCGCATACCCGCATACTGAGTGTTCCAATCAGCTGGTGATTTCGACTGCGGCTTTTCGGCCAATTCATGCCATCTGTATATATTTCGCGGAGAGGTAAAGCCGCAAAGGGGCGAAAATCATATTTTGAGCAGAAAAACGTGAAATCCTGCCTGCATACCGATTATAAATTCTGTCGAAACACCATAGACAATGCCGTAGCTTTTTCCAAACAGCTGTGCTATAATATTTTTTCAAGATTTTCCCGGAAGGAGGGACACGATGCATCGCCCTTTAGCGGACGAGATCCGTCCGAAAACATTGGATGAGGTGGTAGGCCAGCGTCATCTGCTGGCTCCCGGCGGCGTTCTGCGCCGTTTGATCGACGCGGGGACGGACGCCAACATGGTGTTCTACGGTCCATCCGGAACCGGGAAAACCACCGTGGCCAACATCATCGCCGAAAAGACCCATAAGACCCTTTACCGTCTGAATGCTACCACGGCTTCCTTACAGGATGTAAAGGACATCATTGCCGACGTGGGAACGCTGCTGGCCCCCGGCGGAATTCTGCTGTATCTGGATGAGATCCAGTACTTCAACAAAAAGCAGCAGCAGAGCCTGCTGGAGTTCATGGAGAACGGCTCCCTGACCCTCATCGCCTCCACCACGGAGAATCCCTTTTTCTATGTGTACAACGCCCTGCTTTCCCGCAGCAGCGTGTTTGAATTCAAATCCGTCCCGGCGGAAGAGATCCGCCCGGCGGTCCTGCGGGCGCTGGAGATCATGAAGGGGCGGACGCCCCTGCCCCTGACATGGGAATCCGGCGTGCCGGATCTGGTGGCGCAGGGCTGCGGCGGCGATGTGCGGAAATCCATCAACGCGGCGGAGCTTCTCTGTGAAGCGGCTGTGCCAAAGGACGGCGGACTGCTTCTGACGGAAGCTGACGCCAAAGCTTTGGCGCAGCGCAGCGCCATGCGGTATGACCGGGGCGGCGACGCCATGTATGACGCTGCATCCGCGCTTCACAAATCCCTCCGGGGCAGCGACCCGGATGCGGCGCTCCACTATCTGGCCCGCTTTCTGGAAGCGGGGGATCTGATCACTCCCTGCCGCCGCCTGCTGTGCGCGGCCTGTGAGGATGTGGGTCTTGCCTATCCTCAGGCCATCACCATCGTGAAATCCTGCGTGGACACGGCCATGCAGCTGGGACTGCCGGAGGCGCAGCTGCCCTTGGCGCAGGCTGCCGTGCTGATCGCCACAGCGCCGAAGTCCAACAGCGTTTCTGCCGGGATCATGTCCGCTTGGGCGGACGTGAAGGCGGGACACAGCGGCGATGTCCCGCGGGAACTTCAGAATGTTCACGCGGACTCCGCCGGGCTGGAGCGGGAACAGGGGTACAAGTATCCCCATAATTACGGCCACCACTGGGTGCGGCAGCAGTATCTGCCGGACGCCATCAGAAACGCCCATTACTATGACTACGGCGACAACAAGACCGAACAGGCGGCGAAAGCCTATTGGGAAAAAATCAAAGGGCCTCGGTGAAGTCCGTGGCTATCGGCGCGCCTTCGTAACCGGCAGGGGAGTAGACCCAGCGTTCCAGCACGCCGTCGGTGATCCGATAGGAAAGCGTGGGGAGGGCCGCCTGCTCCGGCAGCTTTTCAATGACCTGCAATTTGATTTTCATCCGCTCCGGGCGGATGGAGCGAATGGTGACGGAGACGGCATCCCCTTCCTGAAGATCCTCCCGCCGGTCGGTAAGGCCGGAGAGATTGGGCGTCAGCTCCACAAAGCAGCCATAATCCATCACGCCTCGGACGATGCCCGGCACCGTTTCTCCTGGAGAGAACTGACTGGCGTTTTCCAGCCATGTTCCCAGCAGCTCCTTGTGGGTCAGGGTAACGCGCCGGGTCTCCCGGTCAAAGGCTTTGACCAGAGCCAGAATCCTCTGCCCCGTGCGGAAGCGCTGCTCTGGGCGGCGGATGCGGGCGGCGGAGATGAACTCCGTAGGCAGCAGCGCCACGATCCCCCGGCCAATATCCACAAAAGCGCCGAAAGACTCCATGCGGACCACCCGCCCGGCCACAACGGAGCCGGGACGCAGGCTCTCCAGCATGGCGTCCATAGCCTGCTCCTGTGCCTGACGGCGGGAGACCGTTACCAGCGGCGCGCCCTTTGCGTCGGCGGCGATGGATTCCACGGTGCAGCAGATGGGCTTCCCCACCCGTGACAGCACGGCGATCTCCCGGTTTGCGCCGCTGATCCATGGAGCGGTTGCTTCTTCGCGGGGCATGATTGCAGAAATTCTGCCCAGCTGGACGGACAGGTTCAGCGCCGCGTCGCACCGCTGGGCGACGCCTTCCACTACGGCGCGGCTTTCCATGGCTGACCGCAGCTCTGCCAGCGTATAAGGTGCGGGCGGGGTCAGCCCCTCCGGCGGATAGGCTCTGTTTTCCGGCATGATCATCATCCTTTACATTTTGATATACCACCCTATGCGGATTTGCGGCATAGGTGACAGGAGGAATTTTATGGATCTGCATCTGAAAGACATCGTAGAACTGAAAAAAATCCACCCCTGCGGCTCCAAACAGTGGGAGATCACACGGGTGGGCATGGATATCAAACTGAAGTGTCTGGGCTGCGGCCATGAGCTGATGCTGCCCCGGTCAAAAGTGGAAAGAAGCATTAAAAAAATCCTGCCCCATACAGAGGGAACAGAAGGAGGAACCCTGAGATGACCCCGAAACGTACCCGCATCATTGCCCTGATTCTGGTGGGCGTGCTGATCTTCGGCTTGGCGGCTACCGGCCTCAGCGCCCTGCTGACCTGAATTCCATAAGCGTGCAGAAAAACAAGCGGACGGCTCGAAGCCGTCCGCTTGTTTTCGTTCTGTAGGCGTTTTCAGTTGTTGAAGAAGCTGGCGGCCCAGCTTCCGGCATCCCCGAAGCCGCCGCTGCTATCCGGCTCCGACGGTTCCACGGGAACGATGATGGGCGGTTCGGCAGGCTCGCCACCGTCATCCCCGTTTCCTGTGTCGTCTGCCGGGGGATTGTAGTTGGGATCGTTGGGGTCTGTAGGATCCGCTGCGGAATCGTCCGGCTCCTCCGGCGTCATCCCTGCGTGGACGGGGCATCCAATGACCTCCGGGTATGTTTCGCCGCCGCTGGCCGTCGGCGTCGGCAGCAGGCCGATGGCCCGCTTCATCTCCGTCAGATGGAACAGACTGTCGGGGTTCTTGGCGCTGTCAGTGGCAAGGATCCGGGAACCGCCGTTGAAATAGTCCGTCCGTTCAAAATCCAGCACGCCCACCTGCTTCACATGTTCGGCAGGGCAGCTGTCGGTAGCAAGGCACTTGCCCTCGGTGCAGTAGTCCACGAAAACGTGCTTGTCACAGTTTTCCGTGGGAGCGGTGCCTGCCGCCACCGTGACGGTAACGGCCCGGCTGCCCCGGATATCGGACAGGCAGGCATCCGTGCAGCGTTTGCCGCTGTCGGCGCAGACCGTCACCGTCTCCAGTCCGCTGGAGGGGGTGGGAAAACTCTTGTTTTCCAGATTCTCGTGGATTTTCTGCATGATGGGCTTCCACATTCTGATGGCCGGGTTGCCGGAGGCAGAGATCTTTTCGTTGGTGGAGGGATAGCCTGTCCATACCGCGGCGCAGTAGTAAGGGGTGTAGCCCACGAAATAGCGGACGCGGCTATCGTTGGTGGTGCCGGTCTTACCGGCGATGGTCATGCCGCTGAACTTGGCGGAGGTGCCGGTACCGGCATTCACCACGCTGGTGAGCATCTGGTTCATGAAGTAGGCGGTGGTTTCCTTCATGGCCGCGTGGGTCTCGCCCTCGTTTTTCAGAACCACCTCCCCGTTGCTGTCACGGACTTCCGTATACATTTTGGGAGAGTTGTAAACGCCACTGTTGGCAAAGGAGGAGAAAGCCGCCGCCATCTCCACGGTACTCAGGCCGTAGGTCAGGCCGCCCATGGCGAGGGGAGCGACACCCATATCCTCCGGCACCAGACTCAGCCCCAGCTTTTCCGTGGCGTAGGCGTAGGAATCCGCCACGCCCAGCGCTTCCAGCGTCTGGACGGCGATGGTGTTGATAGACCGCCGGACGCCTTCACCGATCATGGTCCAGCCGGTGTAGGTGTTGGGGGAGTTCTTGGGCCAGGGATTGCCGTTGAGCAGATGCACGGGATAGTTGTCAAAGGTGGTGGCCGGAGTAACCGCGCCGGCATCCAGCGCGGCGGAATACACCGTCAGGGGCTTGATGGAGGAACCCACCTGATGCTTCTGCACCGCGTAGTTATCCACCAGATTCTGGGTCTTTGGCCCCACGGCGCCCACCATGGCCACAATGTTCCCGGTGTAGGGATCCATAATGGTGATGCCGGACTGGAGCTGTTTGCCGGAGGCGGAATGGACGTTCAGATTGCTGGCGTCCTCATAAACGCCCTCGGCAATCTCCTGAATTTCCGGATCCATGGTGCAGTAGATCTGATAGCCGCTGTTATTGACCAGCCGCTGGGCGGCCTCGTAAGACACGCCCTTCGCCTCTGCCAGATCGTTGGTAACGTCCTTGATGAGCTGCTCGACAAACCAGTTGTTGATCTCAATGCCGTCAGTCTGCACCACGTTGCTGGCGTCGCCGGCGGTGTCCGTGAAGTTCAGCGGCTCCGCCTTGGCGGCTTCGCACTCCTCTTTTGTCAGATAGGGCTTGCCGGTATCGGGATTGATGACCTTAGACATCTTGTCCAGGATCAACTCCTGCCGCTGCTTGTTCAGCTCCCGCGGGGTGATGGTGGTGCCGTCCTTCCGGGTGTAGGTGCGGTCATATTTGGGGTTGTAAAGGGACGGGTTGTTGGTGATGGCGATGATGCAGGCGCTCTCCGCCGCCGTCAGATCCTTGGCGGACTTACCGAAATAGTATTCCGCCGCCGTTTCCACGCCAGAACAGCCGCTGCCCAGATAAATCATGTTCAGGTACAGCTCCAGAATCTGGCTTTTCGTGTTGTCCTTCTCAAATTCCAGCGCCCGGAAGATCTCCTTGACCTTGCGGTTAATGGTGTTCTGATTTTCGCCGGTCATGTTTTTCAGCATCTGCTGGGTGATGGTGGAGCCGCCGTAGCTGTCGTTGCTGCCGACGAGGGTTTTCACGGTAGCGCCCAGCGTCCGCTTCCAGTCCACGCCGTGGTGGCTGAAAAAGCGCTCGTCTTCAATGGACACCGCCGCCTGCCACAGATAGGGCGACATATCGCCGATATCCACCAGAACCCGGTTTTCCTGTCCGTGGACCGTCTGGTATTCCACCCACTGTCCGCTGTCCTTGTCCTGATAGTAGACCACGGAGCTTTGGGCCATGGTATAGTCCTCTGCCTTGACGTCCAGCGTCGGCAGCAGAGAGGTGTTTACATACTTCATAAAGATGCCGAACAGCATCGCAGTGGCGCAGCAGCCGATCAGGATCAGCGTCAGCAGCGTCATAAAGACGCCTCTGGCAGCGCCGTCTGCCCGTCTGCGCGGTTTTCTGCGGGCATGAACGGCCGTTTCCTGAGACTGGGGCGTTCGTCTTTCGTCCAAATCCGGGACCTCCTTCTGGTACGGTTTTCCAAAACTCTGCGGCCTGTACTCCCACGGGGCGCAAAGCCTGCATGACACCATTATGCAATTTATTATAACATCCCCTGTCAACCTTGAAAATGTCATATTTTATCGGAGAAAAGTTGACCCCCTCCTTGATTTTCATAGAAAGCGGCTGTTTTTTTGAGAAATATCTGTACTTCTCAGCTGCTTTTTCACGACTTTCCCCCTTGCAATATGCCGGCGTTTCCGCTACAATAGGATCAACACCGGCAGTCAACACGCTCCGGTCAACACAAGAAAGGGTATACGACGGATGAGTGAAGAATTCGGCCCCACCTTTATTACCGTCACGGATGAGGACGGAAAAGAGCTGGTTTTGGAGTTTGTGGACGCGTTGGAATATAACGGCCAGATGTATCAGGCATTTTTCCCCGCAGAGACGGAGGGGGAAAATGAGGACGATCCCGATAATGGCCTTGTGATCCTGAAGGTCATCCATGAGGACGGCGAGGATCTGCTGTCTACGCTGGACTCCGACGAGGAGCTGGAAGCCGTTTATGAGCAGTTCATGGAGCTGCTGTTTGATGACGAGGAGGAATAACCTCTCCCGTTTCCGCGCAGACTGAACACAGTGTTTCCGCTGCGTCCGGCAGGGGCGGTGCGGAGAGCGCGGATTCCCGCATGATCCGGTCATTGCCGGGCAACGCCCGGTATGTCCTGCGGGGTGCGTGATAGATCTTTTTTTAACCCACATTTCGTTATTCGGGATGCACCTCTCAGGGTGTGGCTCGCAGGCCTCCCGGCTGCCGTTCGCGGCTGGAAGTTGGAAGCGGTAAAGCATTCTGGAAGCAACCCACCTGTACTAGAAGGTGCAGGTTATAACGAGGTCTACACGGCCGCTGCGGGACGCAGAATTTTCAGGGGACTGCCCAAAGGCAGTCCCCTTTTCAGCTTTTTTTCAGACTTGGGGTGTAAAATAACTTCCGATCACGCAGCTGACAGGGCGCAGGCGCAATCTGGTACTTGCATATCGCGCCGCAATCCTATATAATAGTGCGGTACGTGACGAGATCACGCGGCGCTATGCCGCGCCAGAACGTTTAGAATTTGAGAGGATGAACAACAAATGAGCGCATCAAGAGAAAAGAAGCTCCGGCAGGACCCGACCCCCGGCGCCGATCCGAAAACCTTTAAGGAACTGGAACAGGCAAAGGCGGAAAAGCGGAGCAACCTGCTTTACAGCGTCATCGGCGTGCTGTTTTTAGTAGCGGTTGTGGCCTGCCTGATCTGGAAGTCCAATATCATCTCCCGCAGTGCAACGGCCGTCACCATCGATGGGGAGAAGTATACGGCTGCCGAGGTCAGCTTCTATTACAAGAACGTGTACCGCAGCTTTTTGCAGAACAACTCCTATTTCATCAGCTATCTGGGGCTGGATACCGGCTCTTCCCTGAAGGGACAGACCGTCAATGCCACCGCTGCGTCCATGCTGGGCGTGGAGGAAGGATCCTCCTGGCATGATTACATGATGGACAATACCATCAAGCAGATGACCATGATCCAGAACGGCCTGAAGGAAGCTGAGGCGAAGGGCTTCCAGTATCCCGCCGGAGTGAAGACCCAGTATGACGACACCATGCAGGCGCTGAAGGATACGGCCGTGGGCAGCGGCACCACCGTCAAGAAGTATCTCCAGCAGAATCTGGGCAGCACCATGACGGAGAAGGTTTACGGTCAGGAGCTGCTTCGCACGCTGCAGTATCAGGCTTATGCCAACGCCTACTCCGATGAGCTGACCTACAGCGATCAGGAGATTCAGGACGCGTACAATGCCGATCCCAAGACCTATGACCGGGCCTCTTGGGAGTATGTGGTGGTCAGCGGCGCCGCCGAGTCCACCACCGACGCCGACGGCAACACGGTGCAGCCCACCGACGAGGAGACTGCCGCCGCAAAGGAAGCCGCCAAGGAGACGGCAGACAAGATCCTGGCTGCCTATAAGAGCGGTACTTCTCTGGAATCCGCTGCCGGCAGCTATGAGAAGGCTACCTACTATGATACGCGGGACGCCAGCTATTATGACGGCGTGATCGGCAACTGGCTGTTCGACGACGCCCGCCAGAGCGGCGACACCGACGTGCTGGAGGTCAACGACGACTACTATGTGGCAGTGTTCCACGACCGCTATCTGGAAGAATCCAACACGGTCAGCGTCCGTCACATTCTGGTGATGCCTGAGGCCGGCACCAAGACCTCCGATGAGGAGGGCTACGATGAGGAGCAGGAGCAGTTGAAAGCCGCCGCCCACACCAAGGCCGAGGAGATCCTTGCCGAGTGGAAGGCCGGCGACGCCACGGAGGATTCCTTCATTGATCTGGTTACGAAGGATTCCGAGGACGGCACCAAGTATACCGGAGGTCTCATCAGCGACATTTCTGTGGATTCCAGTCTGGTGGATTCCTTCAAGGACTGGGCGCTGGATTCCAGCCGGAAGCCCGGCGATACGGACGTGGTGGATTCCACCTATGGTTCTCATGTCATGTACTTCGTGGGAACCGGCCTGCCTGTGTGGAAAGCAGCTGTGGTGAACACCCTGCGCTCTGACGATGTGGACGAGTGGACCAACAGTCTGGTTGAGGGCGCCGATGTGTCCCAGAGCGATTTCGGTATGAAGTTTGTGGGTTGATTCAGCCCCTGATCCTGTGATTTCTCTGAATGAACGGGCCGGTATCTGCCGGCCCGTTTTCTTCTCGAAGAGGAGGTGCTTCCTGTGGACGAACGTTTTTTACGCAATGAGATGCTGTGGGGGCCGGAAGCCCAGATGCGTCTGGCGCAGACCCATGTGATCGTATTCGGCCTTGGCGGTGTGGGCAGCTATGCGGCGGAGTGTCTGGCGCGGGCCGGGATCGGCGAGCTGACGCTGGTAGACAGCGATACCGTGGCGCTGTCCAACCTGAACCGTCAGCTGGAGGCGCTGACTTCTACTGTAGGACTGCCCAAAGCAGAGGCGGTGGCAAGGCGCATTGCGGATATCAATCCCAA
Organism: uncultured Oscillibacter sp.; assembly: GCA_900544615.1. Lineage (GTDB taxonomy): Bacteria > Bacillota > Clostridia > Oscillospirales > Oscillospiraceae > Oscillibacter. Next base: position 65,301 of record UQVS01000002.1, on the reverse strand, counting down.
CGCTGTGCTGCACCCCTTGCAGGAACTGTATAACGCAGAGAACCGCAGCCGGTTCTTCCCTGAGGGCTGCCGGTATGACTACATTGTGGACGCCATTGATCTGGTGAGCTGCAAGCTGGATCTGGCGGAAACCGCCCGTCGGCTGAAAATTCCACTGATGATGGCGCTGGGAACAGGCAACAAATTGGACCCATCACAGCTGCGGCTGGCGGACATTTCGGAGACATACGGCTGCCCCTTGGCGCGGGTCATGCGGAAGGAACTGCGAAACCGGGGAATCTGCCGCCAGCCGGTGGTGTTTTCGCCGGAGCAGCCTGCGCCGACCACACAGCGGGAAACGCCGCCGCCGGGACGGCGCAGCGTCCCAGCCAGTAATCCGTGGGTTCCCGCTGTGGCCGGGCTGCTGATAGGCAGTAAGGTGGTTCGTGATCTGATTGCAAATAAAGGGGTATAAACTATGTTGACCGGAACGATTATCAATTCCCTGACCATTCTTTGCGGCTCCCTGCTGGGGCTGGCCATTCAGACTGTTACCCGCCGCTCCGCCAAAGACATATCCGCCGACAGCATCGGCGGCCGTCTGCAAGCCATTGTCATGGAGGGCATGGCGCTGTGCGTCATCTATATCGGCGTCAGCGGAAGTCTGAAAGGACAGAACACCCTCACCGCCATTATTTCCATTGCGATCGGCGCGATCATCGGCGAGCTTCTGGATTTGGATCGCCGGATGCGTACACTGGGCGACTGGGTGCAGGAAAAAACGGCCCGCCTGATCCATACCAGAGAGGGCGCGCCCAGCGTGGCGGACGGCTTTGTGACCGCGTCCCTTTTGTTCTGCGTAGGCGCGATGGCCGTTGTCGGCTCACTGGAAAACGGGCTTACCGGGAATTACGACACCCTGAAAGCAAAATCCGTGATCGATGGGATTTCCGCCATTGTGTTTGCCTCCTCTTTGGGCGTTGGCGTGGCGTTTTCTGCCGCAGCCATCTTTCTCTATCAGGGAGCGATCTCTCTGGCGGCGGGCCTGCTGTCTCCCCTGCTCAGTGACACTGTGATTGCGGAGATGACCTGCGTCGGTTCGCTCCTGATCGTGGCGCTGGGACTGAATATGCTGAATGTCACGAAAATCAAGGTAATGAATCTGGTTCCCGCCATTTTCCTGCCGATCCTGCTGTGCAGATTCATGTAGTACGCATGATTCCGGCAGAAACCTGCAAAAACAGCCGCAGCGGTTTCAAACCGCTGCGGCTGTTTTCTGCTTTATGATGGATTGTTTGGGAGCGTTTGCGCCTTTAGAGTTTTTTCATGTGTTTTCCGGCTGCTTTCAGCATCAGCTTTTTGGTTGTGCCGCCGTCAAAGGCAACTTCTGCCAGTGCGTCGCCGCCCATGGGCTTTACGGAGAGAACCGTTCCCTTGCCGAAAGCGGTATGCTCCACCTGATCTCCCTGATGGAGTTGGATCAGCTCCACGGCGGGAGACGCCTGCGTGCTGCCCCGGCTGCTGGTGCGGAGGGGCTGGCCAGCCGGTTTGGCGTTTTTGTAAGTATGGACGCCGCCGCTGACATATCCGCCGGAACGGCCTGCACTGCCGGAACGGTTCGCACCGCCATAGCTGCTGCCGGATGCGGCGTAGGAGGTCTGACCGGCGGAACGCTGTCCGCCGAAGCCACCGTAGGAACTGCCGCCGAAGGAGGAACCGCCGAAGCCATCGTCCCAGCGGCTGCCGCCGAAGCCCGCCTCGTCATAGGTGCCGAATTTCGGTTCCGGCTTGCTCTCCCAGCGCATATCCTCCGCCGGGATCTCGTCCAGAAAGCGGCTGGATTTGTTGGCGCTGGTGCGGCCGTAGAGCATCCGCTGCCGGGCGTTGGTCATGACCAGCTTTTCGCGGGCGCGGGTCATGGCCACATAGCACAGCCGCCGCTCCTCCTCCAGCTCCTCCTCGTCATACATGGCGGAGGAGCCGGGGAAGATGCCCTCCTCCATGCCCACCACATAGACCACCGGGAATTCCAGTCCTTTGGCGGAGTGAATGGTCATCATAGTGACGCAGTTATCGTCCGCTTCCACACTGTCCAGATCGGTATACAGGGCGATCTCGTTCAGGAAGCCGGAAAGGGTGGCGTCCTCCGGATCCTGCTCCAGAAAGCCCAGAATGTTGGACTTCAATTCCTGCACGTTTTCAATACGGCCCCGGCTCTCCATGTCCTTTTTCTCCTCCAGCGCCCGGACGTAGCCGGTCTGGTTCAGGACTTCATCGTAAAATTCCGGTAGAGCCAGCGTGCTGCCTGCCCGGCGCAGGTTATCGATGAGGTCTGCAAATTTGATGAGCTTGGAGGCGGCGGTTTTCAGGGTGGGGAACAGGTCGGCATTGCGGATGACCTCATAGAGAGACGCCCCCTGCTCTGCCGCCAGCTCCGCCACCTTGTCCATGGTGGTGGCGCCGATTCCGCGGGCCGGGGTGTTGATGATCCGGCGAAGCCGCAGATCGTCCATAGGGTTATTCAGCACGCACAGGTAGGCCAGCATATCCTTGACCTCCGCCCGGTCGAAGAACTTCATGCCGCCCACAACTTTATAGGGAATGGCGTTGCGCTTCAGGGCGTATTCCAGTGCGTTGGACTGGGCGTTCATGCGGTAGAGAATGGCGGTGTCCCGGAAGTTCCGTCCCCGGTTGACCCCCATGAGGATGTCCCCGGCCACAAAGTTTGCCTCGTCTCCCTCGTTAAAATTGGTCTTTACCGTCACCACGTCGCCGCTGCCGTTGTCCGTCCAGAGGGTCTTGCCCTTGCGGCCCTCGTTGTTCTTGATGACGGCGTTGGCGGCGTCCAGAATGTGCTGGGTGGAACGGTAGTTCTGCTCCAGTCGAATGACCCGTGCGTCCTTGTACTGCTTTTCAAAGTTCAGGATATTCTCGATGTTGGCTCCCCGGAAGCGGTAGATGGACTGGTCATCGTCACCCACCACGCAGAGATTCCGGTGTCCCCCGGCCAGCAGGCCGGTGAGGAGATATTGCAGGTGGTTGGTGTCCTGATACTCGTCCACCAGCACATACCGGAACTTTTTCTGGTAGTAGTCCAGCACCTCCGGCTCCGTTTGCAGCAGCGTGACGGTGTGGTAAATGATGTCGTCAAAGTCCAGGGCATTGGCAGTGCTGAGCTTTTGCTGATAGGCGGCGTAGATCCTGGCAATGCGGGTATTTTTCCAATCGTTTGTTGCCTCCGCCTTTTTGCGAAATACCTCCGGCCCCTCATAGCGGTCCTTGGAGGCGCTGATGGCGGAGAGAACGCTGCGGATGGGGAAGGCCTTTTCGTCCAGATTCTGCTCCTTCAGAATATCCTTGATGACCCGCTTGGCGTCGTCGGTATCGTAAATGGTGAAATCCTTTTCAAAACCGATGCGGTCAATGTCCCGCCGCAGGATGCGGACGCAGGCGGAGTGGAAGGTGGAGGCCCAGATGTCGTTGGCGGCAGGGCCAAGACGGGCCGCCAGCCGGTCCTTCAGCTCCCCGGCCGCCTTGTTGGTAAAGGTGATGGCAATGATTTCCCATGGACGGGGGACATCCACGGCGCAGAGCCGGTGGACCCGACGGACCTCGTCGGCGTCCGGCCGCTCCGGAAAATGCTCCAGAAAGTCCAGATCTGCCTCTGTGGCCCAGTCCGGCACCTCGTCGCAGTCGCTGCCCCGGCCGTAAGTCAGCAGGTTATAGACCCGCTGGATCAGCACGGTGGTCTTGCCGCTGCCGGCGCCGGCCAGCAGCAGAAGCGGGCCTTCCGTGGTCATGGCTCCCTGCCGCTGCATGGGGTTCAGCCGGGCAAGGTCACGGGCGATGACCGCTTTCCGGGCGGCAATATATCGTTGTTCAAAGTCAGTCATGGCGTTCTCCTCTGATGATTTTCATACGCATCTATTTTACGGCAAAACAGGCGTTCGGTCAACGGCGGGAACGCCGATTTTTCCGTATCTGTTTTGTAACCAAATTGAGGTTGACATTTGTCTACCTTTTTGCTACGCTGAAAGCGTAAAAGGTAGACAAATGTATACTTAAACGAGGTGCGCGATGAAAATTGATCTCTCCAACAGCGAATGGAAGCTGATGAACCGCCTGTGGCAGACCGCCCCCATGACCATCACGGAGCTGACCGCCGCCATGAAAGAGGAAACCGGCTGGTCGAAAAATACCATCATCACCATGCTCTCCAGGCTGGAGGCCAAGGGGGCTGTCCGCCACGAGGAAGGCCGCCGGGCCAAGCTGTATTTCCCCGCCGTGGACCGGGAGGACGCCATCGAATCAGAAACCGAAACCTTTTTGGATAAGATCGGCGGGCTGGGCCTGCTGATGAGCGCCATGGTGGAAAAAAACGCCCTGACAGAAAACGACATCGCGGAGCTGTCCGCTATTTTGGAGAAAGCGGGTGGAAAACTATGAAAGAGATCCTGTTGACTTCTTCCGTTCTGATCCTTACCCTGCTGCTTTTGCGGCTGCTGTTCCGAAAAACCATCTCCCGCCGGGTGCAGTACGCCCTGTGGGGGCTGGTGGCACTGCGGCTGCTGGTGCCGGTCAGTTTGCCCGCCATGGAGCACAACGTCCTGACAGCGGCGGAGCCGGTGACGGCCCGGATCACCGCCCCGGCCCTGTATGTGACCCCCTACCGGGAGACCATTGTCTCCGCCCCGCCGGGCGTCTTCCAGACTCCCGCCCCCTATCAGCCCTTCCGGGTGGACACCGCCACGGAGGACAGCACCGTGACGTTTACCGACGGGGAAAATGTCACCCATTCCATCGAGTATAAAAGTCAGATCCCCCTGACCCCCGTTCTGAAAGCCGTCTGGCACGCCGGGATGTACGTCATGGCGGCGTGGTTCCTGCTTGCGAACCTCCGCTTCATGCTTCGTCTCCGCCGGAGCCGGAGACCCTATCCGGTGGAAAACTGCCCCTATCCGGTGTATCTGACGGCGGAACTGCCCTCCCCCTGTCTGTTCGGCCTGTTTCACCCTGCCGTCTACCTGACCCCCGCCGCCGTGGAATCCCCGGAGACATTGCGGCATGTTCTGATCCACGAGACCACCCACGCCCGCCATCTGGACCCCCTGTGGAGCCTGCTGCGGTGCGTGTGTCTGGCGGTGTACTGGTTCGATCCGCTGGTGTGGATCGCCGCCATCGTCTCCCACCGGGACTGTGAGCTGGCCTGTGACGAGGGCGCACTGCGGCAGCTGGGAGAATCGGAACGCATCCCTTACGGCCAAACGCTGCTGCGGCTGATCCCCGTAGCCGGACGGCCGGAAAGCCCCATGCTCTCCGCCACCACCATGACAGCGGGAAAGCGGGAATTGAAGGATCGTGTCACCCGCATCGCGGAAAACCGCCGCACCGTGGGCATCGCTCTGCTGGCGGTGGTGACCGCCGCCGCGCTGGTATGCGCCCTCACCTTCACCGGGGCAAAGCCCTCTGTGCGGTCTCTGACCGGCGAGGAACTGTCCGGGTACGCGCTGGTGTTCAACACCGCTGACCGCTGGCAGGACTCTGCCGGGAATGACTGCGCCCTCCGTCCCATCCAGTTTTTGACCTCCGTCTATGACGATCCCGTGAAGATCGATATGTATCACCTGTTTTACAACGGCGTTTCACCGGAACAGCCGATTTCCGCCGCGGAACGGCAAGAGCTGGTGGACACCTGCTATGACGGCTACGACCCGGAGGTGGATCTCATCAAGATCACCGCAGAGCAGGCGGATCACGTTCTGGTGCGCTGGGTCGATCTGCCCCTGACAGAAACCGACGCGCTGAATATGGGCAGCTTTTCCTATCTTGCAAATTACGATGCCTATTACCACTTCCACGGAGACACCAACGCCCCCGGTGACGTCTGTTTCTATGCCGGGGAGCGGAGCGGCGATACCGTGACCCTCTACTATCAGCCGGAGCAGTGCGGCGTTCATCTCGCGGATACCGCCGGTTCCGGGGAGGAAGTCTGGGCCAAGGTCACGGTGGAGCCGCAGAAAGACGGCGGCTTCCATATCCTCTCCAATCAGCTCTGCCATCGGCCAGATGGCCTGCTTGGGGAGAGCCGTCCCCTGACCGGCGAGGAACTGGCCTTCTTCAACACGGAGTTCTTCAACAGCGAAACAGCTGATGAAAACGGCATGGCAAACGCAAACTACCATAACCAGTTCCTCACCTGCCTGTACGATAGTCCCCAGAACCTCAACCTGTTCGACCTGTTCTACAACGGCATCGGTACATGGGAAGCCCCCAGCCAGGCAGAATTGGAGCAGCTGGGCGTGCTGGCGGCGGACGGCAGTCAGATCTGTCCTACTTATAAGTTGACCACGGCGGCTATGGACGCCTTTCTGCTGGAAAACACCGGCCTGACGCTGGCGCAGACCAACAAGGTGGATCTGGACGCGTTTGACTACCTGCCGGACTATGACGCCTACTATCTGACCAAGGGCGACACCAACTACCGCTCCGTCACCTTTACCAGTGGCGAGCGGGAGGGCAGCTATATCAGGCTCTACTGGCGGGATTTCTACTACGGCAGCGAGACTAACGAGTGCGTTACCCTGCTGGACCGGGGAGACGGGCAATACTGGTTCGTGTCCCACCTGCTGCTGGACGGCGACGTGCCCTCCGCCTTTGCCTACCCGGAGGAAGATCCGTGGATGACGATCCCACTGGACGACTTGACGCCCTACGAACCGCAGAAAACGACCCTGACCCGCCACTCCATGGACTGTGACCAGCGGGGGGCCGGATTCATCATTGACGGCGCCGATGGCGGGGAATACTCCATCCAGATTTACCGCTCCACCGACGGCAATGTCTACGCGGCGGTGATGCAGTCGGAAGCCGTCGGACGGGACGGTATGTCGGAATGGGAAGCGGATGTGTTCTTCACCTTCCCCAACAACGTGTACGTCAGCAACGACGCGGAGAGAACCGATCTGTTCTTCTTTGAAGACCTGATGGGGTACAGCGGCTTCACCGTCACCTACGGGGACTACCTCACCGGCGGGCCGGGACGGGGCGGCCAGATCGGCGAAGTGACGGATTACTACTATCTGGATGGAGACGGCGTCCCCTGTCTGCTGGCCCATGCCAAGGGGGATACCACGATTATGGATCTGGACGGGGACGGCATCAACGAGCTCTGCGCCGCCTCTGGCGCTTCTGGACAGATCTTCTTCCAGCGGGACAGCCGGTTCTATGAAGCGGACGTCAAATCGCTTTTGCAGGATGCCTGGACGGAGCTGCGGTACTGGGAGAGTGCCCAGTGGGATGTCTCCTACCGCCGCATGACGGTTTCCGTCTCCGCGGACATGCCGGAGTGGGCTGACGCGGAGCACCGTGATCCCAGCGCCACCGCTGTCCGGTACGTCTATTACCGGGACGGGGAGCTGCTGGTCTACAAACCGGACGCGGCGGAAGCCACCGATCATGTGGTGGGCACGCCTGATGTGCCGGAGGCGGTGGTGGCCGCCGCCAAGGCCACGGTGCTGGAGGCCTACCAGAGCGCCCGCACCGAGGGGTACAACGCAGGCGCGGAGTTTGACGACTGGCGGGTGGAGTATCTGGCGGAGGACTGGTCGCAGACCTATTCCGGCGGAACCCTCGTGGCCTACAACATGAACTATGAGTACCACGCCGGAAAGCCCGCCGCCATCGTGCTGGCAGGCGGGGCCTATGTGGACGAGGACGGCTGGTGTATGCCGGACTACCCCTACTGCCACTATCTGCTCTTTGCGGAAAAGGACGGCCAGTACACTTTCCTGAAAGAACAGATGATCAACGACGGCGGCCCCGGCACCCCCTTCTTTGAGGCGGAGATGCAGCGTTGGGCGGTGGAGTTGGGCTAGGCCTCCGTGGCGGATGCCGCGCCGGAGGAATTGCTGAGCCAGCTTTACGACGGTTCCGGCGGCCGGTTTCTTACCTACCTCAGCGCCATGAGCGAGACAGACCGGCAGACTGTGTGCCGGAAGCTGGACACCATCCTGCAAGGGGGAACGGCGGAGCAGCAGAGCCTTTATCTGAATGCGGTGCAGACCATGGCGTGGTGTTCTCACTCCTTTGACGGCGCTCAGCGGGAGGCCTACGACTACTTTCTGGAGCATTCCGCCCGCTCGTCTCAGGCGGCCTACCGGGCGCAGGCTGTGATGGACGCACTGACCGGCGGCGGAGCGGTGCAGATGCATCTGGAACCTGCCGACGGCGTCCGGGGCGGCGACTATACCGTTGGCGTTTCCGACAGCTTTTACTGGGCCGCGGCCTCGGACAGCGATCCCTCCGGCAGCAGCATCACCCTGCAAAGCCCGGACGGACGCTGCACCATTACCGCGTGGGAGAATTCCTCTATCGTGCGCTGCGAGGAACCGGGGGAAACCGCATGGCTGATGGCGGTCTCCACCTCCTCTGCCCCATATGACGGCAACACCGTGTTTACCTATCTGCGGAAGTGGTACGATGAGGCGGAATTCAACGCGCTGGTGGACAGATTGATCGTTCCGGCGGATGGCCGGAACCGGGAGGAACTGGCCCAGAGCTGGCTGGACGCCGTGGGCGACGTGACCATCCATCAGGTGACGCCGGGCAGCAAGTACGAAAATTCCTTCGTGCAGAACCGGGTCACGGTGGAAAGCGCGGAACCGGCGGCCGGTCTGTATGACCCGGAACTGCTGGCAGGCCAGCAGTTCACCTTCACCAACGAGCGCATTTTCGTGCCGGGGAACTACCGCTCCAAGGAGCAGCAGACGGTGAACAGCAGCGCCAGAGCTTATCATGGCGAATATGGACCCATGCCCGGCGGCGGGGCCTTTCTGGATACCCGCTCCGGCCTGCTGTACCAGACGGCGGACGGCTGGAAGGGGACGTTTGCCCCCTGAGGGGGATCTTTTCAGAAAAGTCTGGCAAAAATAAAAGAACATAACCGACGGATTCATTGACTGATTGGACGGCCGCAATGGCTGCATCCAATGAAAAGGAAGTATATGGAAAGCATGAAGCAGAAATTTTTCCGCGCTGCCGTGCCGCTGGTAATGCTGGCGGTGTCCGCGGCCCTGAGCGTATTCGTTTACCGATTACCGCAGCCGGTGCGGGAGCCGATGCCGGTGCTGATGTACCACCACATGGTGCCGGAGGGACAGGACTGCAACGCCATGACCATCACGCCCGGCAAATTCCGCGCCGATCTGGACATCATTCTGGCCAAGGGGTATACGCCGGTGCTGCCGGGGGAGCTGGCGGAGGGGGCACCGCTGCCGGAAAAGCCCATCCTGATCACCTTTGACGACGGCTACCGCAGCAACTACGATCTGGTCTATCCCATCCTGCGGGAGTACGGTGTGAAAGCCTGCATCTCCATCATTGTGCTCATGCCGGATCTGCCGACCGATAATTTCTGCACCTGGGAGCAGCTGCGGGAGATGACAGATTCCGGGCTGGTGGAGGTTGGTTCTCACAGCTACCGCCTCCACAATCTGGGAGAGGACAAGGGCAACTACGAAAAGGACGGCACCAACGGCGTGGAGCGCCGTCCGGGAGAATCCGACGGGGATTTTCAGGCGCGGGTACTGGACGACATTCAGAAGAGCCACGACCGCATTGCGGCGGAGCTGGGAAACGTCACCTGCTTTGCCTATCCCTTCGGCTGCACCGACCCGGATGCAAAAGCGCTGGTAGATGCGCTGTTTCCGGTGTCTTTGATGACCGTGCCGCAGTGTGCGGATCTGGCAAAGGGACTTCACGACCTGCCGCGGTATGCCGTCCATATGGAGACAAACCTTGCAGACCTTCTGAACTGAGCAAAAAGCCGGGACTGCCGATCGGGAACGGATTTTCCGCAGCGGTAAGAGCGGCTTGTTCCGGAGTGCAGCGCCGCGGGGGAAACATCATTTTGGGATGCACTGGCCGCCCGGATCTCATGATCCGGGCGGCCTTTTGCTGCGAGATCTGGGGTGAAAATTGCGCTGACAGCGGGGAGTTCTCTTTAAAGAGGATGGATTCAACAGTTTTATTGGACATTCCCATGTGCTTGTGCTATAATTCAAACTGTACGACTATGCGAGAGGTGAAAATTATGCGGATCGACGTGTTAGGCGTTGGTTTTGATAATCTGACCATGGCGGAAGCCGTGGCGCGTGGGGCGGCTCTGCTGGAGGAGCCGGGATGCCACTATGTGGCGACCCCCAATCCGGAGATCGTGGAGGTCTGCCGGGAAAACCCGGAGGCCATGAAAGCCGTCAACGGCGCGGATCTGGTGCTGCCCGACGGGATTGGCGTGGTAAAGGGCGCGGCCATGCTGGGGACGCCTTTGAAGGAAAAGACCCCCGGCATTGAATTTGCCGCCGGGTTGATGGAGAAAATGGCGGAGAATGGGCAGGCCCTCTACCTGCTGGGGGCCAAGCCCGGCGTGGCGGAGCTGGCGGCGGAACGGCTGCAAAAGCAGTATCCCGGCCTGAAAATCGCCGGTACCCACGACGGCTATTTCAAGGAGGATGCCCCTGTGGCGGCCGCCATCCGGGAAAGCGGCGCAGACTGTGTGTTTGTCTGTCTGGGCGCGCCCAAGCAGGAGCTGTGGATGGCGAAGAACGGCCCGGCCACCGGCGCGCATCTGTTGTGCGGCCTGGGCGGCAGTCTGGACGTATTTGCAGGAACCGTGGAGCGGGCACCGAAGTTCTGGTCTGACCACGGGCTGGAGTGGTTCTACCGTCTGTGCAAGGAGCCGAAGCGCATCGGCCGGATGATGAAGCTGCCGCTGTTTCTGGTCCATGTGCGGCAGGAGAAGGGAAAACGGAAATGAACGGACGTTTGATCGTATTTGAAGGGACCGACGGTTCCGGCAAGGCTACCCAGTCCCGGCTGCTGTGCGAGCATTTGCGTCGGGAAAACATCCCCTATAAAAATATCACCTTTCCCCGGTACGGTAAGCCCTCCGCCGCCATGGTGCAGGAGTATCTGGACGGACATCTGGGCAAACATCCCGGCGATGTGAACGCCTACGCGGCGTCGCTGATGTTTTCCATGGATCGCTATGCCTCCTACAAGCAGGACTGGGGCGCTTTCTATGAAGCCGGCGGGCTGGTGGTGGCGGACCGCTACACCACCTCCAACGCCGTCCATCAGGCGTCCAAGCTGCTGCCCGGAGAGCGGAAAGCCTTTCTGGACTGGCTATTTGACACGGAGTACCGGCTTCTGGGGTTGCCGAAGCCAGATCTGGTGATCTATCTGGATATGCCCACGGAGATCACGGAGAAGATGATGCGCCGGCGGGAGACCGCCACCGGCACCCACGCCGACATCCATGAGCAGGATGAGACGTATCTGAAAAACTGCCGCGCCGCCGCGCGGGAGATCGTGAAGGACTGCGGCTGGACGGTGATCCGCTGTGCCAGAGACGGAGACCCCCGGACGGTGGAGGATATCCACAATCAGGTGTACCGCACGGTGAGAAAGCTGCTGTAAAGCCTGTCCTATAGGGCGGGGAGCCCCCGCCCGCTGTCAGCAGCAGGTTCCGCAGCGGTTTTCACAGCTGCATCCGCTGCCGCAGCAGACCAGTACCACGATCAGAATGAGAATGATCCAGAGCCAGGAGCCGTCGTTGCCGTTGCAGCACATATCATTCACCCCACATTCAGTTTATGGGTTTATTGTATGCGGAAACGGCCCGGAGTGTGCCTGACCGCGGAGAAAGAGGTTTGAAAGAATTCGCTCTGTGCCGCAAAGCGGACAGAGAAGTAAGGAGGAACGAATGTCCGAATACAGAAGAGAGGATACCGCCAGCTGGGATGCACAGGAAGTCCGGCGGGCGCAGGAGGGGCGGCAGAGCGCGCCTGCCCGTCACCCCCAGAGCCACCATACCCGCCGCCGGAGACGGAACCCGGTGCTGGGGCTGGGCGGCTATCTGCTGTTTGTTCTGCTGGCTTCCGCCATTCTGGCAGGAGTGGGCTGGATGCTTGGCTCTGATTTCTGCGCCTTCAACCGGGGCGCTATGGAAAAGGCGACTGTGGAGGTAACGGCGGAGGACAGCGTGTCCACCGTGGCCGAAAAGCTCCATGATGCGGGGCTGATTAAGTACAAGTGGTTTTTCAAGTTTTATGCCGGGATCTCCCATGCCGACAGGAAAATCGGCATCGGCACCTATGAGCTGAACACGGAGATGGATTACCGCGCCCTGATTCTGGGAATGCACAATTCCTCCGGCAATCTGACGGCGGAGACCGTCACCGTGACCATCCCGGAGGGCTACACCGTCATGCAGACCATCCGTCTGCTGGCGGAAAAGGGCGTCAATACCGAGGAAAACCTGCTGGAAGCCGCCAAGACCGCCAATTATGACTACAGCTTTATTGACAACTCCTCCGAGGACGTCACCCGGCTGGAGGGCTATCTGTTCCCGGATACCTATGAGTTCTATAAGAACCACAACGCCAAGAGTGCGCTGGGCAAGCTGATCGATGCGTTTGCCGACCATTTTGACGAGGACGCCTATGCGGACTCCAAGGCCAAGTCCATGGGTTACAGCGTGAAGGACGTGGTCACCATTGCCTCTCTGATCGAAAAGGAGACGGACGGTACGGATCAGGCCAATATCGCCTCCGTGATCTACAACCGCCTGCAAAACAAGGGTGAGACGGTGGGGTTGCTGCAAATCGACGCGGCGCTGCTGTACGGCCTGCCGGATCATACCGGCGCGCTTACCAACGAGGACAAGGCTGTGGACACCCCCTACAACCTGTATATCCACAAGGGCCTGCCCCCCACGCCCATTGCCAACCCCGGCAGCGCGGCGCTGGAGGCGGCCATGAACCCCAATGAAACCGACTATTACTTCTACGCGCTGGGGACGGATGGGCGGCATCACTTCTCCAGAACGCTGGCGGAACACAACGCCTTTGTGGGGAGCAGCTCCTATGGCGGATAAGAGAAAAATGCCGGAGCTGCTGGCTCCGGCGGGGGATATGGAACGGCTGAAAATGGCCGTACTCTACGGGGCAGATGCCGTGTATCTGGCTGGAACCTCCTTCGGAATGCGGGCCTTCGCGGGAAATTTTTCCCCGGAGGAGCTGAAAACGGCGGTGGACTTTGCCCATGCCCACGGCGTGGCCGTCCACTGCACCATCAACACCATGCCCCGCGGCGATGAGATCGTGCGTTTGCCGGAACATCTGGAACAGCTGAATGACGCCGGTGTGGACGCCGTGATCGTGGCGGATCTGGGCGCTTTTACGCTGGCGGGGAAGTATGCCCCCAACTGCAAACGCCACATTTCCACCCAGGCCAGCATTTCCAACTATGTAACTGCCAACGCGTGGCATGATCTGGGCGCGTCGCGGGTGATTCTGGCGCGGGAGCTGAGTCTGGAGGAGATCCGTACCATCCGGGAAAAGACCCCGGCAGATCTGGAAATCGAAGCCTTTGTCCACGGCGCCATGTGCGTCAGCTATTCCGGCCGGTGCCTGCTCAGCAACTACATGACGGGCCGGGACGCCAGCCGCGGCGCCTGTGCTCAGCCCTGCCGGTATCATTACGCCCTCATGGAAGAAAAGCGCCCCGGCGAATATTTCCCCATTGAGGAGGACGAAAAGGGCAGCTATATTCTCAATTCCAGAGATATGTGCATGATCAACCATCTGGATGACCTGCTGGATGTGGGCCTTTCCAGCCTGAAGATCGAGGGCCGGGCCAAGTCCGCCTACTACGCCGCCATCGTCACCGGCGCGTACCGCCATTGCCTGGACGACGCCGCTGCGGGCCGCCCCATGGACCCGGTGTGGCGGGACGAGGTGGAGCACGTCAGCCACCGCCCCTATGCCACCGGCTTCTATTACGGCTATCCCGGCCAGTATTACACCAACTCCCGCTATATCCGGGAGTGGCAGGTGGTGGCGCTGGTTACGGAGTGTGACGAAAATGGCGACGCCGTCATCTCCCTGCGGAACAAGTTCCGAACCGGGGACACCGTGGAGCTGGTGGGGCCGGATCTGCGGCCCTTTGCCATGACCGTCCCGGAGATGCGGGATGAGAGCGGCGCGGTGGTGGAGGAACCCCGGAATCCCCAGATGCTGTTGAAACTCAGGCTGCCCCGTCAGGTGCCGCCTATGACCCTGATGCGCCATCAGGTAGAATTATCAGGAAAGTAAGGAGAGTCAGGAACATATGAATGCGGATGTTGTTATCATCGGCGCAGGCCCTGCCGGCATTTTCACCGCGCTGGAAATGATCAAAAAGGGCAGCAAACAGAAAATCATCATGGTGGAAAAGGGACAGGCGGTGGAAAACCGCCACTGCCCCAAGGACAAGACAAAAAAGTGCGTCAACTGCAAGCCCTACTGCCACATTACCACCGGCTTCTCCGGTGCTGGCGCATTTTCGGACGGCAAGCTGTCCCTGAGCTATGAGGTAGGCGGCGATCTGCCCACCCTCATCACCCCGGAGCTGGCTCAGGAGACCATCGACTACGCCGACCAGATCTATCTGGACTTCGGTGCGGACGAGCACATTGAGGGCCTCGGCAACGACGAGGAGCGGAAGGAGATCCGCAAGCACGCCATTCAGGCGGGACTGAAACTGGTGGACTGCCCCATCCGCCACATGGGTACGGAAAAGGCACAGGGTATTTACTACGCCATTGAGAAGTATCTTCAGGAAAACGGCGTGGAGATGTACTTCGGCTATGAGTGCAGCAATCTGATTCTGGAAAACGACGTCTGCAAGGGCGTTTCCGTGTCCAACGGCAAGGTGGACATGGAGATCTATGCAAAGCACACCGTGGTGGCCACCGGCCGCCGGGGCGCAGACTGGCTGGAAAAGCTCTGCGCGGAGCACAATATTGCCCATGCCCCCGGCACCGTGGATATCGGCGTCCGGGTGGAGGTCCGCAACGAGGTCATGGAGACGGTGAACCGGGTGCTGTATGAGTCCAAGCTGGTGGGCTATCCCCGGCCCTTCAAAAACAAGGTGCGTACCTTCTGCCAGAATCCCGGCGGCTTTGTCAGTCAGGAGAACTATGACAACAATCTGGCCGTGGTCAACGGCCACTCCTTCAAGGAGATGAAGAGCGACAATACCAACCTCTCCATCCTCTGCTCCCACAACTTCTCCGTGCCTTTCAACCAGCCCATTGCCTATGCCCAGAAGGTGGGCGAGCTGACCAATATGCTGGCCAACGGCCAGATTCTGGTGCAGCGCTTCGGCGACATTCTGGACGGCAAGCGCACCTGGCAGAAGGAGCTGGCGCAGTCCAACATCCGGCCCACCCTGCCGGACGCCGTGGCAGGCGACATCACCGCCGCCATGCCCTACCGGGCCATGACCAATATCATCAACTTCATTCAGGCCATGGACTATGTGGTACCCGGCTTCGCCGCCTATGAGACCCTGCTGTACTCCCCGGAGCTGAAATTCTATTCCAACCGGGTGAAGATGGACACGGATTTCAACACCAGTTTGCAGGGGCTGCACTGTCTGGGTGACAGCTCCGGCTGGACCCGCGGACTGATGATGGCCTCCGTCATGGGCGTCCTCATGGGCCGCAAGATCGCGGAAGAGGGCTGAGCTGTATTCAGCACGGCAGATTAAAATCCCCGGACTTCATCAAAGAAGTCCGGGGATTTTTGCGGAAAGATTCAGGATTGAGGCGGAATTCAGGCATTCTTTTTTTCGGGAAGCTGCGCCAGTACGACGGCTGCCAGCATCAGGGCACACCCGAAGTATTCCTTACCGCTGAGGCGGTCTCCCAGAATGATAGCGCTGGAAATCGTGGCAAATACGGATTCCAGACTCAGCAGCAGGGAGATCACCGTGGGGTTAGAGCCTTTCTGGGCGAGGATCTGGAGGGTGTATGCCACACCGCTGGAAAAGAACCCGGCGTAGAGAATCGCGCCTGCGGCAATGCCGAAACCTTCCAGCGTGGGCTGCTCGAAAGCCAGCGACCCTGCCAGAGAAAACAGCGTTACAAAGAAAAACTGGCAGCAGGACAGCTCAATGCCGTCTACAACCGTAACGAAGTGATCCACCAGCAGGATCTGGCAGGTGAATACAAAGGCGCACAGCACCACGCAGATATCACCGGAGGAGATGGTAAAGCTCTCCGTGACGCACAGGCAGTACAGGCCCGCCACAGCCAGCACCACGCTGAACCACACCGCCTTCGGCACCCGCTTTTTCAAGAAGATGCCGAAAATGGGAACCAGCACGATATACAGCGCCGTGATGAATCCGGCTTTGCCGGAGGAGGTGGTTTCCAGCCCCTTTTGCTGGAAAAAAGAGGCCAGCGCCAGCGCCGCTCCGCAGCAGAAGCCGCCGGTCAGCAGATCCTTCCGGGAACGGGTGGAGGTTGCGGGCTTTCCGCGGCTGCGGCGTACTTGCCGCAGAATCAGGCACAGTATCAGCAAAAACACGAAAGCAATGATGGATCGTGCCGCGTTGAAGGCCAGCGCCGGCACATATTCTGCGCCTACGCTCTGCGCCACAAAAGCGGTACCCCAGATCAGGGCCGCCAGTACGGCAAAGGATGATTGACGGATTGAACTGCGTTCCATATGCTTGCTCCTCCCCATGAGATATGGTATGATCAGTAAAAGCGGGTATTTTCCCGGTGGGATGCTCGTAAATTTCCAATGCATATTTACGGATAATTATGAAAAAATATGCACAAGATGTCGAATATAGCGATTATAGAGGAAATGCGGCCGGACTGCAAGAGGGGGACGGCGACTTCTCCGAAGAACGCAAAGGCGGCAGAGAAAATCAGACGGCTTTTGTCGGTTTTTACTGATTTTCCGCCAAAATAACAGGAGGGACTGCCATGGCCAGACTGCGCCATGATTTTTTTGACGGGGACACCCTTGCCATTGCCCGGATGCTGCTGGGCAAATATCTGGTGCGGAACCGGGACGGCACGCTGCTGGCGGGCCGGATCACGGAAACCGAGGCATATATCGGCCGGTGCGACAAGGCCTGCCACGCCTACAATTACCGACGCACCCCACGGACGGAGACGCTGTTCATGGGGCCGGGCCATGCGTATATCTATTTGATTTACGGGATGTATCACTGCCTGAACTTTGTCACGGAGCCGGAGGGGGAACCTGCCGCCGTGCTGCTGCGGGGGCTGGAGCCTGCTGCGGGGACGGAAGTCATGCAGCGCCTGCGGTATGGGGACGCGCCCATGAACGCCTACCGAAAGAAGAACTTCCTCAACGGCCCCGGCAAGGTCTGCAAAGCGCTGGATCTTACCACAGCGCAGAACCGGCTGGACCTGGAGGGCGATACCCTGTTCCTCTGCGATTCCATGGCAGACGTCGGGCTGAAGGATCTACCCATCGAGCCGGAGCATCTCTGCTCCGGTCCCCGGATCGGCGTGGACTATGCGGAGGAAGCCAGAGACTTCCCATGGCGGTTCTGGCTGGAAAAAGACAGCAGATAAGGAGCGTTTTAAGATGTATCTATTTGATATGGACGGTACCCTCATTGATTCCAACAACGTCTGGAAGGACGTGGACAGGGAATTCCTGGCCCGGCGGGGCCTGCCCTATACCAAAGCCTATTATGAGGGGGTGGCTCACACCATTTTTCCACTGGCTGCCAAGTTTACGAAAGAGTTCTGCCATCTGCCGGAGAGCGAGGAGGCCATTATGGCGGAGTGGATGGATCTTGCCAAAGACGCCTATGCCCATGTGACGGTGAAGCCCGGCGTCCGGGCGTTTTTGAAGCAGTGCAGGTCGGAAAACCGGCGGATGGCGCTGGTGACCTCCAGCGTGCCGGTACACTGCCGCACCGCTATGGAAAAGCTGGATCTCATGAAATACTTTGAGTCTGTGACCTTTGCACAGGAGCTGGGCATCGAGAAGAAAAACAGGGAGCTGTGGCTGCACGTTGCGGAGCGCTGCGGCGTAGAGCCTCAGTCCTGCACTCTGTTTGACGACAGTCTGGCAGCCTGCAAGGGCGCGCGCAGTGCAAAAATGCGGGTAGTCGGCGTCTATGACGGCTTTTTTGCGGCGGATGAAAAAGAGATGCGCGCCTTTTGCGATGTGTACATCAAAAGCTTTGAAGAGCTTCTCTGGAAGCCAGAGTACCGAAAGGGCTGAGGAAGCCGGCTTCCTGCTTTTCCGGGGAAAATGCGGCGGAATCCGAAAAATTCAGACCCGAAAAGCTGTAAACTTTCTGTGACAGCGTTGCATTTTTGCAATTTCGTGGTATGATAACCGTGGTATAAAATTTTTGAAAAGGACGGATACCATGACGAAAATTGATATTGTTTCCGGCTTTTTGGGCGCCGGTAAGACCACTCTCATCAAAAAGCTGCTGGCGGAAGCCTACAAGGGCGAACAGCTGGTGCTGATTGAAAACGAGTTCGGCGAGATCAACATTGACGGCGGCTTCCTGAAGGAGTCCGGCATCCAGATCTCCGAAATGTCCGCAGGCTGCATCTGCTGCTCTCTGGTGGGCGACTTCAACAAGGCGCTGAAGGACGTGCAGAATCAGTTCCACCCTGACCGCATCCTCATTGAGCCTTCCGGCGTGGGCAAGCTCAGCGACGTGATCGTGGCGGTGGAGAACACCGTGAAGGACGTGCCGGACATGAAGCTCAACAGCTTCGTCACTGTGGCGGACGCCACCAAGGTGAAAGTCTACATGAAGAACTTCGGCGAGTTCTATAACAACCAGATCGAGGCCGCCGGCACCATCATCCTCTCCCGTACCCAGAAGATGACTCAGGAGAAACTGGAGGCTGCCGTGGCCATGCTGCGGGAAAAGAATGCCGACGCCGCCATCATCACCACCCCGTGGGATGAGCTGGACGGCAAGGCCATCCTCTCCGCCATCGAGAAGGTGTCCCTTGCGGACGAGCTGCTGGAGAAGATGCGGGCAGAGCATGAAGCCGATGAGCATGAGCATCATCACCATCATCACGACGGGGAGGAGTGCGACGATCCCAACTGCTCCTGCCACCATCACCATGACGATGATGACGATCACGATGAGCATGAGCATCATCACGACCACGATGAGCATGACCATGAGCATCATCACCACGACCACGATGAGGACGAGTGCGACGATCCCAACTGCTCCTGCCATGATCATCACCACCATCACCATGCCGATGAGGTGTTTATCTCCTGGGGCAAGGAGACGCCGAAGGTCTATGCCCAGACGGATATTGACCGGATTCTGACCGCGCTGGATTCCGGCGAGTACGGTGCGATCCTCCGGGCCAAGGGCATCGTGAACGGCGCGGACGGCGCATGGATCGAATTCGACTATGTGCCGGAGGAGCATGAGATCCGGGCAGGCCATCCCGACTACACCGGCCGCCTGTGCGTGATCGGTTCCAATCTGAAGGAGGATAAGCTGGCAGAGCTGTTCGGCCTGTAAGCGAAGAATCTCATGGCTGATATTCCTGTATATCTGATCGCCGGCTTTCTGGACGGCGGCAAGACCGATTTTATCAACGGTGTTTTAGAGGACGGCTTTGCCCGCGAAGATCAGACCCTGCTGATCTGCTGCGAGGAGGGCGAGCTGGAGTATGAGCAGAAGGCGCTGGACAACGTGACGGTAGTCACGGTGGACGAGGAAACTGCCCTGACCTGTTCCCAGTGCAAGGCGTGGGAAAAGGAGTACAAACCCCAACAGGTCATTATTGAGTACAACGGGATGTGGTCCATGGAGCGGCTGTACCGGGAGGTGCTGCCCGCCAACTGGGTGCTTTATCAGGTGATGACATTTGTGGACGCCAACACCTTTGATATGTACGCCAAAAACATGGGCCAGATCATGATGGAGAAAATCACCAACGCCGATCTGCTGGTGTTCAACCGCTGCACGGACGAGCTGAAGGCGTCTCTGCGGAAGCGGAATCTGCGGATGGTGAACCGCCGGGCGGACATCTATCTGGAGGATCTGGAGGGCAACAGCGAGGATTACAACAACGGCGAGGTCTGTCCCTTTGATCTGGATCAGAAGGTCATTGACATCCCGGACAACGATTATGGCGTCTGGTATGTGGACGTGATGGACTATCCCGACCGCTGGGCGGGGAAAATCGTCCACATGAAGCTGCTCATGTGTCACTCCAAGAAGTATCCCGGCACCCACTGCCCCGGCCGGTTTGCCATGGTCTGCTGTGAAAACGACGTGCAGTTCATGGGGCTGGTGGCCAAGGGCATGGACCTGAGTAAGTATAAGAACCGGGACTGGGTGGAAGTGGAAGCCCGTATGGCTCTGGAAAACCACCCCGCCTACAAGGGAAAAGGCCCGGTGATGCACATTGTGTCCATCAAGCCCTGCGAGAAGCCTGCCAACGAGGTTGTCACCTTCTGAGAACCTGCGGAGCAGCCCCTGAAAATCGCATAATACGGAAAATCCCCGCCGCCTGCTTGCAGGCGGCGGGGATTCTTATGGATATGTATAGGCCGGGCGGCTATGTCGTGGCTCAGTCGGCTTCGCCGCAGTCGTCAGGAGACGTCAGCGGATGGACTTTTCCGACGCTGCCGCGCCCCGGCAGCTGGATGCTGACGCCGGTGATGAGCTTTACCAGCCACAGGAAGAACAGGATCACAAGGATCGGAATCAGGCAGGAGGTCACCAGCATGACGGCCAGCGCTTCGATCAGATTGTTCAGCACCTGCTTGAAACGGCCCACGGTTTCTGCGGCGGCTTTGCTGATGCCGTCAGTGACTTTGGAGAGCAGACCGGACAGCCCGGTTGTCTCCTCCTGACCGCTGGCAGCGCTTTCTGCGGCCTCGGCCTCTTTCACGGTGGTTTTGGCACTTTCAATGGCGGCATTGATGGATGCGCTGTAGGTGTTTTCAATCGTGTCCGACACATAAACGCTGGCAGGAATAATCAGCATAATGGCGACGCCGAAGCAGATCAGCTTTATAGCCAGCATTGCAAAAAGCTTCCTGCCTCGAAAAACATATGCAATGAGCAGCAGGAAGGCCAGCGGAAAGAGGAGCCGGAAGGCGGCGCCGGCTGTGATGGTCAGCAGGTATTTTTCCAGAAAGATCGCACAGAGAACGATGAGAAAGTACCCACTCAGATCTGCCAGCTTATCGGCAATCGGCGTGGCCGTGTCGCCGGGCAGCAGGGTGATGGCCGCGGAAGCGGCGGTAGAAGCCGCTGCCAGCTCCAACACGGTTTCCTGCTTTGCCTGTAGGGAGTCTATGGATCGCTGGTAGGTCTCCGGCTGCGTCATAAAGGGGGCTGCCCAGCAGAAGGAAAGCACCCCAAGGAGAAGCAGCGCGGCAATCTTTGCAATATTGCTTTTGAAGAATGTTTTCAAGTGTTCCACCTCAGTTCAACTCAATTCTGTTTTGTAGATCATGGCGCAGACCCGCCTGACGGGAATGAGCCGCCCGGAACAGCTTTCCGAATGGGAAAGTGCTGGGACGCGCTGGAAAAGATCCGGGACTGAGACCATTATAGCGGAATACAGAGGATCAATCCACTGATTTTCGTGAAAAAAGAATAACGGGGATTCGGTTTATACCGAATCCCCGTGTTCCTTTTGTGCGCGGATTTGCTCCCTTACTTCCGGGGAGCGCCCTCCAGCCATTTCAGGTCGTAAGGCTCAAAGACAACCTTTTCGTAAGCGGGAACGTCCATCACCACGCCGGTCCAGTCAGAGTGAATCTCGCCGGTCTGCTTGATGAGAATATCGTACAGAATGTCGTAGGTAACGCCGTCCTTGGGATCTGTTTCCACAATGGTGGAATAGGGCAGGGTCTTGTGATAGGTCAGCTCCATGCCCTGATAGTCAAAGTGGAAGCCGCAGCGCATCCGGCAGCCGTCCAGACCGGTGTATTCCGCCACTTCCTTCAGGTCATGGAGGATCTTGTCCGGCTCATAGAGGTTTTCCGGCGTGGTGGCGGTGTAGTCAAAACGGAACTGAATGCTGGCGCCGGGGATCTTGTGGAAGCGCTCAATAAAGGGGATCAGGTTCTCCTTGGGATAATCCTTGTAGAGCACGCAGTTGATGCGGAAGGGAACCGGCAGCCGGGCAAGCAGGGAATCGTTGGACTCCACCACATAGTGTTGCATATGGCGGGAGACGTTGATGCAGGTGATCTTGTGCTTGTTCCGCTCTGCGAAAGCAAGAATGTCGTCCTCTGTCTGGTCCTGGGACACCGGCAGCGTGGTGTTGATGAATACCCGGTGGGTGGTGGGAATCTCGTCCAGCATGAGCTGTAATTTCTCAATGTCGGCGAAAGGCTCGCCGCCGGTAAACACAAAGTCGCACTTGGGGGTAATGGCATCCATCCGGCGGATGCTCTCGATGATCTTCTCCAGAGAGAAGCCAGTCATGTCTGCGTATTCGCCCTTGTTGATGCAGAAGGGGCAATGGTTCTTGCAGTCGTAGGGAACGAAGATGGTGACGGTAGCGCCGCCGTCCCGCGTTTTGTAGGGATGATTCATGATATCGATCGGCCTTTCCAATATGATGAGGGGAAAAGTCCCCACTGGGTGATAACCATATACAAGTTCTTATTTTAATGGATTTTGAACAGAAGGTCAAGGGGAAAAGCGGAAAAATGGGAGCGCACCTTTTTTCGGAAGACTGTACACGGAATGAAAAAAATGATATACTACTGCTGAATTTTTAAAAGTCTGAAAGGAGGGAGCTGTTTGCAGGAGTTTACACAGGCCATTGGATGGCTGGCGGCGCACCCGCTGGTATCTGAATGGTATACGGCCGTTGCACGGCTGCTGTTTCCCATCCTGTCGGCGCTGATCCTGATCCGGGCCATCCGCTCTTTGCTGCGCCTTCCCCATACGCCGGAGGTCTGGGCGCAGCTGAGCCTGCCCAACGGCAGCGGCATCCCCCTGACCCATTGGGAAAATATTCTCGGCCGGGGCAAATCCGCCGATGTGCTGCTGAACTACCCCAGCATCTCCCGGCAGCACGCAGCCCTGTGCCGGGGGGATGACGGGAGCTGGACGCTCTACGACCTCGGCTCCAAGGGCGGTACGGCGGTCAATGGCCGGACCGTTGCGGACAGAGCTTCGGTGAAGCTGGGGGACACCATTACGCTGGGCGGCGTGCCGCTGGTGTTTCTGCCCCAGACCGTTGGGGAGCGGGAGGAACTGGAAAAGAAGCGGCAGGCGGAACGCCCCGCCGCCATGTGGCCGTCCTTTTTGTGGCTGACGGTGTTCCAGATCCTCACCGCCCTGCAGCTGACTGTAGCGGCGGGGGAGGAGACCAGTCCCCTGATTCCCGGCTGCTTTCTGATCCTTACGGTGTTCATGTGGCTCTATGCAGCCATCCTGCGGCTGGGCCGCTGCGTGGGATTTGAGCTGGAAACCATCGCGTTTTACCTGTCCACGCTCTCCCTTGCGGTGACGGCCTCCAGCGTGCCGGGAAGCCTCCCCAAGCAGCTGCTGGCGATCATCCTCGGCGTGGGACTGTTCCTGACGCTGGGGCTGTTTCTGCGGGATCTGGAACGGGTGAAGAAGCTGCGGTGGCTCATGGCCGCCGGTGCCATCGGCCTGCTGGGCATCACGCTGGTGCTGGGCAAGGCCAAATTCGGTGCGACCAACTGGATCACGTTGGGCGGCCTGTCCTTCCAGCCCTCGGAGATCGCCAAGATCTGCTACATTTTTGCCGGTTCCGCCACGCTGGAACGGCTGTTCCGCCGCCGGAACCTGACGCTGTTCATTGTCCTGACCGGCGTGTGCATCGGCCTGCTGGGGCTGATGAGCGACTTCGGCACGGCGGCGATCTTCTTTGTCACCTTTCTGGTCATTGCCTATCTTCGTTCTGGGGATGCGGCGACCCTTGCCCTGATCTGCGGCGGCGCGGTGTTCGGCGCGGGGATCATTGTGAAGTTCAAGCCCTATATTCTCAGCCGCTTTGCGGCGTGGGGCCACGCGTGGGAGGCGGCCTCCGGTTCCGGCTACCAGCAGACACGCACCATGTCGGCGGCGGCTTCCGGCGGTCTGTTCGGTATGGGCGCCGGGAATGGCTGGCTGGAAAACATTCCAGCCGGCGATACGGATCTGGTGTTCGGGATGCTGAGCGAGGAGTGGGGGCTGGTCATTGCCCTGCTGGCGGTGGCGTGTATTCTCACGCTGGCGTGGTTCGCCGTCCGGGCTTCCCGTGCGGGCCGGTCCAGCTTTTACACCATTGCCGCCTGCGCGGCTGGCTCCCTGCTGGTGTTTCAGACCTGCCTGAATGTGTTCGGCTCCGTGGATATTCTGCCCCTGACCGGCGTGACCTTCCCGTTTGTGTCCAACGGCGGCTCCGCCATGATCTCCGCATGGGGGCTGCTTGCCTACCTGAAGACCATGGACACCCGCGAGGATGCCAGCTTTGCCATTGGCCGGATGCCGCAGCGGAAGCTGAAAGAGGAAACGGCCCGGCGGACGGCGGCAGTGGATGATCCCTTTGGAAAGGAGCCTGACGATGCGTAAAATTGAAAAACGGGCTGTGGTGTGTCTGGCGCTGGCCATCCTGCTGGCGGCGGGGATGCTGGTATTCGTCATCAAATACTTCGCCGAGGGCGGCAAGTGGGCTTCCTCCGCCTTCAACCGCCATCTGTACGATTCCAACGGCGTGCTTATCTCCGGCACGGTGCTGGATCGGGATGGGGACGTGCTGTCCTCCGTGGAGAACGGCCACCGCACCTATTACGACGGTGCGGAAGTCCGCAAGGCGACCCTCCATGCGGTGGGGGATCTGTACGGCAAGATCGGCACCGGCGTTCTGAACGCCTTTGCCGACAAGCTGACGGGATATAACCTGCTCAGCGGCGCGTTCGGCGCGGCGCAGGGCAGCGACCTGTATCTGACCCTTGACGCCCGGTATAACTACGAGGCGTATGAGGCGCTGAACGGCCATGCCGGAACGGTGGCGGTGTACAACTATAAAACCGGCGAGATCCTGTGCATGGTGTCGTCTCCCAGCTATGATCCCATGAATGTCCCGGCGGATCTGGAGGAGAACGACCGCTATCAGGGCGCTTACCTGAACCGCTTCCTGTCCTCGACCTTTGTGCCGGGGTCGGTGTTCAAGACTGTGACCCTGACGGCGGCGCTGGAAAACCTGCCAGAC
Source organism: uncultured Oscillibacter sp. (assembly GCA_900544615.1). Taxonomy (GTDB): domain Bacteria; phylum Bacillota; class Clostridia; order Oscillospirales; family Oscillospiraceae; genus Oscillibacter. Next base: position 40,253 of record UQVS01000002.1, on the reverse strand, counting down.
GCGGAAAGCCGGACATGGAACTGCACCGGCAGCGTCCAGATTGGGGACGAAACCATCACCTGTTCCGGCGTTCACGGGGAGCAGACGCTGAAGGAGGCTTTCGCCCACTCCTGCAACGTGGCGTTTGCACAGATCGCGGAGGAGCTGGGGGCGGACACCCTGAAGAAATACACGGAAAAGGCGGGGCTGACCAGCGCCTGTTCCGTAGACGGCCTGCCCACCGCCAAAGGCTCCTTTGACTGGGAGGGGATCACGGACGGCCAGCTGGGCTGGGCGGGCATCGGCCAGTATCACGATCTGGTGAACCCCTGCGGGCTGCTGCTGTGGATGGGCGCCATCGCAGGCGGCGGTAAGGCGGCGGAGCCGTATCTTATTGAGAGAACCGTCTCGTCTCTGGGTATCCCGTCCCTGCCCCATATCACCCGGCATACAAAGCAGCTTATTGACAGCAAAACGGCGGCAACTGTCACGGAATACATGGCCAACAACGTGACGGAGACCTATGGCACCAAGCGCTTTCCCAACATGGAGCTGTGCGCCAAATCCGGCACGGCGGAGGCAGGGGAGGGGCAGACGCCCCACGCCTGGTTTGCAGGCTTCCTGCAAAACGAAGACGCGCCCTATGCCTTCGTGGTGCTGGTGGAAAACGGCGGCGGCGGCAGCTCTGTGGCCGGAACCGTGGCCGGCAAGGTGCTGGACAGCATCGTAAACGGATACTGAAGAAAAAAGAGGATCAGACTATGAAGAAAGATATCTGGCTGAAGCCGGGTAAACAGATCAACAACGGCGCTATTGTGGGCGGAATCGGCTTTGTGCTGTATATGGCCTTTTCCGCACTGGGATGGAGCGGCATTGCCCTGATTGTGGCCATCGGTTTTGGATTGGAATCCCTGTACACCTTTCTTTCCACGCTGGAGTGGCGGGAGAAGGACAAGGAGTCCGTCAGCTACAGCATCATGTGGGGGACGGCGGCGCTGGCGCTGCTGATGCTGGTTCCGGCCGTCATGACCATCAAGCAGGCACTGGGACTGTAAGGCTGGCGGCCTGCCGCAAGGGAGACATTCCCATCCCCGTGCGCGCAAGGCCAAAATAAACAAGCCCCCGGCAGATTTGCTCCCCCCTCACAGGGGTAACAAGTGATTCCTGGGATACCCCGGCAGGTCATCGTGTTTACGATGCCTGCCGGGGCTTCTCTGTGTCCTGGGTTTGCTGGGGTTCCGGCGCTTCCAGTGCTTCTTCCACATCCTGCTGACCGCTGCCAACATAGCCAATGCCGTTGTAGTGGATCTCCACAGTCTGGGGCGCGTGCTTAGACCACTTTACCTCTTTCTCGTGGACTACGATCCTCTCAATGAACAGCCGCAGCAGCTCCGGCGTCAGCTCCGTGATATCCGTGTACCGCTTCGCCTTGTCGAGGAAGCTGTCCGTCCCGCTCACCGTTTCCCGCAGGCGTTGGATGTCGGCTTCTTTCTGCGGGATACTTGCGGCGATTTGATTCTGCTCCTCCATATAGCTGCCGGAAAGCATCTGGAACTGTTCTGCGGTGATACGGCCAAGCACACTGTCCTCATACAGCTTCTTGAAGATGGTGTCCAATTCCATTTTCCGTTTCCGCATGGCTGCCAGTTCTTTCTCCTGCCTGCGGATCTCCCGCTGAAGTTCGGTGAACTGCTTGCTGCCAATGTAGGCGGCGAACTTTTCCGGATGTTCCCGTGCCGCACTCGTCACCCGGCGCAGGTCCTCCAGTACAATCTCGTCCAGAACACACTCCCGGATGTAGTGGCCCGTGCAGGCTTCCCCGTCCTTCTTGTAGGTGCGGCAGGTAAAGTGATTGTAGCTGGCGGACATGGTATGCGCCCGGTGCAGCACCATGTTGGAGCCGCAGTCGGCACAGAACACAAGACCGGAGTACTTGTTCTGTTCTTCCATCTTGCTCAGACGGCGCTTGTTCTTCCGCACTCTCTGTACCATGTCCCAGACCTCCCGCGTAATGAGGGCGGGATGGGTATTCTCAAAGACCATGCATTCCTCTCTTGGATGCTCGACCCTCCGTTTGTCCTTGTAGGACTTCGTACTGTACTTCATGTTGACGGTGTTGCCCAGATAAATTTCGTTTTCCAGCAGGTTGGCAATGGCGCTGTCAGACCAGTTATACGGGTGTGCGGTGTCCAGGCAAGTATGATTCATGCCGAATCTGGTGTAGGCGTACATGGTAGGCGTCAGGATCTGCTCTTTCTTGAGAATGCGGGCAATTTGGCTGGGACCGTTGCCACTGGCGCACATGGCGAAGATCCTACGGACGATGGATGCCGCTTCCTCATCCACGATTAGTTTTTTCGTGCCTGGGTCCTTTCGGTAGCCGTAAGGCGCTCTGGTCCCCAGCCGTTCGCCCCGTTCCGCTTTGGCCTTCAGCACCGCACGGATCTTCCGGCTGGTGTCCCGAATAAACCACTCGTTAAACAAATTCTTGAACGGCATGAGGTCATTGCTCTCGCTGCTGTCGGTATCCACATTGTCATTGATGGCAATGTAGCGGACGCCGAACATGGGGAATCGTTCCTCGATGTAGAGTCCCGTGTGGAGCTGATTCCTACCGAGGCGGCTGAGATCCTTGGTCACGATGATCCCGATCTCGCCGTTTTCCATATCTGAGATCATCTGCTGGAACGCCGGTCTTTGAAAGTTTCCTCCCGAAAAACCGTCATCCACATAAAAGCAGAGGCTGGGGAAGTGGTGATCTTCCGCAAACTTCCGTAAGATGGATTTTTGATTCTGGATCGAGTTCGAATCGCCCTCTATCCCATCGTCCTGGCTGAGACGGCAGTAAAGAGCGGTTTTCCTGATTTGGTTTGACTGATTCATACAGCCCTCCTTTTCTTTGTCAAACCGTTCAGAGCATTGCGACACCACAATACCCCGAACGGTCTGAAATGTCCAGTACTTTACGCGCACAGCTTTCCCTGCCGAAAGTCCAGTTCCGCCAGGGCTTTCAGCTTATCCTCCACGGTTTCGCTGCCATGCCGGGGAAACACGGAAATGACTCGAATCTCCCGCCCGCAGGCTGTCTGCAACCGCTCCACGGTGATATGATGATTGTCGATGGTGATATTGGCTTTTTGCTCCATAGGCTCTCCTTTTTCTATTGCTTACTGAGTTTGCCCACACGCCGCCTGTGGGGTCTCTGCCGGAGGGGATGGGCAGGGACGCTGCCCATTGCGGAAGAACGCCACACGGTGCGGTACGGGGCGAATGGGCGGGTATTTACCAACGGCTTTGAACTTCTAAACCGCTTTCGACAATGTTGCCGAAAGCGGTTTTCTGTTTTTTCAGATACCCCCTCACTACCCCTCCCGAAAAAACAGCGTGGTGAATACCCCGGAATCAAAAGCTCCTGCAAAAGATTTAAGGTCAAGGGTGTGCAATAGACACCCTCGCCGTCCAGTCAAGGGTGTCTTATTGACACCCAAAGCGAAAAAAATCGGCAGACAGGCTCTTGTAAAGTCTGTCTGCCGATGGTAACATACCGCAAATCGAAGAAGGAGGCATGGAACATGATGGCTGCTGTTTTATCGCTGGGGCTGGCGCTGCTGGGAGGAATCATCTGTCTGGTGCAGACGCTGCGGCTGTCCATACCGCTGCTGTATGGAGCATTGGTCATCACAGTATTCCGCCCGTGGTATCTGGCCCATACCGCTCTGGCGGACGGGATTTTCCTTGTGCTGGTGGGGCTTGCGGCACTTTCCTGGGTGGTGACGCTGATTCGTGTAGTGCGGGAGATGATCTGGTAAAGTAAGGGTTGGCAAGATTGCCAACCCTTACTTTTAGACAACTTTGTCAAAAAGTCTGACCGGGTTCGGAGATTTCACCGAACCCGGTTTTCAGCGTCTACCGCTTTTGACAATGTTGTCTGAAGCGCCTTAGGGCAGTCCGCTGTGATCGGGTTTGGCAATATGGCCGAACCCGATTTTGCGTCCTCACCTTCTGGCAACGTTGCCGAGAAGTATCCGCCCGCAGGCGGCATGGGGGACTGGGGTTTACCCCAGCAAGCGCGTTTGTCATACAAATGCTATGCTTGCGTCAATGCCGCCATAGGCGGCAGGGACTTTCAATGATGTTAGCAATTATGATTCTATAGGACGATTTCTGCCTTGCTCCATGTCACTCTGACAGCGAAGACTTTTTGCGCTGATTGGGCGGTTATTTCATTTCACTGGCTTCAGAATGAATCAGCTACAAGGCTTTTTCTATTATTCAGTGCACATTAAATATGGCCGGAGTCAGATGTCTTGCAGACCCTTCCGCTTACGCATGGATTCTTTTCCGCCAATGATTATGGCGTAGGCATCGTGGACGATTCGGTCGCAGATGGCATCAGCCAGCAGCGGGTCAGACAACTTTTACGGCCAGCCCGGAATGTCAAACTGGGAACAGAAGATCGTGGAGTTTCGCTTGTACCGGGACTCCACGATTTCCAATAAGTCCCTATCTTCCGTTTCTTTCAAAGGGTGCAGAAGCCATTCGTCAATACTCTTCTGTGTGCGCTGGACCGCATCATTGATGAGGCTGCGATTCAAACTGCGGGGCGAGAGCTTCCGCAGGAAAAAGCTGGATACAGTTTCTATACGACTGGCAAAGTAAAGGCCGTTGAGCTGCTGGCTGACCGGCAAAAATAATAATACTTATTTGCTATTTTGGGTTGTTGGTACTATGAAATTCTATCGATTAGCTTCCGGTTTTGCGACAAAAAGCGGTTCGTTGCTCCCGACAAAAAACGGGGGCACGAATTCCCGACACTAACAGTTTTCCTGACGAACGCTAACAAAATTAACAAAACAGGTGGTGAATGTTGACTAATTAACATTAAAATGTTATAATTAGCCATAATTGTATGACTATTGACAGTTGTGGGCGTTGCCACCGTTACTGTTTTGAAAGGACTGTGGGGCGTTCTTTTTTGGAAAAGCGGATTTATGCGTCAGCAAGGATGATTTGTGCCTTTTGACATGAGAATATCCGAGAAATGTTTGAAAAAGTTTGAAGGAATCAGTATTAAACTAGCGTTAGGAGTGCATGAAATATGGACGTTTTGTGTATTGGAGAAACTCTAGTAGATATTATCACCCGCCCCGTATCTAACACCTTTTTTAACAACGATAGTACCAATGTACAGGAGATTTTGCTGAAGACCGGCGGTGATGCGCTGAACAATTCTGTAGATCTGGCAGTGATTGGGAACTCCGTAACCTATGTGGGCCGCATTGGGTCGGATGTGTGCGGGAATTATATTATGGATATCTGCACTAGGGCGGGAGTTGATATGAGCCACACAATCCGGTCAGAGACTCCACATGGTAAAATGAATATCCTCATTGACGAGGAGGGAAACCGGGCATTCTATTACTTTCCCGGTGTTTCAAGGGAGTTTACTTCGGCGGATGTGGATCTCTCCCTATTGCGGCAGTGCAAAATTCTCCAACTAAGCAGCACCTTCCATCTGCCCAACTTTGACGGAGCCAACGGGGCCGCTTCGCTGTTGAAAATGGCGCAGGAAATCGGTGTGATTACGTCCATGGATGTGACTAAAGACCCAACAGGACGGTGGAATGAAATATTATCCCCATGTTATCCTTACTTGGATTATTTTCTTCCCAGTGAGGAGCAGGCGATGCTGTTGGCGGGCACGGAAGATGTGGAAGCCATGGCGGATTTCTTCCTGAAGGGCGGCGTGAAATGTGTGGTAATCAAGCTGGGAAGCCGGGGCTGCTTCTGCAAAACGGCGCAGCTGTCCTTTTACTGCGGCTGCTACGATGTTCCGGTAGTGGAGACTACCGGTGCGGGAGACGCGTTTGTGGCAGGCTTTCTCAGCGGCGTCTTGCGGAACGGGTCCATGGAGGACTGTGTTCGCCTGGGGACCGCTGCTTCCGCGCACGTTATTCAATGTGTCGGTGCCAATACGGGCATTCGGGATCTGAAAACGCTGCTGGCATTTATAGGGACGCATCCTCTTGAGATTCGATATACGGGGAAATGATTCTTTAAAGTTGAGGTTTATTCATGTTAAATGAACGACAAATGTCAATCCTTACCTATATTACGGAGCATGGTGAGGCAAAAAATACGGCGCTGCAGTCTTTGATCGGGGACTGTTCCATGATGACGCTCTGGAGGGATTTGACCAAGCTGGAGCAGGAAGGACGGATCATCCGCGTCCGCGGCGGTGCGATTGCTGCCCAGAGCCCCATGGCCGGACAAGAAGCGAATTTTACCTGCCGCGCAAAGCAGAATGTCTCTGCAAAAGAAGACATTGCCAGGATTGCCGCAGATCTGGTATATCCGGGCCATGCATATTATTTGGACGCGGGGTCCACAATTCTGACGCTGACCTATTTTCTGCATGAGGGCAGCTATACAGTGGTCACCAGCGCGGCCAACACAGCGGCAGAGCTGGCACAGAAGAATCGCTACAATATTACACTTTTAGGGGGACAGGTCAGCGGCGTGACGCTTTCATGCTCCGGACCGCAGGCTGAGCAGATGCTGGATGGCATGAACATTGATGTGGCGATCATGGCTGCCTCCGGCTATTCCTTTAATGGTGGTTTTACAAGCGGTTCATTACAGGAGGCACAGCTGAAGCAGCGGGTGATTCGGAAAGCAGCCTGCACAATGATGCTGATGGATTGTGGAAAGATCGGACGGAGCCATCCCTTCACCTTTGCATCGCTGGACGATGTAGATGTACTGGTGGGGGACAGTATGCTCACGCCTGAATTTGTGAGAGAGGCAGAGGCGCACAATGTCCGTGTATTCAGCGTCAACGATGGATTGACCCCAGAGGAGCGCAGTGCGATCATGAAGGAGCTGTTTGCGCACAAATACAGATAATACTGGTAAAGCCGCGGAACCCGCCAGAGTCTATCTGGCGGGTTTCGTTATAAGCGATGGGAAGCAGTACCGTAATGGGTACTGCTTCCCATCGCTATATGAAAGGAAGAGAAAAATGGTTTGAATTTGGGGAAGAAAATCAGATGCCGTACTTGTTTTCGCGCAGCTGCTCCAGTTCCGTGCAGTTGTGGCTGCAGACATGGCCGGGAAGCGGCAGGATCCGCTCATGGATGGCATCCACGATCCAGGAGGGCTGGGGGAAGAAGCACTCCTCAAGTTCGTGGGCGGGGGTGATCCAGTTCTTCGCACCCACGACGACCGGGGGCGCATCCAGATAATCGAAAGCAAGCTCCGTGATGTTGGATGCCAGATTGCGCATGAAAGAATTGCGTTCACAGGCGTCGCCGGTGACGACGATGCGGCCTGTTTTCTTCACGGATTCGATGACCTTTTCATACTGGAAGGGGACCAGGGAACGGGCATCGATGACCTCGGCGGAAACGCCATACTGATTCTGGAGAATATCAGCGGCCTCTATGGCGCGATACAGTGTTGCTCCAATGGAGAGGATGGTGACGTCCGTGCCGCAGCGTTTTACGTCCGGCTCACCCAGCGTGATTTCGTATTCCTCCTCGGGAACGCCCTCTGGGTGGAAACGTTCGCCCATGTCATAGATCCGCTGGCTTTCCAAAAAGATGACAGGGTCGGTGCCGTTCAGTGCTGACTGCATCATGCCCTTGGCGTCATAAGGCGTAGCGGGGAAGACTACCTTCAGGCCGGGGATATGGGCACACAGGGCGGACCAGTCCTGAGAGTGCTGGGCACCGTACTTGGAACCTACACTCATTCGAATCACCACCGGCATCCGCAGCACACCGGCGCTCATACTCTGCCACTTGGACAGTTGGTTGAACAGCTCATCGCCGGCGCGGCCGAGGAAATCAGCGTACATGATCTCCGCTACCACACGACCGCCGCTCATGGCATAGCCAACGGCTGCACCCACAATGGCCGCTTCACTAATGGGAGAGTTGAATAGACGGTGATAGGGAAGTGTTTCCGTGAAGCCGCGGTAGACCGCATAAGCACCGCCCCAGTCCCGAACGTCTTCGCCGAAAGCAATGAGAGTGGGATCCTCGTAAAATTTCTTTAGAATGGGCTCCGCAATGGCATCCCGGATCTGATAGACCTTGTTCTTGCTGACAGGGTTCCCCTTTTCATCCAGCCCCTTGCGGACCTTTTTGGCGATGGCCTGTGCCCGAGGGGATTCCTCATAGGGCAGCAGGGTTTCCGCTTTGCGATTTTCATCCATGGTGCGGACAGTCTGATTGGAGAACATCAGTTCACCGATAGCATTTGGTTTTTTTCCAAACACATCAATGCGGGGGGAAACAGTCTCGTCAATGGCCAGTTTCATATTTCGAAGCATATCCGCCGCCACGCCAGTACGAATAGCATCTAAGTCTGCCTGCGTGCAAAGACCAGCTTCCATCAGTTGCTTTCCGTAAGCCAGAATAGAATCCTGGGCCTCCCAGGCCTCAATCTCCTCCTTAGTGCGGTAACTGCTGGAGTCGGAGGGGGAGTGGCCGGAAATGCGGTAGGTCACTACATCCAGCAGGGCAGGGCCGTGCTGCTTGATAATGTCCTTTTTCCGGGCATAAGCATCGATAACAGCCAGCGGATTGTAGCCGTCCACACGCTCAGCGTACATCTGGCTGGGCAGCAGGCCGGCGCCGATCCGAGCGGGAGTCTGATAGCCCATGGTCTCGCCGTTGGTCTGACCTCCCATACCGTAGCTGTTGTTCCAAATATTGAACAGAATCGGCATACCGGTGAACTCATCGCCCCAGAGGGTGCGGATCTGATCCATGGAGCTGAAGACCATGCCCTCCCAAACGGGACCGCAGGCGGTGGCCGCATCACCAATGTTGCAGACAACGATGCCGTCTTTGTGGTTGGAGAGTTTATAGAGGGCCGCACCGGGCGCGATAGAGCCGGAGCCGCCTACGATAGCATTGTTGGGATAGATGCCGAAGGGGGTGAAGAAAGCGTGCATGCTGCCGCCCAAACCACGGTTAAAGCCGTTTTCCCGGCCAAAGGTCTCACAGGTCATGCCGTAAAGCAGGAAGTCCCGGCCCAGCGCCCGGATATCCAGCTGGCTGTTTCCCAGAACTCTGAGGATTTTTCCACCATCAAAGTCCTCCATAATGGAGCGGAGCTGTTCTTCCGGCAGGGTTTCTACGGCTCGCAGGCCCCGGGCCAAAATTTCGCCGTGGCTCCGGTGAGAGCCAAAGGAGAAGTCGTTAATGGACAGGTGGTAGGCCTGACCTACATAAGCGGCCTCTTGTCCGATACCCAAATGAGCCGGACCGGGGTGATTGTAAGGAACGCCCTGATACTCACCAGTGGTTTTGATGAGTTGGATCATGGTTTCAAATTCCCGGATATAGCACATATCCCGATAGATTCGGATCAGATCCTCTCTGGGGAAGTTTCCAACTTCGTCCTTAACGGTTTTCTGGTACTGATTTTCCAGAATGTCGGTAAACTCAATTTTGCCGGGTGCCCGCATTTCTCTGGGGTCCACAAATAACTGCTTAGACATCTTTCAGCTCTCCTTCTGCCGTTATGCCGGCTCAATATTTGCAGATGGCTTCCCGCAGGATCTCCGCCACAGTGGGATGCGGGAACACAATTTCTTTCATATCCGCCACAGTCAACTCCAGCTCCATACAGATGCCTGCAGCAATGATGAACTCAGACGAGTAATTTGCCAGCACCTGAGCACCCAGCAGAGTCTTTGTACGTTTATCGAAGACCAGCTTGCAGATGCCGTTGCCACCTTGGTTTTCCGCCACATAGCGGCCGCTGTAGCTCATAGGCAGCTTGACAACCTTAACATCGTAGCCCTTCGCTTTGGCGGATTCCTCTGTCTCACCTACGCTGCTGAGCTCCGGCACTGTATATAGGACGCTGGGAATCGTCTGATAGCGCATTCGGTCGCGTTTTCCGAGAATATTGTTGACAGCGACCTCCGCTTCCCGGTATGCGGTATGGGCCAGCATGGCTTTGCCATTGGCATCGCCTACGGCATAGATACCAGGCACATTGGTCTGCATCCGCTCGTCTGTAACAATGGCCCCCCGCTCTGTCAGCACACCGACATTTTCAAGGCCAATGCCTGCGGTGTTGGGTTTACGGCCAATGGACAAAAGCACCTTATCAGCAGGGAGTGTGCAGGTTTTTCCTCCTTGCTCATAGATAACGGAGCCCTCCCGGATCTCTGTAACCTTGGCGTTCAGCAGGAAGTGCATGCCCTCTGCCTCACAGTTTTTCTGAAGAATTTTCACCATGTCACGGTCACTGGGGCCGCCGATATGATCCTGCATTTCTACGACCGTCGTGTCTACATCTGCCATGGCGTAATAAGTTGCCATTTCCAGACCGATGACACCGCCGCCAAGCACTACCAGATGCTGAGGAAGTTCCCGCAGTGCCAACATTTCCCGGTTAGTCAGCACGAAGCCGGAGGCAAGCCCTTCCTTCAAGCCGGGAATGGGAGGAACGGCGCAGGAAGACCCAGTAGCAATAATGAGATTCTTGGCTGTATAGGTTTGACCGCCGGCTTCAACAGTACAGCCATCGGCGGTGCGGCCGGTGATGACGCCTTTTGCGTCCACAACATCCACATGACAGGCTTTCAGTGTAGCGCCCACACCGCCCACCAGCGTGCGGATCACCTGCTCTTTTCGGTCAATAACGGCGCTGTGATCCAGTGTAACATCTTTGGCATGGACACCGTAGGCCTGACTGTGCTTGGCATGGGCATACAGTTTGCCGCTATACAGCAGGGTTTTGGTAGGGATGCAGCCCTCATTAAGACAGGTGCCGCCCAAATGGGCCTCTTCGATGCACAGAACCTTTTTTTGGGCCTGTCCCGCCCGCTCAGCGGCCAGATATCCGCCGGGGCCGCCGCCTAAAACAATAATATCATATTCCATCCTATGCACTCCTTAATTCACTCCGCCAGCAGTGCGGAAAAATGTTCCAGAACTGTTTTCAGCTCTTTCAGGAAGCGAGAGGCCGGTGCGCCATCCATGGCTCGGTGGTCATAGGTCAGGGAGAGACCCATGGCGGGATAAACGGAGATGTTCCCGTCGGCCATACGGACCCGGTCCACCATGCAGTCAACGCCCAGAATGCCGGTTTGGGGGGGATTGATCACAGGGGTGAACATCTCGATATCCAGTGTTCCCAGATTGGATACCGTGAAGGTGGCACCGCTCAACAGGTCTGGACTAATGGAACCTCCCTGGGCGGCAGCAGCCAATTCTTTGGTTTCTTTGGCGATTTCCGCCAGGGACTTGGTATCCGCATTGAAAATCGTGGGAACCAGCAGCCCTCTCGGCGTATCCACCGCCATGCCCAGGTGAACGTGGTCAAAGTAACGGATCTTATCATCCATCCAGTGGGCATTCAGAACAGGATGATGCTTCAAAACACGGGAGACTGCATAGAGGATCAAATCATTATAGGTAATGCCGGGAAGCTCCAGAGATTCGGCGGCTTTCAATTCCTTGCGGTATGCGATAATGCTGCTGGCATCAAAGGAACTATGATGGGTGAGCTGCGCCATGGTAGCCAGAGAATTGTGCATGGAATCCGCAATGATCTTCCGCATGTGGGAGATCTTTTCATCGTGATATCCCAGGACGGAGGATGTCTCGGACGCGACGGCGGCAGGAGCCTGCTGATCGGCCAGCGTGACCCGGCCGCCTAACCCAGTTCCCGGTATACCAGCTGTAGAACCGGCTGCCACTGCGGCAGAGGTACTGCGGCCGGCTGCCAGCACATCCCGCTCCAGAATACGGCCATGAGGACCAGTGGGGGTCACACCGGTCAAATCCACATGGAGCCGCTCTGCGGCCACTCTAGCCCGAGGGGATACACCAGCAGCCGCTGTGGGAGCAGTGAGTTGTACGGCCATGGGCGCGGCTGCCACCGCGGGAGTAGCTGCCTGTGCCGTTTCCGGCGCAGCGGGCGACACATCTGCATGAGGACCGAAAGCGGAGATATCCTCTCCGGGGGTGCCGATCACCGCCACTTCAGAAAGGCAAGGCACGTCGTCCTGCTCCTGATAAAATACTGCAAGCAGTGTGCCGTCTACTTTGGCCTCCTCATCGAAGGCGGCTTTGTCAGTTTCGTAACTAAATAGGGTCTCGCCGGTATGAACCGGGTCCCCAACCTTTTTGGCCCAGCTGGTAATGACGCAGCTTTCCACGGATTGTCCCTGCCGGGGCATGATAACTACTGTTGCCATGTTTGCACCCTCCACATGTTGTTATGATTTATGATGATATATATTCCGTTTAGAATTTGTTATATATCATATTTTTGACATGATTATAACAACATACATTGAGCGTGTCAAGATGATTTTGAAAAAACACTTCATTTATGATAAAATAAGACGAGGTCAATTTTATGTTAAGAGCAAGACAATATGGTTAATTTTCTGACAAGCATCTGTATATCCATGGTGCAGATTGTGCAATATAGCCAGCGCAAAAGGGAGCATTTGTGGGGTGAGGCTTGCATTTTACCTTGACAGCAGCAAATGCGGATGTTAAAACAATCATAACAAAAAACGTTATATTTCAAAAGCGCATGGTTTTAATGTATGTTGCCTGTGGTTTTAGTTTTGGTGACTCGAAAAAGGAAAGGATCTATCTGAAAAATGGCTGATTTTGACATCAATAGGCTCCCCGCAAAGCCAACAGAACGGGTTATTAAAGCAAAAGAGATGTTTTTGGAAGAGAATCCAGAAATGTGCTGTCAGAGAGCCATTATTTATACAGAGGTGTACCGAAACCTGTCCGGGAGATGTCCCACGATTTTGCTGAGAGCAAAGGCTTTGTGCAGGACATTGGAAGAACTCCCAATCTTCATTCAGCCCCAGGAGGTCATCGTTGGACACTCAGCTTCTCGTCCACGCTCTGCGGAGGTATTTCCGGAAGTGAATATCAATTTTACGGATGAGATCGACCAGTTTGAAACCCGGAAGTACAATCGGCTACGAGTTAGACCAGAGGTACGGGCGAGCCTGTTGGAAATTGCTCCGTTTTGGAAAGGGAATACACCGCACGATTATTTGATGAGGCAGAGAACAGCGGCAATTCAGAACGCCTACGTCTGCGGACTGTTGTCTGATCCTCATGAGGGGAGCGGTTTTGCGCATGTGGCAATGAATTATCAGCAACTGCTTCAATTTGGAATTAACGGAATGTTGGAAAGGGTGAGAAAACAACGGGATACACTAAACCGATCTGATCCCGCGTATGATGGAAAATTGGCTTTTTATGATGCCGAGGAAGAGGTTTGTGTCGGTGTGCTTGTTTTTGCGGAGCGCTACCGCAGACTGGAGAAGAAAATGGCCGTGCAGGAGAAGGATCCGTGCAGAAAGGTGGAATTGACCGCAATTAGCCGCGTCCTGGCCCGCGTGCCTGCGCAGCCTGCGTCATCTTTCCATGAAGCATTGCAGATGGTTTGGCTAATGCAGTTGATTCCTCAGATCGAATCAAACGGATTCTCTATCAGCCTCGGACGGTTGGACCAGTATTGCTGGCCCTATCTGAAAGCGGATTTGGCAGCAGGCACGATCACATTGGAACAGGCGCAAGAACTCCTTGACCTGCTCTGGCTAAAATTCTGCGAGATTCTGCGGGTGGACAGCAGAGACGCGGCCGAGGTCAACGCGGGCTATTATGTGGCAGGGCAGAATATTGAAGTAGGAGGGGTTGACCGCGGCGGTCATGACTGCACAAATCTTCTGTCTTACCTCTGTCTAAATGCAAACAGACATATCCAACTGCATCAGCCCAATTTTACAATACGACTACACGCGGGGACACCTCAGGAGTTTTTGGATCATGCAGTTGGCAGCATTGCTTGTGGAAATGGAATGCCGCAGGTGCTGAATGATGCAGTCATCATTCAGCACCTGCGGCATTCCTCTTCAGGAGGCACGGGACTATATCGCTGTAGGTTGTGATGAAATCTCTGTGCATGGCCATTGGGCGCGGTGCAATGGCGGCTATATCAACTTGCCGAAAGTTTTAGAGTTGACTCTGGGAAACGGAACGGACCCGAAATCTGGCGTCTCCATGTTCCACCCAGACGATGCAGAGCCGAAATCTTTTCGGCAATTGATGAATCGCTTCTACAGCTATTTCCAACAGGGGATCGCCCTACAGGTTGAAGAGACGAATATCACAGATGGAATTCATAAGGAGCTTTTGCCTCTTCCTTTTGTCAGTCTGTTTTGGGACGATTGCGTTGCCAACGGGCGTGACTGTACGAATGGCGGAGCGCACTATAATACAACTGGATTGGTTGCTGTCGGCACGGCAACGGTAGTGGATTCTTTGGAGGCCGTCCGGCAGTTGGTATACCGAGGCCAAAGATTGACACTGAATGAGTTTGCTCGGATTCTGAAGGATAACTTCCGGGATCGAGAGCCACTGCGGCAATTCATTTTAAACCGTATTCCAAAATTTGGAAACGATGTTGACCGTGTTGACATACTGGCTGTTGAAATTACGGACATGTTTGCAAATCAGTTGGAGCGGTTCGAAAATTCCAAGGGGCAATTCTGGCCAGCACTTTATTCTGTCAGTGCGCAGGTGGGTTGGGCAACGCCTGCGGAGCCACGCCAGATGGATGTCTTGCAGAGCAACTGCTACGGGCGTTTGCGGCTCAGGGCTGCTTCCATTGGCAGTTCAATATTGTGGATAATTCCGTGTTGTTGGCGGCGCGGAAGGATCCGGATTCTTACCGCAGTCTGGTGGTTCGGATGGCCGGTTAGGGTGTCTCCATCGCCGTTTCCTAATATCCTCCCCGGCATCGGTGATGAAGGAATAGTTTAAATTCCCAAGATCATGATACACAGCGCCTCCGCCGGTAGATCTTCGAACCACATGAATCTGATGTGCTTCTACAAAGCTGCGGTTGATTTCCTCTTCGCTATTTTGATTTTGCCCGATGACGATGGTATTGTCATTCTGCCAAAGGATTAGATAGTCTCCCTCCACGCGGTGCGTTAGGACGAATTCTTATGGGTTCTGAGAACCCGTTTTCAAGTAAAATACCGGATGATTCATAATGTTCGCTCCTGCCGCTAAAATTCCACATATTGGTACGGCCCACTCAAGATGGCAACCTTCCCTTGCTCTTGATTCCACCGGTGCAAATTGTGCGATAGCATCGAGCAAATTTGCCACCGGTCATCCTCCTGAAAAGGGATATGATAGACGCAGAGAAGATCTGGCTGCAGTGTGCCCTTAAAAATGTTCCGGTTCGAAGTGCATTGAAAAAGAGTGGATTAACAAACGCCGCATTTATGTGAACACACGAAATCTGTTCAAAGGTTTCTATTGTATAATCCACATCAGCTGTCAGCAAGACATGTTTTTCGCCGAAGGAGATCAAATAGCAGCCATGCGGCATATTCCAAAAGGCTTTATCAATATGCCGGGTAAAATAGGGTCGAATAACGGTCCCTCCCGGAATTTGAAAGTCCGCCGTCTGCATCCGTGCTGTAAGCAGAGTCCACTGGATTCTCCGCTCTTCCAAGAATGGCTGCAGGATTTCCCAATGCTGGGGCTCCATAACAGGAAGCACTACCTGTCTGACCGTACGATACCGAAGGTACTGCATCAGGCGCTCCGGGGAAAAGTGATCCGGATGACCGTGGGTAAACAGCAACGTATCCACACCGTCAAAAGGGGGCTCTCCGGCCAGCATTGCGGACCACGCGGCTGGCGGGGGGGGCTGAAGGGATCTGTGGTATGGTAGATGGCATCCACCAAAAGCTTCACTTCCCTATATTCCAGCAAAAGACCGGCATTAGAGATCAATGTTGCCCGGACCATATTCTCCACAAACATTCTCCTCGTCCCTGTTCCAGAGGCTTTCGTTCTTCAGCGTTGAATAACGGTACAACTGCCGGTGTTATCTCACATGTACAGTCCGCCGTTGACATTCATATAATCTGAGAGGTCACTGGCATAGAAGAGGACAGCGTTGGCAATGTCTTCCGCTGTCCCGTAACCAGCACATCAGTCTGCACTTGCGCGCGGCTGCAGGCACCGCCCTCGGATTTGCAATGGCGGATAAGGTAAATCTTTGCCATAACCCCTATGTAATTATTAGTAATAGCCATGAGCAAAACTCAAAAAGAGTAGTAACTACAAGGGATTCCAGCCATGATTGAAGCTTGGAATCCCTCATATAATATAGAAAGCGGAGCTTCTTTTAGAAGTAACTTGCAAAGAAAAATTATACAAAGATTACATGAAGTTGGAAACACGGGTCAAATGATCGTACATCAGTTTTTCTGCCAATTGGGCATCCCTACAAATCAATGCACGATAAATCTCATGATGTTCTTCCAAAATGCGTTCATGGTCCATGCGCAGTCCTACAAAATACTCAATATGGCTCAGGCGAAGGTTGCTGATTACTTCATAAAGGGAAATAAACAGAGAATTATTGGTCAGGAGAACAATGTTGCGATGAAATGCTATATCCATTTCAAAGGTCACGGTTCGAATATCGTTTTGATCTTTGATGCTTTCCAAGGACGGAGCGTACTTCTCCAATTCAAATAGCTGCTGATTGGTGGCGGTTTCTGCCACCTTATGCACACAGTATGGCTCAAAAATCTTTCGGAACTCCAACAAGTCCACGATCTGTTCATGAGAAACAGCGTTGCAGGACAAAATGGTTTCCATCGCCTCCAAAGGAGAATTCCCGCACACAAAGGATCCACTGCCTTGGAGAGAACGTACAACCCCAATAGCACGCAGGCGCTGGAGGGCTTCCCGAATAGGGACACGGCTTACGCCAAACTGCTCCGCCAAATCTTTTTCCGAGGGAAGGCGAGTTCCTACCGGCCACTCTCCGGAGATGATATAATGCAGAAGCTGTTCATAGATTTGACTGCTTGCACTGTTGTGATTAACTGGTTTTAACATAATCCTCTCCTAATATCGTTTATTGAGGGTTGAGCAAAACGCAAGCCTTGCAAAATTAAGGTACAATATATAGGGTGCATCTGAAAAGTCATCTTTACTGGGAATCTAATCACGGTCGCTGCCAGCAGCTTCAGGCGTATCTGGACGAGTCTTGTTTCCGCTTCAATTGTAGAAAAACCGGAGATCAGAACTTCATGCGCATGGCAAGAGCCGCCACTGCATTTTGTGTCCGACTGCGTTAAGCTGATAAGTATAGATTGTATTATATATCATTCCCAGTCAAGTTGTCAAATAAGCATACAACTTCTTTGTGTATATTTTCAACAATAAAATGCTTGCTTTTTCCCATAAGAGATGTTATACTTTGACCATGAGTTGTATGACAACATGGCAACATTACAACGCTGATGTCGAAATTCAAAAATGAAAGAGAAAGGATGCAAGGAAAAGCCGATGAAAACCTATCTGGAACGAATCAATGAGCAGACCCCTACTAGAATGTGGGTCAACAATCCGACGCCTTCCGAGGCAAAAAAGGGACTTGAGGCGGGAACTTTTGGAGCAACCTCTAACCCCACCTATCTTTCTCATATGCTTAAAGCGGAGGAGACAAAGGACGCAGCGCTCAGCGCAATCGACCGCTATGTGCGGATGACAGAGGATGATCATCTAGTAGTGGCGTTGGCCTATCAGGAAATGATCGCAAAAATCGCAGAGATTTTCTTGCCGTTGTTTCAGGAGACTGGCGGCGAAAAGGGCTGGGTCGCCATTCAGGGAAATCCCTATCGGGATGACGACATTGACTTTATCCTGCAGGAAGCTCACCGTTTCTATGAAATTTCCCCCAATATTGTTGTCAAGGTTTCAGCAACGCTAGCTGGCATTGCAGCCATGGAAAAGCTGACCAGTGAAGGCAGGTGTGTTTTGGCAACAGCGGGCGTTTCTAATTACTATGCTGTACAGATGTTTGAGGCATATGCCAGAGGAGTACAGATTGCTGGTTCGGCCCCCACGCTGTTTGTGACCACATTGGCGGCTCCTTTTGAAAATTATGCAAAAAAATATGTGGAAGCCAATCACATTTCTATCTCTCCCGACTTGGTTGAGAAGTCAGGGACGGAAATGTCTAAAAAAATCTATCAGATTTGGAAGGAAAAGTATTCTACGCTTAACTGTAAATTGATGGGGGGAGGCGTCCGAGCTGCCAGACATTTCACAGAAATGGTCGGTGGTGATATGCATGTTACCTGCGGTTGGAACTTCATTGATGAGATGAACCGCACAAATCCTGAAATTCTGAGTCGAATCGATGCAATGGCCAGTCCGGAGGAATTGGAAGAGCTTAAAGAAAAAATTCCGGCCTTCCGACGTGCCTATGAAGCAGATGGTCTGGTGGCCGCTGACCTTTCTTCACATCCGGCCTTTGAGCTGTTTCATAATGGCTTCTTGACTGCATGGGACGGGGTTCTGTCTACAGTTCGGGAACGCAGACTGCTTCTGTGCCGATAAAAGGAAGGCTTGTTTCTAAAATATAGGGATGAGCAAAATATTGATTTGCTCATGAGACTATACAATAATGCCACTATCGGGCTTACTAAAGTCTATCTATATATTGTGCATTGGCTTTGCAAAGCTTGCGTTTTGCTCATCCCTATACTAAAACAGGATAGGAGGTGTGTTTATGAAGCTAGCATACCAGGTAGCTATGCCAGACTTGGAATCCAGTCCTTTGCTGACAGCTTATCAGGGAAGTTTGGAGGACTCCTTTCGACACTTAGCGGAAAATGGATACCAAGGAATCGAATTGATGGTTCGCGACCCCCAAAAATTGGATCCCGAACTGCTCAACCGATTGACTAGCACCTATGGTTTGGAAGTTGTCATGTTGGCAACAGGAGAGATATGGGCACAGGATCATATTTCTTTAAGTAGTTCGAATCCTGAAAATCGCCTGCGTTGCATCAAACGATTTAAGGAATTCATCGACTGTGCTGCTCCCTATCATGCCCAAGTCAATATTGGCCGTGTGCGGGGAGAACTAGTACCAGGGATCCCGCCGGAAACGACTCTAGATCTTGCCGTGGATGCCTTTCGCCAGTTGGCCAGTTATGCGGAGGACAAAGGTGTTACAATCGCTTTGGAGCCCGTCAACTTCCTACAGTGCAATTTTATTAATTCTACCGCTGAAGGCCGAGACATCGTAGACCGGGTGGGATATCAAAATTTTCGGATTATGTTGGATGTATTTCACATGAATATCCAGGATGCGGACATTTTCAAAGAAATTCAACGCAGTAAAGGATATTTTTCCTATGTGCATCTGTGTGATAACAATCGCCTATATCCCGGGAACTGCGGATTGGATTTCCCGAAAATCATGCAGTCACTTCATGCGGTGGACTATGAGGACTATGTCAGTGTGGAAGTGTTACAGTTTCCCAGCGGCGACATTGCACTGACTAAATCTGCGCAGTGTCTGCTGCCATTGCTTTGATATACAACGACTGGAAAGATTATTTTCAGGAGGACATTATGAAAAAGAAGTTATTTGCTGGATTACTTGCAGCACTTATGCTGTTGCCGATGCTTAGTGCCTGCGGAAGCAATAATGCCAGTGAGAAAGGGTCAGAGGGAAAAAAGCAGGAAGCCACATATGTGTGGAAATGTGCGCTAAATTCCACGGAGGGTGACAACTGTTATGATCAGGCAGTGCTTTTTGCGAAGAAAATTCAGGAACTGACAGGCGGCCAGGTTCAGGTCGACCTTTATGGTGGAGCCAGTCTGGGTAGTACCTCCGAAGTCTTGGAAGGTATGTCTGCCGGCGTGGCAGACATCATATGTGAAGCTCTGGGAGTGCTGGCCCCATTTACAGAACTTGGAAATATTGACGCTATGCCATATATGTACAGCGGAGCTGATCACTTCATGGCAGTATGGTCCAGCGATCTGGGGGATGAAATAAAAGAGGCAGCCGGAGAAGCTTCTGGATTTAAACTGATGGGCGGAGCCTATCGTGGTCCCCGCGTTGTCACAGCTACAAAGAAAATGGAGACCATTGATGATTTCAAAGGTTTCAAACTCAGAGTACCCAATCTGGAGGTTTACCTGAAAACTTGGCAGTGGCTGAATACCTCACCGACTCCTCTGGCTATGAACGAGGTATATACTGCACTGCAGCAGAATACCGTGGAGGGACAGGAAAACCCCTTTGCGGATTCTCTGAACTATTCCTTTGATGAAGTCTGTAAATACTGGATCAAAACCAATCATGTATATAGCTGCAACCTTTTCATGATGGACCAGACCTATTTTAACAGCATCCCAGAGGAGATTCAGAATGCAGTGATAGAGGCAGCGGAGTACGCTGGTCAGGAAATCAGCGCAGTTCAGAAGCAGAGAGACCAAGAAGCGGAGCAGAAAGTTCTCGATGAGGGCTGTGAGGTCATCGAAGTGGATACAAAAGCGTTTGCAGATTACTTTGATACCTTTGCAGAGACAAACTTCCCCAACTTGGCGGATTGGGTGGGCCGCATCAAGGCAATGGATCCGGCTAATTCGTAGTTTTCATGTAGCAGGCATTGGTTTGTATCCGCTGGGTCGGCGGCAGCAGGCCCTTGCCGCAACTTGAAATGGACACAAAAGCCCGGCATCTGTCGGGCTTTTTGTTCTAAGTCTCAGCTGTGACAGGAGGCAAAAGAAAAAATGAAGGCATATTCAAAATTTTTAGATATTGTGGAAAAAATAGAAAAAGTTCTGCTATGCATTTCAGTAGCAGTAATGCTGGTTGTCATGATCTATCAGGTTATTTTGCGCTATATCTTTGCAAATGCTACCGCATGGAGCGAGGAACTGGCTCGGTATTTATTTATCTTTCAGGTGATGCTGGCTTCTGCAATTGGTATACGACGAAATAGCCATCTGCAAATCGATGCATTGATTCATCTGCTGAAGCCGCGCTGGAGAATGCTGAGCACAGTTATTTCAACTTTGATAGGTGTGGTTTTCCTCTGCTTTTTACTGGTATATTCTATTGATTTGGTAAAGACTGGAGCAAATAATCTTTCTGTGGGACTAGGCGTTCCTATGTCGATTCCTTATCTGTGTCTGCCGATTGGAACCGTCCTGATGATTTTGACTTCAGTTGAAGTGATTTTCAAGCAAGTCAGGGACTTTCGTAAAGGAGGGAAAGAAGAATGAATGTGGGAGTTGTGGTGATCATCTTCTTGCTGGTCTTATCTTTCCTTGGTGTTCCCATTTTTATTGCCTTGGGAATCGGTACTCTGGTAGCGCTCCATATGGCGGATATGGCGCTGATCGTGTTGCCACAAAAACTCTTTGCTGGCATGAATTCTAGCTCTTTGCTGGCAATTCCTTTTTTTATTTTGGCAGGGAGTCTAATGTCCCGAAGTATTACCGAGAAACTGATCAACATTGCAAATGCGTTGATTGGGCAAATCAAAGGCAGCTTGGGAGTGGTAACTGTTTTGTCCTCTACGCTGTTCGGTGCTATCTCAGGTTCTGGTGTGGCGACGGCCTCTGCCATTGGTGGCATTACGATCCCCGCAATGAAAAAATCGGGATACCCGGATGAATTTGCTACGGCGATTTCTTCTATTTCTTCTATTTTAGGTCCGATCATTCCTCCATCCATCCCCCTTATTGTTTATGCAAGTGTCAGCACAGTCTCTGTGGCGTCACTGTTTATTGGTTCGGTTTTGCCGGGCATTCTCTTAGCGTGTGCCATTGCAGTTTACTGCCTTATTTACGGTCGAAAGCATGATCTCCCGTCTTATCGGAAAAGCAGCCCCATAGAGATCCTGCGGGCTTTCAAGAACGGTATTTGGGCCTTGCTGATGCCAATTATTATTTTGGGAGGCATTTTTGGAGGCATTTTTACGCCGACAGAAGCGGCAGCGGTCTCCGTTGCCTATGCCCTCTTTGTCAGTGGATTGATTTACAAAGACCTGACATGGAAGGACATTCCTCAAGTTTTTGTGGAGACATCTATTTCTACTGCGACTATTATGATGTTGGTTGGCTTGTCAAAAGCATCCAGTTATGTGGTGGTCACATCGGGATTGCCTCAGCAAATGCTGGAATTCTTCACCTCTATTACCAGCAGTAAGGCCGTGATTTTGCTGTTGCTGAATCTGCTTTTCTTGATTATTGGTATGTTGATGGAGGCCAGTGCTGCCATTATCATGATGACGCCCCTTCTGACTCCGCTTTTACCGGTTTTTAATATTGATCCTTTGACTTTTGGTGTGATGATGAGTTTTAACCTCTGTATCGGTTTGGTGACACCTCCGGTAGGATTATGTCTGTTGGTCTGTAATCAAATCGGAGAAACCAGTTTGTCCAAGACTATTCGCACAATGATCCCCACGCTGATTATCTCATTGGTGGCATTGATGCTGGTCACATTTATCCCACAATTGACACAGTGGCTCCCTAGCATTTTGTGATGAATACCCCACCCAATTTGAGCAAGTTGATGAGACTTGCCCGAATTGGGTGGGGGTATTTTATGTCTTGATAGCTTTGATCTGACTGGTGTTTTGGAGGTTGTCACGCATGGGGGGTGCTAGCGTTCACCAGGAAACCACTGAGGGGGGGTAGTGCCTATCAGGGCTAATAAGGGCGTCAACTTGTATCATGCAAAGCAAGGCCACCGGGTGATTTACGGTGGCCTCATGCTCTACTCATGAACGGTATTTGGTTGATGCCCCTGTGCGGGGGTGCCTTTTTCTGCCGGGGGCTTGTTTCAGCGTGTCGAAAAGCCTTTTCGACAGTCTCGCTTTCCTTATTTCAGCTTGGATCTGATCTTGGCCTTGATTTCCGGGGAGAGGAGCTTTCCTGCGGCGCGCACCGGCAGGCTGGGGAGCTTGAGGAAACGCTTGCGTACCTCTTCAAACGGCTCCACGGCATAGCTTGCAAAGAAAGCGGTTCGATCCGCCGCCGGAGTGATTGGGCCTGCCAGACGCGGATTTCCGGCGATGGCGCGCTCCACCGGGAAGGGCTGACACTCCAGCTTCAGCTGGTCAAACAGGTAGCTGCCGTGAGGAGTGTTTACCAGCAGCAGGCTGATGCCTGCGTGCTGCTGTTCCGGGAATTCGTCCGGCTTTAAGCCCCACAGGTCGCCCAGCGTAAAGTCGCCGGGGCGGTTCAGGTTCGTGTACTGGCAGCGGCAGCAGCTCTGACGCAGGAACAGCGCACGTCCGAAAGCCCGCCCGTAGCCGGTGGAAAACAACGGCGCGGAATCTACGGTGCCATCCTCATAAACGGCGGTAAAGTGGCTGTTTTTCCAGCCCTCCACCTTGTTGCGGAACCGCACGGCTGCCAGCTGTTTTTTCTTGTCCTGTTCAATGGCGCGGGCCTCATGCTCCCACACGCCGGGAGAGGGAACGCCGTGACACACCAGATCGCAGGTGGTCAGATTTTCCGGGCGGCAGCCCAGAAAACGGTACAGGCCGTCTACCTGACAGGGCGTCCCGGAAAACAGCACCGGGCGGCTTTTCAAAAGCTCACGGATCTCTCTGAATACGCCGCGCAGATCGCTCTGCACATATTTGGCCCCCCGCAGCTGCCACAGATCCTCCTTACGGAAGCAGGGAATGTGCCGCAGATGCTGATGGGCGTCCATGGCGGCGCCGTATACCACGCCGCCTCCCTCCAGCACATATTCCGCAATGGCGGTAAACGCGCCGCCGGAGGTGGAGTCTTTTCGGATGGCGTCGTCCTGGTTCCAGGCGGCAAAGGCAGCGGGCAGATGCGCCGCCGGCTTCTGCTCCTGCAAAATGGGGCAGATCCGGGTGCAGCGTCCGCAGTGGACGCATTGCTCCAGATCCACGTTTGGAAAATCAAAGCCGGTCTTGTCCCGCACCATGGCAATGGCGTTGTGGGGACAGCCTGCGGCGCAGGCGGTACAGCCGGTGCAGCGGCTCCGCTCTGCCAGCTTCGGCGCAAAGCTCTGCTGCGCCCCGCCGACGTTCTCCGTGCAGGGCTGATTTTCCAGCGCAGCCTGCAAATAGCGCAGAGAGTCCTGCCGGGCGGTGGCCAGCGCCGCTTCTGCGGCATCCCAGTTGACGGACGACAGCAGCTCCGCCGTGTCCCCCTTGCCGATGACCCGGTCGGCAAGGCCGAGACGGCTGAGAATACTCACCGTGCGGGAACGCTCCGGCGCAGACAGCTCCGCCGGGGAAACCGTGGTGAAGAAGGGACGGTGGAACTGAACGGAAAACACCGTTCCGTGGAAAGAATTGGTCACCACATAGCTGGCGTTTCGGAACAGATCCAGAAACTCTGCCGGGCCGGCATCCAGAATCTGCCGGGCTTTGGGATGAACTTTCTGCCGGATGCCGCACAGCTGTACCACCGGCAGGCCAGTCTCCTGATGCAGCTGCGCGATATAGGGCGTCAGCGCGCCGGGGCGGCTGATGCAGTAGCAGAGGATATACCCGCCGGTGGGATAGTCCGCCGGGTGGTTGGACATGGAGGCCCACTGGTCCGCAGCGAGCAGCAGGGTGGGATCCAGCACCACCGGCACATCCCTGCCGGTCGCCTCGCGGACAATCTCGCGGCCCTGCGTTTCCCGGACGGAAAGGTGGGAGAAGCCGTCCAGATAGCCTTTCAGCTCCGCCTGCATCCCGTCGGGGACAGCCGGAATCCCAAAGGACGGCGCGTAGGCAATGCGCCGTTTCCGGGAAAAGGTTCCGAAAAATACCGGGTCGAAACGGCCGTCCGGGAAGATCTTCGGATTCCAGATCTGGTCGCTGCCGGACAGGATCAGATCATAGGGCAGTTCCGCGTGCGCCAGCGCGTCAAAACTATCATAGTGATGCGCGGAGATACGGAGATGATCCCGGCTGAACTGTTCAAACCGGCGGTAGCGCTCTGCCAGAGCCTTGTAGTGGAGGGCGGTGTGGGCGTCGTGGGCGGCGGAACCAAGGCCGGTAGGCCGTTTGAACAGGGCGTTATCCTGATTAACGAAATAGTCCACGATCTCGCAGTCCCAGCCGAAGCGTTCCACGGCCCGTTCCGTGGCTGCCGCCTGAAACAGAGCGCCATAATGATGAATATGGTAAAATGTGATAAGTCCCGCTTTCAACGAAACAACTCCCTTTCCGTTACTTCAGATCCATGACCACATTTTCCGGGGTCAGCAGATCGTCCTCGGCGATCCAGGCTTCTACCGGAACGACTTCGAATTCCGTTTCCGTCCGGCGGATGACCACCCGCTCCAGCCCGGCGTTGATGACCATGCGGCGGCACATGAGGCAGGACGTGGCGTCGTTCAGCAGTTCGCCGGTGGCGGCGTTGCGGCCCACCAGATAGATGGTGCCGCCTACCATATCCCGCCGGGAGGCGGAGATGATGGCGTTGGCTTCGGCGTGGACGCTGCGGCACAGCTCGTACCGTTCGCCCCGCGGTACGTTCATGGCTTCGCGGGAGCAGTAGCCCATGTCCACACAGTTGGCCCGGCCGCGGGGGGCACCGTTGTAGCCGGTGGAGATGATCTCATCGTTCTTAACGATGATCGCGCCATAAATCCGCCGCAGACAGGTAGCTCGCTCCAAAACCGTCTCGGCAATGTCCAGATAGTAGTTTTCCTTGCTGATGCGTTCCATAGGCAGCCCTCCTGTATTCGCCTGATTTTTTAACATCACATTCTATCATACCTGCTGCCGGATGACAAGGGGCAGACGCTTTCTTCCCATGACCTTCCAATTTGTTCCGACTGCGGCCTGCGTCCGTTTTTCGCCGCAGACGACTTTTTAAGATACTTCGTTGCAGTGGGAGCGCCAAAGAGCGGGAGCATCCATTGGATGCTCCCGCTCTGCTTTTTCCTGTAAGGGCAGGGGGCGAAAACACTCAGGGCTTCAGCCCGGCGACCCACTTGCCGTATTTTTCAATATTCGCGGCGGCGTCCGCGGAATCGGTGCCTTTCGTCAGAATATAGACCTTGATTTTCGGCTCTGTGCCGGAGGGACGCACCAGAATGACGGTGCCATCCGCCAGCTCATAACGCAGCACGTTGGAGCCGGACAGCTCCATGGTGGTTTTTGCACCGGTGGCGCAGTCGATCACGCTGCCGTCGGTGTAGTCTTTCCGCACGACCACCTTGACGCCGCTGATCTCCGCCGGGGGATTTTCCCGGAGATCCTTCATCAGCTTGGCCATATCCCGCAGGCCGTCCAGACCGGGCATTACCAGATTGTGGGTCTTTTCGGCGTACCAGCCATACTTTTCGTACAGGGCGTTCAGGGCGTCAAACAGCGTCATGCCCTGAGCGGCGTACCATGCGGCCATCTCTGTGAGGAGCATGGAGGCGGTAACGGCGTCCTTGTCCCGTACATAGTCACCCAGCATATAGCCGTAGGACTCCTCGTAGGAGAAGATGACCTTGCCTTCGCCGGATGCCTCCAGCGCATTCTTCTTTTCCGCCATGAACTTGAAGCCGGTGAAGGTATCGTAGCATTTAACCCCGTTGGACTCCGCTACCTTGCGGGCCATTTCCGTGGTGACGATCGTCTTGAGAGCCACGGGATTGGCGGGCAGTCTGCCGGAGCGCTTCATGGCGCCGATCAGGTAATCCAGCAGCAGCACGCCGGTCTGGTTGCCGGTGACAGGCTGGAATTCGCCTGCGTGATTCCGAACCATGATGCCTACCCGGTCACTGTCCGGGTCGGTGCCGAGGATGAAATCTACGTCGTTCTGCTTCGCCAGATCAATAGCCAGATAGAAGCCCTCCGGGTTTTCCGGGTTGGGGGAGACCACTGTGGGGAAACTGCCGTCGATGACCATCTGCTCCGGCACGCAGATCAGGTGCTTGATGCCCAGAGTTTTCAGCGCCTCCGGTACCAGCTTGTAGCCGCAGCCGTGGAAGGGCGTGTAGACCATTTTGAAGGTGTCCGCCACCTTGGCCACGGTCTCCTTATCGTTGATCATGGCGGTGACATGGGCCATGAACTTCCGATCGGTTTCGTCGCCCATGGTTTCGATGAGGCCGGCCTTCACCGCTTCGTCAAAGTCCATCCGCTGCACGCCGTCAAAAATGTCGATCTGCTCCAGCCGTTTGGCAATGGCGTCGGCGTGGTGAGGGGGCAGCTGAGCGCCGTCGGACCAGTAGACCTTGTAGCCGTTATATTCCTTGGGGTTATGGCTGGCGGTGACGTTGATGCCTGCCTGACAGCCGTATTCCCGGACGGCGAAGCTCAGCTCCGGGGTGGGGCGCAGGGACTCGAAAATGCGGACATGGATGCCGTTGGCGGCGCAGACCTCAGCGGCGGCGCGGGCAAACTCCATGGAGTGGTTCCGGCAGTCCATGCAGATGGCAACGCCTCTGCGCTTGCCCTCCGCACCCTCGGCGGCAATGACGTCGGCAAAGCCCTGGGTCGCCCAGCGGATGACATGGATGTTCATATTGTGAAGGCCCGTGTACATGGTTCCCCGCAGACCGGCGGTGCCGAACTCCAGAGGGCCGAAGAACCGGCTTTCGATTTCCTTGGGATCGTTCCTGATGGCCTCCAGCTCGGCGTGTTCCGCAGGGGAGAGGGCGGGGCTGTGAAGCCACTTTTCGTATTCCTGCATGAAATCCATCTGTGAGTACCTCCTGTTATGATATGGTTATTTGTGATATTTG
This sequence comes from uncultured Oscillibacter sp., assembly GCA_900544615.1. GTDB lineage: Bacteria > Bacillota > Clostridia > Oscillospirales > Oscillospiraceae > Oscillibacter. Next base: position 12,692 of record UQVS01000002.1, on the reverse strand, counting down.
CTTCCGGCGTTGATCTGATAGGCGCGGTAGATCTGTTCCAGCAGCATGACCCGCAGCAGGTGGTGGGGAAAGGTCATGGGGGACATGGACAGCCGCAGGGCGGCCTGCCGCTTCAGGGAGGCGTGCATCCCGTAGGAGCTGCCGATGAGAAAGACGATGTGGCTGGCCCCCTGAGCGGCGCTGTCGGCAAGATACCGGGCCAGCTCCTCGCTGGAACGCTCTTTGCCCTCCACGCACATGGCGATCAGCAGGCAGCTGGTAGGCAGCTTGGCCCGCACGGCGTCGGCTTCCTTGGAAAGCGCCGCCTCGATCTGGGCGGGAGAGGGATCTTCCGGCAGCCGCTCCTCCGGCAGCTCACAGATTTCCAGCTTGCAGAAGCGGCTGAGCCGCTTGGCGTATTCCGCGGCGGCGTCCAGATAGAATTTTTCCTTTAACTTACCGGTGCAGAGAATGGTCACTTTTTGCATACAGCCCTCCTGATAACGGTGTGGCACGGGCCGACAGTGTCTCTGGGAGCGACGGTCAGCACCGGGGACAGCCCGGCGGCGGACAAAGCCGCCGACACGGCGTTCAGTGCCATGGCGGGGGTGTTGTTATCCTTGCTCAGATGCGCCAGCACGATCTCCCCGGCGCCCTGCTCTGCCAGCGTCACGGCGAAGGCCGCGGCGTCCTCGTTGCACAGATGTCCCTCTGTTCCCAGAATCCGCTGCTTCAGATAGTAGGGATAAGGGCCGGAGCGGAGGGCCTCCACGTCGTGATTGGCCTCCAGAATGGCCAGATCCACGCCGGGCAGCAGGTCAGCCGCTTCCTCGGTGACGTATCCCGTGTCAGTCAGGAAGCCCACGCTGCCGTCGCCGGTATCCAGCCGCCAGCCGCAGGAGCCGGGGGCGTCGTGGGAGGTGATAACCGGCGTGATGCCGACCTCCCCCATCTGTACAGGGGCTTCCAGCTCCATGAGCCGGCCGTCGATTCCCTCAAACCGGCAGCAAAGCTCCCGGCAGGTGCGGGGTGTGGCCAGAATGGGACAGTCCGCCTTTTTCAGCAGGGTACGCAGCCCGGAGATGTGATCGGAATGGGTGTGGGTGATGAGAATGGCGGAAAGCAATTCCGGGGACAGTCCCAGCGCGTTCAGCGCCGTGGTGATCCGGCGGCAGGAGATCCCGGCGTCCAGCAGCAGGTGGGTATCGCCGCAGGAGAGGACAGCGGCATTCCCGGAGGAGCCGCTGGCAAGCGTATGTACGGTGGTCAAGAAAAATACCTCACAATGAAACGGAACGTCCGCCAGGAACCGGGCCGGTCAAGGCCGGCACACTCCCTGACGGACGTGAAATTCAGCTGATCTGCGCGGTGGTGAGAGCGTCCTCATCCGGCTCTTCCACGGCTTGAATGTCGGCGCCCAGCGCCCGGAGCTTTCCGATGATGTCCTCATAGCCCCGCTCAATATACTGGACGTTGGTGATCTCGCTCTCGCCCTGCGCCGCCAGAGCCGCAATCACCAGAGCCGCGCCTGCCCGCAGGTCATAGGCCTGAATGGGTGCGCCGGTGAGCTTTTCCACGCCCTCCACCACGGCGGTCTTGTCGTCCACCTGAATGTGAGCGCCCATGCGCTTCAGCTCGTCCACATAGCGGTACCGGCTGCTCCAGACGCCCTCGGTCACAAGGCTGGTTCCCTGCGCCAGAGAGAGGACTGTGGTCATCTGCGGCTGCATATCCGTGGGGAAGCCGGGATAGGGCAGCGTCTTGACATTGGCCTTTTTCAGCCGGCCGGTACGGCGCACCAGCAGGGTGTCCTCGTTTTCCTCCACATCCACGCCGCACTCCTGAAGCTTGGCGGTGATGCAGTCCATATGCTTGGGGATAATGTTTTTGACCAGCACCTGACCGCCGGTGGCGGCCACGGCGGCCATATAAGTGCCTGCCTCGATCTGGTCGGGGATGATGGCATAGGAGCCGCCGTTGAGCCGCTCCACGCCCCGGATCTTGATGGTGTCCGTACCGGCGCCCCGGATGTCTGCGCCCATGGAGTTCAGGAAGTTGGCCAGATCCACGATGTGCGGTTCCTTGGCAGCATTTTCAATAATGGTGTCGCCCTGCGCCAGAACGGCGGCCATCATGATATTCATGGTTGCGCCTACAGATACCACGTCCAGATAGATGTTGGCCCCGGTCAGACGTCCCCCGGCGACTGCGGCGTTGATGTAGCCGCCCTCGGTGGTGACGCCGGCCCCCAGCGCGGAAAATCCCTTGACATGCTGGTCAATGGGGCGGACGCCGCCGAAGTTGCAGCCGCCGGGCATGGCCACCTCCGCCTTGCCGAAGCGGCCCAGCAGAGCGCCGATGAGGTAATAGGAGGCCCGCAGCTTCCGGCTGAGTTCATAGGAGGTACGGGTAGTATGGATATGGCGGCTGTCGATCTCCACCGTATGGCGGTTGATGGAGCGGATGGAAGCGCCCAGCTGCTCCAAAATCTTCAGAATGGCGGTAACGTCGGAGATCTGGGGAATATTTTCGATACGGCAAACGCCGTCTACCAGAATGGCGGCGGGAATGATGGCGACAGCGGCATTTTTAGCGCCGCTGATCTCTACCTCGCCGAAAAGGGGCTTGCCGCCGTTTACGATATATTTTGTCAAAATTATGACCTCATTTCAAGGTAATCTTTTGCAGGGGACGGTGCGCTCAGCAGGGGTAGTTTGCCCCCGGCGCGGCCCTTCATGCAGGGGCGCGGTCTCCATGTGTAAAAAAGCAGAATACTCCACTTTGATAATCTTTTTCGTAGTATACCATAACAGTGTGGAAAAATCAAATAATTCCTTGCAGGAAGAAATGTTTTTCCTGCGGAAGAAAAGGAACGGTGGGAATTCAGGCGCGCCGGACGGTTCCGGACACGCAGTTTACATAAAAGGACGCCGTGTCCGTGGTGATACGCCAGGAGGGTACCAGCGCTATGGGCGCGGCGGCGGTGCTTTGCAGTTCATAGCAAAGGCTGATCTCCGTAATGGCGGATACCACCGAGCTGGACTCATGGCGCATCTGCTGAAAGGCGGTCAGGGCGGCGAAAGCGGAAAGCAGGGGCTGCTCCTCTGCCGCGGCCGTGCCGGTATCCGGGAGCAGAGAGCCGCTGACGGCTGTGACTGTGCCGTGATCCAGCGTGAACGCGACGGCGCCGTTAAACACCGGCACGTCACCCCACAGGCGCAGGGCAGTAACCGTGCCACTGCCGGTTTCGTCCAGAGTGAACACCGGTTCCGTGTAGGAGAATTTTTTGCAGAAGTCCCGGCACAGGGATTCCGCGTCCCCGCTGGAGAGGGCACCGGCAATGTCGAAGCTGCCGGTATCGCGAAAGACGGCGGCGCCGTGGCTACCGCTGTAGGTGTAAATGCCGCCGCCCTGTGCGGTTCGCTCGGAGATGCTGCCGAGCCAGAACACGGCGACCCGCTTTTCAAGAGACTCCTCCCGGATCAGGGTATAGGCGGACAGCTCCGTATCAGACGGGATCAGAGCGGGATCCAGCGTCATCCCGTCCGCGGCAAAAAGCGCCACCAGCTCCTGCTGCTGGGCGCGGCGGGCGGTATGCTCCTTCGTCCCGCGAATTCCCAAGGACACCAGCAGAAAGGCATTCAGCAGGACTAAAATCAGAATAATGATGTTTTTCAGCCGGTAGCGTTCCACGGTGTCTCAACTCCTTTCCGGGGATCGTCAATCCGCCAGCCAGACGGCGGAGATGGGATAGGCTCCCGTATCGGCATAGCCGATGGAAAGCTCGGTGCCGCCGTCCTTTCCGGCAATGGCCATAGCCTGCCGCAGCGGCAGCAGGGCGGCGGCGGCCTCGGATGTATACTGCCGGGGGGTCAGGGCCAGGGAAGAAACGGCCCGGCCGGAAAGCGTGACCTCTGCGGCGGGAGAGCCGTCGGCAAAGCGGATGGGGACCCCGCCCAGCTGATAGCCGAAGGTCAGGGTCGCTTCGCTGCCGTTCTGCGTCAGGGACAGCAGGTACAGCCGGGCTTCCCCCTCCGGCATCAGCGCATCCAGCAGGGACTGAACGCCGGTCACAGCTTCCCGGACAGTCGGCTCCGTCCCGGATGCGTCTATGGACAGCGCGGCTTCGCCGCCGCTGGTATAGGAGAACGCGCCGCTGGCGCTGATGCGGATGACCCGGTCACCCTCTACAACGACTTCCGCGCCGCTGGCGTCCTGATACCGGGAATTGGTGTGGGGATTGAAGCCCAGTGCGGATAAGAGGGTCTCCGTGGGGACGGAGGCGGCGCTCAGCGTCAGCTGGGGCAGTTCCGGCAGAGGATCGGGGAACAGGGAAAGGGGAGACAGGCGCTGGCCGTAGCCGCTGCTGTCCTCAAAGGCAAAGGTGGAAACGCCCAGGTCAAAGTGATCCAGCACTTCGGTGAGCGTAGAGGTCTGTACGGCGGTGGCGCATTGATAATAATGGCTTCCGCCGTCCCACAGCAGGAGAATGACCTGCCCTTTTTCCTCCACTGCGGCCAGCGCGCGGATGGAGAGACTGCTGTCTGTGCTGAGTCCCATCAGATCCGCCAGATAGGCCGCCGGCAGGGAGGAGAGAAAATCGCAGTAGACCGAAGTTTTTCCCAAAGCCTCCAGAAAGGCGGCCTGTGTGGAATCGGTGCGGTTTCTGGCAGAGCCAAGCACCTCCCGCAGCAGGGTCTTAATGGGAATAAACCGATCCTCCCCTGTGGTAAGCGTGACACTGGCGTAGCGGCCGTATTCGCCGGTGACGGCCGCCCGCACCGGAGCGGACAGGGTGTCCGACAGGATCACATCATCCGTGGCGCTGCTGGCGGGGGCGGTGATCCTTTGCCAGTAATTGCTCACGGAAGCGGCGCCCAGCTGGAAAAACTGGGTTCTGGAAAAGAGAAACAGAGCGGAAACGGCCAGAAGGGTGATGGCGATATTCTGAATAAAATCCCGGTGACGCATGGCCGCCTCCTTTCCTGAAAAATCAGCGTGAATTTACGGCGCTTCCTCCGGCGCTGCCGCGTCGGGCTGGGCGATGGGCAGCTCCAGCCGTACCGTGGTTCCCGGCCCCTCATGGGGAGCCAGAGAAATGCTACCGTGGTGCCGCTGGACGATCTCCTTGGCGATGGAAAGCCCCAGGCCGGTGCCGCCGGATTCTCTGGAGCGGGCCTTGTCCACCCGGTAGAAGCGGTCGAAGATCCGATCCCGATCCTTTTCCGGGATGCCGATGCCGTCGTCGCAGACCTCCATCCACACGGAGTCGGCTCCGCTGCCGGCGGTGACGCGGATGTGGCCGCCGTCCGGGGTATATTTGACAGCGTTGCCCAGAATGTTCATCATCACCTGCTCCAGCCGGCTGCGGTCGCCGGTGATCAGGGGCAGCGTGTCCTCCGGCGCATAGGTCAGCTCATGACCCCGCTGCCGGGCGTTGAGCTGGTTGGAGCGCACCACGCTTTCGATGGCATCCCCGAAGGGGAAGCGGGTGAACACCATGTCGGCCCGTCCGCTGTCCAGACGGCTGAGGGTCAGCAGATCCTGCACGATGTGGGTCATGCGGTCTGTTTCCGTGATGATGATGTCCAGAAAGCTGTTCTCCATGTCGCGGGGAAGCTCGTCCCCGGCGTCCCGGATGGTCTCGGCATAGCTGCGGACGTTGGTAAGGGGCGTCCGCAGCTCGTGGGACACGTTGGCGACGAACTCCTTCCGCCGTTCCTCGTTCCGGTGCTGCTCCGTTACGTCGTGGAGCAGGATCAGCACGCCGCCCTGGGCCTTGTCGGAGAAGGGCGTCAGATAGAGGGCCAGTGTCCGGCCTCCCGCCACCAGCTCATCCTCGATGTAGTTGGGCTTCTGAAGCGCCAGCACGTTCTGGAACGGATGCAGGTCCCCCAGCAGCTCCTCATAGGTGCAGTTGGGGTCGATGGAACGCTGCAAAAGCTCCGTGGCAGCGGGATTGCAATGGATGAGGTGTCCCTCCCGGTCGAAGGCCACCACGCCGTCGGTCATGTGGAGGAACAGGGTATCCAGCTTGTTGCGCTCGTTTTCCACGGCGGCCAGCGTGGATTGCAGGACGCCGGCCATTTCGTTGAACGTGCCGGTGAGAATGCCGATCTCATCCGTGGATTCCACCGGCAGCTCGCTGTCAAAGTCTCCGGCGGCCACCCGCTCCGCGCCGACGGTCAGCTTTTCAATGGGGCCGACCATGGTTTTGGACAGCAGGAAGCTCAGCAGCACGGAAATCAGCAAGCCGATGATCAGGGCCTGCATGATGATCTGGAACAGCTGGTTGTTCAGCTCGGAAACGGTGTCCTTGTTGTCCAGAATGTAAATGATGAACGCGTTGTCGCCACCGAAGATGGGGACGGCCACATCCATGTAGCCTGCGGCAATGTCGCTCTCATCTCCCACGGCGGCGCTGTCCTGCCGGGCCACGGCGTTCCGGGCGGCCAGCAGGTTGGCGGACTGCTCTCTGGGCAGAGTAGAGCTTTCGGCGCTGCCTGCCAGATAGGTTCCGGCGGTGCCGTCCAGCACATAGTAGTTTCGGGTGCGGTAGTCGATGCCCAGCATACCGGCATTGACCTCCAGAATTTCCTGAATCCGTTCCGCTCCGTCCGGCTGCGCGGCGGCAGAGCGGAGATCCGTTATAAATTCCAGACGGTCGGCGCCGAAAGCGCTGCTCATCTGCTGGTAGAAGCTGTCAATATAGAAGCTGGTGACGCTGGTGGTCAGAAATGCGCCTACCACAGCCATCAGGGATGTGATGAGAAGCAGGAGGATCAGCGTCAGCTTCATGTGTAAGCTGCGGAACAAAAAATCACCGCCTTTGGGTTCCCTGGTTCCATGGGGAAAGATCGGATGCAGCAGACGTTTGCCGCCTGTATCCCCGGTATATGGCGGGGCGTGACGGCTCATGTGGGGGAGCGGGGTTAAACGGCAAAGTAATACCCTGCGCCCCGCCGGGTCAGAATGTATTTGGGACTGGCGGGATCTGCCTCAATTTTTTCCCGCAGCCGTCGAACGGTGACGTCCACCGTCCGCTGGTCTTCCCCCACATACCCGTAGTTCCAGACCTGTTCCATCAGGTCGATGCGGGAGTAGACCTTGTTGGGATGGCTGGCCAGAAAGGTCAGCAGCTCATATTCGCGGGTGGTGAGGTCCATGGGCTTGCCGTCCCGGAACACCTGACGGCTGTCAGTGTTGATGGACAGATTTCCCACGACCGGCATGGCCGTGGTGGCTGCGGTGGCCGCTGCGGCGGCGTTCATGCCGTTGCGGCGGATGTTGGCCTTCACCCGCGCGATCAGCTCCCGCATGGAGAAAGGCTTGGTGATGTAATCGTCTGCGCCGATCTCCAGCCCCAGCACCTTGTCCGCTTCCTCCTCGCGGGCGGTCAGGATGATCACGGGGACGTTGTTTCCCTCTTCCCGGAGGGTGCGGCACACGTCAAAGCCGATCATCTTCGGCAGCATCACATCCAGCAGGATGATGTCGGGATTCTCCGACCGGGCTTTGGCCAGACCGTCTGCGCCGTCGTAGGCCTCCACGGTGCGGTAGCCTTCCCGCTGGAGGTTGAAGCGCAGAATGTCCACGATATTTTTTTCGTCCTCCACGATCAGGACGGTTTTGGAATGGGAATTTGCTTCCATGGGAGTATGCCTCCTTCTTCTGTTTACAGGTTCAGCAGAACCTTGGCCCGCAGGACGGCGGCCACGGTTTTGGCGTCGTCGATCTCACCGTTCATGCAGCGGTGTACCATCTCGTCAAAGGGAACCCGCTCCACGTTGAGAAATTCGTCGGGATCCAGATGCTGCTCGCTGAATTTCAGCCCTTTGGCTAAAAACAGGTGCAGGATCTCGCCGTAGCAGCCGGGGGCGGGAATGATCCTGCCCAGAGGCAGGAAGGTCTCCGGCTCTGCGCCGGTCTCCTCCTTCAGTTCCCGCAGAGCGCCGACAACAGGATCCTCGCCGGGATCCAGCTTGCCGGCAGGCAGCTCGGCAAGCACCTTGCCGAATACATACCGATACTGCCGGACCACCAGCACCCGGTTGGCCTCGTCCATGGCCAGCACCGCCGCGCCGTCCACATGGTCCACCACTTCCCGGACGGCCTCCCGGCCGTTGGGCAGGCGCACGTCGTCCACGTGAACCTTCAGAATTTTACCGTCGTATACGTCCTTTCGCCGGAGCGTGACCTCCGTCAGATCCTTGGGCATTTCCATCTGTATCAACCTCGTTTGAAGGGCAGAAATACTGCCCATAATATATCCAGAATAGTATAACACAGAAAGAACGGAATGCAAAGGGCTTGTTTTGCTTGAAGTGCGGAGGGATCTGTGCTATACTGACAAATACGTTCAGGAAGCAGTTCCTGGAAAGCGAGGTGATCCTCACGGAGAAAAAAGGAATCAAAATCGCGGCGCAGAACCGCAAGGCCTACCACGATTACTTCGTGGAGGACAAGTACGAGGCCGGGATCGAGCTGTGCGGCACGGAAGTCAAGTCCATCCGGGCAGGCTCCATGAACCTGAAAGATTCGTACTGCACCGTGAAGGACGGCGAACTGTTCGTCCACAGTATGCATATTTCCCCCTATGAGCACGGCAATATCTTCAACCGGGATCCGGATCGGGATCGGCGGCTGCTGATGCACAAGCGGGAGATCCGCAAGCTCCACGCCCTCATTAAACAGGACGGCTACACGCTGGTGCCTCTGAGCGTTTACTTCCGAAACGCCAAGGTAAAGGTGGAAGTGGGACTGTGCAAGGGCAAGAAAAACTATGACAAGCGGGACGCCATCGCCAAGCGGGACGCGGGCCGCGAAATGGACCGGGCCATGAAGGCCCGCAGATAACAGATGAAAGGAACGAAGAATATGAGCAATCCCATCGTTACCATCACCATGGAGGACGGCCGCATCATGCGGGGCGAGCTGTATCCCGAAAAGGCACCCAATACCGTCAATAACTTCATCTCCCTTGCCAACAAGGGCTTTTATGACGGCCTGACCTTCCACCGGGTCATCCCCGGCTTCATGATTCAGGGCGGCTGCCCGGAGGGAACCGGCATGGGCGGCCCCGGCTATGAGATCAACGGCGAGTTTGCCGGCAACGGCTTCCGCCAGAACGATCTGATCCATGAGACCGGCGTGCTGTCCATGGCCCGCACCATGGCCCCTAACTCTGCCGGCAGCCAGTTCTTTATCATGGTGGCCCCCGCCCCGCATCTGGACGGCCAGTATGCCGCCTTCGGCAAGATCACCGAGGGGCAGGAGGTAGCCATCGACATCTCCCGCGTCCAGCGGAGCATGATGAACGACAAGCCCAAGCAGCCCGTGGTGATGGCCACCGTCCGTGTGGATACCCAGGGCGTCGAGTATCCTGCGCCTGAGACCCATTGATTACTCCGAGAGGAGGAATGACCATGAAAACCGCAGTGATTACCGGCGCATCCTCCGGCCTTGGCCGTGAGTTTGTCCGGCAATTCCACTCCGTGTTCCCGGAGATCCAACGGGTGTGGCTCATTGCCCGCCGGACAGAGCGGCTTCAGGAGCTGGCCGGGCAGTTGGAGGAGAAGGGACTCAGCGTCCTGACGCTGCCGCTGGATCTGTGCGATACCATGAGTTTTACGGCCTATCATGAGCATCTGGTGGAGGAGCAGCCGGAAATCGCGCTGCTGGTGAACAATGCCGGATGCGGGTATCTGGGAAACATCGGGGAAGTGGACACGGTGTCCCAGACCCGGATGATCGACCTGAACCTCCGTGCGCTGACCGCCCTGACCAATCTGACGGTGCCTTATATGGCGGCGGGAAGCCGGATCCTGAATGTCAGTTCCATTGCGTCTTTCTGTCCCAATCCCCGGATGACGGTGTACTCCGCGACAAAGGCCTATGTCTCCGCCTATACTATCGGCGCGGCGGAGGAACTGAAGGCAAAGGGGATCACAGTGACCGCAGTGTGTCCCGGCCCCATGGCCACGGAATTTTTGAGCGTGGGCAGGATCACGGGCAATTCCAGAATGTTTGAACGGCTGCCCTACTGCGATCAGGTGCAGGTGGCAGGCGCTGCTCTCCGGGCAGCCAGAGAGGGACGCACAATTTACACGCCCCGGCTGTTTTACAAGTTCTATCGCCTGCTGGCGAAAGTCACGCCGGCCAAACTGATGGTCAAGTTGACCAAAACTTAAAACTGTCATGGAATTGTAACACATTCCGTGGTTGGAATGTGTTACAATTCCATGTAGCAAAATCTAATTTCCCAAAACCATAATCCACGTCCAACTCGTTTCGGAAACCAGCGGAGCGTTTGCGAAACGAAAGAGGAGAAGCAAGGGAGCAAATGCAGTTTTCGCCGCAGGCGGAAACGGAATGAGTGACATTTGCTCAAAAGCGCAACTCACGTCCAACTCGTTTCACAAACCAGCGGAGCGTTTGTGGAACGAAAGAGGAGGAGCAATGGAACGGATGAAGTTTTCGCCGGAAGGCGGAAACGGAATGAGTGACATTTGCTCCGACGACGGGGCCGTAAAGGTTTCGACGGGGACGGGGAAGCGGGACAAGCGGGCGGCGGCGCCTGACCGCCATAAAACGGGCAATTTTATAAATTAAATAACAACTCTGAAGTTGCTATTGCTGCTTAATTAAAGCAGCCGTCTGAACCGGAGAGGCCACAGGCCGGGGAAGGCGTCGTTGATGTGGCGTCCGTGAGGCGGGAAAGAGTTGACCTGCCCACGCATCATGACTCTACCAAACCGCAAAGTCTGTCAGGCGTCTTTGCGGGGCGGGAATCCTGAAACCTGACTGCGCCCGGAGAAAGTCCCGTGGAACTGTTTTCGGACAGGGGTTCAATTCCCCTCGGCTCCACCATAAGGTGGCAACAATTTGGATATTTTAAGCGCAACGCTTAGAATGTCAAAGGGTTGCCGCCTTTTTTTATTTCAAATTCCGCACTCAGAAAAAAAGATATTTTCGCGTTATTTTGGTAACCGGAGAGATTTGAACTCCCCCTTTCACAGATTCAAAGGCAAAAACCTGAGAAGTGCCCTTTTTGCGGGCACAAAATAGAACGATCTTTCCTCAAAATTTTATACGATCTTTCGGGCGTCTGTTTGTTGGTTTCGTCGAAGCCATCAAAAAGGCGCCCTTTTTCATTTCACACCTTAATTCATCATCCGGCCGGAGCATTTCAGGATGCTCCGGCTTATTTTTTTGCTTACGAGGAGGACTCCAAAATGAATCATCAAAACGAACCCGCGCAGCTCCGCTTCCTTGAGGAAACCGCCAATCAGTTGCGGCAGAACGGCTTCACGGTGGAACCAATCGAAGATCACCACCTGCCCGTCAGCGTTGAAAAAGGGCGCCTCTGCCGCGTATCCGGCAAGGGCAGCGTGTTGTACCGGCAAGAGAACGTGGACAGTATTCGGGCGCAGGACGCTTTGCAGACGGTGATTGACACCGTCAAAATGACTTCGGAATACATGGCGATTCTGGAAACCGCACCGCGGCTCAAAGCCAGCGGACTGGATGGCGACTACCGCGTCCTCGCGGACTTTGGTGACGCAGTGCTGGCGGCCCACCCCACCGAGCGGGGCGTCCAATTCGTGACTTGGGAGTGGGACTTCGACCGCAAAGGCGTCCATCACGGACATTATTTTCAGGATGACTACGATGCCGCCAAGCGAGACTTCACCGTCCGCGGCGGGCTTGTTCCAAAAGACGCCCTTTTTGAACCGGAGCAGCTTGCAGAGATCTACCGCGCACTGGCTTTTGTCCGCGAACAGGACGAAACCCTTTCGTGCGGACGGGATCGGGATCTGGCGGAGCTGATGGAGCAGGTCGGCAAATCATTGCCGGAAGCCGCCCTGCGGCAGCGGGACGCGCCGGAGCGGGGCACCATGACAATGAAATAAATATCCACGCAGGCCGAGCATTTCTGCTCGGCCTTTTTATTTTAACGAGGAGGAAAAGATGATGGAAATTTACGGCACGATTCAATTCAAGCTCATCCTTCCGCACTTCCCCGGCTTTCAGCAGGAGCCGCTGCCGGAGCCTGTTTGCAGCCGCTCCCCGGAATGTGACGGCTGTCCCTACCCCCGCCACGGCTTTCTCTGCTGGGGCGCGGATGGAACCTGCTTGCGGACACGGATGAACAAAATCAACGGATTGGAGGAAAAAAATGATGTTTCAAGCAATTTTGAGTAATCCCAGTCACCCGGAATACGGCGTGGCGACCATCCCGTTCCCCATCCCCCACGACCAGTACGCGCATTGCATAGAGCTGTTGGAGGCGTTGGAGATCGGCGACGTGCTCAAGACGGACTGCAAGGTAGAGAAGATCGACAGCTTCTACGATGTACTCAAGCGCACGGAAATGCTCACGGTCAACGTGGAGGAGCTGAACTACCTCGCCAAGCGGCTGGAAAGCTTCGACAGCGGCGAGGCCGCGCAGTTTCTGGCGATGGCGCACAAGCTGGAGCTTTTTGAGCTGAAGGATCTCATCAACCTGACCTTCTGCTGCCAGCAAGCCACGGTCATTACAGACTTTTCCGACCTCGCCGCTGTTGGCCGTGACCACTACATGAACCTGCACGGCGGCAGCGCCAAAACAGAGGAATTGGACGCGCTGGACGGCGAGGAAACCGCTCGGCGGCTCATCGAAAGCGGCGGCGGCACGATCACGCCCTACGGTGTGGTCTACGACAACGGCATGA
>UQVS01000001.1 GCA_900544615.1 uncultured Oscillibacter sp. | reverse complement strand
TTTCCGTCCAGCCCTGCCCGTTCCAATTCCATTCTGGGTCAAAACTGGGTCAGGAACAGGGGGATTCCAATTTTGCTGGTCTGGCGCTGAAATTTTTCTTGCGTGATGGAATGGCTCATGCTATTATAAAAGTGCAATCGCAAGCATGGTGTTAGGAGCTGATTATTTTGCCAAGAGGAAAACTGTTAAACGGTCTGGTGACGCAGCAGAAGGTATTGCGGGCAGCGGTGGCGCTGTTCCTGGAAAAGGGCTACACCAGAACCACCACCGGCGAGATCGCAAAGGCGGCGGGCATCGGACAGAGCTCGTTCTTCCATGTTTTTCCCAGTAAGGAGGCGCTGCTGCTGGAGCTGGTAAAGCGGATGTTCAGCGGGCAATTCGCTCTGGCGGGACAGCACAGCGGGGAACAAGACCCTGTACTCCTGTACGCCGTGGAAACGGCCCTCCAGCTCCACATCGCTGAACTGACCGAGCCGCTGCGGGAGCTGTATGTGATGGCATACTCCCTGCCCTCCATCGCGGCATATCTTTACAAAAGCACAACGAAACGGCTGCAAGTTATTTTCGGACCCTATCTGCCGGAGGCGCAGCCCAAGGACTTCTACGAGATGGAGATCGCGTCAGGCAGTATCATGCGGGGCTTCATGTCGGTTCCCTGTGACGTGTATTTCACGATGGACGCCAAGATCTCCCGCTTTCTGGACTGTTCATTGAAGCTCTATGACGTACCGAAGGAGAAGCGGGCGGCGATCACGGCGGCAGTCTTGCAGATGGACCTTCACACAATGGCTTCGGGCATCATCCAGAAGACCGTCCAGCAGGCGGAAAAGGGCTTTGAAGCCCTGACGGAAAAATAAATTTTTGGCAAGGGGATATCCCCTTGGTTCCTCCAAAGGAGGAACCAAATGACTTTCATCATGGAGGGATCACGATGAATAAAAGATTCTTTAGCTTACTTGCCGCATTTGCTCTGTGCTTGACCCTGATCCCCACAACAGCATTCGCAGATGACGAGAAAAGAGGAGAAGATGTTTCCCCATGCAGCTGTGAAACGGCCTGCACGGCGGACAACATGAACAAGGAATGCCCTGTCTGTGGAGCGGAGAATGCCATACCGCAGAACTGCGGTCAATACATCCCTGTTGAGGACAGAACCGGCGAAAACGGCAGCACCGAGAGAGCCGATGATCCGAATGGTCCCATAGAGCTGAGTGCCGCAGATCAGGTACAGGCCATGATCAACGGTTTACCGAACGCAGAAGAAATCACTGAAGATAACGCCGAAGAAGTCAAGGCGCAGCTTGAGGCCATCGACGAGGCGAAGGAGAAGCTCTCCGACGAGGAAATCGATGAGCTGGATATGACCCGGTATGCGGAAGCTGCCGCTGCATTGGGGGCGCTGGCTGCGCCAATGCTATTGGCTAATAATTCGCCTGACGAGCAGTTTTCCCTCAAACCCGGCGGCACCTATTACTTTGACCTTTCCGGCGAGGACATTCCCGGCACAGCAAACAGCGGAAACTCAGTTGGTGCGGCTTCCTTGCCGGATACATCGCTGCACTATGTTCCCTTTACTTATGCCGGAACGATAGAAGCCTACAAGCTCACATCGGAGATGGCAACGACTGAGGCATATGCACAGCAGTATAAATACGCCCACAGCCTGTTTATTGCGGACTATGCCGTAACGCATACGGTAAGCTGGGATGACTTAAATACGAAAAGTCTGATTTTCGGCAAGGACTATGTCGCCGGCGGCGTGGACTATACCCTGCGCGCACCGTCTGTGGGAAGTAACTATACAGGTTCGGGCAATTCCGAACGCGGCGTGCCCCAAAGCAACGAATGTGACACGATGCTGAATAAGGACAGCGGATATATCCAAAACTGGAATAAAATGTATTCGTGGGGGCAGGATGCTTTTTCTGGCGACGCGTCGAGCCGCGCGATTCGCGGGTACGTCTCGGCCCGCGGCTACGGTTGGGATGCCTCGTCCCGTCGGAGCGCGAGCTACGGCTTCCGCCCTGTCCTTGAAGTCCTGAACTCTGACACACTGGGTTCTGGCGGACTGAAGGTCGTTACCCTTGACCTTGGCGGCGGCACGCTGGGTAATAGCTCCGAGGATATTCAAATCATCGTGAAAACCGGCAGCGAGTTTACCGCGCCTGCGTCCGACGGCCTGACCCGCCCGGACGGAGATACAGGCCGCTACTTTATGTGGCTTGGCAGCAACGGGAAGCTCTACGCCCCTGGGGGCAGCGTTCCGGCGGACGTTACCAAGCTCACGGCGCAGTTTGCTTTATCAGAGCAGTTTACCCTCAAACCCGGCGGCAGATATTATTTTGACCTTTCGGCGATGAATATTCCCGGAAAGGTAAACGGCAGACTGCCGGACAGCACCCTGCACTATGTTCCCTTTACCTATGCGGGAACAATAGAAGCCTACAAGCTCACGTCTGCGATGGCAACCACCGAGGAGTATGCAGAGCAGAACAAATATCCCCACAGCCTGTTTGTGGCGGACTATGCCGTAACGCATACGGTAAGCTGGGATGACCTGAATACCGCAGGTCTGATTTTCGGCAAGGACTATGCCGCAGGCGGCGTGGACTATACGCTGCGTGCGCCGTCTGTGGGAAGTGGTCGTACATATTCAGGTGAGTCCCAACGTGGCACGCCCCTAAGCAACGAATGGGATAAGATACTGGACAAGGACAGCGGATATATCAAAAACTGGAGCGAGAGATCTTCGTGGGGGCAAGACACCAAACCCGATAATTCGTTCCCAATCCGCGCGAACCGTGGGGACCATACGGCCCGCCACTGGAACTACGACCATGCTTCGATCTCCGCCCCGCACGTCGGTATCCGCCCCGTCCTTGAACTGCCGACAGATCTTGCCGCCGACAATCTGAAGGTTGTTGAGTTGCGGACGGTTAAATTTATGCCCGGCGAACAGCAGAACTGGATCAACATTATCGTGAAAAACGGCAAGAGCTTCAAAGCGCCCGCTGCCGAAGGGCTGCCCCGCCCGGACGGCATTTCGGCAGATGCACAGCTGTGGTGGGTAGACGAAAATTCAAACTTCTACAAGCCCGGCGATACCGTTCCCGCAGATGTTTCGGCACTTACCGCTTTATGGGGCGGTTTCGGTCTGTTTTTAAATCGCGGCGATGGCGAGGTCGAGGTCACACCGGACAATTATACCGATATTTTCGGCGACGGAACTGCCTCCTTTGTTCTGCCTAAGGGCAAGACCCTTGCTGAGCTTGGGAAATTAGGGAAGCTGACAGGCAATGATATTTTGGGAATTTATTCGACCGGCAGGCTTGAAAAGTACGGCTGTGTTTTCCCGAATCTGAAACTCAAGAATGCCGACCTGACCTCTGTGAGGCTGAGCGAAAAGTATATCGGAGATGAAAATCCGCTCTTTGTCACGCTGGACGGAAAGAATACCGTCGGAAGCCTGAACGGAATTATCGAGAGCCATAACACCCTTTGCGTTATCGGCGACGGCTCGCTGACGCTGAACAGCGCACTGACGCTTGGGCGATACACCCAGTTTGGCGGCGGCA
Organism: uncultured Oscillibacter sp.; assembly: GCA_900544615.1. Taxonomy (GTDB): domain Bacteria; phylum Bacillota; class Clostridia; order Oscillospirales; family Oscillospiraceae; genus Oscillibacter. The sequence continues at coordinate 160,192 of UQVS01000001.1, read as the reverse complement.
GCGTCACCATGACGGACGGGCTCACGGCGTACGATCTTACCGTAGACAGCGGCTCGCTTACCGTAACGGGCGATCCACAGGCCATTACGCTGGCGAATCAAGCTCTCGGCGATCTGCAAATGGGCGACGGTGTGCGGCTGTTCACGGGCTCTTCGGCGCAGGACGCCGCAGAGGCTGTTATTCCGCAGCTTTCCGCTGAAATGCAGGAACTGTATCAGCGCTATCTGGCGGGTGACAACACGCTGACATATGAAGAGCTTGCCGCACTGAACAATGCACTCAGAGAGCGGTTTAACGCTATCTTCCGGCAGCTTCCGGGCAAGACCTATGTGCGTATCACGGGCGCTTGGGATGTGACCTATCAGCCCGGCACAGACGGCTCGGGCAATGCGGTCACAGATATTAAGTTCTATAACGATGCTCTCACGCTGCGAGGCGCTTTGTTCACTCGCACGGGGTACACGCAAGTAGGCTGGGCGACCGTTGACGGCGGCGAAAAGGTCTATGCTTTCGGCGGCGGCTATACCACCAATGCGGCGCTGACCCTCTATCCCGTGTGGCAGACAGACACCTACACCATCACCTACGATCTGGACCGCGGCACGGCCGATGACAATCCTACCGGCTATACCGTCGAGACGGAGACCTTCACCCTCAATAACCCCACACGCCCCGGCTACATCTTCTCCGGCTGGAGCGGCACGGGTCTGACGGGTGAGGATAACCTGACCGTCACCATTGAGAAGGGCAGCATCGGCAACCGCAGCTATACGGCACACTGGCGCTACAATGGCGGTGGCGGCAGCGGCTACAGCTACTACACCATCAAGGCAACTGCCGGGGCTGGCGGCTCCATTTCTCCCTCCGGCAATGTCAGCGTCCGCGAGGGCCGGGATCAGACCTTCACCATCACCCCGGATAAGGGCTATGCTGTCGCCAATGTCAAGATCGACGGCAAGAGCATCGGCGCGGTAAAGTCCTACACCTTTGAGAATGTCAGAAGAACCCATACCATCGAGGTCATCTTTATGAAGGCCAACGGCAACCCCCAGACCGGCGTGTTTGTGGATGTAGCCACCGGCAGCTATTATGAGGACGCCGTGGATTGGGCAGTGGAAAACGGCATTACCAAGGGAACCGATGATACCCATTTCTCCCCGGATGGCATCTGCACCCGTGCGCAGGCCGTGACCTTCCTGTGGCGTGCCGCTGGCTCCCCCGTGGTGAATTACCTGATGCCGTTCACGGATGTGGACGAGGGCGCATATTATGCCGAGGCGGTCCGTTGGGCGGCGAGTACCGGCATCGTCACCGGCCTGACGGAGACGACCTTCGGCACAGACAGCGTCTGCACCCGCGCGCAGGCTGCGGCCATGATCTACCGCTGCACTCAGGCGCAGGGTAAGGGCTTCACGGGCGCGTGGATGTTCCACCTGCCGTTCACCGATGTGCCCGAATGGGCGTATGAATCGGTGGCGTGGTGCTACATGAACAGCGTGACCACGGGCGTGAGCGAGACATCCTTTGCGCCGGGCAATGACTGCACCCGCGCCCAGATCGTCACATTCCTGTGGAGAGCGTTCAGCAAGTAAATGAAATCGACGTTATAAAGTGAACGTCCGGCGGCACATTGCCGCCGGACGTTTTGTCGTGTTTCAAATTGGATTCAGACCCTCGTGCAGCTAAAAAGCTGGAACAGCGGTGAGGTCAACAAGGAGTCTGTCGTAGAAGATTGGTGTATCAGGGACAAAAGACACATAGCATGCAATGCAACCCGTGTTTTACGCTGCTGAAATCAATAAAGAATTTGTCATAAAAATGACAAATTCACCAACCGTGCGCAGGCGGCTCAATAACACGCGGAGTATGCCGAGGGTAGTGATACCCCTTCACCTTGCGCGTGTAGGAATTCCTGCGCACAGAGCGAAAAACAGCAACATTGCCAAATTATAAACAGGGTTACGCAGCCCGGCAGGGCCGCGACGCCGGAGAAAGCGGACACACGCCGTATGCCTTAGTTATTGTTACGATGTTTGATGCGGTGTTTTGGAAGGTCGTTGCTACCACCCCGGAGCCGGAGTGTTGTGCCATCTGCGAGGATGGGAACGGAAATCGCTACCACGCGCCGGTCCTTGTCAACCTCTCCACAGGTGTCCTGCGAGAACTGGAGATATACGACAGAGATCCCCGCAGACCGTGGGAGGTCGCAGAGGAACAGCGTTGGGACGATTGGGTTTTCACATTCATTGACGGAAACGCAACCATGTCATGGAGCAGCGAGGATCACACCAATATAGCGCACATTGGCGAAGAAATCGGAAAGATCGCTCCAGCACTCTTCTGCCATGACTGCCGCGCGCTGCTGGCAGACACAGCCACAGAGGGATATGTTCTGCTGGATATGTATGACTTGGAGAACATTCAGGCATTCGTCGTTGCGAACGGTGCGGAACACACCATCCGTGACTATTCCGTGTCCATTTACAAAGACAAAGAAAACGGTGGTCTGGAGGTGGGGGTCACCGGCCATCTTTTCGGAAATGACTAAGAAACGGCATCCCATAGCGGGATGTTGGTTCTTCTTACGAAACAGAGCGGCTTCCAAGCCGCCCTGTTTTGCGTTTGCCCCGAAACTCCGCTCTGTTTTGGAACTATGCAGGGGTGCAGAAACTGCAACTATACGCTCTGCTCCATGGATGTTACAATGAAGGTGTATTTCAGGGCGAAGTAAGTTAGGGCGGAGTAAGTTAGGGAGGAACAGCGACGGAAAGGGGGTTAGTGCGCCCTCCGGAGCCCTCAAAACGACCTGGAATGAAATAATGGACAAAGAACGGAACCGTAATTGCTCGTGGGAGCGATTGCGGTCTTTTTTTGTCCCCAAAAGAAAGGAGCAAGCAGATGAATGACACAAAGTAGACTGATTGAGCTGAGCTACTATGACCCGTCAGCGCAGGTACGCCTGTCGGCCTACGCAGATACAGTGGTGCTCGATCACAACAGCAAGGGCGGTATCATCAGTGCCGTCCGATTTGGTGGATACCCGGAAATGGTTCGGGCTATGTCGGATGCCATCTACGGCGGTGCGACCATAGAAGCCACCCAAAACAGTACGACCCGAATGCTCCAAAGCAATGTCAAGGGGTATCAGCGGCAGATGTCCCACGACGGCGTGTATGCCGTAGCGACACTCATGGCCAGCGATGATGCCCAGACAGATGATCGCGCCTCCGAGGGCGATGGAGAGGTAGAGGGTCAGGAAGCCATGCAGCCCCGTAAGTGCTATATCTTCTGCCCACAGGGTGACCGGGACCGGCTTTTTGAAGAGCTGGACCATAAAACGGCAGCGCCACTGATCCCTGCTTTCCGGGACTACGTTCTGGACGCTTTACAAAAGCGCGGAGATCTGCGGCAGCTGGAGGTCATATCCCTGAAGGAAAAGATGGATGCCTGGGTGCTGGACCTAAAACCGGAAGACAGGAATGTGGTAGAAGTTCTGGAAACAGGGTTAAAGAATGGCAGTATCCAGATTCCAGGAGCGATTCCCGGAGCACCGGATGGGTTTGACGGTGTGGAGAATGTCACGGGATATCTGAACACCTTCGGTGTCACCGTGGCAGACCGCATCCGCCATCAGTTCATGCCTCTTTTTGACCCTGCCAACGAGCCTCTTTCCGATGAGGTGCTGGCTATCAACGACTGTATTATGAACCGGGCGGGCTATTCCCTCTACGATGCCCAGCTTGCGGTAGCCGAAGCAGTCAAGCGGCAGTTGGACCGAAAGAGCGTTGCGCTCATCATTGCAGAGTGCGGTGCCGGCAAGACCAAAATCGGGTCAACGGCCCTCGGAGCCCTGCATGGTTTGTGGGCGGCTCAGAAGCGAAGCGGCGCGGACAAATCCTTTGGCATTATCATGTGCCCTTCCCACGTCACCCGGAAATGGGTGCGAGAGATCGGAGAAACCCTCCCGGACACCTATGCCATGGTAGTCCACAGTATCGCGGAGCTGGACCGGCTCTACGCCATGTACGAGCAGGGGGATAAAAGTGTTTACGCAGTCTTTTCCAAGGAACGTGCCAGAGATGGCTACATGCGCTACCCGGCAGTGAAATGGAGTAAGCGCCTGCGGGCCTTTCTTTGCCCTGACTGCAACGAGGTCGTGACCATGGAGATCAGCGAGGACGGCAGCCGTTATACGGTGCCGGCCGACCAGTTCTTCTTCCAGAATGAACACAGGAAAAACCATGTTTGTCCCAACTGCGGGTCAGTCCTGTGGTCGGCGGTCAATCCCGGCAAACGGGTCGAGTGGGTCAAGATCGGAGAGTACGGTTGGGTCCACCGCTACGGAGCTGCCGCACACCTGCGGCGAACCAAAAGCGAAAGCGTAATCGACCAACTCACCGAGATCGCTCAGAACCCAGAGGGTTTCTATCCTGTCCGGGGCGCACAGCGACGGTATCCGCTGAGTACCTACATCAAGAAAAAGATGCGCGGGCGTATCAGCGGATTTCTCTGCGATGAGCTGCATGAGTACAACAATAACAGCGGCCAGGGCGATGCCATGGCAGAGCTGTTCGGGGTCTCAAAGCTCTTTGTAGGCATGACCGCGACACTCATCAACGGGTATTCCTCCGGTATCTTTCACCTGCTCTACCGCATCGTTCCCGGCCTGATGCTCAAGGATGGCAAAAGCTATCGCAGGCCTGCGGACTTCGATGCAGAGTACGGCGTAGTGGAAAACACCTATGAGATCAAGGACGGCGAGTACAATTCCAATCGGCGCACCACCAAGCGTAAGGCCAAATCAAGGCAGCTTCCCGGTGTGTCACCGTTGGTATTCTCCCGTTTCCTTCTGGAGTACACGGCCTTCCTGTCCCTCTCGGACATGAACAAGGACCTTCCCGACTATGAGGAGATCCCCGTGCCGCTGGAAATGCCGGAGGATGTGCATGAAGCCTATAAAGAAGCGGAAAAGGCTTTGCAGAAGGTACTGCGTACCGACCGTAAAGCGGCACAGAAGATCTTATCCACCTATTTGAACCTGCTGACGGTCTATCCCGACCAGCCCTACGATCAGTCGGAGGTCATCCACCCCATTGAGGGGGAGGTCATCATCAAGCCAAAGGACTGCGGCGATTTTACCCGCCTGTTCCCCAAGGAGGAAACGGTGCTGGATATTACCCGCAGAAAGATCGCAAACGGTGAACGGGTACTGATCTACACCAGCTGGACGCGGACAGACTCCCAAAAGAAGCTCCTGAAGCTGCTTCGGGAGGAAGGCTACCGCACCGAGATCCTGACGCCACAGGTTCCTACGGAAAAGCGTGAGGAATGGGTGGATAAACGGGTTAAGAACGGACTGCAGGTGCTCATCACGAACCCCCGATGCGTGGAAACAGGTTTGGATCTCAATGCCTTTACCACACTCATCTTCTACTCCATGGGCTATAACCTCTTCACACTGCGGCAGGCATCCCGCCGGTCCTGGCGTATCAATCAGACGGCACCCAGAGTGGAAGTGTATATGCCCTTCTATGTGGACACTATGCAGGCCAAGGCGATGAAGCTGATGGCCTCCAAGCTGGCAGTCGCAGGTATCATCGAGGGGACATTCTCGGAGGAAGGTCTTGCCGCTATGAGCGACGTGAAGGACTTGACCTCTCAGATGGCGAAAGAGCTGGCTCAGGGCATCAAGGACAATGTGGAGGATATCGCCGCAGCCTTCAAGAAAATGGCGATCATCAATCCGGACCGAAAGAAAAAGGTTATCGAAGTCAGGCAGGAAGCGGAGCCTGTCCCCGTACAGGAGGTCGCAGTTTCCGAAGCCACGGTCTTTGGCATCAAAACCGCAGACAGCGCGGAACGCCAGCGGCTGTATGAGGGCCTGCTTGCAAGAACACAGGAAGAACAGAAGAAACGGAAGTCGAAGAAGCCAGTGGTGGACGAAAACCAGCTGTCGCTCTTCGGCTTTGTTGCTTAAAGGAGGAGAGAATTTTGATCGTTACAATCAACCGGGCCGAATTTTTGGATGCTGCCAAACGGGCGGCCTCCATTGCACCGTCCGAGTCTCCGCTGGATGTGCTGAAGGGCGCCTTGATGGAAGCTGACGCCGCAAGTGGGAAGCTGACCATCACCTCCACTAACATGGAGGTTTCGCTGGAGGAGAAACTGCCCTGCTCTGTGCAGGAGGAGGGTTCTCTCGTGTTCAGTGCGAGGATGCTCACGGAAATGCTGCAGCGTCTGCCCCTGGATACAGTACAGATCTCGCGGCCGGATAATCACGGACGCATGGCCCTCAGAAGCGAAAATGCCTGTTATGAAGTGGATGTGTGGGATCGCGGTTCCTTTCCCAAGCCTGACCTGCCTTTTCCCGAGGATACGGTCAAGCTCAGCGGCATTCCCGCTATGGCCCAGCGCACGGTGTTTGCAACAGCGCAGGACAACAACAAGCCGCTGCTCAAGTGCGTCAATCTGAAGTTCACCAATGTGGGACTCCGGGCGGCCGGCAGCAACGGCAACTGTATTGTTACTGCCAAGGGTGATGACCAGAGCAAGGGCGACATCAGCCTTCTGATCCCGGCGACCTCTCTTGGGAAGCTGGCCCGTATGTGCGCTGATAAAGATGAGTTTCGTGTAGGGACTACCGGAAAGAACATTGTGTTTTTCAAGGAGAATTTCCTGTTCAGTGCCCGCCTGATGGAGGGTGGCTACATTGACACGGATCTTCTGCTGAGCACCATCAAGAACAGCTTTACCGTGCTGACAGACATTCAGGACCTGAGAAACGCCCTGTCTTCTGTTCTCACTGTAGAGCCGGAAGGAAGAGTAAGGCTGGGCTTCAAGGATCAGCGGCTGGAGTTCTACTGCGGCGGGAAATACGGCACCGCGTCCGCACCTGTGGATGTGATCGCCCTGACCGGAGCACCTGTGGGTGACTTCTGGTTTTCCTCCCGTCAGCTGAGCACCTGTCTGAAGGCTCTGACCGGGACCGTTACGCTGGGCATCGCCGGCGGCGGTATGCTGACCCTCAGTACCCAGGACGCTTTCTATATGCAAAGCGCCATGCGTACGCCCACAGAAAAGAAAACGGAGAAACCCGCCCGTGCCCCTGCGGCAAAGGCGGCGTAAAGGAGGAGTGCCTTTGGAGATCCCCACTATCTGTCGCTACTGCGGCGGAGCAGTCCGGCTTGTCTCGGCTTCCAAGGTCTACGGGCCTGCTGCGGCAGCTCGGTTGGGCATTGAACGCCAGAGCTTTTACCAGTGTCAGAACTGCAATGCCCGTGTAGGCTGCCATCCCGGCAGCACGCGGCCACTGGGCAATCTGGCAAACGAAGCGCTGCGGATGAAGCGAATGGAGACACATCACGTCTTCGATAGCTTCTGGAAGGAGCGAGGAATGAGCAGAACACAGGCTTATAAGTGGATGGCAAAGAAGATGCGGCTGTCAGAGGAGCTTGCCCATATTGGGGGCTTCGAGATAGACCGCTGCCAGAAACTGATCAAGCTGTGTGAGAAGGAACGAAACAAAGAACAAAAGCAGAAAAAGGAGGCAGCGTAAATGTGTGAGCACTGTAATCATGGGCAGGAACCGCTTTGTACCTGCGGCCCTGTCCAAGGCGGTGATTCCTTTCGGATGGCCGTTCATCTTGCGGAAAACATGACTGATGTGGACTGGCATCTGACCTACAACAGTCTGAAGGTCATTCACCCCTATCAGCTGTGCATGGTCGGCAAGTGCAAGGTCTGCGGCGGGCGTCTTTGCATCGAGCAAAAGACCTTTGGAATCGTCACTACCGATGATTTCCTTGCCGCGGCATACCGGCACCTCTACCAGTTTCACCACGACCTTGCCCAACCTTTGTCCACAAAGGCATTTCGGGAAAAGTTTGTGGAGATGTTCCGCAAGGAAGACCGTGCCGCTATTGAAGATTGGCTGGCACTGCCTGAGAACAGTCATGTGGCGAGAATGTACCGCAGAAGCGTGAAGGGCGCCTATACCATCGTCCATTCCTGGGCCGATGCGGATCAGGGCGAGTTTCCCTCTCCATCGGGCGCGGCCACATTCACGGACAGAGAAAAGGCTCGTGCAGAGCTGAATCGTCTGGTGACCGAAGAAAAGGAAAACATGGAAATTCCGTTTTCCAAGGAACTGTACCGTGAGGAGTACGGCGATGATTTCTGGGAGGCCTACCGGGACGGCTATGCCGCCGGTTGGTTTACCCGCTATGAGATCATCGAAAGCCCGCTTTTCATGGATAAGGAAGGAGACTGAAGTATGTCCAATATGAGCTATTGCCGTTTTATCAACACCCGTACCGACCTCAACGACTGTCTGGATTTGCTTCGGCATGATGAGCGTATGAGCGAAATGGAGGTTCGGGAAGGAAGAAATATGTTCGAGGAGTTTCTGACTTTCTGCCAGGAGTACGGCATCATTGACGATTACGATGGTCAGTTGGTGATGAGCCTGTTCCAGAACCTGAAGGAACGGGAATGCTGCGAGGAAGAGTGATGGAGGGGCGGTTATGGATCTGAGAAAAGTGACCTGCTCTGAGTGCAAGAGCCACCTCCACTATATGGAGAATATGTCTGTAAAGAAAAACGGTGTCACCATGCACTTTGGCGACCGCTTCTGTATGGGAGGAAAGAAGCCCCGAAAGTTCGGACGCGGCGACCCGAAAATCTATGTGCCTACCTGGTGTCCCAAGCGCAAGGTTCCCAGCGAGCTGCGTATTTACGGGTTCAAAAGCGTTGAGCAGTGGATGCTGCACCATGATATGTGTGAGCAGCTGGGCACGGATATTTCCCCCTCTGCCTTCCGCTATGCTGTGGTCTATGAGCTGCACACCCCTCTGACGCCCCGTGAGTTTGCCAAACGGTGCAACGAAGAGCCGGATGCCGAGACTCTGGGTGTTGCTGTTCACCGCCATTACGTGGTGGAGATCGACGATGGCATCAAGCCCGAGTTCTTCTATAAGACGCAGAACGGGTATGTGCTGCTGGGACTGTTCGACGCAGCGACCGCACGAAAGAATGTCAAGGAGGACACTGATTGAAGGATCAAGAGAAGCACTGTAATACCTGCGCATCCTCTTACTATCAGGAGGAAAAGAACGTAAACGGCGGAAAGGACATGGTGCGGATGCAGCACTGCAGCGATCCGCGCTACAACTCGCCCGTCTACACCAATCAGATGTTACTGGAGGACTGGGGCAACGGCTGCTGCCGTTTCTGGACCCCAATACCAGAGAAAGGAAACGACTATGAAAAACAATTACTCCATTGCTCAGCGCAATGCCATCGTGGAAGACCATCTTTGGTGCATCGACAGCATCATTCAGAAAAACCGCCCTCTGATGAGGGCGGCGCGGTTGGAGTATGACGATGTGTACCAGCAGCTTGCCATTCGGCTCATCAAGGCCGTTGCCGGCTATGATCCGGATAAGGGAAACCTGCAGCAGCACATCTTCGCCCAGCTCAAATACGAGCTTCTGAATTGCAAGGCAGCATTCCGCTTGTGCGGCATGACCGGCGCACCCAGAGGTTTCCAAAAGAGCGATATTATCTCGCTGGACATTGTCTCCGAGAACAGCGAGCTGCATGAGCAGCTGCTGGCGGCATAAGCCCGGGAGCAGAAAATGGACGAAATCGTTTGGCTCCACTGGGAAGATCTGACGCAGGAAGAAAAGAAACAGGCCCGCGAAAGCTATATCACGATTCGGGAACTGGAGGAAGAAATTGCACACAGTACGGCAAGCAAACGCGTGAGCGATATTGCCGGCAAGCGATTTCAGAGAATGCCAGACGGTTATATCTACGTGGATGTATGAGCCGGGCCACAAAAAGGAGTTGAATATGGTCATACGAAAAAAAGGTTCCGCCTTTTTTATTGACGGCAAAGAGTTCAAAATCGGCGGCGGTGTATTTGCCAATGATGAAAGCGAGTACATGGGCCTATATGGCACCGTGACGGAGATCCGCACCGATGAGGACCGGGAAACGGAGAACGACACCCCGGATATCTATTGCGAGTTTATGTCGCCGGATTCGGTTGCCATGGCCGCTGAATTGGAAACCCGTTTTTCCGATCTGTATAGGCAGGATATGCAGCTTGAAGAGATCTCACTGGACTGCGTGATCATGTCTCCGGAGATGCTGGAGCCGGTTCCCGCAAGAGAGCCGGAGAGTACCGGCAATCTGCTGACGCTGACCTGTTTGGAAGATCAGATTGACCACGTTGATGGAGTCACACTGGCAATATCCAATGATATGGGCGTGTTGCTTCGCAAGATGCTGGAAAATCTGGAGGAATACGACGATCCGCCGGTATTGACCCGGGTGGAGAAAACGATCAGCGGATTCCTGTTCGCCTACGGAGGCCGAGACAATCAGGAAGATGGCCCGTGTGTTGTCTACATCGTATCGGAAACACCGGTGCTTCCTGCGAAAAACAAGGAGGAAATGAAATGACCCTGAGAGATAAGATGTTGGCCGTTATCGCTGATGTGAATGCCAGCGTGGCCGAGCGTGAGGAACTGGTGGAGATGATCGCCATTGCACTGCTGACCCGGAAGAACCTGTTTGTGTTAGGTGAACCCGGCCAAGCCAAGAGCTATGCTATCAACCTGTTCCGCCAGCACATCACCGGTGCGCGGCAGTTTGAGAGGCTTCTTTCCAAGCAGAGCGATGAAGAACAGCTTTTCGGCCGTGTTGATCTTGCGAGTCTGCTGCCGGGCTCTGTGCCGCCGACCGTGCTGGAGCAGGACGCAACCTATCAAAACCAGCGCTTCAACCTGCGTGTCCTCGTCGAGGGCATCGGCTCCATGAAGGACGAGCCCGCAACATGGGAAAAGCTCAAGAGCGGCACCGAAAAGCTGGAGCTTTATCGTGCAGCGCTCTCGGCGCTTCACAAAAGCGAGCCCACGGTGCAGACAGCCGGCAAAATTCCAGAGGCCGATATCGTATTGCTGGATGAGATCTTCAAGTGCAACGACGGCGTGTTGAACTCACTGCTCACCGCCCTCAATGAGCGGAAATACACCAACGAGGGACGCACCTATCCCATTCCGGTCATTTCTTTCTTTGCGGCTTCCAATGAGATCCCTAATTTCAATGACCCGCAGGAAAAGATCCTGGAGGCGCTGTACGACCGCCTGGAGCTGAAGGTCGTGACGGCCAATATGGAGGATCGGGACACGCGCCTTGCCGTTTTGAAGAATAAGCAGGCCGGCACCTTCGGACAGGTCACCGTTACGATCACGTTGGAGGAATTGCGGCAAATGCAGCAGGAGGTCGCGTCGATCCTCGTTCCCGACGCCATCAACGAGTTGGCTGACGATATCCTCTGCGAGCTTCGTAAGGATATGACGGTGTCGGACCGAAAGTATCTGGGCTATTATCCCATCGCGCAGGCCAAGGCATGGCTTTCCGGCCATGACAAGGTAGAATCCTGTGACCTTCTGGCGCTGAAGAATTATCTCTGGCGCCTGCCCTCAGACCGTGAAAAGGTGGAAGCGGTGCTCACCCGCCTGTGTGTCAACCCCATGCAGGATAAGGTCAACAATATCCGCGGTATGGCGTTGGAATCCCAGGAGGAATTTGACGCTGCGCTGGGGGATGGCAGCAAGGCCGATACTGTGCGCAAGGCATTTATCAAGCTGCGCGGTGAATTGACGCATCTTTATCAGATGCAGTGCAGCCTTCGCACGGCGGCGCAGTCTGACAGCGAGACAGCGCTGGTGGATGACCTCTTGGCTGATTTGGAGAAGATCAGCCGCAAGGCCCACGAGCAGACACATTTTACTTATACGACGCTGGAAGAGATTGCAGCGTTAAATTAAAGAATATTGGAGGAATCACGATGCTGAACAAGATCATTCTTATGGGAAGACTCACGCGCGATCCCGAACTGCGCAGGACGGAGAGCGGTACCGCCGTTTGTTCGTTTTCAATCGCGGTGGATCGGGACTTCAAGTCCAAAAACGGGGAAAAGGAGACGGACTTTATTGATATCGTTTCTTGGCGCGCCACGGCGGAGTTTGTGAGCAAGTATTTCACAAAAGGCCGCATGGCCGTCGTGGAGGGCCGGCTCCAGATCCGCGACTGGACGGACAAGGAAGGCGGCAAGCGCCGCAGTGCCGAAGTCATTGCAGACAATGTCTACTTCGGAGACTCCAAGCCGAAAGACGGCGGTGAGGAGGATGATATTCCTGCCTATACCGGAGCGCCCGACAGCTTTGCCGTGCCGGACGGCTTTACACCAGACTTTGGCGGCGAATCCGGGGAAATGCCATTTTAAGAGCACCAAATAAGCGAGGGAGGGCATCAGCCCTCCCTCCATATAAAAGATAAGAGGAGAAAACAAAATGAGCATTGTTTTTACGGAAGTACGGATCGAAGACCGTGGTGGCGTGGAGCTTTCCTTTATGGAGGGTGGTTGTTTGGATGAACTTGATATCCGCGAGCTTTTGAAGCACGACCAGCCCTTCCGCGATATGTGGGACGCAGTAGGCAGCGACGCAAGGATCGCCGTCCAGCAGTATCGTTTCCGGGGCGGCAAACAGGGAGAAGAATTGGGTGACGAAAACCACTTCGCCCTGATGCGCGCGTATGATCGCGCACTCTCAGACGAGGACGGATCTACTTTTGTCGAACGGGACGATGTAGACTGGCTGGATGACTTTGAACTCACCAAAGACGATCTTGCAGACGGTAAGTGACAAACTCGCATTGATAGGGGAGCGTTTTATATGGAAACGAGTATTTTTAGCGCCTATTCCAAGAATGAATGCCAGAAGTATTTTGACTATCTGGAACGGCTGCGTCAAAGCGGCGAAACAAATATGTACGGAGCAGCACCATACTTGCAGGAAGAATTTCCGGAGCTGCGGTATGCGCCGGAACGGGCAAGAAAAATTCTGTTGGCGTGGTTCGGCACATTTCGAGAGAAGGAGGCGGATACAAAATGCTGAAGCCCTACCGGACAGTTCAGGATGTTCTTTCCTCTCCGTGGGCGCAGGTGCAGAGAGTGGAACGTAGTCCGCAACAGACAGACCGCGTTTTGCGCTCGACCAAACTGGAGGATAGCATTTACCGGGATCTGCGCATGGAGGATACGGGTATGGACGAGATCGAGAACAGTGCAGGCGAAAAGCTGCACTCTTTTCCGGCGCTCTCGCGGGATATTTTCCAGTCCTTTTATTCCCTGATGCCCCGGCGCAACGCGGACGATGACCTCTCAGTAGCGGCGCGGAAGATCAACGTGCCGATTCTGGAGCACATCACCCAAAGCGACGACTATCCTACGCTCAAGGAGGTGTGTGAAGGGCGGGAGCTTCCGGCCTATGAAGCGGCGACTGAATTTGTTGCCAGAGCATCCGGCGAGTTGGAAGATCTGCTTACTCAGCTGGGCGGCAAGCCCGGTGCTATGAATACACTGGAAAAGCTGGAGCTGGCGGAAGCAAAAGCCGTAGATGAGCTGTTTGGCCTTTTAGAGCAGTTGCAGCGAACCGGACAGGATAATCCTACACTGAACGAGGCTGTGATCAAAGCCGCCAACGAGGCCCAGAGCAAACATCGGCAGGTAGAAGCCGTGGGGAAACTCGTTGACGCCAGTCAGATGCAGAACAGAGCTACGGTCAGCGGAATGATTCAGCAAGCCGTAGCCGCTGCTGCGGAAAAGGCTGAAGAGGTGCAGAGCATCATTGGCGCATGGAGCAATGATCCATCGGATCTGAAGCGTACTCCGGTAAACGAAGCCCTTTTGGAGCGTGTCCGGCGCAGTGATACGCTGCGGGATATTTCCAAATATCTGGGACGCTTTCGTGAGATCTTCGCTCAATGCAAACGCAACGGGTTTGCCTACGGCCGGGGAGAAAAATACTCTCTGGAGCTGGGTAATGACCTGTCTCGTGCGCTGACCTCCGAGCTTGCCATGCTGGCCACACCGCAGACGCAGCCGCTGTTCCTGCGAAAGTATCAGCGCAGGCAGATCAAGCAGTACCGGCGCCGTGAGCCGATTTATAAAGGCGCGGGCGATATTGTCTGTTGCCTGGATGAATCAGGGTCTACCAGCGGAGAGCTTGCCTCTTGGGGGAAAGCGGTTGCACTGGCCTTGCTGGAGATCGCAGAGAGTGACGGCCGCAAATTTGCCCTCGTCCACTTCTCAGGTCCCGGCAGCTTCAAAACGGATATCTTTCTTCCGAAACAGTACAGCATGGAAGATAAGATCCGCGCGGCAGAAACGTTTCTTGACGGCGGCACCGATTTCCATACGCCGCTGAATGAGGCGTTGCGGCTCATTCAGGAGGATGGATTTGAGAATGCCGACATCGTGTTTATCACAGACGGCGAGTGCGACCTGTCCGAAAACTACATTGAGGAGCTGCGAACAGCACAAGCCGAGAGACACTTCACTGTGACCGGTGTACTGCTGGATCAGGAAGATTCAGGCATGGATTTCAGCCTAAAAGCTTTCTGCCAGAATATCTACCGAACCAGCGAACTGACCGGCGAGCAGGTCGTACAAGGCCTTATCGCCAACAGAGTATCCTAACCACATAATGTTAAAGCGGGGCTGCAAAGTGCAGTCCCGCTTTTTCGCAGTTTGGATAGAGTTTAGTGGATGGGAGTTTGTCAGAACTCGTCAGACAGCAGGAAATCGGCCACGTGCATCGTCTTGATGCCTTCATAGTTTCCACCTGCAAATTCATCGGTTCGGAGCACATATTTGGGATAGTTGTCACGGATCTCCAGCAGGCGCTCGTACTCTCTGCGCTCTGTTTTTTCAGATGCGATCTGCTGCGTAACCTGCACATAGACCTTCTCATTCTGACGTGTGGCAACAAAGTCGATTTCACCATCGCTGGTTTTTCCGATGTTTACGGCGTATCCTCTGCGGCACAATTCCAGATACACGACATTTTCAAGGCTCGTGGCAACACTGTCTGCATTGTAACCAAGGACGCTGTACCGAAGGGAGGTGTCGGCCAGATAGAATTTCTCCTGCGTTTTCAGAATTTCCTTACCCTGCAGGTCATACCGGGAACAGCGATGCAGCAAGTATGCTTTTTCCAGTTTTTCAAGATAGCTGTACACCGTTTCGTTATCCAGAGCGCGGTGCTCCGCTTTCAGATAGTCGGAAATGGATTTTGCTGAAAAGGTGTTTCCCACATTGTTAAATGTGTATTTGACCACACGCTCCAGCTGATCAATTTTTCTTACCTGATTTCGCCTTACAATATCAGAGAAAATCGTAGAATTGTAAATGTCTCTGACGATGGTATAAACTTCGTCCTGCGTGTAATTTTGCAGATGCGTCGCGGGGAAACCGCCAAGACGGATATAGTTGGCAAGCTCCTGTCGAGGATCACCAACAGCGTCGTACTGCTCTTTGAAAGTAAGATATTCTGCAAAGGATAGCGTGTATATCCGGAAGGAGACATATCTGCCGGTCAGGTAGGTGGAGATTTCCGAGGACATCATGCGCGAGTTTGAACCGGTGATATACAGATCCACATCATAATCGGAGGAAAGCGAGTTGACGACCTTCTCCCAGCCCTTGATTTCCTGCATTTCATCGAGGAAGAAATAGGTCTTTCCTTCCGGAGAAACGCGGGACTTCAATTCTGAATACATCTGCTTTGCGGTCATATCTTCAAATTCCATGGAATCGAAGCAATAGCTGACGATTCGGGATTCAGGGATGCCGCACTCCCGGAGTTTGGACATGATCATCTTCAGGATTGTCGATTTGCCGCAGCGACGCACACCCGTCAGTATTTTTACAAACGGTGTATCCACATAGGCCATGATCTTATCAACATAACTTGGTCTGTAAATCATTGTAATCGCCTCCGTTCACCCACATCATACCGCAAAATAATGTAGAAAGCAAGTGGTTTTGCGGTTATAAACCGTAAAAGATTTTCGACAGCAGGAAATATACGATTATTTTCATAAAATAACTTCAAGTTTGAGATCCTGAGTGTGGGTGCAAGAACTGCAACTATACGCCCTGCCCTGTGAATGCTACAATGAAGGTGTATTTCAGGGCGAAGTAAGTTAGGGCGGAGTAAGTTAGGGAGGAACAGCGACGGAAAGGGGGTTAGTGCGCCCTCCGGAGCCCTCAAAACGACCTGGAATGAAATATCGGACAAAGAACGAAACCGTAATTGCTCATGGGAGCAGTTGCGGTCTTTTTTTGTCCCAAAATCGAAAGGAGCAAAATTATATGAGTGAACCCAACAACAGCGCGTGGCCCTTCAGTGAGATCACCGAAAGCGAAGGATTTGACATCGACGCCATCTTTGGCACCGGCAACAGTGCAGCAGCTCAGGCAGACTCCTTTGCGGCTCCTGCCCCTGTATCTGCTGCGGTCCTTGCTCCAGCACCTGTGGCGCAGGAAGCACCTACGGCTCCCGTTGCAGCGCCCGCACCGGCTCCTGCCGCTGCTCCTGCTGCCCCGGCACCCAAGGCTCCTGCACCTGTGAAGGCTGCTGCGGAAGTTCCTGCGGAAAACCCCATTGCCGCGGCCTTTGAGCAGAAAACTGCGGAGAACACCAAGGTTGGCCTTTTGGAAAAGCCTCCTGTGTTCTACCACAAGGGTATCAAAGAAGACATCGAGGACGCTTCCATGACCTTCGAGGAGCTTCGGATCAGAAAGTCGGATGACTTCACCGATCTGGAGGAAGGCAAGCGTGTGTCCTGGAGCGTGGAATACTGCGGTATCCGCAAGGAAGTCAAAGACCCCAAGGGCACCACGATCATTTCTATGAAGGAGATGATCGAGCGTTCCCGCGAGTTCCTGGACGCCCTCAAGAAAACGAAAGACAAGAATCCGTGCTGCTATGTCAAGCCCAAGGTGGAGATGAAGACCAAGGGGAACGCTGCCACCTACAAGGGTAAGTTCGGCAGTCTGGAGGAGGCCCGTGCCTCCGACAAGGTCATCTGCCTGATCCCTTCCAACGATGGCAGGATCTACGAGCTTCGTAAGATGGAGCAGGGCGAGTTCATCGCCCCCAAAAACAACGTGACCGATTTTGCAGAGGTCAGAGCCGGGTTCACCCCGGCTCTGCCTAAGATCCCGGGGAGCCTGATGGGCCAGATCATAGCCTTTTTTCGTGCCTTCATGACGGAGAACGAGGAAAACGAGGCGCTGGCTCTGATCTACTGGGATAAGGTCAAGCAGGAGTTCTTTGCCTATGTCCCCAAGCAGACTGTCTGCAAGGTGGAAATCGAGGCCAACCTCCACGACTGTCCCTACGATGATGCTGAGCGGTACATCTGCTATGCGGATATCCACTCCCACAACAGTATGGACGCCTTCTTCTCTTCCAAGGACGACAGTGACGAGCGTTCCACGGGCCTCTACTTCGTGCTGGGAAAGCTGGATCAGTTCTATCCCGACATCAAGGCCCGTATTTTCTGCGGAGATACCTTTGCCCCCATCGACCCGGACACGGTGATTGAGGGACTGGAACAGCAGTTTCCCGTGGAATGGCTGGATCAGGTGACCATCCAGAAGAAAAAGGGTGCAAGACTGGAAAAGAACAGCGACAAGAAGTGGGGCTTCCGCGATATTCTGGCGGAGGTGGGGTTATGAAATTCCCCATGGACCGTCCGGTAAAGGTGGTCATGCTGGGTGCCGGCGGCACAGGAGGCTATGTTGCCCCCTATGTGTTCCGCCTGCTCCATATGCTTGGCCGCCCTGCCCGCTTCATCATCTGCGACGGCGATATCGTGGAGCCGAAGAATCTGGACCGGCAGAACTTTGTGCCAGCAGACCTCGGCGAAAACAAAGCCCGCGTGCTGGCAGAACGCTATTCCACTGTCCTCGGCATGGAAACGGAGTATGTCCCCAACTTCATCGAAAAGCTCCCTGACCTTATGGAGCTGATCGAGCCGAAGGAATGGGAGCTGCACCCCCACTCCAGCCGCAGGACAAAGGAAATGGTGCTGCTGCTCGGCTGCGTGGACAACAACAAGACCCGGCAGCTCTGCCATCAGGCGTTTTATCAGAGTGAGGAACTTATTTACATCGACAGTGGCAACGGGAAATACACCGGACAGGTGGTGTGCGGCGTGCGGAGAAATGGACACACCATGCGAAAATCCATTGGCGGCGTCCATCCGGAAATGCTCAAGGACACCGATAAGTTCCCGTCCGAACTGAGTTGTGCCGAAGCCGCGCAAGAAGATCCTCAGAGCATCGTTGCCAACGTCACCGCTGCGACCGCTGTTCTCATCATGGTCTACAACATTCTGACCCACGGAGAAAATATGGCTCTTCAGACCGATTTCTCCACGAGGACGATACGGATGCAGACGGTGCTGGAAAAACAACCGCAGACAAGGAGGAACGCAGCGTGAGGAGAATCGTAGTGGATGCCCGGGCGTTTTCGGACGCCATGGCGAAGGTCAGCCGTGTGCTGAAAAAGAGCCCCCTTCCCATCCTGGGTGAGATCTGCGTCAGCGTCAGAGACGGCATCTGTACCCTGACAGCCACCGATCTAGAGACCTGGATCACAGCCCGGCTCCCGGTGCAGGGAGACGATCTGACCTTTGTGTTCAACAGAACCAAGGATGTGATGAAGGCACTGGCCCACATGGATGGCGAGCTGGTCATGGAACTTACTGAGCGGGCTGAAAACAGCAAGGAGCCGCAGAAGCTACGTCTTTACTGTGCTCAACGCTTGGCGGAATATGAAGTCAGTTCCATCAAGGATTACCCCGAAATGGTGATGGTGGAAGCTGACAAGGTTTTTCGCGCAAATGCCGAACACCTTTTGGAGAGTATCGAGCGTGTGCGCTACGCCACCATGAAGCCGACCACCAACACCAAGCCCTTCAACACCTGTGTGCAGTTTAAGGGTCAGCGGGTCTTCTCTCTGGACGGATACCGCATGGCCTGCGACACGCAGGAGGGTGTGACCTTCCCGGTGCCGTTTTTGTGCTATGGAAGTTCTTTGGCTTACCTGAAGGTCTTTGGGAAGAGTGAAGTAACAGTGCAGGTCGGAACCCGCTGGGTGCTGTTTACAGACGGCGAAGCAAGCCTTTGTGTCCGAAGACAGGGCGTAGATACCTTCGATGTGGACGCGGCGCTGCCCAGGCAGTACCAGGAGACGGTCACGGTCCGAACGGCAGAGTTCATCCGGGAACTGAATTACCTGAAAGAGTGCGCATCCGGGTTTACCAAGCCCTATGTGCGCTTTACAGGTAATCAGCTCACGATGGCAGTGCCGGGCGGGAAGTTTCGTACCGGTATCCAGGTTTCCGGCCGTGGCAGCTTGTCTCTCGGCTTTGACCTGCGGTATATGCTGGACGCTCTGAAGCAGTTCAAGGATGCACCTGAAATCAGAGTAAAGCTCAGCGGTATCTTTTCTCCCATAGTGATCGAGGCAGAGGGCCGCGACGATTTTGCCCTTGTTCTGCCCGTTCGGCTGAAAGAGGAAATGGCCGCATAACGAACAAAAAGTAAACGGGGGGCAGACGCCGCCCGAAAATAAAGAAAAGGAGATTTAAGTTATGAAAACCGTCTACATTCCCAAGGGAGAAACCGTCCATTATGAGTCTTTGGTCACAGAGCATCTGGTGGTCCACGGCCACCTTCATGTGACTTACGGCATCAAGGCCAAGACCATCACCGGCAAGGGCGTTATCAACGCCGGCACCATTGATGCAGATACCGTCTGCATCGACGATGTGGAAGCTGCCAGCGTGATCTGCAAGCGCCTGATCGCCAAGCGTGCACAGGCTCCGGAGATCTTTGCCTCTGAGAGTGCTGCCGTATCCTGTTTCCTGTCTGCCGCCTATGTGGAGACCGGTAAACTGACGGTAGCCATCAGCGAGATCGACGTGGTGGAAGCTCAGGAGGTCGTGAACCTCAAGCCCAAGAAGCGGTCCCTGTTCGGTACGCTCCTTGCCTCCGTTCTGCGCTCTTTCTTGACTGCCCTGACGGTGCGTGGAGAGAAGGCCGAGGTCATGGACGCAGAGTTTACGCCCGTACAGGAGGAAACGGCAGAGGCGACGCAGGAGGAACCTGCTGCCGAGCAGCCTGCCACTGTGCAGGAAGTACCTGTCGCTACGGCCGAGCCGGAGATGGATGTCGTGGATGAGGAACTCAACCGCATCATCGGCCTGTTCAAGCTGTCCCGGGAACAGGGCTATACCCTGAAACTGGTTCCCGGCACACCGGAGGAAAATGCGCCTGTGTTCGACTTTGCGACCGAGCGCATCATCCGCCCTGCAGCGTGAATGCCTATGTGGGAGATCACGGTTGAGAGCAAGACCCGCGTGACGGAGAATGGCCGAGCTGTTCTCTATGAAACGAAGTATTGCGGGCTTCAAGAGGAAGACGGTAAGGTTCGTCTGCTGGTGTATTTCGGAAAGCGTATGCCGCTGGCCGGAGCGCAGCTGATGGAACTGCCCAAGAGCGAAACTAAAATGAAAGACGCGGCATGAGCCGCCTGAACGGAAGGCAAGGAACAATCATGTTCCTTGCCCTCTTTTATCTTTGAATACAAGGAGGATGCGATTATGTCGGTGAAATCTCAGGAACACAGTATGCGACGTCTGGCCGCATTGCTGGGACAGGATCTCAGCTATATCGGCAGAGATCGGGAAAGCGGTTCCAATGGGAACAAAAAAACTTTTTTGAATGTGGGAAAGGTTTTCCTCCGTGCCCTTGCCAAAGATCTGGGCCTGCGGGATGTGACCGTCAGCTCCAACCCCGGCGGCATCGCCGTATCCGGTGATTGCAGCATGATTGGTATGTGGGAAGATGGCGGCATCTATGTGTGTCTGCATAAGCCCGTGTATCACCGCGAACTGGTGCTGTGCTATCGCACGGCACGCCATTCCAAGGACTTTAAGGGCGGATATAACCACTACCTTACCCGAAACGACCTCAAGAAGTGGTCCTACGGCCAGCTGCTGGATACGCTGAGTGAGCTGCGAAAGGACGGATACACCTATGAGCGGGCAGCCTGATCTCCAGACGCAGAAACCCTATGCGTTGGATCGGCTCGTACAGCTCCAGGGACAGATCCTTCAGCTTTCGCAGGGCATGGTAATCCAGCGGGCACGCATCGAGAAATTCCGGCAAACGGATTTGGCTGTGGCAAGGGATACCTACAACGAACTGCAGCGCACCAGAACTACGTTGGTGGACGCTCTGGCGGAATCGCAGCTATTTCTCATGGAGATGGAGGAATACAAGCAGGCTGTGGCGGCCGGACAGCTCAAAAAGGGGCTTGCCGGATTTAACCTCATGAGCACGGCGTACAAGCCGGTCTATGAGGCGCTGAGCCAGTTTTCAGCCGCATTCCCTGTGGGACAGAAGACCAACGCCGCCGTGGTTGGCCGCCTGATGAACAACATCAAGCTGGGCTACTACCCAACGGACCCCGGCAACATCTCGCTGATTTTACAGGGTATCAAGTTTCCGGAGGGCGTGACCACCAATCTGATCGACCCGTGCTGTGGCTGCGGTAAGGCCCTGCGGCAGCTTGCCCAGGGAAACAACTGCTATGCCTATGGTGTGGAGCTGGACGAAAGCCGTGCCGAAGAGGCCCTGACAAGACTGCACCGAGTCGGCTTTGGCAGCTTCTTTCACTGCCGTATCAGCCATGAAGCGTTCCATCTGCTGTTTCTCAACCCGCCGTATCTTTCGGTGATCAATGAGGGCGGCGGACGCTCCCGGCATGAAAAGCGATTTTTGATCGAAAGCCTGCCCACGCTGATGTATGGCGGTCTGTTGGTCTATGTTATCCCGTACTATCGGCTGACGCCTGATATTTGCCGTGTTCTTGTGGATAACTTTGATGATCTCTCTGTCTGGCGCTTTACCGACAGTGAGTTCAAGAAGTTTAAGCAGGTTGCGGTGCTGGGCATCCGAAAGCGCAGGGATACGCAGCTGCAGGACACCTTATGGCTGGAACAGTTTGCGGTCAGTCCCGGTTCCATACCGGAACTGACGCAGATCCCGGAAGGCCGCTACGCTCTCCCGGCACAGCCTATGGAGGTGCAGACCTTCAAAGGGGAACTGTTCAATCAGAAGGAATTGGAGCAGCAGCTTCGCAAGTCCAACAGCTTTACCCAGATGATGTCCCGCAGTGAGTTGGATAACGGTGTCAAACGCCCGTTGCTTCCGCTCTCCATCAGCCAGATCGGCCTCATCGGCGGCTCCGGCATGATCAACGGCCTCATCGAATGCGATACGCCCCATATTATCAAGGGCCGCATCGTTAAGGTCGTGCGCACGGAAAGCGAGGAGAAATTCAGCGCCCGGGGCAAGCATATGGGCAGTGAGGTAACAGAAACGATATCAAACAAGATGATATTTAACGTGCTGACACCAAACGGGTTTAAGGCACTGACGTAAAGAAAGGAGGACAGCGCTATGAAAAGCGCGACTGCCCGTTTTCAGATGGGACACCTTGGTGCATCCCCTGCTGTGTTGGCGGTAGTACCCAAGGAAGAACTGTTTCAGCTTCTGGAGCGCCACCTGTGTGGTGACTGGGGCGATGTGTCAGATAGCGATGCGAGAGCCAATGAGCTGGCACTGCGGCATGACCTTCGGATCATGTCATGGTATCAGACTTCCTGCGGCGCACGCATCCAGATCATCACAGAGGCGGATCGGTCTGTGACAACCATTCTGTTGGCCAAAGAATACTGATAAAGGAGGAAAAATTATGAAATCGTGCAATATGGCAGTGATTGTCCCAGTGGATAAGCTGGCTGGAAATGATGAGGTCCTGCGGGCGCAGGTGTGGGGCAAGGTGTCGGAGCTGCTGCTTCCCGCATTGGGTAAGCTGTACCGGCAGTTTAACCCCTCCAACGGCGCATGGGGCCTCAAACTGGTTCGCCCCTTTGGTGTGATCCTCGGCAAGCAGGAGCCGGAGCAGTTTCTGGCCCTGTTTCTGGCTGGCCAGCAGGCACAGCAGGATGCGATGGAGTTTCATCTGTCAGCCATGATTGAAAAGACAGATATGAGCAATGCCCAGAAAATCGGTGATTCTCTGGTTTGTCCCATGATTGTGGATGGTAAAGATCCGGAGTTGATGGCCCACGCTATCTGGCACATTTCCTTGCAAAAGGGTGCGCCTCTCCCGGACTGCGGCATCTACTACATCGGACTTGGCCGTGCGGTAGCTTCCACGGAGGAGCAGCGAGCTATTCTGGCAAATCCTGCTGGTTATGCCCTTTGCACGGTGACACTGAGCCAGGGGGTGCAGACAGATGCTTGAATTTGACAAGGAACGCTTTGCTGAGTTGCTGCTTACTGCTCCTGCAAAAGAACCATTGCTGGAGTCGGCAGAACCAAACGCCTATGTTCAGTCTCTGATTGATACGTTTGAAAACGAAGGCAGACTTGACCTAACTACAGTCGATCTTGATGCCTTTGAACTTAAACACGTTACCCCGGTGGGTTACGAGAGTATCTACAATCACACCACTGACGGCTGGCTCAAAGGGTTTATCGGATTTTGCCGCAAGACACCGTCGCTTCGCCTACAGCAGCGTTCTTTCTTCTAAGGGAGGCGGCCATGTACGGATATGAGTATGAATTTGACTTTTTGTTATGCCTGCGCCTTTTGAAGTTCCTGCATATGCAGTCTCCGGAGGCAGCAAAAAGAGTCGTTGAGATTTATAAGGAATTGGATACCGAAGAAATCGGCATTGTGATGGAAGAGATCCTGTGGGATATCTTTTCAGATGCCGAATTTGACACGGATGAATTCAATGAGCTGACCATCGTGTACTTCTCGCACCGAGATATTGACCGGCTTTATGAACTTGGACGTCAGGAATCAGCCAGACACGGCAGGATTTCAGATTCCTGGCGCAGAAAGATCCAGGACATTTCCGAGTTTTTTGCAACTGGGCCGACTTATTCCATATTCGGGTTTTCGCACCATTTCTCAACAAGAGGTGTGGTGTTTGAAGCGAAGTTGTCACCGGATTGCTATGAGCCCATCCTGTTCGGCAATACGCTGATCGACATGGTGCTCTACTGTCAAAGGGATCTGCGGCGGTTGGAAGCACGTATGGAAAAGGAAAAAGTAATCGAATTGGAAGCGGAAAGAAAGGAGGCGGCCTGATGAAGGATGCGGAAAACAAAAACTATTCCCGGGATTTGGTTTTGCGGGTATCTCCCTCACGCAACGCCTTTGTTGTGGAGGAGCATAAACCCGGCGGTATTATCAGCTATCGAGAGATTGATCCTTTGGAACTGTACTACGCTATCAGCGGAAGCTACACCAGCAATGATTTTTTGGAAAGTGGATTCCTGCCGGATCATTGTCTGCACGTTTCCATGAGCATTACTGAGCGCAACTATATAATCTGGAACCCCGAGCTTCGGGCAGACATCATCTACCGGGACACAGAATATCAGGATTTTCCCATCCCACGGCTGGTATTTGGCCTGCGGATTCTGGAAAACGGAAAAGTGGCTGAATGCTCTATGGGCGTTGTGGCAGATGAAAAGCCAACCGAGGATACGCAGATGTTCTTTTACCCTTTTTCCAATGTCCATCCGGACGGGAAGGTGTGTACGGGTAATAATGTGCTGCCTCGCTATAAGAAGCTTTCTGCCATGAAGAACTTTCCCAGATATCTGCTGGGCCTTCCCGATAACGATGACATGTTCAGCAGAGACAAGAACAAAAAGCAGTTCAATCATCAGGAACTACTGGAGCATTTGAAGGACAAAGACCCAGCCTATTACTACACGGACATTCTCGTTCCCAATGGCCGTACACTGGGCGAATTTATCTACAGGAGGTAAAAGTATGCCGGAACTTAATCCGCGAGAGATGCAGCAGGCTCTTGCTCAGCCCTTTGCTCCGGAGGATCTGGAGTGGAGACTTCAAAACACCATTGAGGACAAGATGCGTGGAATGGCCGTCCCTTATGTGACCAACCGTGCCATTCAGAACCGACTGGACGAAGTCTGCGGCCCGGAAAACTGGTACAACGACTTCAAACCTTGGCACACCAACGGCAAGAAGGAGTCCCAGTTGTGTGGCATTGCCATCTATTTTGAAGGCAGAGGCTTCATTACCAAGTGGGACGGCGCCGAGGACTCGGACATTGAGCCGGTCAAAGGCGGTCTTTCCGACAGTATGAAGCGCGCCGCATATCAGTGGGGTATCGGCCGTGTCCTCTACAGTCTGGATACAGTCTGGGTGGACATTGAGCGCCGGGGACGCAGTTATGTGATCAAGGACAGTGAGCGCTCCAAACTGGACAATGCCTACCTGAGCACTTTGCAAAGGTTGGGGTTAAAGCCGGCAGAAGCAAGCGGCATCCAGTCCCTGCTCACGCCCAAGAGCGCACCTGAGCAGAAAGCTCCCAAAAACGAAAATCCTGCGCCTGTGCCCAATCAGCAACAGCCGCAGAGCCAGAAAAACAACCAGTCGAGACCGGCGCCTGCTCAGCAGCCTGCACCACAACAGGGCCAACAGCCCCAGCGGCAGCAGACTTCCCGACAGACGGCGCCCACCGCTGCATCGGCCCCGAACAGCACACCTGTTCAGGAAAGCCGACCGGCCGGAAAGACAATGCCGTTTAACGCACCGCAGCAGACGGCACAGCCTCAGCCGGAGCTTTACACCATTCTGGACGCCAAGATCCAGGGCGGTATGAGCGGCAGCAATACGCTGGTCTATCTGGAAACGCCGCAGAAAAAGCAGCTTTATGCTTATGTCCGTGGTGTAAGACAGGAACTGACGCGGGGCACACAGCTTTGCAATGTGAAACTGAAAACCCAGAAGCAGGATACGGTAGCCTTCTATGTGCTGGAGGCGTATGAGATCTACCAGCAGGTACAGCAGGCAGCGTAAGGAAACGGTCTGAAGAAACAGAAAGGAGCAGAAATTTGAAAAAGATCGAGCAGTTTCAGATCACCAGCATGAGCATTTCCGGCTTCAAGTCCTACGAGGGGCCAACGGATCTGATTTTCGGCAATCCTACCGTGATCACCGGCGGCAATGGCCGGGGAAAAACCAGCATTGCCGATGCCATCGCCTTTGTCGTGACCGGGCTTCCGTTCTTTGGGGAGCGCGGTATTGACCGACTGCATAACGAGAGCAATCCCGACGTTGCCATCCGTATGTGCTTTGTGGATGAAACGGGTACCCATCATGAACTGACCCGCACCCGCAGAAAAAACCGCATGACCATCACCTACGATGGCTATGAGATCCGCCAACTCGACCTCAACGATATGTTCGGGGAGCGTGACGTGTTCCTGTCGATCCTCAACCCTCTGTACTTTATCGAGGAGTTGGGAGAGAGTGGCAAGAACCTGCTGGAGATGTATCTGCCCATGATTCCCCATGAAACGGTGCTGGCCGAGCTTTCCGAGCCGGTGCGAGAGGCGCTCAAGGACGAGTCCTTGCTCTCCCCGGACGCCTGGCTGAAGCGCCGCCGGGAGGAAATTCGCGGTCTGGAAGAGCGCATCACCTATCTGGGCGGTCAGAAGGATCTTGCGGAGTCTCAAAGCCAAACTTATGAGCAGACTCATCAGGAGATGGCAAGTCAGATCGAAAAGCTGCGCTGGGAGATTTCAGGCTTGGAAGCCAAGCAGTTTGCGGGCATGGATACTTCCGAGATGCAGGAGCGGTTGGTGGAACTGAGCCAGCGCTATGATGAGGCGGCACGGGATGACCGTTCCGACGCCGCCGAGCAGCAGCGCAATCTGAGCGCCCTGCGTGCGAAGATCGCCCGTCGACAGGCCGAGCAGTACCAGTCCAAGTTCACGCAGGCTTTGGCGGATATTTCCGCAAAGGTCAAGGAACTGGGCGCACGGTATCAGCGGGAAACAGCCGCCTATAAAGCGTTTCATGCCGGTATGGAGTGTCCCACCTGTCACCGTCCGGTGACGGAGCAGAGCCTGAGTGAAGTGCAGGCGGCGCTCAAAAAGGTGATTTCGGACCTTTATGCCGCCGGAACCGAGCAGCGCGGGCAGCTCACGGAACTTCAGGAGATGGACAAAAAAGCGGCGGACACCTTTGAACAGTTTAAGGCGGATGACCTTGCCAAATGGCAGGCAGAAGCTGCTGAACTGGAGCAGGCCTGCACGGAACTTTCCGGCAGCGCCTCCAAAGAGGTAGAACGACTGCGCATGGAAATCCAAACCCTGAGTGCGGAGCTGGACTACGGCAACCTTACCCAGCCGGAATATGACCGTCTGGCCGAGTGCAGGAAGGAACTGCAGCAGTGCGAGGCAAAGCTGGCTGCCCTTGAGGAAATGGTTGCGGCAGATAGGCCCAACTTTGACAAAGAGATTCAGCAGGCCCGGGATACCATCGGGGAGATCAAGCGTAGCATGACCGATGTGGTCTCCTACATCTGCAAACGGGCGGAGCTGACCTTCTCCCAGCTGAAAATGAACAAGGTGGAGATCTCCCTCTACGATGTGGTGAAATCCACCGGCGAGGCCAAGGACACCTTCAAATTTACTTACGGCGGCCGACGCTACGACCGGCTCTCTCTTTCCGAGAAAATCCGGGCGGGCATGGAAGTCTCCGAACTGATGAAGCGGCTGACCGGCAGGAACTATCCTGTGTTCGTGGACAACATGGAATCCGTTGATGACCTTGCCAATGTCCGTCCCACGGGACAGATCATCATGGCAAAGTGTATTGCCAACACGGCGCTGCAGGTACGGCCTGTCAATCCGATCATCCATATGGAACAGAAAGCTGCCTGATGGGGGGTGACTCCGTTTGGCCGTGAAAATTTACGATAAAATCCCCATCGTGGAAACGGCCAGACGGTGTGGGATCGTCCTCGACTCCCGGACGCTGCGGCGAAAGGAGGTCGAGGCGAGCTGCCCCTTCTGTCATGACCACGGACCAGGGAAATATCATCTGAGCCTCAATGCCGATACAGACCAATACCGCTGTAACCTGTGCGGCGCACACGGCAACAGCGTGAGTCTGTACGCAAGGATCAAAGGGATCAGCAATGCAGAGGCTTACCGGGAGCTGGTGAAAGAGAGCAAGGTTTATCCTATGCCTCAACAGCCAACTCCCCAAAACAGTGAGCGGCAGCCTGTTTCATTGGAGCAGCGCCACGCCGCATATTCGGATATGCTGGATCATCTGGTGCTTCTGGATAAGCACGGAGAAAACCTGCTGGAGCGCGGGCTGTCCGAAGAACGTATCCGGGAGAACGGATACCGCAGTATGCCCGAAACGGAGCGGGGCCGCCGGCTTTTGGCCGACCTGCTTCGCTCCCACGGACATGAGCTGTGCGGCCTGCCCGGGTTTCGCACCTACTACGGTGACTGGACGATATCCGGCCCCAACGGGTTTCTGATTCCGGTGCGGAATAAGGATGGCCTGATACAGGGCCTGAAGATCCGCCTGGATGATGCGGACACACCCGACCGAAAGTACCGCTGGTTCTCCAGCCGCAATATGCCAAACGGCACCCGCAGTTATTCCTGGGTCCACGTGACCGGGGATACATCAAGAAAGCGGGCTTTCCTGACGGAAGGCCCGCTGAAGGGTGACGTGGCAAGCCACCTTGCGAATAACGAACTGTTCATTTGCATCGGCGGCGTCAATGCGCTGGGAGGACTCACGGACACCATTCGGGAACTCGGCGTCCGTGAGATCGTAGAGGCCATGGATATGGACCAAATGACCAACAAGAATGTCCGGGACGCTATCCTTACCATGCGCAAGGAGGTAAAAAAGATCCCCGGCATCCGATACTCAAAATACACATGGAACCCGGCCTACAAGGGAGTGGACGACTACCTCCTCAGCCGAGTGGCAGCCATGTAACGGGAGGCATATATGCTGACAAATCGCGAAATGGATGAGATCTACCTGCTGATGAAACAGGATGGATTCGGTATGAAACGCAGCCGGATGCTTGATTACATTGTGCAATATCGTCAAGCAAAAGAAAACGGAGACAGGTTGACGCTTGAGAAAATTGAGTACCACCTGAACTACATCAACTATCGCTACGAATTGGGATTGCTGATGGTTGGTCAATACGAAAAACTGACGCAGATTGTTGAAAATTGGTGACCACAAAAACCAAAAGAAAGGATTATGAACATGGACAAAGTTATGGACATTCGCAATTTTGTTGCCGCCGCAGAGGGCGATGCCGAGCACGTGCTGGGCAAATTCCTCTATTTCTCCCTTGCCAACCTTTTGGTGGATAAGGAGGAACTGGCCGAGTTGTGCGACAGCATGTGTATTCCCTACACCAGCGGCAATCGGCTCTCCGTATCGGATGCCTTTCGCTCCGCTACGGGCGATATCCGGGTGCGCGTTCCGGTGACAGAGGGCGGAGAGACCAACATCTATCTGGCCTACTGCCGTGACAACAAGCGCACGGCGGAGATCCTGTCCCGCGAGCTGGTCAAGGAGACCATGAACCGCCAGACCAACCAGTACGAGAAACTGGCCAATATCAGCTACGACAAGGTGGATGGTGTCTTCCGCTGTGATAACATGGTAATGGACGATGCTGTGGATGTGCGTGAGTGCTGCCGCAAAGCCGAAGAACTCTTTGAGCTTTACCAAAGCTGCGCCAACCGCAAGCAGATTGAGACCATTTGCACCAATTTCCTGCGTGGGATCGAGGCCACCAAGCTGAGCATTACCGGTCATATGTATTTCGTTCCCCGCACCTACATGGAACGGGTGGATATCTTTGAGGACTTCATCACCCTGCTCAGTGGCCTGAACAAGAAGCAGACACCATTGGTGGTCAACAGCTTCTACATCATCGACGATGCCAAGCAGCGCGATAAGATGACCGAGGAGTTCTATCTGGCAGTCAAGAAGGAGATCGCCACCTATCAGGAGAAGTGCGATTATCTCATCAAGAGCGGCAGCCAAAGTCCCGCGGTCATGGATCGTTGGGTACTGAAGGTACAGGCTCTGGAACAGAAAAAGCGGCACTACGAAGGTGTGCTGCAGCGTGAGCTGGACGGACTGGATGACGAGTTCTCCGTGCTGAAATTCCTCTCGCAGGAACTTCAGGTGCGGGCAAACAGCATCCGCAGCCAGCGATTTCCCACAAAAAAAGCAGCATAAATAATGTCAGCGGGGTATCGGCTCTACATGAGTCGGTACCCCGCTTGCTTTTTGATAACCTATTCCGTGTTGCTGAAAAGCTCGCTCTCCATATCCCAAACCTCATTGAGCGGGATCTTTGTGCCATCAGTCAGGATCAGCAGACGCTCGAACTCATCGACCTTCTTCACCTGTCCGGTGACGGTGACATAAGTGCCGCCTGACTTCTGCTCGTCGGGAACAAAGTAGGTCACGGAAACCTCCGGACGGTCAGCAAGGTTGTCCAACAGAAGCTGTTGCTTTCTGTCCAGGGCGGCATGGCTCTCCTCCGACAGCTCGATGCGCTCATCGGTCAAGCGGCCTGTCTCCTTGATGGCGGCATCGTAGCCGGTGAGAGCCGCAAAGGGACTGAACTGCGCCGCACGGTCGATCATGGACATCCATGGCCGGGTAGCCGAAACATGGTGCGGCAGATCAATGATATCGTTGTACTGGTCGCAGTTCATGTCGCCCCTCCTTGTAACTACGCCTTATGCCCGCCGATTTGGGCGTTGCGATCTTTGGCTGTAGCGCCTTCCTCCAGATTCATGCCTTTGAGGATGGCGTTCTTGCCGAACTTCTTTTTGATAGACAGGATAGCTTCCTGCTGGCTACGCTCTCGTTTCAGAGCGGCGGCATTCTCAGCCTGCTGGCGGTCTCGGGCCTCATAGTCGGTGAATAGGTCGAGCTGCTCCACCTCCGGCTGGGCAGGCACGGAAGCCTCGTCAATGACATGGTTGGCAACGATATTCAGGCGCCGGACAAGGAGATCAGGATCAACGATGCGGTCGTAGAGTTCAGATACCGCCTGAAGGATCTCTCTTGTAGAGGAAGTATACTTGCCAAGATTGCCCGTGCCGTGTGCGTGCTTCGGGATCTTCCGTCCGTAGTGGTCGGTGGTGACCTCACCCTTGTAGGACTTGCTCCGCTTCGGGTCGGTCAGATTCTCAATATCGTAGCCAACGGTCAGCACGATCTGATTCGTGACAAGACCCTTGTCCACTAAGTCCAGGACCAGCAGATCCGCCATCTCTCGCGCCACCAGCTTGGCCTTCTCAGAAGTATAGGGGCTGTGCAGCACCTGCCCGGAACCGATGCTGTTGGACTCCGGCTTGTAGGCTTTAATGTCCGCAATGGTGCAAGGCTCCCAACCCCAGGCGTGGTCGATGAGCAACTCCGCATTCACGCCAAAGAGCTTATACAACACTTCATCGTTCTGCACGGACTGGCGGGCCACATCGCCCATGGTGAACATCCTATGCTCCTCCAGCTTTCGTGCATAACCCCGGCCGACACGCCAGAAGTCCGTGAGCGGGCGGTGGCTCCAGAGCGTGCGCCGATAGCTCATCTCGTCCAGTTCTGCGATCCAGACGCCGTTGCGGTCAGCAGGAATATGCTTTGCCACGATGTCCATAGCGACCTTGCAGAGGTACATGTTGGTACCGATGCCTGCCGTGGCCGTGATGCCCGTGGTGGCCAGAACGTCCAGAATGATTTTCATGGCGAACTCGCAGGGTGTAAGTTTGTAGGTGCCGAGGTAGTGGGTTGCATCGATGAACACCTCGTCGATGGAATAGACATAGATATCCTCCGGCGCCACATACTTCAGGTACACATTGTAGATCTCGGTGCTGGTTTTCATATACTTAGCCATCTGGGGCGGGGCTACAACATAGTCGATAGCCAGCTCCGGATGGGCTTTCAGCTCGGTATCATCGTGGGATGCCCCTGTGAAGGTGCGACCGAGAGCCTTGCGTTGGCGCTGTGCATTGGCCTGCTTGACCTGCTGCACTACCTCAAAGAGCCTCGCCCGGCCGGAGATGCCGTACTGCTTCAGAGCCGGAGAAACGGCAAGGCAGATGGTTTTCTCCGTGCGGCTCAGATCCGCCACCACAAGGTTGGTGGTCATGGGGTCCAGGTTTCGCTGCATACACTCGACGCTGGCGTAAAAGCTTTTCAGATCTATTGCGATATAGGTACGCTGCGTTTCCATCTGACCACCTCCTGCAGTAATTTTAAGTGTATTATATCACGCTATTGCAGAAATTGTGTAGCCGGAATGTAAATACGCTGGTATAGCAATGGATTTGCTTTTTTCGCAGTTTATGGTATGCTTTGCTTGAGGTGAGGAAGTTGGATCATGCGATGCGTAAAGAGCGCCTGATGCAAATATACGCTGCTCTGAAAGAGAAAGGATATAATCCCGTTGGGCAGATTGTGGGTTATATTTTGTCTGAAGATCCAACCTATATCACCAATCATGCCGGGGCCCGGCAGATGATCGCCCGTATTGATCGGGAGGAACTTTTGAAAGATATGATCGCGGATTACCTCGGAAAATGAATGCTGTATCGAAGATGCAGGAGTTCGGCTCCTGCCTCTTTTTGCTTAAAGCGGATTACGGGATTAAACTGAAAGAATATCTGATGAATCGCATAAAAGCACTTTATAACAATATATTTGTTACTTAACATAACAAATATACGTGGTTATAGATGGCGACACCATTAGTTAAACTAACAAGGAAAGGTGGTGTTGTCGTGAAAGAGAAGAAACCGATCAATATAGAAATCGGTCAGCGCATCAAACAAAGCCGTGAAGCTGCCGGTCTTACACAGGAAACCTTTGCTGAAATGCTGGGGCTTGGTGTAAAGCACATTTCTGCCATGGAGTGTGGCGCGGTGGGCGTTTCGCTCAACACCATAAGAACGATTTGCAAGGTGTTGGCCATATCCAGTGATACACTCCTGTTGGAGAATACCGACAAAAACGATGTTTCCGTCATGGCAGCGCGGCTTGAACGTCTTTCGCTGAAACAGTTTAGGATTGCGGAGGATGTATTGAATAAGCTCATAGAGGCGTTTGCTCTGGAAGAGAACGAATCATGATCTGCGTCCTGCGAAGCCGTCTCAGTGAGCGGCTTTGTAGGGCGTTTCTTTTTTGTGGGGGCGCTTCCTCAACCCAGTTGTGGCGGGCAGCGCCGACGCTGCTATTTTCTGATAGATTACGCGGAACAGATGCCAAGAGCACTTTGGTTAGACCAATACCGCACCGGTTTTGTGCCGGAATGTGGCTGTATTCTGCTTAATACTAAGAAATATCTGCGGCTGCGACATAATGTGCCAAAGATTTCATCTGTTCCAATTTATAATACTTTCTGCATAAGAGTGGTGATAAACAATGTAGAAATGGTGGCTTCAGCGTAGAGCAATATAGGACTTATTGCCCCTGATAGCCCCCGTTTCCAACAGGGAACGGAGGTAGATCGATGACCTGTTTGAGTAACTGACTACAAAAGAATATGGAGCTGTATTCTTTGCCTCGCGGGGAGAGATATGTTCTCTGCGGGTCGTTTTCAGGTCGATTTTTGTTTACTTCCGTCGAATAATCTTGAATTATTGTGGCTTCCTCCGGGAGCCCTGTGTTCCTGCGCCATTCCGCCCGGCCTCACCGCGTATCTTTGCGGTCGTGGTCTGCTCCGGCCTGGCGCTGGCAAAAACTGCACCTTTTACCAAGGCGCCTTTGCGGGCTATCATGTCCGTAAGGGTGCCTTTTGCTATGCCCATCGTGCCGGAAATCGGCCTCACTGCCGTTCTCCGCCCAGCACTCATAGCTGCCCGTATCCAAATATCTACAAAAGAAAGGAAATTGCTATGAGTGTTGAAATGATTAAGAAGGTTGAGAACCTTTTGAAAAGCTATCGTGAGCGTGAGTGGAAAATCACTGTTCTGCAGCATAAGATGAAGAACCCCGTGAGAGTGACGGAAACCGAAGTAGCGGAGGCAATGAACTATGCCCATGGTGACGGCCATGGACATACGCCCGGCCATGTATCCAACAAAACTCTTTATATCGCGCTCAACTACAAGGAGCAGGCAGAGCGGCTGAATACGGAAGCTGCGGAGACTATCGCTGCAGAGCTCTTTGTTCTGGAGCATGAACATGAGCGGCTGAAGCTCTATATCTCTCTGATCGACAAGCGGGAAGCCGAAGTGCTGATGCTGCTGTATTCGGAAAAAGAATCTGCTGTAAATGTGGCAGAGAGACTTGGTTATTCAAAACGGACGATCACGCGAATTCACAATGCAGCTGTCGCACATCTTGCAGAAATGTATGAGTACGCAGAGAAGTACGACGGATAAATATTTACATATTTCGACCTTCCAGATTGGGATGTCCCGATAATGTCCCGGCATTGGCTCGCCGCCTGTACTTGTTTTGTCCATTAGCTTCGTGCTATCATTAGACTACGCCAAAGGAGATGCTTCCCGGTAAAACGGGGGGCATCTCCTGTTTTGTTGATATGAACGGAATAACCTTATACTTTCTGAGGAGGGAGATGCAATGGCTCAAAAGCGGCGTGAAAAGATTTTCTCCGAATATCCGGATGTTGTTACTGTGAAGCAAATGTGCGTCATGTTGGGCGGGATCAGCATGAAAACGGCCTACAAGATGCTTGAATGCGGTGATATTCGCCACCTAAAAATCGGCAAGTCCTTCAAGATCCCCAAGGTGTGCATTATTGAATATTTGGTTGGCGAATATTAAAAATATCGGCGCACAGATTTCAAAATAAAGTCTTGAAGCACATTGGAGTGGAAACGGGTAAATGGTATAATAAATCTGCCATTGGCAGATAGGTTATGCCGCTACAGAAAAGGAGGTAATTATGGTAGCGGGTCATCTGCAAACCAAGAAAGGTTATTACTATATTGTGCTGAACATGAGGTCCGACACCGGCGCCCGCAAGACTAAATGGATTGCGACGGGCATTCCGGAGGGCGGAAAAAAGAATTTGAAGCAAGCCGAGGCGCTGCTGACAAAGGCCAGATGTACTTATGAGGACACGGTAATTCATACCGAGCCGAAGTCTAAGACAACCGTTGCCAGCGACATCCTTTTCGCCGACTACATGATCAAGTGGTTGGGTATTATTAAAAACTCTGTGGAGGTAGACACTTATGCGGGATATGTAAATAACGTCAAAAAGAGAATCGCTCCGTACTTCCGTGAGCTCGGCGTGACTTTGAGGAATGTCACTGCGCTGGATATTGAGAATTTCTACAGCTACTGTTTCAATGAACTGAATTTGAAGGGTACGACTGTACAGCGTTTCCATGCCAATATCCATAAGGCCATGAAGTATGCTGTGAAGCATGATTTGATTATCGCAAACCCTATGAACAAAGTGGAGCGGCCCAAGGGTCAAAAGTACACCGGTTCTTTCTACAGCATTTCTGAACTGGAGGAACTGTTTGATGCAATCAAGGGTGATCCTTGTGAGTTTCCGGTTCTGATGGCAGCCTTTTATGGTCTGCGAAGAAGCGAGATCATGGGCTTGCGTTGGCAGGCGATTGATTTTGAAAATAATCAAATCACCATCGACCATACCGTGGTACAGTGCGTCTGTGACGGTGTGGCGATGACCGTAGAAAAGGATCGGACTAAGAACAAGTCCAGTTGTCGGTCAATGCCGTTGGTTCCGCAGTACCGTGAACTGCTGCTCAGTATGAAGGAGCGACAGGAGAACTGTCGGAAGCTGTGTGGTAACTGCTACACAGAGAGCGATTATATTTTTGTCAATGACCTGGGTGTTCCGTATAAACCCAACTATGTAACCCAGCATTTTAAGCTCGTCTTGCAGAAGCATGAACTGCGAGACATTCGTTTTCATGACTTGAGGCATACATGCGCCTCGTTGCTGCTGAAAAACGGTGTGCCAATGAAAGATATTCAGGAGTGGTTGGGACACAGCGATTACAATACCACGGCAAATATTTATGCCCACCTGGATACAACATCCAAGAGCACATCGGCAACGAGAATGACCAGCGTAGTCAGCATCAATCCCAGTATCTGCGTGAACGTGTAAGAGAGAACACGGAGAGAACAGGGCAAAATACCCTGCATTTTCGTAGATAAAGCGTAGATAAAAAAGGAAACGCTTGATGCCTCAAATGCTGAGGGATCAAGCGTTTCGGAGGATGGTGCCGGTGGTGGGACTCGAACCCACACGGAGTCGCCCCCGGCGGATTTTGAATCCGCTACGTCTACCATTCCATCACACCGGCACATTTATTGAGATAACTCCAAAATTCTCGGTCGGAGAGAACTAGGAGAGAACTCACAAAAACCACGTATTCGATTGTAACCTGAAAGCCTTGAAAAATCAAGACTCTTATAGCACGCCGTACTTCCAGACGTACTGGCTTTTGAGTCCGTCACGTCTACCAATTCCATCACACCGGCGTTAACTTTGCTTATTATATCGGATACAGGCTGAAAATTCAAGTATAATTTGCCCATTCTCTGTAAAAATGCTGCGGTTTTGCAGGAACAACGCCGGTTCCCTCTTGTAAAAGGCGGAAAAATGGAGTAAAATACACCATTATCGTACCGACAATGCAAAGGACGGATCGAATGATGAGTTATACAAAGATCGCAACCATTTTTGCCGACAGCGAGGCGCTGTCCGGGCAGACTGTCACGGTGGGCGGCTGGGTACGCACCATCCGCGACCTGAAGGGCTTTGGCTTCATCGAACTGAACGACGGTTCCTGCTTCCGGAACCTCCAGATCGTCATGGAAGCCGGGGCGCTGGATCATTACAAGGATATTGCCGCCCAGAATGTGGGCGCGGCTCTGATCGTCACCGGCGTGGTAGCTCTGACTCCCGACGCCAAGCAGCCTCTGGAGCTGAAAGCCACGGAGATTGCCGTGGAAGGCACTTC
The DNA here is from genome assembly GCA_900544615.1 of uncultured Oscillibacter sp. Lineage (GTDB taxonomy): Bacteria > Bacillota > Clostridia > Oscillospirales > Oscillospiraceae > Oscillibacter. Next base: position 123,369 of record UQVS01000001.1, on the reverse strand, counting down.
CTCCCCGGACTATCCCCTCCAGAAAAAGCGCCACAGCGTGGAGTTCCTGCGGACGATCCAGCATCTGCGTCCCCGGACGAACCTGTTCTCCGCCACTTTCCGGGTGCGGAGCGTGGCGGCCTACGCCATTCACAAGTTCTTTCAGGAGCGCGGCTTTGTCTACGCCCAGACGCCTATTATCACCGCCAGCGACTGCGAAGGCGCCGGCGAAATGTTCCAGGTGACGACTCTGGATCTCAACAACGTTCCCAAAACCGCAGACGGCCAGGTGGATTACAGTCAGGACTTCTTCGGCAAAAAGACCAGCCTGACGGTTTCCGGCCAGCTGAACGCCGAAAACTTCGCCATGGCTTTCGGCAACGTTTACACCTTTGGCCCCACCTTCCGGGCTGAAAACTCCAACACGCAGCGCCACGCCGCCGAGTTCTGGATGGTAGAGCCGGAAATGGCCTTTGCCGATCTGAACGGCTATATGGACACCGCTGAGGATATGATCAAGTATATCATCCGCTATGTCATGGAGCAGTGTCCTCAGGAGATGGACTTCTTCAACCAGTTTGTGGACAAGGGGCTGAAGGAGCGGCTGGAACACGTGGCCTCCTCCGACTTTGGACGGGTCACTTATACGGAGGCCGTGGACCTGCTGCAAAAGAGCGGCCAGAAGTTCGACTACCCCGTGGAATGGGGCATCGATCTCCAGACCGAGCATGAGCGCTATCTCACGGAGCATATCTACAAGCGTCCCGTGTTCGTCACGGATTATCCCAAGGAGATCAAGGCCTTCTATATGCGGCTCAACGAGGACGGCAAAACCGTGGCCGCGGCGGACTGTCTGGTTCCCGGCATCGGCGAGATCATCGGCGGCAGCCAGCGTGAGGAGCGGCTGGACGTGCTGGAAGCCCGTATCAAGGAGCTGGGCATGAACCCCGACGACTACAAGTACTACTGCGACCTGCGGCGTTACGGCTCCTGCCGTCATGCAGGCTACGGGCTGGGCTTTGAGCGGATGGTGATGTACCTCACCGGCGTGAACAACATCCGCGACGTGGAGCTTCACCCCCGCACGGTGGGCAACGCAGATTTCTGATCATACCGCACAACAAACACAGGCAGTCCCGGCAATGGGACTGCCTGTGTTTTTCGGATAAGCAGAGAGAACCCCCGGCGGCTCGGATCAATAGCCGCCGGGGGTTCAAAATCACATCTGGTAAACCGCAATCAGCAGGGGCATGGAAACAATGCACCCCAGCATGGTCACAGCATTGATAAGGCCCGCATACTTTGCATCGCGGCCATAGATCTGGCTGAACTGAGCCACCACATTGGCGGCAGGGGCAAACGCGGGGATCAGCGCCGTCATCACCAGCGTCTCGCCCTGAGGGTTCAGCGCGGAAATGTGCAGCAGCTTTGCCAGCAAAACCAGCGCCAGCGGCAGCACCACCAGCCGGAACAGCGTCGGCTTCCAGATCCGGCGGTAGGCGCGAAAATCCTCCATTTTCAGATCCGCCATCAGCATCCCCACAATGATCATGGCGGCGGGGCCGATCATGTTTCCCACACTGGTCAGGGCGTTATGGACAATCCCCGGCAGCTGAATGTTCAGGAAGAACATCAGCGCGCCTGCTAAAATCGCCAGAATATTTATATTCAGCAGGATCTTCCGCAGGGACACCTTCCGCTCCCCGCTGACGAACATACGGCAGTGGGTCCAGACAAACAGGTTCTGGATCATGTTGTACAGGGTCACAAACACCACCCACTCCGTGCCGAAAATGGCGCTGACCAGCGGGATCGCCATATTTCCGGAGTTCGGGTAGATAATGGAAGCCTCCTCCACAACATCCAGATGCAGCAGCTTTGCGGACAGATCCCCCAACAGGATCAGCAGCACGTTGGAAATCAGCGCCAGCACCGCTGAAAACGCCATCATGGACAGAACCTCCGGGGTTCGCTCGATCTGAAAGGCGTTGAAAAAGACGCTGGGTGCGATAATGTACAGCAGGATCATGGAAAGGCAGCGGCTGTCCTCCGATTTCAGGATGCCGACCTTGACAATGAGCCAGCCGAAAAAGATGATAACGAAGAGTTCCGCGATCCGCTGGAACAGGATGAGACTCAGCATGACTCCTCCACATCCTTCAGGCGGTCAAGGTAGGGGCTTTCCGTGGTACTCTGCACCACAGCAGCATTCTTGAAGCGCTCCACGCTCATCGTGCTGTCCTTCACCGGCGCAATGGTGCCTGCGCCGGCCACGCAGCCGCCGGGGCAGCCCATGCCCTCCAGCAGATAGCCGTTCCGCTTTCCGGCCTTGGCCATCATCAGCATCTTTTTGCACTCCCGCAGGCCGTCGCCATACTCGATCTGAATTTCGCGGCTGGGATCGATGTGCTTGATGGCCTCAACCACGGCAGCGGCCACGCCGCCGCCCACGGCAAAGCCGCGGCCAAAGCCGGTACCTTCATCCATACTGTCGGCAGGATCTGTCTCAATTTCTGCAAAGTTGATGTCCTTGGCGTCAAACATACCCTGAAGCTCTTCAAACGTCAGCACGAAATCCACGTCGGAACGGACGGACTTTCGGTTGGCCTCCAGCTTCTTGGCGGCGCAGGGGCCGATGAACACGATGCGGGCGTCGGGATGGTCCTTCTTCACCATCCGCGCGGTAATGACCATAGGGGTCAGGGCCATGGAGATATTTTCCTTGAACTGGGGGAAGAGCTTCTTTGCCATCATGGACCATGCGGGGCAGCAGCTGGTACCCATCCAGTCCAGCTTTTCCGGGACTTCCTTCAAAAAGTCGTTGGCTTCCTCCACTGTGCAGAGATCCGCGCCGATGGCGACCTCCACCACGTCAGCAAAGCCCAGCGTCCGCATGGCGGCCTTCAATTTGGCGGGGGTGGCCTCCTTGCCGTACTGGCCCACAAAGGCAGGCGCCACGCAGGCAATGACCTCCTCGTTCCGCCGGATGGCCTGAATCACCTGAAAGATCTGGCTCTTATCCGCAATGGCGGCAAAGGGGCAGTTGACAAGGCACATACCACAGGAGACGCACTTATCATAATTGATCTTGGCCCGGCCCAGCTCGTCCGACTCGATGGCATCCATGCCGCAGGCGGCGGCGCAGGGGCGTTCGATCTTGGAAATTGCCCGGTAGGGACACTGATTGAAGCATTTGCCGCACTTGATGCACTTGCTCTGGTCAATATGGCAGTGCTTGTGCTCGTCCAGATAAATGGCGTCGCGGGGGCAGACGTTCATGCAGGGGTGGGAAATGCAGCCCTGGCAGCTGTCCGTAATACGGATCTGCTTGGGGGGGCAGGCATTGCAGGCGTAGGGAATGATGTTGACCAGCGGCTCATTGAAATACTTCTGATCCGTGGCAGCCTTCTGAATCTCGGCGCTGATGGGAGCGGAAGGGCCGTTGGGGTTCAGATCCATGCCCAGAGCCAGCTTGATCCGTGCGGAGATAATGGCGCGCTCCAGAAATACATCGTGACGGTGGTGAGCCACCTCACCGGGAATCAGCTTATAGGGGATCATATCCACCTGATTGTAGTCCTCCCCGCCGTAGGCCAGACGGGCTACCTCCGTGAATACGTTGCGGCGGATATCGTCTACCGCGCTGTGTACACCTCTCATATTTTTTCCTCCCATGTCCGATAACGGTCGCATTCCGTCCCGGAAATTCTTTTCCACATAATCGGCAGAAGTTGCCTGTGTAAAGTAAGACAGTTTATATTATAACAACTCCATCTCACTTTGCAATCCGTGAATTCTACAGTTTTCCGCCGTTTTTCGGCACTATTTCCGGGAATTGTCAGCAAATTAACGAAGACTGCCTGCGTTCGGAGCGGGGCGGCTAAAAAAACGGCCGGACTTTGCACTTTTTTCTCGCCTGTCGGGGAAACCTGTGATATAATAGTGGGTCGTAAAATCAGCAGGCTGATAAGGAGGTTTCCCATGGCAAAGCGCCGCAGATCCCATTCCCCGCTCTCTGCCCTGATGCGGTGGCTTTTGGTGCTGGCCGCGCTGGCGCTGTTTGTGTACTGGGGCAACACGGACATCAAAACGGATGCCGTAACCTATACCTCATCTGCCCTGCCCGCCGCGTTCGACGGGCTGCGGATCGTGCAGCTCAGCGACCTGCACAACCGGGAATTCGGGCAGAACAACGCAGAACTGTACAAGGCCGTGGAAAACGCCTCGCCGGATGTGATCTTCCTCACCGGCGATCTGGTGGACGAATATGCGGCGGAGCCGGTTCCCTACGCCCGGAGCGTGGGTGCGGCCCTCAGCGCCATTGCCCCCACCTACTATGTCACCGGCAACCACGAATGGGCCCACGGCAACGCCGTGGTGGAGGAGATCAAGGCGGCTCTGCGGGAAGCGGGCGTCACCGTACTGAGCAACGAATTCGTCCCGCTGGAACGGGACGGGGACGCCATCCTCATCGCCGGGATCGACGACCCCAACGGCTACGCCGACCAGAAAACGCCGGACGGGCTGGCAGCGGAGATCTACAGCGCCTATGACGATCCCTTCTGGCTGCTGCTGGCTCACCGGAACAACCTCTTCAACGGCCGGTACTGCCGTCTGGGGGCGGATCTCACCTTCAGCGGACACGCTCACGGGGGCATTTGGCGTCTGCCCTTTACCGACGGGCTGGTGGACACCAATCTGCACTTCCTGCCCTCCTTCACCAGCGGATTCTACCGCTGCACCGACGAGGACTGCGAGGGGGCGGAGGTGTTCGTTTCCAGAGGTCTGGGCAACTCTCCCCGGTGGGCGTTCCGCCTGTTCAACCGGCCGCAGGTCGCGGTCATCACCCTGAAAAAAGGATAGCGCTTATGGAAACTTTTTCTGCCGGACAATTTGATATTGCCGTCATCGGCGCCGGCCATGCCGGCATCGAAGCCGCTCTGGCCGCCGCGCGGCTGGGGCTGGAAACCATTGTATTCACCATCAATCTGGACGCCGTGGGCAATATGCCCTGCAATCCCGCCATCGGCGGCACGGGGAAAGGCCATCTGGTGCGGGAGCTGGACGCGCTGGGCGGCGAAATGGCCAAGGCCGCCGACGAATGCTGCATCCAGTACCGCCTGCTGAATCTGCGGAAAGGCCCGGCCGTCTGGAGCCTCCGGGCGCAGGCCGACCGCCGGAAGTATCAGGAGCGGATGAAGCGCACGCTGGAGCGTCAGGAACACCTGACGGTGCGGCAGGGACAGGTAGTGGACGTGCGGACGGAACACGGCGCGGTATCGGAGGTAGTTCTCTCCACCGGCGCGGTGTACGGCGTGAAGGCGGTCATTCTGGCCACCGGCACCTATCTGAAAGGCCGCACCATCATCGGCACCTGCGTGGAAGATTCCGGCCCCGACGGGATGCACGCCGCCGGGCCGCTGACAGACTCCCTCCGAAAGCTGGGACTGCCCCTGCGGCGCTTCAAAACCGGCACTCCGCCCAGAGTCAACGCCCGGACGGTGGATTTTGACGAGATGGAAGTCCAACCTGGCGACAAGATCCCCGTGCCGTTTTCCTACTCCACAAAGAATCCCCCCTACAATCAGGCGGTCTGCTGGCTGACATGGACCACAGAGGAAACCAAGCGCATCGTGCAGGAAAATCTGGATCGCGCCCCCATGTACTCCGGGCTGATTGAGGGCATCGGCCCCCGGTACTGCCCCAGCTTTGAAACGAAGATCGTCCGCTTCCCGGACAAGCTCCGCCACCAGCTGTTTGTGGAGCCTATGGGACTGAGTACGGAAGAGCTGTACATTCAGGGCTTCTCCTCCTCCATGCCGGAGGAGGTGCAGGTGCAGATGCTCCACAGCGTGCCGGGTCTGCGGCACGCCGTCATGACCCGCCCGGCCTACGCCATCGAGTATGACTGCATCGACCCGCTGGCGCTGCTGCCCACGCTGGAAACCAAGCAGGTGTCCGGCCTGTACGGCGCGGGGCAGTTCAACGGCTCCTCCGGGTATGAGGAGGCCGCTGTGCAGGGCTTCGTGGCCGGCGTCAACGCCGCCCGGAAGCTGAAGGGGGAATCCCCATTTATTCTCTCCCGTGCCGAAAGCTATATCGGTACTCTGATCGACGATCTGGTGACCAAGGGAACCAACGAGCCGTACCGCATCATGACCTCCCGCAGCGAGTACCGGCTGATTCTGCGGCAGGACAACGCCGACCAGCGGCTGACCCGCCGGGGCTACGAGATCGGTCTGGTGCCGGAAGAGCGGCTCCGGGCTGTGGAGGAAAAGTACGCCGCCATAGAAAAAGAGATCCGGCGGCTGGAACACACCGGCGTAGCGCCGTCCCCGGCGCTGACGGACTTCCTGACAGCCCGCGGTACCGTCGATACCCCGGACGGCTGCTCCCTGCTGGCGCTGCTGAAGCGTCCCCAGCTCCATTACGATGAGCTGGCGCCCTTCGACCCCAACCGTCCCCCCCTGTCCGCTGATCTTGCGGAGGAGATTGAGATCTCCGTCAAATACGAGGGCTACATCAAGCGCCAGCTCCAGCAGGTGGCGGAATTCAAGCGGGTGGAGGGCCACAAGCTGCCCCCGGACACGGATTACAACGCCATTCAGGGTCTGCGGCTGGAAGCCAGAGAAAAGCTTTCCGCCGTGCGGCCCATGGATCTGGGACAGGCGTCCCGCATCTCTGGCGTCAGCCCCGCCGACCTGACGGCGCTGATGATCTGGCTGGAAAATAAACGCTGAAAGAGGGATTTACCATGCGAAAGTTTTTAGCAATCGTGGTCTGCAAGCTGGGCCGCTTTGTGGGCAAGCTGGTGGGCAAGGGCAGCTCCATGCCCGGCAAGTTTGCCCTGAAGATCTGCCCGGACATTCTGAAACGGGTGCAGCTGCCGCCCCATATCATCGCCGTTACCGGCTCCAACGGCAAGACCTCCACGGTGGAGATGATCGCCACCGTGCTGCGCGCGCAGGGCAAGCACGTCATTTACAACGCGGAAGGCTCCAATCAGGTGGAGGGCGTTACCACCCTGATCCTGACCCACGCCACTCTGGGGGGCAAAGTCAACGCCGACGTGCTGCTGCTGGAAAGCGACGAGCGCTATGCCGCCCACAGCTTCAAATACTTCCACCCCACGGAGTTCGTCATTACCAACCTGTACCGGGACCAGCTGACCCGGAACGGTCACCCGGAGAGCGTATTTGACGCCATCCTCCCCGCCATCCACCCTGACACGGAGCTGATTCTCAACGGAGACGATCCCCTGTCCAGCTGCTTTGCCATCGGCCATAAGAGGGTAAAGTGGTTCGGCCTGAACCACTGTGCCACCGACACGGACGCCCCCACCGGCGTGTATCACGACGGCACCTACTGTCCTGTGTGCCGCGCCCCTATGGAATACGACTACGTCCACTACAACCACATCGGCGCTTACCGCTGCGCCAAGTGCGGCCACGCCCGGCCCGCTCCGGACTATGCCGCCACGGATCTGGATCTGAAAGGCGGCAAGCTGGTGCTGGACGGCCAATATACCGTGGCGCTGGCCTTCCGCAGCATTTACAATGTCTACAACATTCTGGCGGCCTATGCCGCCTGCCGGGAGTGCGGCGTGGAGGGGGCTGCCATCGCGGACACCCTCAGCAGCTACATCCTGAAAAACGGCCGGATGCAGACCTTTACGCTGGGGCAGCACCACGGCACGCTTCTCACCAGCAAGCACGAAAACTCCATCGCCTACGATACCAACCTCCGCTATATCGCCTCCACCAATGACGACTGCACGGTGCTGATCATTGTGGACGCCGTATCCCGGAAGTATTTCACCAGCGAGACCAGCTGGCTGTGGGACATCGACTTTGACCAGCTGAACGCCCCCCATGTGAAGCGGGTGATTCTCTCCGGCCTATACCGCAACGATCTGGCGGAGCGGTTCACCTTCACCGGCGTACAGAACTGGGAGGTCATTCCCGGAATTCCCGACGCGGCGGCAGCCATCAAGGCGGAGGGCAGCGAGGATCTGTATGTGGTCACCTGCTTCTCCGATCGGGACAAGCTGCTGAACCTGCCGGACGTGAAAAAGGAGGGCTAAGCCATGGAAATCAGAATTCTGCACTTCTATCCGGATCTCATGAGCCTTTACGGAAGCTATGCCAACGTGTCCATTCTGAAGCGGACGCTGGAGGCCATGGGCAATTCCGTCACGGTGGAGCGGGTGGAGCTTGGCGGAGACGCCGATCTGACCCATGCGGACTTTGTCTACATGGGCGCAGGTACGGAGCGGGCGCAGAAGGCGGCTCTCCTGAATTTCTCCAAGTTGGGGGATGCTGTAAAAGCGGCGGCGGACGCAGGCGTGACCATGCTGTTCGCCGGAAACTCTATGGAACTGCTGGGCAAGACGATCACCGACGACGCCGGAAAAGTATACGAGGGTCTGGGGCTGGCCGGCTTCGCTTCCGTTCAGAACAAAAAGCGGTTCGTGGAGGACGTTTACGGCCACACGGATCTCTATGAGGACGCTGTGGTGGGCTTTATCAACCGTTGCTCCGTCATTACCGGCGTGGAAACGCCGCTACTGACCTCCATGGACATGGGTCACGGCAATGAAGGCCCCTGCGGCCCGGAGGGCTATCACTGCGGCAGCGTCTTTGCCAGCCAGCTGACCGGACCCATTCTGGTAAAGAATCCGGCGCTGCTGAAGGTCATGGTGCAGGCGGTTTACCGGCACCGGGATCAGGAATGCCCTGAGATCCCGGTGGACGATTACATGGCGCAGGGCTGGGCCATCACCGCAGAGGAGCTGAAAGCCCGCTGCCAGAAATAAGAGAAGTATCTTAATTCTTTTCTTCCCAAACAAAAAGCACGGCTTATGCCGTGCTTTTTGCTTGAGTCTGCGGTTGTTTCCAAAAAAGGAGCGCGGCTTACGCCGCGCTCCTTTTTGCTGTATGTTGAGGAGAATTACTTCTCGTCGTACATGGCCTTCAGCTTCAGCAGGTGCTGATAGCGATCCATAGCGACTGCCTCGTTGCGCTTGAACAGAGTCTCGGCGCGATCGGGGAACTCGCGGGTCAGACGGCTGTAACGGGCCTCGTTCATCAGGAATGCCTGATACTCCTCTTCCTTAGGCTCCTTGGAGTCCACGGTGAACTTGCCGGTCTCCAGAGCGGGGTTGAAGCGGAACAGGTTCCAGTAACCGCACTCCACAGCCTTCTTCATCTCGGCCTGGCAGTTGGTCATGCCGCCCTTGATGCTGTGCATCTCGCAGGGAGCATAGCCAATGATCAGGGACGGGCCGGGATAAGCCTCAGCCTCCTGAATGGCCTTGATGGTCTGAGCGGGGTTGGCGCCCATAGCAACCTGAGCCACATAGATGTAGCCATAGGACATGGCGATCTCAGCCAGAGACTTCTTCTTGGTCTCCTTACCGGCAGCGGCGAACTGAGCCACCTGACCGATGTTGGAGGACTTGGAAGCCTGTCCGCCGGTGTTGGAGTAGACCTCGGTATCGAAGACGAAGACGTTGACGTCCTTGCCGGAAGCCAGAACGTGATCCACGCCGCCGAAGCCGATATCGTAAGCCCAGCCGTCGCCGCCGAAGATCCAGATGGACTTCTTCTCCAGGTATTCCTTGTCCTTCAGGATCTCACGAGCCAGCTTGCAGGCGTCGCAGTCGCAATCGCCGCGGGCGGAGACAACGTTCTCCATGGCAGCAATGAACTCGGCGGAAGCGCTCTTGTTGGCAGCGCCGTCGGCCATGGTATCCAGCCACTTCTGGCCGGCAGCCTTGATGGACTCATCGGCATACTCCACAGCGATCAGCTGACGGGTCAGGTCAGCCAGACGGTTGCGGGTAGCCTCCTGGCCCAGATACATACCAAGGCCGTGCTCGGCGTTATCCTCGAACAGGGAGTTGGCCCATGCAGGACCGTGGCCGTTCTTATCGGTGCAGTAGGGAGAGGTAGCGGCAGGACCGCCCCAGATGGAGGAGCAGCCGGTGGCGTTGGAGATGTACATCCGGTCGCCGAACAGCTGGGTAACGAGACGGGCATAGCTGGTCTCGGCGCAGCCGGCGCAGGAGCCGGAGAACTCCAGATAGGGCTGCTTGAACTGGCTGCCCTTGACGGTGTTGTCCTGCATATCGGCCTTGGGAGCAACCTCGGCCACGCAGTAATCGAACACATCCTGCTGAGCGGTTTCCTCTTCCTGACCCACCATGGTCAGCGCCTTGACGGGGCAGACGCCCACGCACACGCCGCAGCCCATGCAGTCCAGAGGAGACACAGCCATGGTGTACTTGTAAACGCCCTTGCCCTTGCCGGCCTTGACGTCCACGATCTTTGCAGCGGCGGGAGCCTTGGCGGCCTCCTCCTCAGTCAGAGCGAAAGGACGGATGGTAGCATGGGGGCAGACATAAGCGCAGTTGTTGCACTGGATGCACTTGGAAGAATCCCAGGTGGGAACGGAGACGGACACGCCGCGCTTCTCATAAGCGGCAGCGCCCTGCTCGAACTGGCCGTCCACATGGGGCAGGAACGCGGAAACAGGCAGGCTGTCGCCGTCCATACGGCCAACGGGGAACATGATGTCCTTGACCTGCTTGACAAGGTCGGTGCGGCCGGAGAGGGTCGTGGTCTCCTCGGTATCGGTGGCATCTGCCCAGTCGGCGGGAACCGCGAACTTCTTGTAGGCAGTAGCGCCCAGATCGATGGCCTTGTGGTTCATGTCCACGATATCCTGACCCTTCTTCAGGTAGGAATGAGTGGCGGCGTCCTTCATGTACTGGATGGCCTCTGCCTCAGGCAGAACCTTTGCCAGAGAGAAGAATGCGGACTGCAGAATGGTGTTGGTACGCTTGCCCATGCCGATCTGCTTGGCCAGGTCGATGGCGTTGATGGTGTAGACCTGAATGTTGTTCTTGGCGATGTAGCGCTTGGAAGCGGCGTCCAGATGGTGAGCCAGCTCCTCATCGGACCACTGGCAGTTGATCAGGAACACGCCGCCGGGCTTCACGTCGCGGACGATGGGGAAGTGCTTGGTGATGTAGGCAGGCACGTGGCAGGCCACGAAGTCAGCCTTGTTGATATAGTAAGAAGACTTGATGGGCTGATCGCCGAAGCGCAGATGGCTGACGGTGACGCCGCCGGTCTTCTTGGAGTCATACTGGAAGTAGGCCTGAATGTACTTGTCGGTATGGTCGCCGATGATCTTGGTGGAGTTCTTGTTGGCGCCGACAGTACCGTCGCCGCCCAGGCCCCAGAACTTGCACTCGATGGTGCCGGCAGGAGCAACGCTGGGAGCGGGCTCTTCGTCCAGAGACAGGTGGGTGACGTCGTCCACGATGCCGATGGTGAACTCGCGCTTGGGGGCATCCTTCTTCAGCTCGTTGTACACAGCGAACACGGATGCGGGCGGGGTATCCTTGCTGCCCAGACCGTAACGGCCGCCGATAACCTTCATGTCGTTGAAGCGGTTGGCGTTGGCCAGTGCTGCCACAACATCCATGTACAGAGGCTCACCCTCGGAGCCGGGCTCCTTGGTGCGGTCCAGAACGGCCAGAGCCTTGCAGGTTGCGGGGATGGCAGCCAGCAGCTTGTCGGCGCGGAAGGGACGATACAGGTGAACCTTCACCATACCGACCTTTTCGCCGTGGGCGTTCATGTAATCGATGACTTCCTCGGCCACATTGCAGATGGAGCCCATGGCAATGATGACGCGGTCGGCATCGGGAGCGCCGTAGTAATTGAAGAGCTGATAGTTGGTACCCAGCTTCTCGTTGATCTTGCCCATGTACTTCTCGACGACATCAGGGAGAGCCTCGTAGTACTTGTTGCAGGCCTCACGGTGCTGGAAGAAGATATCGCCGTTCTCATGAGAGCCGCGCATGGTGGGGCGCTCAGGATTCAGGGAGTGCTTGCGGAACGCATCCACAGCGTCCATGTTGCACATTTCCTTCAGGTCGGCATAGTCCCAGACAGCGACCTTCTGGATCTCGTGAGAGGTGCGGAAACCGTCAAAGAAGTTGATGAAAGGAACGTGACCCTCAATGGCTGCCAGATGAGCCACGGGAGCCAGATCCATGATCTCCTGCACATCGTTCTCGCACAGCATGGCGAAGCCGGTCTGACGGCAGGCCATGACGTCGGAATGATCGCCGAAGATGTTCAGCGCGTGGCTGGCCACGGTACGGGCAGACACGTGGAACACGGCGGGCAGCAGCTCGCCGGCGATCTTGTACATATTGGGGATCATCAGCAGCAGGCCCTGAGAGGCGGTGTAGGTGGTGGTCAGTGCGCCGGTTGCCAGGGAGCCGTGGACCGTACCGGAAGCGCCGGCCTCAGACTGCATCTCGCACACCTTCACGGTGGTGCCGAAGATGTTCTTCTGACCGTTGGCTGCCCACTGGTCCACATAGTCTGCCATGGGAGAGGACGGGGTAATGGGATAAATACCCGCCACTTCGGTAAATGCGTAGCTGACGTATGCAGCGGCGTTATTACCGTCCATGGACTTGAATTTTCTTGCCATAAAACTCTTACCTCCTATGCGGCGGAATACCGCCTGCAGAGCAGCTCCCGCCGAATTGCGGCCACCGGTCTCTCTCTTCCCGGACGCCGTACGGTAGTATTATAACACCCCCTTGTTATTTTGTAAACACAGCCTGACAAATTTTGAACATAAAAACGCTTTTCTGTAGATTTGACAAAAAAATGGAACTTTTTTTGCTTTTTTGGAGGATTTGATTCCAAATCAGTGGAAAATATGGTACACTGAAAACAAATCGCCACAACCTATAGAACAGACATCTTATGTCCCTCCTGCTCTGTTCACATATTTTTTACATTTTCCGCAAGGAGGTCCTCCCTATGGTCACTACCGTGCGTTCCCTTGGATTGACCGGCATTGCCGGATATGAGGTCGCTGCCGAGTGCTTTCTCTCCGGCGGCCTGCCCGCCTTTGACATCGTGGGTCTGCCGGACGCCGCCGTGCGGGAAGCCCGCGAACGGGTGCGGGCTGCGGTGAAAAACTGCGGAGCCAAGTTTCCCGTCAGCCGGATCACGGTGAACCTCGCTCCGGCGGGAACCAAAAAGGCTGGCACCGTCTATGACCTGCCCATTTTTGTGGGTTTGCTGGCCGCCGCAGGGGAGCTGCCCGCACCGCCGCAGGATGCGGCGTTCATCGGGGAATTGAGTCTCACCGGCGCGCTCCGGGGTGTTTCCGGCGTGCTGCCCATGGCGCTGGCTGCGCGGGACGCCGGGATCCGCACCCTGTTCGTCCCGGCGGACAACGCCGCGGAGGCCACGCTGGCAGAGGGGCTGACGGTCTACGGCGTGCCGGACGTTGCCGCGCTGGTTGCCCACCTGAAGAACGAGGCACTCCTTTCCCCCGCTCCCGTGTGGACGCCGAAGCCGGAGGACGGCAGCCTGCCGGATCTACAGGACGTCATGGGGCAGGAAAATGTGAAGCGGGCGCTGGAAATTGCCGCCGCAGGAGGGCATAACCTGCTGCTCATCGGCTCTCCCGGCGCAGGAAAATCCATGCTGGCCAAGCGTCTGCCCTCTATTCTGCCGGAGCTGAGCCGCCCGGAAGCGCTGGAGACCTCCGGCATCTGGTCTGTGGCGGGACTGACAGACCCCAGGCATCCGCTTTTGACCCGGCGGCCCTTTCGGTCGCCCCATCACACCACCTCCGCTGCCGCGCTGGCAGGCGGCGGACCGATGATGCGGCCGGGAGAGATCTCTCTGGCACACAACGGTGTGCTGTTTCTGGATGAGCTGCCGGAATTCCACCGGGATGTGCTGGAAGCCCTGCGCCAGCCTTTGGAGGACGGCGTGGTAACGGTGGCGCGGGCTGGCGGAACCCTCCGGCTGCCCGCCCGGTTCCAGCTGGTGTGCGCCATGAATCCCTGCAAGTGCGGCTGGCGGGGACATCCCTCCGGGAAATGCACCTGCTCAGATAAAGAGGTGGAAAAATACGTTCAGAAGATCTCCGGCCCTTTGCTGGATCGGATCGATCTCCACGTCAATGTCCCCTCGGTGGAATATGAAGCCATGCGGCGGAAATTCAAACCGGAATCCTCCGCGGAGGTCAAGCGGCGGGTGGACGCCGCCCGATCCATTCAGGCCCGGCGCTTCGCAGGCACCGGCATCCCCTGCAACGCCCAGATGCTGCCGTCCATGATCGGGCAGTTCTGCCAGCTGGACGCCCGGTGTGAAGCCCTGATGAAATCTGCCTTTGAGCGGATGGGCCTGACAGCCCGGAGCCATGACCGGGTACTGCGGGTAGCCCGTACCATCGCGGATCTGGATGGCGCGGAGCAGATCGGCGTGGAGCATCTCTCCGAGGCGATCCAGTATCGGAATACGGATATTTTAAAAGGGTAAATAAATCATTGCTGCGAAAAGGCTTCTTTAACGCACGGAAGCGGGGACTTACAGTCCCCGCTTCTTTTTCAATGTTCGGATGTCCTCGCCCACAAAGGGCAGCAGCTGGTACTCCCCCTCGATCCGGGAGGCGATCTGCGGCGAATACCGCTGGCCGATGGCTTCCGGCATCAGGTTGGTACTGACAATGGTGGATCGTTTTTCCAGCAGGCGGCTGTTAAGGATCTGGTACAGGGCGCTCTGCACAAAGGCGGTGGTCAGCTCTGTACCCAGATCGTCCAGAATCAGCAGGTCGCAGTTCAGCACCCGCTCCACGTCCCGCTCCGCTTCGTCCCGGCCGAATTTCTGGGCTTCAAACCGCTCAAACACATGACCGGCAGTATCATACACCACAGAAAAGCCCTTGCCGCTGACCTCCCGCGCAATGGCGGCGGAAAGATGGGTCTTACCCAGTCCCGGACGGCCGAAAAGCAACAGATTGGCCGGCCGTTTTCCGAAATTATGGGCATACTCTACACAGGTATCGTACACCCGCTCCATATGCTCCCGCGCGGACTTGGACTTACCCGGCGCCCGCTGATCCGAATACCAGTCCGTGTCGAAGGTGTCAAAGCTCTGGCCGCCCAGATCCAGCAGCTTGGAAAGCTCCTTGCGCTGCTCCTCCACATAGTATACCTTCAGGCACCGGCAGATCTCGCCGCCCCGGTAGCCGGTATCGCCGCACAGGGGACACAGCGGCGTTTCCTCCAGAGCCGTCTCCGTCAGCCCCAGCTCTGCCAGCAGCCCTTTCCGCTCCTCCTGCAAGCTGAGATTCTGTTCTTTCAGCCGCTGGATCTCCGGCAGAGGATCCTGCCCCCGCCGCAGAGCCGCCGCCAGAACCCGGCTGGCGGTGCGGCGCAGCTCCTCGTCGATCTCCCGCAGGCGGGGGCGGCTGGTATAGATGGCCTCCCGGCGGGCAGCCTGCTCCGCTTCCCGGATGCTGCGGTCAGCTTCATACCGTTCCTGCGCCAGACGCAGAAGCCGTCCATCGTATGACATGGCAGGTTCCCTCCTTTATTTATACGTACTTCCAGGCATCGCCGCCTGTCTGCGGCGGCTGTTTGGCCGGCGGCTTGTCCGCCCGCTGAACCTCCTCCGGCGTATGCAGGCCGCTTTCGTGCCAGCGCTTCAGAATACCGTTGCAATAGGGCCATTTCAGCTCGTGACACTTGAGCACCGTCTTGTCGCAGGCCAGCGCCACCGTCTCCGGTGGAAAGCCCATCTCCTGCCACGCGTTGAGGTACTTTTCCTCAGACGCCACCGGCAGCCGGTCGCCCAGCCCCAGCGCCCGCATATACTGCGGGATAGCGCCCTGCCGCTCCGTATACTTCTTCAGGTACTCCACCGCCGCCTTCTGGGTGTCCACACCCATTCTGGCCCAGGCGTAGCCCTCCTTTTCGATCTGCCGCAGGGTAGGACGGCGGCCCTCCCCGTATTTCCGGGCGATCCGCTCCATGCAATGCCCCACCAGCAGATAGATCACGTCCGCAGGCAGGCCCAGATAGTCCGTCAGTCCCAGCAGCACCCCCACATCCGGGGTGGTGAGGCGCTTGCCCAGCTTCTTTTCCACCTCCGCCGTCAGCAGCCGGAATTCCTCGCTGCTCTCCAGACGGCGGGCGATGTCGTCCCGCTGGTAGCTGGGTTTTTCGTCGGCAGGCTCCGGGACCTCCTCCGCCGCCGGGGCCAGAAGCCGCAGCTCCCGCAGCGCCAGCTCCGCCGCTTCGATCCGGTTTCTGTCCCACCGCAGCTCGCCGGCCAGCGACCGGGGCTGCACATTGCCGTGGTGCCGCAGGAGCGCCAGATACAAAAGCGCCGCGTCGCCGTCTCCCCGCTCCAGCAGCCGCTTGACCGCCTGCGCCGTCAGGGTTACGGATTCGTCCGCCGTATGGATCAGAATACTTGCCATGACGCTCCTCCTTTCCGCTTTTCCGTGGAGAAGCTTCTTCCGGCTTCCCCGCTTTTTCTTTTGGTTTTCTATTCTACACGAATTTTTCCACAACAGCAAGGGGGCCAGCGGCGAGTTGTAAACTTTTTCGTTTTCTGACGATTTTTGTGGAACGCTTGCCTCGGTTGTGATATACTGGATGCTGTAAAGTTGTGTAGTGCGCTCCTGTGTCTGCGGGCAGAGGAGACATACAGGAAAAATAAGGAGGAAGCTTGTATGGCAAACCGTGTTGTCATCAGCATTTGCGGAGAGGAGTACACTCTGGTGGCCGATGAGGTCCCCGCCTATATGCAGAAGGTCGGCAATTACGTCAGTGAAAAGATGACCGACGTGATGGAGGCCGCCAAGGTAGGCCGCACCGACGCCGCCGTTCTCACCGCCGTAAACCTGACGGATGAGCTGTTCAAGTCTCAGGCTGCCGCCGAGCAGCTGCGGGGTCAGATCAAGGGCTATCTGGACGAGGCGTCCAAGGCTCAGTCCGAGGTCAGCGAATTGAAGCGGGAGGTCTTTCGGCTTCAGCAGCGTCTGGACAGCCGCAAGTAATGGCGCTGGAACTTCTGTCCCCTGCCGGATCGCCGGAGGCTCTGCGGGCCGCCGTGCAAAGCGGCTGCGGCGCGGTGTATCTGGGCTGGGGGGACTTCAACGCCCGCCGGAGCGCCAAAAACTTCACCGATGAGGAATTTGCCGCCGCCATCCGATACTGCCACGTCCGGGGCGTCCGGGTCTTTCTGACCCTGAACACCCTGCTGACAGACCGGGAGCTGCCGCTGGCGCTGGACGCCGCCCGGACGGCCTGCCGTCTGGGTGTGGATTCCGTGCTGGTGCAGGACTGGGGGCTTTTCGACCTGCTGCGGCAGGCGCTGCCGGATCTTCCTCTCCACGCCAGCACCCAGATGAGCGTATTTACCAGCGGCGGCGTTGACGAGTTGTACCGGGACGGCTGTGAGCGGGTGGTCATCGCCCGCGAGTGTTCCGGGGCGGACACAGCCGCCGCCTGCCGGAGCTGCCCCGCCGAAATCGAGATCTTCGGCCACGGCGCGTTGTGTATGTGCTATTCCGGCCAGTGCGAGATGAGCGCCCTCATCGGCGGCCGCAGCGGCAACCGGGGTACCTGCGCCCAGCCCTGCCGTCTGCCCTACGGCTTCAATGCCCCTGCGAAAAATGCCTATCCCCTCAGCCTGAAAGACAGCTGTCTTGCCGGCCGCATCGCGGAGATGGAGCGGATGGGCGTCAGCTGCCTGAAGCTGGAGGGCCGCATGAAGCGGCCGGAGTATGTGGCGGTCATTACGGATATCTATTCCCGCCTGATCCGGGAGGGCCGCAAGCCCACCCCTGCTGAAAAGAAAGATCTGGAGCTGGCGTTTTCCCGCTCCGGCTTTACGGAGGACTACTGGCAGGGCCGCCGGGGTCCCGCCATGTTCGGTACCCGCCCGGAAAACGCGCCGGAGCCAAAGGAGCTGTTTGCCGCAGCCCGAACCCGGTACGAAAAAGGCGACGCCCGGACGGTTCCCATTCACTTTTCCTGCGTCTGTCAGTCAGGGCAGCCTGCCTCCCTGACGGTTTGGGACGAGGACGGCCACGCGGTCACGGTCAGCGGCGCCGTGCCGGAACCGGCGCAGAACAAGGCGCTGACGGCCGCCGATCTGGAAGCCCGCCTGCAAAAGACCGGCGGCACGGCCTTCCGCTGTGCGGACGGCTCCGCGCAGGTGGAGGACGGCCTGTTTCTCTCTGCCGGGGCGGTAAATGCCCTGCGGCGGGACGCGCTGGCCGCGCTGGAGGAGGCACGCTGCGCCGTGCCGGAGCGCCGGGAGCTGGAGTTCGCCCCTCTGCCGGATGCGGACTGTGCCGCCGAAGCGCCGAAACTGACGGTCTCCGTCTCCGCATGGGCGCAGGCGGAAGTGCTGCTGCCCCTGTCCCCTGCCCGTCTCTATGTTCCGCTGGAGCTGCTGGCAGAGCGGGACGCTCTGCCGGAGCTTTCCGGGGAATGGTGCGCCGTTTTGCCCCGTGTGTGGAGAGATCGGGATGAATCGCAGCTCCGCCAATGGCTGGCCCACGCCAGAGCGCTGGGCGTCACCGCCGCGCTGGCGGGGAACATCGGCCACCTGTCCCTCCTGCGGGACAGCGGGCTGCGGATTTGCGGCGATTTCGGCCTGAACGTATTCAACAGCCATGCGCTGAATTATCTGCGGCAGAAAGGGCTGGCCTCCGCCTGTCTGTCCTTTGAGCTGCGGTTTCCCCAGCTGCGGGACATTCGGAAGATTCTGCCTGCGGAGGCCATTGTCTACGGCCGCCTGCCCCTGATGATCACAGAAAACTGTCTGGTACAGAATGAGACCGGCTGCCGCCTCAGTGAAGAGAACGCCGCCGTTCCCCGGCAGGCTCCCTGCCGTAAACCCAACTATTTGCAGGACCGCACCGGGGCGAGATTTCCCCTTCTCCCCGCTTACGGCCATCGGACGGAGATCCAGAACAGCGCGCCGGTGTGGTTGGCGGATAAACCGGAGTGGAAGCATTGCGGATTGTCCTTTGCCCGCCTGCGGTTTACCACGGAAACACCGGAGGAATGCCGGGAAATTTACAGGGCTTATCTGGACGGTTCCCCCGCCCTGAACACTTTCACCCGCGGACTTTACTACCGGGGTGTGGATTGATGAAAAAGTATTGGAAGCTGCTATTTTTTCTGGTCATGGTCCTGTTGTCTGCCGGATATGTCTGGCAAGTTCCTTCTGAAAGAAATACGCTGGCTATTTTGATTCGACATCAGTCTCAAATGGAGGATTTTGTCCAGTCTGTCAAAGCAGAAGCTACCCACCCCCATGATGTCCTGTCGGCCCCGGATTTAGCCCAATATGCTATGCGGGAAGGCACTCAGTATGCCAGCGTTTACACTGATGACTCAATTTTCCCTGATCAGTTAGTTGGTTGGCTATTAGAATGGGACTTATATACGCCCGACGACTGCCAGCCGCTTCCGAAAGAGTTTCAAAAAAGATGGCAGTCCTTGCGCCGCGGTCGTTTCACCGACTTCTCCTGTGATGTTGCAAAAGACGGCACTGTTTCAGCCAAATTTCATCGGGAGGGACGCTGGCAGGAATATGCTGATGGCCATTATCGGATGTGCAATGCCCTCATCTGGCTGGACGCGGACTATCCTGACCCGCCGGAATCTTTCTGGCAGCCTCTGACAGAACAAAATGGCATTGTTCCATCCAATGACGGAACGTGGTACTATGCTTACGAAAAGCATTATGATGGATAATGTTCTTTTCTCATCAGAACAGTACCTTGAGAGCATAAGATCTCTCTGAGACTTCCACACTGCATGCTGTGGCTTTTTCGCTTTTCAGCATATTTTCAGTTCTATCTGTATAATAAATATGATATAATACAATTTGTTTTCACTTTTGGAGTTTCACATGGAAGAAATCAAGGTAAAATATTTTGTGGACGGCATTGACGAGCTGTGCTACGTTGCCGGGAAGTCCGACTGGATCGACCTCCACGCCGCCGTGGATGTGGACATGAAGGCCGGGGAATTCCGGCTGATCCCGCTGGGCGTGGCCATCGAACTGCCGGAGGGATACGAGGCTCATGTGGTTCCCCGCAGCTCCACCTTCAAGAACTACGGTCTGCTGCAAGCCAACTCCATGGGCGTGGTGGACTACACCTACCGGGGGGACAACGACCAGTGGCACGTCCCCATGTATGCAACGCGGGACGTCCACATCGACAAGAACACCCGCATCTGCCAGTTCCGCATTATGAAAAACCAGCCCCCGCTGGTCTTTACCCGCGTGGAGCATCTCACCGGCCCCGACAGGGGCGGCTTCGGCTCCACCGGAAAATAAGGAGAAACCGCTATGTCTAACATCGTACTGGCCTCCGGGTCTCCCCGGCGGCAGGAACTGCTGAACCGCATCGGCATCACGGACTTTGACATCCGCGTGCCGGAAACCGACGAACACTATCCCGCCGGACTGTCGCCCGCTCAGATCGTGGAGTACATCTCCCGTGAAAAGGCGGACGCCGCCGCAAAGCTCTGCACCCCTGAGGAGATCGTCATCACCGCCGACACCATGGTGTTTCTGGACGACCAGCGGCTGGGCAAGCCCCGTGATGAGGCCGACGCTCTGCGGATGCTGACGGAACTTCAGGGCCGCCGCCACACGGTCTGCACCGGCGTCACCGTCCGGCAGGGGAATCACATTCTGACGGAGAGTGAGGCCACCGGGGTCTTTTTCCGCCCGGCAGCGGAATCCGAGCTGCGGGCCTATATTGCCACCGGCGAGCCCATGGACAAGGCCGGGGCCTACGGCGTGCAGGGCAAGGGCGCTCTGCTGGTGGAACGGCTGGAGGGCGACTTTTTCAACGTCATGGGGCTGCCTGTCCTGCGGCTGAGCCGGATGCTGGCTCAGTTTGGCGTAAAGTTGCTGTAAACGATTACGTTTGAACTTTTCTAAAGGAGCGCTTCTTTGAAGGACTTTTTGAAAAACAACGGATTATGGATCCTGTTTGCCGGGGCCGTCATTGCCGTGGCGCTGGCACTGCTGTCCTATTTCAGCACCAATACCTCACCGCTGGTGGATCTGGCAAATACCATCACCAGCCCCTTCCGGGCGGTCTGTACCTCCGTGGCCGGGTGGTTTGTGGATAAGCAGAACTATTATGAGGACGTGACCGCCCTCAAAGAAGAAAACGAAGCCCTGAAGCAGCAGATTGCAGAGATGGAGGCCACCGTCCGGCAGGGCGCGGCCGACAGTCAGGAAAACGTTTTCCTCCGGGATCTTCTGGACCTGCGGAAGCAGCGCCGGGATCTCTCCGACTTTGAGACCGCCACTGTGATGGAGCGCAGCGTCACCAACTGGACCTCCTCCCTGACGCTGGACAAGGGCAGCGTCCACGGCGTGGAGGAAGGCGACTGCGTGATCGACGGGCAGGGCAATCTGGTAGGCCGCATCAGCGAAGTGGGCTACGACTGGTCCACGGTGCTGACGGTGGTGGACACCGACACCTCTCTGGGCGCACGGGTCTACCGCACCCAGGACATCGGCATCGCCAACGGCGATTTTGCTCTGATGGAACGCGGTCAGCTGCGGCTGGACTCCCTGCCTGTTTCCAGCCAGCTGCTGGAAGGCGACCTGATCGTAACCTCCGGTCTGGGCGGCTACCTGCCGCCGGATCTGGTGATTGGCTCTGTCAGCAGCCTGCAGGCGGACGATTCCGACACGGCGGTTTATGCCGTGCTGACCCCGGCGGCAGACCTTGGCAGTCTCACGGAGGTCTGCATCATCAAATCCTTTGAAATCGTAAGCTGAATTCCGCACCCCACAGGCGCGGGATTCCCGGAAAGGAGGAACCGCCATGCTGGCCCGCAGCGCCACCATCATCAAATGGGTTCTGTACGCTCTGGCAGGACTGGCCTGCACCGTGGTGCAGGCAGCCGTGCTTCAGCGGTTCACTCTCTGGGGCGTCATTCCCTTTCTCTATCCCCTGATCGCCGCCCTGCCCGCCACCTTTGAGGGGCCTGCCGCGGGAACGGTGTACGCGCTGGCAGCAGGCGTCCTCTGCGACCTGCTGCTCCCCTCCCCCATTCCCTGTTTTTACACGCTGATCTTTCCTCTGGTGGGACTGTCCGCCGGACTGCTGTCCCAGAGCCTCATCCCGGCAGGGTATCTCTGTTCCGCCGTGGCATCTCTGCCGGCCTATCTTCTCACCGGGGTGTTCCACTGCATCGTCCTCTGGGCCACCGGCCACGCCGCATGGACGGCGGGGCTGTCTGTCACGCTGCGGGAGCTGTGCGTCTCCCTGCCCTGGAGTTTGCCCATGGCGTGGCTGTTCCGAAAGGTCTACCGCCGTGTCCACATTGATGATTGAAAGAGGTATCCCATGAACCAACAGCCCACCCAATTCAACCGCTTCCGCGTGATGTCCGCACTGGCTCTGGCCGTGCTGGGCGTCTATCTGGTGGTGCTTTTCAATATTCAGGTGGTTCACCATGACGACTATCTGGCCCAGTCCACCCAGGCCATCGCCCGCGTGGAGGATGTGAAAGCCTCCCGCGGCATCATCACCGACCGTTCCGGCCGGACGCTGGTCTCCAACCAGTATACCTACAGTCTAACCTTTGACACCTCCCTGCTGAAAAACAGGGCGGATCAGAACAAGGCCATTCTGCGGCTGGTGCAGCTGTGCCGGGAGCAGAACGTGGAGTGGGTGGACAACCTGCCTGTTTCTCAGAACACGCCTGCGGCCTTCACCGTGGACGACCTGACCAACACACAGAAGCGGTATTTCTTCAAATTTCTCCGGGAGCTGAAGCCTGCCCGCGAAATTCTTGAGAATTATGTAAACTCACATCCGAAGCTTATGAAGCCGGCAGAAACGGATGACACAGCGGCAGAGGATTCCACCACTGACAGTCAGACCGCCGCCAAAACCCCGGATCTGGACAATTTCGACACGGCCCGGCTCACCTCCGCCCTGCTGCTGCAAATGGGCTTCACTCCCCCGCAGCTGATGGACTGGCTGCGGGACGATCTGAAAATCTCCGCCGACTATTCCGACACGGACGCCCGGCTCATTGCCGGCGTGCGGTACGAGTTGCAGCTGCGGAAGCTGGGCATCAACAACAACGCCTATGTTCTGGCAGAAAATGTGGATGTGAAATTCTGCTCCCTTATCAGCGACGGCGAATTTCAGGGGGCCAAGGTCAGCCGCTCCTCCACACGGGCTTACGAAACCGCCTATGCCGCCCATGTACTGGGTCTGGTGGGCAGCATTTCCGACTACACAGACGAGCTGAAAGCGCAGGGTTACAAAGCCAGCGACACCATCGGCATTTCCGGCGCGGAAGCTGCCTTTGAGGAGTACCTTCGTGGCAGTGACGGCAAACGGGTCACCTCCGTCAACAGTGACGGCAAAATTACCGGAGAATACTATAAGGTAGAGCCACGCTCCGGCTACACGGTGGAGCTGACGCTGGATCTGGATCTCCAGCAGGCGGTGGAAGATACGCTGGCCGCCAAGGTGGCACAGCTGAACGAAAAGGACGGTCTGGACAGCCGGGGCGCTGCCGCCGCCGTCATCAAGGTGGGCACCGGAGAGATCCTGGCCCTGGCCTCCTGCCCCACCTATGACCTCTCCACCTATCGAAAGGACTACAATGAGCTGGCAGCCGACCCTGCCAAGCCCATTTTCAACCGGGCCACCTCCTCTCCCTACGCTCCCGGCTCTACCCTGAAGCCAGCCACGGCTGTGGCGGCTCTGGAATCCGGCGTTACCACCACCACGGAAACTATTTTCGACCCCGGCTATTGGAAATATCCCAGTACAACGTGGGTCAACCGAACATGGTGCTGGAATCACAGCGGTCATGGCCGGATGAATGTCACCTCTGCCATCACCAACTCCTGCAATACCTATTTTATGGAAATGGGCTACCGCATGGGGCTGGATACCCTGAATGAATATTACTCCGCCTTCGGTCTGGGAGAGCCTACCGGCATTGAGATCGGCGAGAATACAGGCCGTCAGGCCGTCAACGAGGCCGGGCAGGATCAGGCCCCCTGGGCGGCTTTCGGCCAGGCCAACCAGGAATACACCCCCCTCCAGTTGGCCAACTACATCGCCACCCTGGTCTCCGGCGGCAAGCACTGTCCCGCCCACCTGCTGAAAAGCGTGAAGTCCTACGACAATTCCGAGATCATCGCCACCGGCAGCACGGAGCCTTTGAACACCATGAACATCAGCGATTCCACCCTCCAGGCCGTGAAAAAGGGTATGCTGGGTTACACCACCAATGGCGGCTCCGTGGCCGTTCCCTTCCGGAACTGCGTGGTCTCCGCAGGTGCCAAGACTGGCACCGCCCAGATCGGCGGCTCCATGAAAAACGGCGTGTTCGTGGCCTTTGCCCCCTATGACGATCCCGAAATTGCCGTGGCCCTGGTGCTGGAAAAGGCGGATGCCGGCGCAGTGCTGGCCACCACCGCCGTGGACATCATCAATTCCTATTTCAGCCGGGAGGATACGGTTTCCATCGTCCCCGAAAACCAGCTGATCCCCTGATTCTCAACTTCTGCTCCGGGAGGTTTCCCATGCTTGATCCCTTTGTGTTTGATTCCCGCAGTGAATCCTGCAAAAAGCCCTACGGTGCTGTCCCCTGCGGCACCGCCGTGTCCTATACCGTCCGTCCCCTCCGCAGGGAGGGCTGGTCCCGCTGTGTTCTGGTAACGCAGCGGGAATTTTCCGGCCAAACGGCAGAACTGGAACTCCCCTGCACCGGCCAGGACGGCGATCGTAATCGTTTTTCTGGTATCTTTTCCGCACCGGCGGAGCCGGAACTGGTGTGGTACTGGTTTCGTCTGTTCCGGGAGGACGGCAGTTCCATCCTCCTTGACCGCTCCGGCTATCATGGCGGAGAGAATGTGCAGAGCTGGCAGCTGACGGTCTATGAGGAGTCTTCCACCCCTGCATGGTTCGGCTGCGGCGTTGTGTATCAGATTTTCCCGGATCGGTTCTGCCGTCTGGAGCTGCCGGACCCTGCCGGGATGGTCGGCAGCCGGACGATTCATGAAAACTGGTCAGATCTCCCGGACTGGCGGCCTGACGCACAGGGTGAAGTGCGGAACTGCGACTTTTTCGGCGGTTCTCTGCAAGGTATCCTCTCCAAATTGGACGATCTGGCGGATTTCGGCGTCACAGTGCTGTATCTGAACCCCGTTTTTGAATCTGCCTCCAACCACCGCTACAACACTGCCGATTACCGTGCCATTGACCCCATGCTTGGCACGGAGGACGATTTTCACCATCTCTGTCAGGAGGCGAAGCGCCGCGGTATCCGGGTGATTCTGGACGGCGTATTCAACCACACCGGCTCCCAGAGCCGCTATTTCAACGCCGACGGCTTCTATTCGGATACCGGCGCTGCCCAGAGTCCCGACTCCCCCTATTATCATTGGTACAGCTTTCATCCGTGGCCCGCAGACTATGACGCGTGGTGGGGGATCCGGACGCTGCCTGCCGTCCGGGAAGATGCGCCGGATTACCGGGATTTCATCATCCGGGGACAGGATTCCGTGGTGCGGCACTGGCTGCGGGCCGGAGCTTCCGGCTGGCGGCTGGACGTGGCGGATGAGTTGCCGGACGATTTCATTGGGGAGATCCGCACTGCCATGGAGGAAACTGCGCCGGACAGCTTCCTGCTGGGCGAGGTCTGGGAGGACGCCACCACCAAAATTGCCTACTCCATGCGGCGGCGCTATCTGCTGGGGCAGGAGCTTCACGGCGTGATGAATTATCCTTTCCGCACTGCCCTCATCGCCTATCTCTTGGGCGGGGACGCTGACGAATTCCGGGAAACGCTGGAATCGCTGCGGGAAAACTATCCGCCCCACGCCTTCTATTCCCTGATGAATTTTCTCAGCACCCATGATACCCCCCGTATTCTGACCGTTTTAGGGGCGGATCATGTGCCTGACTCCAAGGAGGAGCGGGCCGTTTTCCGCCTCTCCCCTGCCCGGCAGCAGCTGGGTCTGAAGCGCCTCCGGTTAGCGGCGCTGGTACTGTTTACTTTTCCCGGTGCGCCTACCGTCTATTACGGCGATGAAGCCGGTATGGAGGGCTGGGAGGATCCATTTAACCGGGCGGGCTATCCGTGGGGGCAGGAGGATTCCGAATTGAAGTCATTCTTTTCCAAGCTTGCCCATCTGCGCCGGGAGCAGCCCGCATTACAGACCGGGCAGCTGCACTGGCGCTGGACGGCCGGCTCCCTGCTGGTCTTTGCCAGAGAGCTGGACGGTCAGCTGCTGACCACTGTGGTCAACGCCGCTGATACCCCGCAAACCCTGACGCTGCCGTGGTTCGGGGATACCGCCCGCGATCTTCTCTCCAGCGAAGCCCTTTCTCCCGCTGACAATGTTCTCCCCTTGACACTTCTTCCCCATCAAGGGCTGCTGCTGACAACATAGAACCGTGTTTCACGTGAAACATCCCCGGCAGTCTGACGGCTGACGGGGATTTTCCTTTACACTCGCTGCAATGTTTCACGTGAAACCCTCTATAGAAAAAGTTGTCTCAAAATCTCGTTTTTTTGCCGGAATACCTTGAAACGCAGGAAACGCCTTGGTATAATAGGATCGTTGTAAAGAAACAGGGTAAATACCCGGAAAGCAGGTGGCCTGTGGCAAAAATCATTTCCATTGTGAATCAGAAAGGCGGCGTGGGCAAAACCACCACCTGTGTCAATCTGGCGGCAGCCCTGTGTGAACAGGGCAAGCGGGTTCTGTTGTGCGACTTCGATCCGCAGGCCAACTCCACCTCCGGCATGGGGGTGGATAAAACCGTCTCCAAGGGGATCTATGAGGTGCTGGTGTCGGACGTGCCTGCTGCGGACGCTGTGGTACATACCAAATACGGTGATGTTCTGCCCTCCAACAAAGCGCTGGCGGGTGCGGGAATCGAGCTGATTGGCATGGACCGGCGGGAATATCTGCTGAAAGACGCCCTGCAGCAGATTCAGGACAACTACGACTTCATTTTTATCGACTGCCCTCCCTCTCTGGAGCTGCTGACCCTCAACGCTCTCTGCGCTGCCGACAGTATTCTGGTGCCGGTGCAGGGCGAGTATTTTGCGCTGGAAGGGCTGAGCGATCTGATGAACACCGTCCGCATCGTGCGGCGGTCTCTGAACCCCAGGCTGTTTCTGGAAGGGGTGCTTCTGACTATGTTCGACGGCCGCACCAACCTCGCCATGCAGGTGGCGGAGGAAGTAAAACACTACTTCCCCGGCAAGGTCTACGCCACCGTCATTCCCCGCAATGTCCGGCTGTCCGAGGCCCCCAGCCACGGCAAGCCCATCAACGCCTATGACCGCACCTCCCGCGGTGCGGAAGCCTATCAGGCTCTTGCAAAAGAGTTCCTGTCAAAACAGTAGAAAGGAGTCTCTTTCTATGGCATCGAAAAGACCATCCGGCCTTGGAAAAGGTCTCGGCGCCCTGCTGGGCGACGATGTGATGAAAACGGAATCCAGCGGCAGCCTGTCCATACCGATCTCTCAGGTGGAAAGCTATTCCGGCCAGCCCCGAAAGCATTTTGATGAAGAATCCTTACAGGAACTGGCGGATTCCATTACGGAACACGGCATCATCCAGCCCCTCACCGTGCGGAAGCTGTCCTCTGGCTACTATCAAATCATTGCTGGTGAACGCCGCTGGCGGGCCGCCAGACTGGCGGGCTTGCAGGAAGTGCCGGTAATCGTCATGGAAGCCGACGACCGCAAGGCCGCCGAGCTGGCCATGATTGAAAACCTCCAGCGGGAGGATCTGAACCCCATGGAGGAAGCCGCCGGGTTCCAGTCCCTGATTGAAACCTACCATATGACCCAGGAGGAGGCCGCCCAGCGGGTGGGTAAATCCCGCAGCGCCGTTACCAATGCCCTGCGGCTGCTGGGATTGTCCCCCTCCGTGCGGAAGCTGGTGGAGGAAAATAAACTCACCGCCGGTCATGCGCGGGCGCTGGTTCCCCTCTCCCCCTCCCTTCAGGAAAGCGCCGCCAACGCCATTATTGCCGGGGGACTGTCCGTCCGGCAGACGGAAGCGCTGGTAAAGCGGCTGTCCGCTGAAAAAAAGGAGTCGAAAAAGCCCCGGAACGATGAGGTGGATTATCTTGCCGAGGCACAGAACGAGCTGAAAGCCAAGCTTTGCCGGGGCGTAAAGATCGTTTCCGGCCGGAAAAAGGGCCGCATTGAGCTGGAATATTACGGTCTGGATGATCTGAACGATCTGCTGGACGCGCTGGCCCTTATAAAAATCAACAAAGCAAAGGAAGGACCTCAGGCATGAAATTTGAAAAACGAGCCGACGGAGGAGACGTGACCCCTTCCTCCGAAACGCCGGATACCGGCAAAAAGCCCGTCATCATCTACATCCTGATTCTGTTTCTGGCGGCATTTATGCTGATGTTCCTCTCCCTGCTGGCGCATCAGCGCAGCAACAGTGAAGCGCTGGGACAGTTGCAAAATTCCGTCTCCGCTATTCAGGAGATCCAGACCAGTCAGGAGCAGGTCATTGATCTGCAAAAGCAGCTCAGTGAAGCCCAGAAAGAGCGGGACACTGCGGAAGATGCCGCCAAAGCCAAGGACGACAGTATTGCCGCGCTGGAAAAGGAAAACGACGCCCTGCTGGCGCTGTACAATCTTCAACAGGAGTATGCCGCCGGAAATCTGGACGGCTGCCGCCTGACCCTGCAGGAGATCAGCGATCAGGGACTGGCAGAGCTGCTGCCCGATACCGCGCCGGACGGCATCACCGCTCCCGCTCAGCGGTATCTGGAGCTGCGGGAAGCGATTTTGAATTCGTGAGAAAACTCAAAATGAATATAAATGAGAAGTGAGGAAGAAATATGCTTGATATGAAGTTTGTCCGGGAGAACCCGGATGCCGTAAAGGAAAACATCAAGAAGAAATTTCAGGATGAAAAGCTGCCTCTGGTAGACGAGGTCATTGCGCTGGACGCTCAGCGCCGGGCTAACATTCAGGAGGCCGACCAGCTCCGCGCTGACCGCAACCGGCTCAGCAAACAGGTTGGTATGCTGATGGGACAGGCCAAGAAAGATCCCAGCAAGCTGGCAGAGGCCGAGGCCGTAAAGAAGCAGGTCACGGACGAAGCCGAGCGGCTGGCTGCTCTGGAAAAGCTGGAAGCGGAACTGGACGAAAAGGTTCATCACATCATGCTCCAGATCCCTCAGATCATTGACCCCTCCGTTCCCATCGGCCCGGACGACAGCTGCAACGTGGAGGTTCAGCGCTTCGGCGAGGCCAAGGTGCCTGACTTCCCCATCCCCTACCACACCGAAATCATGGAGAGCTTCGACGGCATCGACATGGACGCCGCCGGCCGTGTTTCCGGCTCCGGCTTCTATTATCTGCTGGGCGACATTGCGCGGCTTCATGAGGCCGTGCTGGCCTACGGCCGGGACTTCATGATCTCCAAGGGCTTCACCTACTGCATCCCCCCCTTCATGATCCACGGCAATGTGGTGGAGGGCGTCATGAGTCAAACGGATATGGACGCCATGATGTACAAGATCGAAGGCGAGGATCTCTATCTGATCGGCACCAGCGAACACTCCATGATCGGCCGGTTCATTGATCAGATCATTCCCGCTGAGAAACTGCCCCAGACCCTGACCTCCTACTCCCCCTGCTTCCGCAAGGAAAAAGGCTCCCACGGCATTGAGGAGCGGGGCGTGTACCGCATCCACCAGTTTGAAAAGCAGGAGATGATCGTGGTCTGCAAGCCCGAAGAGTCCAAGATGTGGTATGACAAGCTGTGGAACTTCTCTGTGGAGCTGTTCCGCTCCATGGATATCCCCGTGCGGCAGTTGGAATGCTGCTCCGGCGATCTGGCAGACCTGAAGGTGAAGTCCTGCGATATCGAAGCATGGTCTCCCCGTCAGCAGAAGTATTTCGAGGTCTGCTCCTGCTCCAATCTGGGCGATGCACAGGCTCGCCGCCTGCGGATCCGCTACAAGGATGAAAACGGCAAGATGCAGCTCTGCCACACACTGAACAACACCTGCGTGGCGCCTCCCCGGATGCTGATTGCTTTCCTGGAAAACAACCTGCAAGCGGACGGCACCGTAAAGATCCCCGAAGTCCTGTGGCCCTACATGGGCGGCACCAAGGTTCTGGTTCCGAAAAAGAAGTAACTTTTCCACAAGCCCGAAAACTACCGGGGAAAAGCGTTATTTTACGGTTTGTATTCTGAGTATTGAATAATACAGAACGTATCGGCTGTTTACAGCCGCTGGAGCGTTAAAAAATCCATCAGCGGATCATTTGCAGCCGCAAAAACGGCTCCATCCCGGTTTGACCTCTGAAAGCCTTGCGGCGCAAGACTTTCAGAATTTGAAAGTTTCACAACATAAAAAGGAGGTTCCTCCGATGCCTGCACCTGGAAAAGCAAAGGGATTTATGGGCGAGTTCAAAGCCTTTATTGCCCGCGGTAATGTGATGGATATGGCCGTCGGCGTCATCATTGGCGGCGCATTCGGCAAAATTTCCACCTCTCTTGTGAATGATATCATCATGCCCCTGATCTCCATGCTCACCGGCGGCATTGATTTCAGCAACTGGAAAATCGTTCTCAAGCAGGCCGTCGCCGGTGCTGACGGCGTGATCGACGCATCCACGGAAGTTGCCGTTCGGTACGGCACCTTCCTCGCCACCATTCTGGATTTTCTCATCATTGCCTTTGCGGTGTTCCTGATGATCAAAACCATCAACGGCTTCCACGACAAAATGAAGAAGCAGGAAGAGGAAGCCCCCGCTGAACCGCCCGCACCGCCGGAGCCTTCCGCTGAGGAAAAGCTGCTGACGGAGATCCGGGATCTACTGAAAGAGCAGAAGTGATGGAAGCGCTTCTGCGAAAGGGTCTGGCCCAGCTGGGCCTGGACGAAAGCGGTGCCCCCTCCCTGCTGCGGTACGGGGAGCTGCTGCTGGAAAAAAACAAGGTCATGAACCTGACGGCCATCACGGAGCCGCAGGATGTGGCGACACTGCACTTTCTTGACAGCGCTGCCCTGCTGACCCTTGCCGACCTCAAGGGGAAATCCGTGGTGGATGTGGGAACCGGCGCGGGACTGCCCGGTATGCCCCTGAAAATTCTGGAGCCGTCCATCCGCATGACGCTGCTGGACTCCCTCGGCAAGCGGATCACCTTTTTGCAGGAGGTCTGCGACGATCTGGGACTGACGGATGTGCAGTGCATCCACGCCCGTGCAGAGGAATTTGCGGCAGACCACCGGCAGAGCTTTGACTTTGCCGTGTCCCGCGCTGTGGCCAACCTCAGCGTGCTGTGCGAGCTGTGCCTGCCGCTGGTGAAGGTCGGCGGCTCCTTCCTGTCCATGAAATCCGTGGAATCCGGCGGGGAACTGGAACAGGCCAAAAAGGCCATTGGGATTCTGGGAGGACGGGTAGAACGTACTGCCGACTATTCCATACCGGGTACGGATGTGACCCATCGGGTCATTTTTATAAAAAAAATTGCAGAAACGCCAAAAAAATATCCCAGACCATTTGCAAAAATCAAAAAGAATCCGTTATAATAGGAACTGGAAGGAAGTGGTGCCGTGAACGGACAATGTATTGCTGTTGTGTCCGGCAAGGGCGGCACCGGGAAAACCTCCCTGACCGCAGGTGTCGGCACGGCGCTGGCCCTCAGCGGCAAGCGCGTGCTGTGCGTGGACTGCGACATCGGCCTGCGGAATCTGGACCTCGCTCTGGGACTGACTGACCGCGCCCTGATGGATTTTTCCGATGTAGCGCTGAACCGCTGTTCCCTGGAATCTGCGGTGGTCAGCCACCCCAATGTGCCGAATCTCTATCTGCTGACCGCGCCGGTGCGGATGCGGGGACCGTGCGTCACCACGCTGGACTTCCGATTGATGCTGGCCAAGATTCGCCAGCAATTTGATTACTGCCTGCTGGACGCACCGGCAGGTCTGGGCGAGGGGTTCCGTCTGGCGGTCTGCGCGGCGGATCGCTGCGTGGTCGTTACCACACAGGACGCCTCCTCCCTGCGGGACGCCCAGCATACCGTAATGGAGCTGCGGCAATTTGGGTCGGGTCGGCTGCATCTGGTGGTAAACCGGGTGAAAAAGAAGCTGCTCCACAGTATGCACGCCACCATTGATGACGCCATTGATAAAGCAGGTCTGCCCCTCATCGGCGTTGTGCCGGAGGACGATGCTCTTCCTCTGGCGCTGAACCGGGGCGTTCCCCTGCTGCTGGCCTCCCGCGGCGGCGCTGCCGGGGCCTATCGTAACATTGCTATTCGTCTGCAGGGCGGCCGGGCGCCGCTTCTGCGGATCAGATAGAACATCCTGGAAAGGAGACCCTGCCATGAATATCGCACTCATGTCCCATGACAACCGCAAAGATCTGATGGTACAGTTCTGCACCGCGTATGCAGGCATTCTGTCCCGCCACAGCCTGTATGCCACCAACACCACCGGCCATATGGTGGCGGAAGCTACCGGCCTGAAGGTACACTGTTTCCTGTCCTACGCCCATGGCGGCAGCCAGCAGATCGGCGCCCGGATCGCTTATAATGAGTTCGATCTGGTGTTGTTTTTCAACGATCCCAGCAACGAGAAGATGGCCAGCGAAATCAGCTACATCTCCCGCCTGTGCGATCAGAATAACGTTCCCTTTGCCAGCAACATCGCCACAGCGGAGATGTTGGTGCTGGGCCTTGCCAGAGGGGATCTGGACTGGCGTATGATCGTCAACCCCACCAGCAACCGCCCCATCGCTTGACAAACTGCCGGAAAACGGCTATGATACCCTCGGTTGATGTGTAGGAGCAGGTCATTCTGATCTCCGCCGCAGCCGTGTGTTTTCCTGCGCCGAATTGAATAACACCGCTATGACGCCGCAGCAGTATGCCGGATCACAGGCTTACAGAGAGGGATCTCCCGCTGAAAGGATCCCGTCTGTGCCGGAGGAAGGACAGCGGCGGAGCGGGGGCGGAAACGCCCACGGTTCCTTTCCCGTACCAGAAGGCCAAAGGGGGCAGTCTGCCCCGAATTTGGGTGGCACCACGAAGCGATGCGCTCTCGTCCCAAAGCACAGGGACGGGAGCGTTTTTTTGTCCGATTTTCCCAGTCTGTTGTGTAATTTCATCCGAAAAGGAGTAAAACTATGGCTAAAATGACCCCCCGGACGCTGTCCGGCTTCATGGAGCTTCTGCCCGCGCCCCAGCAGCAGATGGAGCGCATTATGGAGATCCTCCGCAAAACCTATTCCCTGTACGGCTTCACGCCGCTGGACACCCCGGTGATCGAATCCAGTGAGGTGCTGCTGGCCAAGGCCGGCGGCGAAACGGAAAAGCAGATTTACCGCTTTCAGAAAGGCGACAGCGACCTCTCCCTCCGCTTTGATCTGACGGTGCCTCTGGCCAAGTATGTGGCTCTGCACTATAATGAACTGTCCTTCCCCTTCCGCCGGTATCAGATTGGCAAGGTGTACCGGGGTGAGCGCGCCCAACGGGGCCGCTTCCGGGAGTTCTATCAGGCGGACATTGACATGATCGGCGACGGCAAGCTGGACATCACCAACGAGGCGGAGATTCCCTCCATCATCTACCAGACCTTCTCCACCCTGGGGCTGAAGCGATTCCAGATCCGGGTGAACAACCGGAAGATTTTGAACGGCTTCTATGCCCTGCTGGGGCTGACGGAGAAATCCGCCGACGTGATGCGTACCGTGGACAAGCTGGACAAAATTGGCCCGGAAAAGGTGAAAACCATTCTGGTGGAGGATTTTGCCGTCAGTGAAGCGGACGCCGATGAAATTCTGAAATTCATCGCCATCAAAGGCACCAACGAGGAGGTTCTGGCGGCGCTGGACGGCTATGCCGGCAAAAATGAAACCTTCGATCAGGGACTCAGCGAGCTGAAAACCGTGGTGGGCTATCTGGCAGCTTTCGGCGTCCCGACGGAGAACTTTGCCGTGGATCTCACCATTGCCCGCGGTCTGGATTACTACACCGGCACGGTCTATGAGACCACGCTGCTGGATCACCCGGAGATTGGCTCCGTGTGCTCCGGCGGACGGTATGACAATCTGGCAGAGTTCTACACCGACAAGCAGCTCCCCGGCGTGGGCATTTCCATCGGCCTGACCCGGCTGTTCTACGTGCTGGGCGAGCAGGGGATGCTGAATCCGGAGCTGCCCACCGCCCCGGCGGATGTGCTGATCCTGCCTATGACGGAGGACCTCTCCTCCGCCATCGCGCTGGCTACCCAGCTGCGGCAGGCAGGCATCCGCACCCAGCTCCACTGCGAGCAGAAGAAGTTCAAGGCCAAGATGAGCTATGCCGACAAGCTGTCCATTCCCTATGTGATTTTCTTAGGAGAGGACGAGATCAAAGAAGGTGTGGTGGCCTGCAAGGATATGAAATCCGGTGAGCAGACCAAACTGAATACGCAGGAGACCATCGACCGGATCAAGGCTGGTCTTGCCGAACTGGAAAAGGGAAGCGTGATCGTGGAATAACCACAGAAAGGAGCCTGTTATGAAACTGACTCTGAAACGTGACCTGCCGCTGCTGCTGGCGGCGCTGCTGGTGATCTGGGGGCTTTGGTATGCCCGGCCCATCGGTGTGGACACCCTGTTTCCCGGTCTGGAGCCGGACCTCGTTTATGTGACTCTGATCGATTTTACCGGCAGCGGCCATGAAGATCAGAATCTCAAGCTCACCGCCGGGACAGAGGAATTTGACGATCTCTGGTCGGAAATTCAGGAATTACGGTTCCGGCGCTCCCCCTTCAACGTGGTGGTGCAGGCCCTCCCCTTCTTGGAAGGGATCGTGGGGAGCCATGTCAAATACCCGGAGGCCGATGATATAGACCACCTGCTCATCGGCTTCGCGCAGGACAATGGGACTGACACATGGCGGTCAGAGGATCTGCAATTCTGGACGAATACGTGGAGCTACCGGGACTTTGACCACGGGGTCACCCTGCCGCTGATGATGAAGAACGGCTACGAGATCGGGCAGAAAATGGCTCACGCACTGTGGAAACAGGCTGCCGAATAAATACAATTCGTTATTTCTGATTTTAATTATACAATTTCAAATCACTTTTCATGGAAAGGAAGCAACAATATGATGCAGAATCGAACCCATACCTGTGGAGAGCTGCGCCTTGGCGACGCAGGCAAGCAGGTGAAAATTTCCGGCTGGATGGAGAACGTCCGCGTGGTCAGCGCCAATCTGGCCTTCGTGGTCGTCCGTGATTTCTACGGCACCACGCAGGTGGTAGCCGAGACCGAGGACATGGTGAACATCTTTAAGGCCATCACCAAGGAGTCTACCATTTCCGTGGAGGGCATCGTCCGGGAGCGGGACAGCAAGACCAATAAGATGGCCACCGGCGATATTGAGATCGTCCCTGCCAAGGTGGAGGTGCTGGGCCGCTGCCAGCACGCAGA
This sequence comes from uncultured Oscillibacter sp., assembly GCA_900544615.1. Taxonomy (GTDB): domain Bacteria; phylum Bacillota; class Clostridia; order Oscillospirales; family Oscillospiraceae; genus Oscillibacter. Next base: position 88,040 of record UQVS01000001.1, on the reverse strand, counting down.
GCTGCCCTTCCAGATCAACCGCAGCCGGGATGCCGACGAGGCTCTGCGGCTGAAGTACCGTTATCTGGATCTGCGGAACCCCGCCGTAAAGAAGAATATCATTCTGCGCTGCAACGTGGTGGCCGCTCTGCGGCAGGCTATGACCGCCGAGGGCTTCATGGAAATCACCACCCCCATCCTGACCGCCTCCTCCCCTGAAGGCGCCCGTGACTATCTGGTGCCTGCCCGGAAGCATCCCGGCAAATTCTATGCGCTGCCGCAGGCGCCCCAGCAGTTCAAGCAGCTGCTGATGACCTCCGGTTTTGACCGCTATTTCCAGATTGCCCCCTGCTTCCGGGACGAGGACGCCCGCGGCGACCGTTCTCCCGGCGAGTTCTATCAGCTGGATATGGAGATGGCTTTTGCCTCTCAGGAGGACGTGTTCGCCGTCTGTGAAAAGGTTCTGCCCCCCATCTTCGCCAAATACGGCACCTACGACCGGGCCAGCGAAGCCCCCTTTGTCCGTATTCCCTATCTGGAGGCCATGGAGAAGTACGGCTCCGACAAGCCGGATCTGCGGATTGACCTGACGGTGCAGGACGTCACCGACGTGCTGAGCGGCTGCGGCTTCGGCCCCTTTGAGGGCAATCAGGTCAAGGCCGTGGTGGTCAGCGATTTCCACGAGACCCGGAAATTCATTGACAAAACGCTGGCCGATGTGGAGGTCATCTCCGGCGGCAAGCCTTACTGGTTCCGTCTGGACGAAAACGGTGAGATCGTCGGCGGCATTGCCAAGTTCGTCCAGCCCATCAAGGAGCAGGTGGTTTCCGCTCTGAACCTGAAGGCCAACGACTTCGTGGCGCTCTCTGCCGGTGCGCTGGGCGCGGCGCAAAAGACCGCCGGTGTGCTGGTCAAGACGCTGGGCGCAGCCGTTCCCGGCCACATGGACAAGGAGCAGTACGCCTTCTGCTGGATCGTGGACTTCCCCATGTATGAGATTGGCGATGAATCCGGCGAACTGGAATTCTGCCACAATCCGTTCTCCATGCCTGCCGGCGGGCTGGACGTGCTGCTGAAGGCCGAGCGGGGTGAGATCGATCCTCTGAGCATCACCGCCGATCAGTACGATCTGGTGTGCAACGGCGTGGAGCTCAGCTCTGGCGCCGTGCGGAACCACGATCCTGAGATCATGATCAAGGCCTTTGAGCTGGTGCGTCTGGGCGAGGAAGATGTAAAAGCCAAGTTCCCCGCCATGTACAACGCCTTTACCTACGGCGCACCCCCCCATGCCGGTATTGCCCCCGGCGTGGATCGTATGGTCATGCTGCTGGCTGGCGAGGACAGCATCCGGGAGATCATTCCCTTCCCCATGAACAAGAACGCCCAGGACGTCATGATGAGCGCTCCCAGCGAGGTCACGCAGGCTCAGCTGGACGAGCTGCATATCAAAGTCACGGCACACGAGGAATAACCGATAAGGGGGAGAAGTCTTTCTGAAAAGGCTCCTCCCCCTTTGACCCTCATCGGAAAGCACCAGGGCGTTTCGATTCGCCCCGGATTCCAAACGATACAAAGAGGGGGACTGCGATCCCCCTCTTTGGAAACACCCCAAAACAGAAAGCACACGGCTGCGCCGTGTGCTTTTTTATCAAAAATCGTGGCGGGTGCCAGTGAAAATACCCATGTCGTTCAAAAGGGAAATTATGGCTTCGATTTTATAAAAGCAGGCTGTATCATTCAACGTTTCATCTGATAAAATATCCCGGATTCTCAACAGCGCCCGCCCTGCTGCATCCGACACGAGGCAGCGGTAAAATTCCTGCTCATCTTTCATAGAAACCCCTCCTTATGTTTACCTTATATAAGGATAACCTTAAATATGGTAAATGTCAATCAGGGATATCCCTGTTAAAATGATTCTGTCAAAGGAGGGGTTGCATGAATGAGCCAAAAAGCATCGTCAGCTATCAGACAGCAGAATACGGCCATGTGATCGTTACTCTCTCCAAAGTAATGGATGCGCGGAAAATCACCCGCAACCGTCTGCGAACTTTAACGGGAATCAAATATGATGTAATTGACCGCTATTACAAGGGGCAGGATATTGCTCTGGTTGATCTGGATTTTTTAGCCAAAATCTGCTATGTATTGGATTGCAGGGTTGAAGATCTGCTGCACTATGAGCAGCCAGAACAGAAAATGGATTCTCTTTAACGGCATAATAGTGTCAAGGTGATGCTATGAGATTACGGGAACTGCGCTTGGCACGAAAAATGTCACAGCAGCGCTTGGCTATTGAACTTTCCATGAGCCAGAATACCATCAGCCGCTATGAAAACGGCGAACGGGAACCCGGCATTGATGAATTGATTCGGATTGCCGACTACTTCAATGTTTCGTTGGATTATCTGCTGGAGCGGAGCAATCAGCCGCGATAAAAATATCCACTGAGATATCTTCTCAGAGTTGTTCTCAAAGACAGAAGAACCGGCCAAATGGCCGGTTCTTCTGTCTTTCTCATGATTCAAAAGGCAAATCAGCTTTCCTGATGGGAATCCTCTGCCGGGGCAGCAGACTCCGTTCCCTCCGCAGGTGTGTCGGAAACCGGCTCTGCCGTGTCCTCGTGGTCTGCCAGCGCCATGGAGATGACCTGATTGCCCTCCTCCTTGAAGCGCATGACAATCACGCCCTGCGTAGCGCGGTTGGCGGTTTCCTTGATGTTTTCCACCGGGGTGCGGATCAGGATGCCGGACTGGGTCACCAGCAGCAGATCCTCGCTGCCGTCCACCACCTTGACACCCACGATCTTGCCGGTTTTTTCCGTGATCTGGTAATTCTTGATACCAAGGCCGCCGCGGTTGGTGATGCGGTACTCCTCCACGGGAGTCCGCTTGCCGTAGCCCTTTTCGGTGATGGTCAGCACGCTCTTGCCTTCCTGCGCCCGTGCAGCGCCCACCACATAGTCGCCGTCCCGGAGCTTGATGCCCCGGACGCCCACGGCAGTACGGCCCATGGGACGGACATCGTTCTCATCGAACACCACGGCCATGCCGTCATGGGTGGCGATGAGGATCTTCTGATTGCCGTCCGTCTCCCGGACAGACACCAGCTCGTCGCCTTCGTCCATGGTCAGGGCGCGGATGCCGTTGTTCCGCAGGTTCTTCAGGGTTTCCACCGGCAGGCGCTTCACCGTGCCGTTCCGGGTCACCATCATGAGGTACAGGTGGTCGTTGCCCATCTCCCGGAAGTGGAGCATGGTCTGCACCCGTTCGCCCTGCTCGATTTGCAGGATGTTGATGAGGTTGGTACCCTTGGCAGTCTTGCCGGATTCGGGGATCTGATAGCCCTTCTTCCGATAGACCTTGCCGGTGTCGGTAAAGAACAGGATGAAATCGTGGGTAGAGGCGGTGAACACATCCACCACGGTATCCTCTTCCCGCGTGGTGATCCCCTTCTTGCCCATGCCGCCCTTGGACTGGGCGGTATATTCGCTGACAGGGGTGCGCTTGATATAACCGGCTTCCGTCAGCGTAAAGACGCACTGCTCCTCTTCAATGAGATCCTCAATGTCGATCTCGTCCTCCACATCCTGAATCTCGGTCTTGCGGTCGTCGCCGAACTTGTCGGCAATGGCGGTCAGCTCTTCCTTCAGGATCTGGCGCACCAGCGCATCGTCGGAGAGGACGCGGTTGAAGTAGGCAATCTTCTCCTCCAGTTCCTTGTATTCGTTTTCCAGCTTCTCCCGGTCGAGGCCCTGCAAGGCCTTCAGGCGCATATCCAGAATGGCCTGCGCCTGCACATCGTCCAGACCGAAGCGGTTCATCAGATTTTCCTTGGCATTATCGTAGCTGGTGCGGATGATCTTGATAACCTCGTCGATATTGTCCTGCGCGATGAGCAGACCCTCCAGCAGATGGGCGCGCTCCTGAGCTTTTTTCAGGTCGAACTTCGTCCGGCGGACGATGATCTCCTCCTGAAATGCCAGATACTCGTCAATGATATGCCGCAGGGACAGAATCTTGGGCTGGGACTGGTTCTGTACCAACGCCAGCATATTGATGGCGAAGGTGGTCTGGAGCTGGGACTGGTTAAACAGGCGGTTCAGCACCACCTGCGGGTTGGCATCCCGCTTCAGCTCAATGACCATCCGCATACCATTGCGGTCGGACTCGTCCCGGATGTCGGAAATGCCCTCCAGACGCTTGTCCTCCACCTGATCGGCAAGGCTCTTAATGAGCATCCGCTTGTTCACCTGATAGGGCAGCTCCGTGATGACAATACGGGTACGGTCGTGACCGAACTCCTCAAATTCATGCCGGGCGCGGACTATAATCCGGCCCCGGCCGGTGGCGTAGGCCGCCCGGATACCGCTGCGGCCCATGATAATGCCCCTTGTAGGGAAGTCCGGCCCCTTGATATGCTCCATCAGGTCAGACAGGGACGCGTTGGGATCATCCAGCACGCAGATACAGGCGCCGATCACCTCCCGCAGATTGTGGGGCGGGATGTTGGTAGCCATGCCCACGGCGATGCCGCTGGAGCCGTTTACCAGCAGGTTGGGGAAGCGGGCCGGGAGAACGCGGGGTTCTTTCCGGCTCTCATCGAAGTTGGGGTCCCAGTCCACGGTGTCCTTTTCGATATCCCGGAGCATCTCGTCGGAGATCTTGCTCAAACGTGCTTCCGTATAACGGTAGGCTGCCGGGGGATCGCCATCCACGCTGCCGAAGTTGCCGTGGCCGTCCACCAGCATATAGCGCATGGAAAAGTCCTGTGCCAGACGCACCAGCGCGTCGTACACGGAGGCGTCGCCGTGGGGGTGATACCGGCCCAGCACGTCGCCCACACAGGTGGCGGACTTTTTGAAGGGCTTGTCGCTTGTGAGGTTATCCTCATACATGGCGTACAGGATCCGGCGATGCACCGGCTTCAGGCCGTCCCGCACATCTGGCAGGGCGCGGCCCACAATGACGCTCATGGCATATTCAATATAGGATTTCTCCATCTCCGGCACCAGCGGGGACTCCACAATGTGCTGGTCCGGATATCGGATCTCCTCAGGATCGTATTGGGGTTTCTTACTCATTCCTTTTGCATCCTCCTCATGCGGAGATAACAGACCAGAAACGTTCTGATCCGCATATCTTAGTAATCCAGATTCACCGCGTACTTGGCGTTGCGCTCAATGAACTCCTTCCGGGGCTCCACCTTTTCACCCATCAGGATGTTGAAGGTGGCGTCCGCAAGAACGGCGTCGTCCAGCGTGATGCGGCGCAGCGTCCGTTTTTCAGGATCCATGGTGGTCTCCCACAGCTCATGGGGGTTCATCTCGCCCAGACCCTTGAACCGGGAGATGTCGATCTTGACATTGGGATTTCCGCCCCGCAGCTCGGCGGACACGGCGTCCCGCTCCTCGTCAGAGAAGGCCACCCGCGTGGTCTTGCCGCGGGTCAGCTTATAGAGGGGCGGCACAGCGGAATACACATAGCCCTTCTCGATCAGCGGCCGCATGAAGCGGAAGAAGAAGGTCAGCAGCAGGGTGCGAATATGGGCGCCGTCCACATCGGCATCTGCCATGATGATGATTTTATGATACCGGAGCTTGGCGTCGTCAAATTCGTCGCCGATGCCCGCGCCCAGCGCCGTGATCACCGGCTGGAGCTTGTCGTTGCCGTACACCTTGTCCGCACGGGCCTTTTCCACGTTCAGCATCTTGCCCCACAGGGGAAGGATGGCCTGAAAACGGGAATCCCGGCCCTGCGTGGCGGAGCCGCCTGCGGAGTCGCCCTCCACGATGTACAGCTCGGTGAGTTCCGGGTTGTTTTCGTTGCAGTCCCGCAGCTTATCCGGCATGGCCGCGCCGCCCAGCGCCGTCTTGCGGCGGATGGACTCTCTTGCCTTCTTGGCGGCCTCCCGCGCCCGGTTGGCGGTGAGGGCCTTGTCCAGAATCATGCGGCCCACCTGAGGATTCTCCTCCAGGAAGGTATCCAGCTTGTCGGCAACGATGTTGTTCACCAGCGTCCGGATCTCGCTGTTGCCCAGCTTGGCCTTGGTCTGGCCTTCAAACTGCGCGTCCGTCAGCTTCACGGAAATAACGCAGGTCAGACCCTCCCGGCAGTCCTCTCCGGAGACCTTCTCATCGTCTTTCAGCATTTTGATCTTCCGGCCGTAATTATTCAGCACCGTGGTCAGCGCACGGCGGAAGCCCTCCTCATGCATACCGCCCTCCGGGGTGTGGACGTTGTTGGCAAAGGACAGGGTGGTTTCATTATAGCCGTCGTTATACTGCATGGCGATCTCCGCCATGGAATCGCCCTTCTGCCCCGCCACATAGATGACCTGCTCGTGGAGGGGGGTCTTGGTGCGGTTGAGGTAGGTGACGAACTCCCGGATACCGCCCTCGTAGCACATGGAGTGGTAGCGCTCCTCCTCCGGCTTGTCGGCAGAGGCATTCCGCTCATCGGCAATGGTGATCCGCAGACCGGCGTTCAGGAAAGCCTCCTCCCGCATCCGGGTGTGGAGGGTGTCATAGCTGTAAATGGTGTCCTCAAACATTTCGGGGTCCGGCTTGAACGTGACGGTGGTGCCGGTGTGATCCGTGGTACCCACCACGGTCATGGGTTCCGTGACCTTGCCCCGTGCAAACTTCATCTCATGGATCTTGCCGTCCCGGTGAACCTGCACCACCAGCCATTCGCTCAGGGCGTTCACCACGGAAGCGCCCACGCCGTGGAGGCCGCCGGATACCTTGTAGCCCCCGCCGCCGAACTTGCCGCCGGCGTGCAGCACGGTGTACACCACTTCCAGAGCGGGCTTGCCGGTCTGGGCCTGAATGTCCACGGGGATGCCGCGGCCGTTATCCACCACGGTGATGGTATCGCCCTCGTTGATGGTGACGGAGATCTCCGTGCAGTAGCCCGCCAGCGCTTCGTCGATGGCGTTGTCCACGATCTCATACACCAGATGGTGAAGGCCGGAGGTAGAAGTGGAGCCGATATACATACCGGGACGCTTTCGGACGGCTTCCAGCCCTTCCAGAACCTGAATTTCCGATGCGTCATACTCGTTGGCGGCGTCCACCGCCGTGGATTGCAGAATTTCGTTGTCTGCCATGTAGGTTCTCCTTTCGTCTCTGGGCAGGAAGAACCAAGCCGGACCGCTTCCGGCCCGTTTCTCCTTGCCCCGATCATTTCCAGTTTTTGCTTTTCAGTCAGCAGGCTCTTCAGCCTGCCTGATTTTCACTACAGCACCAGTCTGTCGCTCTCCGCCCGGTTTTTCAGGGTGGAGGTGTTCAGCTGGCTCAGATACACGATCTGCGGGTGGTACGGATGGTCGCACACCACAAAGGACTTGGGCAGGTCGCCGGACACGTCCAGCACCACGCCCTCCTGTTCCGCGTTGGCGAGATATTCGCGGGTACGCTTTTCATAGCTGCATTTATCCAGATCAAAAATGCCGATGATCCGATGATCCGGCACGATCTCGTTCTGTCCCAGATGCAAATACATAGGCCCTCAGAAAAACAGGCCAAACAGCCACCGCAGCAGATGTACCGCGCACTTCCCCACCAGCAGCACCACGCCGTAAACAAGGCCGAACACCAGCATCAGCGTCAGGGGAACCACGCCCAGCCCGGCGCCCAGAATTCCCAGAACGGCCATGCCCAGCACGCAGGGCAGCCACAGGAGCCATTTTGCCATGCGGAACACAAAGCCGAACAGCAGCTCCGCGATAAATGCCAGCACCAGCAGGCCGCTCAGAACGCTCAGAACCGTTCCGGCCACCGTGCCGAATACGGCAATGGCCGGCAGTGCCAATAAAACATGAAACATAGCTTCCTCCTGCGGCGTTTAACGGCCGCCGCACTCCGTTTCGTCGTCAAAATCGTGGGTCACTTCATCGTCCCCCGGACCGCCCATGATCTCCGTGGTACGCATCCGCCGCTTGTCCTTGGCCGCTTCCACGTTTTTATGGATCAGCTCCTTGACCTCCCGCGGATGCTTCACGTTCACCAGATCCAGATGGGGGATGCTCTGGTCGGAAGAAATAACGCAGATCGTCCCCACGCCGAGAATCCGCTGGCCAAGAGACAGATTCAGCTGCAAATCCCGGACGCGGTAAAGCAGCACCTCGTCGCATTTCAGATTCAGAAACCCTTTTTCGCAGAACAGACGATCCTCACTGAGACTGTACCGGGTAAAGGAAAGAGGCAGCCCCAGATGGCGTTTCCGATCTTTCCAGAGGTATTGAATGGGTTCCATAGCAGTTCTTCCTTTCCAGTTCTGTTATTTCAGGTCTCTCCGCTGTTCCAGTAAACGAACCCGGCGCCGAAGATTCCCATGAGAAGCCCAACACCCGTCAGTCCCAGCAGATCCAGCTGTCCGCCTGCCATGGCAAACAGAATTCCCAGCAGCAGGAGGGCAATTCCATTCATCTGTTTTTTCATGCAGCACACCTCATCTCTCATTGTACAGCGTCATTCCTGATATGGAAGATTTTCCCGCCCAGCATCTGCTGGCAGACAATCATTCTCACAGCAGGTGATGCGCCGCGTAACGGCGCGGCGATTGAAAACGCGCTGCTCCGTTCGCTGCGCTCCGTCGCGGTATTCATCACCGAACAGTGCCATCCTTAATATGAAAAATTCTTCCGCCTAATAGCTGCGGCAGCCGGTCATCCTCGCAGCAGGTGATGAATACCTGCCCGCCCCGAATGCGGTTCAGCACGAATTCCTGCCGCCGGGGGTCCAGCTCGGAAAGCACGTCGTCCAGCAGCAATACCGGGTACTCGCCGGTATCCTGCTGAAAGATTTCCCGCGCCGCCAGCTTCAGGGAAAGCGCCGCAGTCCGGGTCTGCCCCTGAGATGCAAAGCTCTTGGCAGCCCGTCCGTCGATTTCCACCAGCAAATCATCCTTGTGAGGGCCGGACAGACACTGCCGGCTGGCGATCTCCGCCGCCCGGTGGCTCTCCTGATGCTGCAAAAGCTGCTGGAAAATCACCTGCGGCCCCGCTTCCGGGTCAGTCACCGTAGACACGGTTTCGTATTTCAGCGTCAGCTGCTCCCGGCCGCCGGAGAAATCTCCGTGAATGGCAGGAGCCGCCTGACACAGCCGCTTGATGAAATGGGCGCGGTAATGGATCAGCAGCGCTCCCGCCTTCGCCATGCCCAGTGAAAATTCGTCCAGTGTGTCCAGCAGAGAGGGTTTTTCTTCGCTGTCCCGCAGGATGCGGGTCTTATGCTCATGAAGCCGCCTGTATTCCGCCAGCGCCAGCGCATACCGGGGCCGCAGCTGGCAGATGCAGTCGTCCAGAAAGCCCCGCCGGGCCGCCGCCCCCTCCCGGATCAGGTACAGATCCTCCGGGCAGAACAGCACGCTTTGAAAAATACCGCTGAGTTCGCCGCTGTTTTTCAGCTTCACGCCGTTGGAGCGCAGCACCCGCCGGGCGCCCCTGTGCAGTTCCGCTTCCAGCAGAAAGGTCCGTTCCCGCGAAAACACACTGCTTTTCAGAAAGGCGTGGTCTACGCCGAACTGGATCAGCTCCTTATCATACCTTGCCCGGTGGCTGACGCCAGAAAGATACGCCACCGCTTCCAGCAGATTGGTCTTTCCCTGGGCGTTGTCGCCATAGATTACATTGATATTGGGATCAAAAGCGGCGTCCAGATGGACGTAATTGCGGAAGAAGTCCAGACTTAATGCGTCAATCCGCATAAGCTGCCGCGTATTCCTGATTTTGGAAGGTCACCGTATCGCCGGGGTGGATCTTCTTTCCCCGCATGGTGCAGACCTCGCCGTTTACCAGCACCTCGCCGCTCTGGATGCACTCCTTTGCTTCGCCGCCGGTCTCCACGGCGTTGGCCAGCTTCAGAAGATCCTGAAGCTTGATGTATTCCGTTGTAATGGTCATTGTTTTCATGACGGTTTCTTCTTTCCTATGATTTTCCATGCTATATAGCAAATAATTGCAGCATAAAAGATCACATCAGAGATGATTGATACGGTATCGCCTGCCGGATTGTAATTCTTTTGCATGACCAAGCCAACAATACCAAGAGCAACAGAAAAAAGTACAAGAATCGCCCATACATAATAGATGATTCTTTTCATTTCTGAATCTCCTTACTCCGCACTTTTCAGCCGCACCGGCAGCACCATATAAAGGAAGTTCTCATCCCCCTCCACGGGGACGATGATGGCCGGGGAAACGCCGGTGTTCAGCTCAATCTTCACCTTTTCTGCCGGGGCATACCGCAGGGCTTCCATGAGATAGCGGTTGTTGAAGCCGATCTCCAGCTTGTTGCCGTCGCCGATGACACGACACACGTCCTTGGCCTCGCCGTTGCCGGTTTTAGCGGAGAGCATCACCTTATCATGGTCAAAGAGGCACCGCACCGGGCTTTTCAGCTTGTCGGAGATCACCACGGACACACGGTCAATGCTCTCGATCAGGGCCTTGGTCTCCACCGTGATCTGAATGGGATTCTTCCGGGGGATAGCGTTCTTGTAGTCCAGGAATTCGCCTTCCAGACGGCGGCAGATCAGCTGGGTGTCGCCGATCTCAAAGAGGATGTGCCGCTTGCCCAGCGTGATGGTCACCAGATCCTCCGTGTCGCCGCAGATGCTCTTGACCTCGTTGAGAGCGGAGCCGGGGCAGACGAAGGAAAACGCGCCGCCCTCCAGCTTTTCCAGCTTCTCCCGCCGGAATGCCAGACGGAACCCGTCCACCGCTACCATGTTCAGGCACATATCGGCGATCTCAAAGAGGGCGCCGGTGTGGACCGGGCGGCTCTCATTGGTGGAGACAGCAAATGCCACCTCTTCAATCATGCTCCGCAGCACCTTTTGCTGCATGGAAACGGCATACTCATCTTCCACTTCAGGAAGATCCGGGTAATCTGCGGCGGACAGGCCCAGAATGTCGAAGTCCGCATCGCCGCAGGAGACGTGAACCATCATCTTCTCGTCTGCCGTAAAGGTGATCATGTCGTCGGGCATCCGGCGGATGATGTCGCCAAACAGGCGGGCGTTCAACACAATGTCGCCGCCCTCCACCACGTTGGCAAACACGTTGGTGCGGATGCCGGTCTGCATATTGTAGCCGGAGATGGTCAGTTGCTGATCCGCATGGAGCAGCAGGCCCTCCAGAGCCGGAATGGAGCTTTTCTGAGCCACGGCGCGGCTGGTGACAGCGATGGCGTTTTGCAGAAAAACCTTTTCACAGGAAAATTTGATCATAAGAGCCGCTTCCTTTCTATTTCATATGGAGGGTTAGCCAGCCTGTTGAAAATTTTTCAACAGCTGCCGTGTATTTAGAGGGGCCGGAGCGCGTAATCAGGCGTCATGCAGACAGGGTTCTGCCAGATTCCGTATCTTTTTCCTGATGCTCTCTGTTTTCTCTAAAAAAAGAAACATAAAAGTTTTTAGCAGTAAGTATTCGTAGTGTAAAAAAATGTGGAAAAGCCGAAAAATTCCTTACAGTGCAAGGAAAAAAGCTTCCACGCAGCTTGTGGAGAAAAAATGGTAGAAAGGGATGGTTTTTCCACCGGCTTCTTTTTCCACAGGAACAGTTTTCCTTTTAAACGGAAAATGTGGAAAAAGAAAGTATACGAATTGTATAAAAACGGTGCAGGCAGACCCCTTTAATGCCGGTTGTTGATATTGGTTTTGATCTCTTTCACCGTCTCGGCAAAAGAGGGATCCTTCTTCATCTGCTTTTCGACCTGCTTCAGAGAATAGAGTACAGTGGAGTGATCCCGGTTGTCGAATACCTTGCCGATTTCCACCACCGGCAGATTGGTCATGCTGCGGATCAGATACATGGCGATCTGCCGGGCGGCCACGGCGTCCTTTACCCGCTGCTGGCCGCAGATGATTTCTTTTTCAATCCCGTAGTATTTGCTGATGTAATCGAGGATGTTGTCCGGGGTGGGAATGTACTCGTTGCTCTTTTTCAGAATATCCTGCATGGCGCGGGTAACGGTGGCCTCGTCGGCCTCGTTGCCCAACAGATCCTTGTAGGCAAGGATCTTGTTGACGGTGCCTTCCAGCTGCCGGACGTTGGCGGTGACGTTTTCCGCAATGTAGCTGGCGATCTTGTCCGGCAGATCCATTCCCAGCGCCACGGCCTTGTTCTTTACGATGGCCAGACGGGTCTCAAAATCAGGAGGTGTTACGTCTGCCAGCAGGCCCCACTCGAACCGGGTGCGGAGACGGTCGTCCAGCAGCGTCATCTCAGAGGGCGGACGATCCGAGGTCAGTACGATCTGCTTGCCGGATTCGTACAGGTTATTGAAAGTATGGAAGAACTCGTTCTGCACCTGCTCCTTGCCGGCCACAAACTGCACGTCGTCCACCAGCAGCAGGTCGGCTTCCCGGTACTTGGCCCGGAATTCGCTGCCCCGGCCAGCCCGGATCAGCTCGATGAATTCGTTGATGAAGTCGTCGCCCTTGATGTAGACGATCTTGGCGTTGCGGTCGTTTTTCCGGATGACGTTGGCAATGGCGTACAGCAGGTGCGTCTTGCCCAAGCCGGAGTCGCCGTAGATCAGCAGGGGGTTGTAGTTCTTGGCAGGATGCTCCGCCACTGCCATGGAGGCGGCGTAGGCCAGCTTGTTGCTGGGGCCTACCACGAAGGTATCGAAGGTGAACTCTGCGGAGGTGAACCGCTCGCTGATGTGCGCGGTGACCACCTTCCCGTTGAACTCAGCCAGTTCGTCCGCATCCAGGATCTTCACCTCAAACTCCACGGAAAACACATCCAGAAGTACGGCCTTGATGTTTTTGACGAACAGGGATTCAATATATCGTTTTTTGAAGTCGTTGGGGCAGTATAGATAGAAGGTATTGTCCCGGATGTCCACCGCCGTTAGTTCATCGAACCATGTGGTGATGGTGGTTTCCGAGAGATCCTTCTTCAGCTGCTGAAGGACGTTGATCCATACGTCAGCGACAGAATTCAAATGGAAACACCTCTCTTGTAGATTAAAGGTCAAAATCGTGCAATATATTATACCAAAAATTCAGACCGCAGGCAACACTTATTCTAATTATAAAGATCAATTTTTTGAAGATGTCTGTAACAAAATATGGGAATCCTACACAGAAAACATACCATATCTGTATAAAACCGAAGGAAGAAGGTGAAAATGATGAGATTTTCTGAAAAAAGGGCAACTTTTTCTTGACAGAAATTGAAAAAGTCTGTATACTAATCGGTGCGTTGCAAATACGCATATACTATGCTTACTGCTCCGCTGCTATGCAGCGGTGTCGAGTAAATGCCGCCGCAAGGCGGACGGAAATCTGACAGGAGGTGTCTCAACATGGCAACGAAACGTACCTATCAGCCCAAGAAGCTCCACGGCCAGAAGGTCCACGGCTTCCGCAAGAGAATGGCTACCGCCAACGGCCGTAAGGTCCTGGCTCGCCGCCGCGCCAAGGGCCGTGCCCGCCTGAGCTACTAAGAAGGGTTCATGCGCGGGAGACACCTGAACAATGTCCTTTAGGGACGGTGGGACAGCAAGCGTCCTCCGTCCCTGGAATTGTATCCGGGAAAATTTACGGAACAGACAGGACGTTGCTTCAGGCGGAAAGGACAGGGAAAAGACCATGAAAGCAGCGGTGACGCTGAAAGAAAACTATGAATTCCGGCGGCTGTATCAGAAAGGCGCGTCGGCAGTCTGTCCTACCATGGTGCTGTACTGCCGGAAAAACCGTCTGGGACACAACCGTTTGGGGCTGGTATCCTCCACCAAGCTGGGCCACGCTGTGGTACGCAACCGCTGCCGCCGCCGTCTGCGAGAGGTCTACCGTCTCCATACGCCGGAATTGAAGCAGGGCTATGATATCATTCTGGTGGCGCGGGTACGAACGGCCCACGCCCCGTGGCCGGAGATCCAGAAGCAGTTTCTCAAGCTCTGCCGGAAGCTGGATCTGCTGGAGGAAGCGCAATGAAGCAGATCCTGCTGGCGCTGGTGCGGTTTTACCGCGCTGCCATTTCCCCTTTCCGTCCCCCCTGCTGCCGTTTTACCCCCACCTGCTCCCAATACGCGCTGGAGGCCATTGAAAAGTACGGCGCCCTGAAGGGCGGCTGGCTGGCTTTCCGCCGTATTCTGCGCTGCAATCCCTTCCACAAAGGCGGTTACGATCCTGTTCCCTGATTCAAAAGAATATCGGAGGAAAAACAAGAATGTCCACCATTGGCTACTACATTTGCGTACCCTTTGCCTGGCTGGTCCGTCTGTTCTATAACCTGACGGGTTCCTACGGCGTGGCCCTGATCCTGTTTACGCTGGTGATCAAGCTCATCATGCTGCCCTTCCAGATGAAGTCCAAGAAGAGCATGCTGCGGATGAACCGTCTCAGCGGGCAGATGAAGGATATCCAGAAGCGCTATGCCAACAACCAGGTAAAAATGAATGAGGAGATGCAGAAGCTCTACGCCGAAGAGGGGATCAATCCCATGAGCGGCTGTCTCTGGACAATGATCCCCTTCCCCATCCTCATTGCTCTGTACTCCATCATCCGTCAGCCCATCACCCATTTCATGATGCTGCCGGCATCTGCGGTGGAGACCCTGATCCAGACTGCCACCAAGGCCGGCGTCAACATGGCCAACATTGTCCAGTTTGATAAGGCTGGCGAAGCCATCGTGAAAAACGGCTTCACCCAGCTGGCCTCCTACGGCCAGATCAATCTGGTGAAGGCCGTGCAGGAGATGGGTCTTGCCACGCCGGACGGCTGGTTCAACGTGAACTACAACTTCCTTGGTCTTGACCTGACGGCCACGCCCTGGGAGTTCATCAAGAACTTTACGTTCACATGGGCAGTGATCGGCGTGATCCTGATCCCCATTCTGTCCGGCCTGTCCCAGTTCATCCTCAGCAAGATCACCATGAGCGCCCAGCCCCAGCAGGCTGACGCCAGCGCCGCCTCCATGAAGTCCATGATGTACATGATGCCTCTGATGAGCGTGTACATTGCTTTCATCATGCCCGCAGCATTGGGCGTGTACTGGATCGCCCAGAGCGTGTTCTCTCTGATTCAGGAGCTTGTTCTGAATAAGACCCTCAACGCCAAGATGGAAGCTGAGGAAGAGGCCCGTTTCCAGGCGCGGCAGGCGGAACGCCAGAAGCGCATGGAGGAAGGCCGCCGTCAGCAGGAGCTGCAAAAGCAGGAAGAGCAGAAGAAAAAGACCCTGCGGGAAAAGCAGCAGGCTGCACAGGATGCCAAAGCCGCCAAGGCCGCCAAGGCTGCCACCAGCACCACCGAGGCCGGACGGGTGGGTGACCGCCCCTATGCCCGCGGCCGGTCCTACAAGGCGGACCGCTATGACGAAACGAAATAAGGAGCCGTTATGAGACAGTTTATCGATGTAACGGGCAAAACCGAGGACGAGGCCATCAGCCGCGCGCTGGAGCAGCTGAAGCTGGATCGGGACGATGTGTCTGTGGAGATTCTGGAGCGGGCCAAGGCCGGCTTCCTGGGTCTGGGCAGCTGTCCCGCCAAGGTTCGCGTCAGCTACGGCGAAGATGATGAACCCGCCCCGGAGCAGCCCAAGGTTGTGGAAAAGATCCGGGAGGAAAAGCCCAGGGCTGAAAGGCCGAAGGCGGACAAGCCCCGGACGGAAAAGAAACCGGTGGAAAAGCCTCAGCGCCGGGAAGCGCCGGTGAAGAAGGAAGTTCCCCAGACGGCGGAAGCTCCTGCCGCACCGGCGGATCTGGGCGAGGAAGTCAACGACGACCGCGCACAGGAGATCAAAAAGTTCCTCTCCGGCCTTCTTCAGCAGATGGAGGTCACCGCCGAGGTGAAGGTGTACCTCCCGGAAAGGGGCCGCTATAAGGTCATTCTGGAAGGACAGGGCCTTGGGGCCATCATCGGCCGCCGGGGCGAGACGCTGGACGCCATCCAGCAGCTCACCAGCTACTCTGTCAACCGCACCGGCAGCCGGGTCCGTGTCCAGCTGGACGCGGAAAATTACCGGGCCAAGCGGGAGCAGAGTCTGGAACGGCTGGCCAACAAGGTGGCGGCCAAGGTGGTCAAGTACCGCCGCAGCGTCACACTGGAGCCGATGAACGCCTATGAGCGCCATGTGATCCACACGGCATTGCAGGATGTTCCCGGCGTCACCACCTATTCCACCGGCGTGGACCCCAATCGCCGGGTGATTGTGGCCTTTGACCGGGAAAGCAAGTAAATTGCATAAAAAACCGCTCTGTCGTTTCGGCAGGGCGGTTTTCTTTCGGAAAGAGGACATTCAGACAAATGATTCCGGTTTTCCCAATTTGTTTCAACATTGTGGAAAAACGCGGCCCTTTTTCTGCGGTTCCATGCAAATTTCTGCTCTTTTGCGGGGTTTTCCTTGACAATGGTAAAAAACCGTGCTACAGTGACCGAGTAAAAGCTGTGACAGAGAAGTTCCGTTTTCAAAAGGCACAGAGAGGGAGCGGCCGGTGAAAGCTCCTCCGGGAAAAACGGGATGGCGCTCTGGAGCTGCGCGGCGGAAATGCTGCGCCGGACCTCGCCGTTATCGGGAACGAAGTGCCCCGCCTCCAACGGGGAATTCAGGTGGAACCACGGGTTATGCGTAACTCGCCCTGAGCCGGAAAGCGGCTCAGGGCGTTTTTTTGCTTTGATACGACGCGTCTGAGCCAGAAAAAGTCTATTTCAGGACAGAAGGAGATCGGATCATGAACAACACGGAAAAGACCATGGACAAAATTGTTGCCCTGTGCAAAAACCGGGGCTTTGTATTCCCCGGCAGCGAAATCTACGGCGGCCTCGCCAACACCTGGGACTACGGCCCTCTCGGCGCGGAGCTGAAAAAGAACATCAAGAACGCATGGTGGAAGAAATTCGTGCAGGAGAACCCCTACAACGTGGGTCTGGACGCCGCCATCCTCATGAATCCCCAGACGTGGGTGGCCAGCGGCCACCTCAGCGGTTTCTCCGATCCTCTGATGGACTGCCGGGAGTGCCATGAGCGGTTCCGGGCCGATAAGCTGATTGAGGACTGGTGCGCTGAGACGGGGTTTGAGCTGCCCAAGGCGGTGGACGCTTTCTCCCAGCAGGAGATGAAGGACTTCATCGAAGAGCACAACATTCCCTGCCCCACCTGCGGCAAGCACAACTTCACCGACATCCGCCAGTTCAACCTGATGTTCAAGACTTTCCAGGGCGTTACCGAGGATGCCAAGAACACGGTGTACCTCCGTCCTGAAACGGCTCAGGGTATTTTCGTGAACTTCAACAACGTCCAGCGTACCACCCGGAAGAAGCTGCCCTTCGGCATCGGCCAGATCGGTAAGTCCTTCCGCAACGAGATCACGCCGGGCAACTTCATCTTCCGCGTCCGGGAATTCGAGCAGATGGAGCTGGAATTCTTCTGCAAGCCCGGCACTGATCTGGAGTGGTTCAACTACTGGCGCACCTTCTGCCACAACTGGCTGCTGTCCATCGGCCTGAAGGATGAGAATCTCCGGCTCCGTGACCACGATCCTGAGGAGCTGTGCTTCTATTCCAAGGCCACCACGGACTTTGAGTTCCTGTTCCCCTTTGGCTGGGGCGAGCTGTGGGGCGTGGCCGACCGTACCGACTACGACCTGACCCAGCACTCCAACGTCAGCGGCCAGAAGCTGGTCTACCGCGAGGGCGAGGGCAAGGATATGGTGGAGTATATCCCCTATGTCATCGAGCCTTCTCTGGGCGTAGAGCGCAGCGTGCTGGCCGTCCTGTGCGACGCTTACGATGAAGAAGTCGTGGGTCAGGATAAGAACGGCAAGGACGATGTCCGCGTGGTCATGCACTTCCACCCCGCGCTGGCGCCCTTCAAGGCGGCCATCCTGCCCCTGAGCAAGAAGGAGGTTCTGGCCGGCCCTGCCATGGAGCTGTACAACGAGTTGTCCAAGGACTTCATGGTGGACTACGACGAGACCGGCTCCATCGGCAAGCGCTATCGCCGTCAGGACGAGATCGGCACTCCGTTCTGCATCACGCTGGACTTCAACACCGTGGGTGATGAGAACACCCCTGCCGACCACTGCGTTACCATCCGGGAGCGCGACACCATGGAGCAGGTGCGGATTCCTATCGATCAGGTAAAGAGCTATCTTGCCGAAAAGGTCAGGTTCTGAGAAAAGAAACGGCCTGAACGCACCTGCGACCATCGCCGCCAGTGCGGCGTACAAGCGTTTTGCGAAGAAAAACCTTGGTGCAGGGTGGATTCACTTCACCCTGCACAGGTAGAATAAAAGGGCTCCCGCCAAACCTGTTTGGCGGGAAAACAGGTGCGGATTCCTATCGATCAGGTAAAGAGCTACCTTGCCGAGAAGGTCAGGTTCTGAGAAAATAACAAATCAATCGGGCGGAGAGCCGTCAGGCTCTCCGCTTCTCTTGCGAAAAGGATACGGAAATCATGGAAGAACAGTTGGAACAATCAAAACAGCGGCTGCATTTCTGCATGGCGGTGATCGGCGGCTGGTTCGGCGCGTATATGGTGCTGCGGTTCGGGCATTTTGCCTCGGCGGCCACCGTGAATCTGCTGGAAATGCTGACCGGCGCGGCGCAGGAAAACTGGCTGCTGGCACTGCTGCGGCTGGGGGGAATCCTGGTCTATATTGCCGCTATTTTCCTGACGGCATGGCTGCCCAGGCGGACGCACAGCGATCTGCGGCGCTGGGCCATTCTTATTGATATGGCGGCTGCGGCGATCCTGAGCCTGATCCCGGCGGATCGGGAATACGCCGTTTATTTCAGCCTGTTTGCCATGGCCTTTCAGTGGGCTACCTTTGCCAGCAAGCACGGCTATCCCTGCTCCACCATTTTTTCCACCAACAATCTCCGCCAGTTTGTGGATGCGTGGGTGCAGGTGCATCTGAACCGGGATGCGGATCACACCCCCCGGATGCACCTTTACGGCGGAACGCTCCTGTCCTTCCACGGCGGGGCTGTCGCCGTCTGTATCCTGTGGTGGCTGGGCCTTGGACACTGGACGATTCTGGGCGCTCTGATCCCGGCGGCCCTTGCCCTGCTCTGGCAGCGGCGGGATGTCCGCATCCGGCAGGCGATGGGGGAAAAGCTGGCATAAGGACGCGGAACTGCCTGCGACCGAAAAAACCGGGTCATTTGTGTCTTTTCCCAAAGATCTACCTATTTTTTCGGCAAAACTCAGAGATAGTCATGCGTTGCAATTTATGTTAAAATTTTATATAGTTGAAAGGTCGCTGTCTCTGCAAAATCTGTGTTGAAAAAAGGAAGGGAGAAAAACATGGAAAAATTTTTCAAGCTGAAGGAGAACGGAACCACTGTCCGAACAGAGATTCTGGCGGGCCTGACCACATTTATGACCATGGCCTACATCATCGCTCTGAACCCCAACCTGCTGACGGGCTTCGGCGCCAACGGGCAGGATCTCTGGAACGCCGTATTCATGGCCACCTGCATCGCTTCGGCCATCGGCATTTTCTGCATGGCGTTTCTGGCCAATAAACCCTTTGCTATGGCTCCCGGCATGGGCCTGAACAGCTTTTTCGCCGTGGTGGTGGCCAACATTGCCGGTCTTACCGGCATGACCTATGTGGAGTCCTTCCAGTCCGCGCTGGTCATCATTCTCATTGAGGGCATTATCTTTTTCATCCTCTCCATTCTGAATATCCGGGAAAAAATCGTGGAGGCCATCCCTCTGGGCGTGCGGTACGGCATTGCCCCCGCCATCGGACTGATGCTGATGAATATCGGCCTTGGCTCCAACGTGGGCGTTTACGCCGCCGGCAACGATTTTACCACCCCCTTCTTCATGATGCGGGACTTTTTCGGCGCACTGACCCCCTCCGTTATCCGGGATTATATGGGCGCTGAGGGCTATACCCAGATGGTGCTGACGGTGGCCACCGCCTTCATCGGCCTGTTTGTCATCATCCTTCTGGCCAAGAAGGGCGTCAAGGCCGCCGTGCTGCTGGGAATGCTGGTGGCGTCCGTGATCTACTGGGCCGGCGAGGCCATCTTCATGGGCGTGAATCCCTTCGCGTCCCTGTCCGGCGCTTCCTTTGTCCCGCCGTTCGCCGACATGATGAACCTGACCTTCTTCAAGTTCGACTTTGCCGGATTCTTCCAGCTGGGCTGGTTTACCGCCATCACCCTGATCCTGACCTTCTGCATGATCGATATGTTCGATACCATCGGCACGCTGGTAGGCACCGCCTCCCGCGCGGGCATGGTGAATGAAAAGGGCGAGATGCCCAACATGAAGGAAGCCCTGCTGTCCGACGCGGTGGGTACCGTTGTGGGCGCCTGCACAGGCACCTCCACCGTGACCACCTTTATCGAGTCCGCTTCCGGCGTGGAGGCCGGCGGCCGCACCGGCCTGACCGCCCTGACCACCGGCATCCTGTTCCTTGCCTGCATCTTCATTGCCCCCATTGCCGCCATTATCCCCGCCGCAGCCACCTCTGCCGCGCTGATCTATGTGGGCATCCTGATGCTTCAGGGTCTGAAGAACGTGGACTTCGGCGACATGGATCAAATGGTTCCCGTGGCGCTGATGCTGATTGGTATGCCTATCTCCGGCTCCATTGGCCACGCCATCGGCCTTGGCATGATCTCCTACACCGTCATCAAGCTGTTCTCCGGCAAGGGCAAGGAGGTCAGCGTGCTGACCTATGTCATCTCCATCCTGTTCCTCATCAAGTTCTTCGCGGTGGTGTAACCTCCGGGTACAAAGCTCTCAGTTCCGTACATAAAGCAGAAACTTCTCCGTATGGCAAGCTATACGGAGAAGTTTTGCATATTTGCTTCGCTGGTCGGCAGACTGCAGAACGAGGCAGAACAAATGGAAACCATTTTTGCTCCGGAGTTTCGGCAGTTCTACAAACTGAAATTTATCTCTGCGTGTCTTTGATTTTAGCATTAAACTTTTTTTCAACTACTATTGTGAAAATAAGCGATGGCAACATACAAAAACACATCAATACAAACATACTCCTTGTATTGTAGCCTGCCTCATATAGTCTTGAAAAAATAAGACATGGGATTCCAAGCATCAACCATGATATACCAAGACATCTAATATACTTCTTTGTCCAATCGTATCCCTTGTATTTATTGTTTATGCGTTGCCAACCTAATAATCCAGCAAGGCCATAGATCGTCCAAAATATACCTAAATATAGCAAGACGTTCATATACCTGCTCTCCCTCCAAATTCCGATTTGCCTGATTCCGCAGTGCCGGAAAGCACCTCTTCTTCGGAAAAGGCGTTTTCCTCCGGGAACAGCCTTAAAAGAACATCCCCATAAAGCCGTCGGGCCGCTCCTGGGCCTGCGTCCACACCTCAACGAACATTTGGCGGGGGATACTGCGGACTTCCACCTCGCCGGGGCGGTTCAGCTCCCGCAGATTTTCCGGGAACGGTTCCGGGTTCAGCACTTCCTCATGTCCCATATCGCCGCCGTAGGCGAAGCAGATGCCGTTGGGATAGAATTCCACCCGCCGGGTTTCCAGCCGTCCGCTGTCCAGCTCGGAATAGACAAAATTCGGCTCGTCGTCCTCCTCCGGCAGATGCAGTTCCTTGACAATATATTCCATGGTCAGACCTCCTTGAAAAAAGCTTCAATGGCGCTCTGCGCCGCTTCCACGCTGCCCTGAGCAAAGCCGTTCCGGCCGCCGCCCCGGCCATGGAGGGCACCGTTCAGCGCCTTTACCGCGGCGCTGATGTCCTGCCCATCGGCGCGGCCCAGAGCGTAGGCATAATGGGAGCCTTCTCCGGCAAACACTGCCGCCAGACCGCCGCAGGCCTTTGATACGGCGTCCGCCAGCTTCCGAACGCTGTCAGGCTTCATGGGGGGCTGGAACAGCAGCACGTTCCCCTTCCCTGCCTGCTCCGCCGCGATCCCCGCAAAGACCGCCTCCTCCAGACCGGCACACCGCATTTTCAGGGCGGACAGCTCACCCTCCAGCCGCTCTACAGCGGCCGCCGCGTCCACCGGCTTCACGCTGAGATGCTGACCGATGGTTTTGGCCTGCTCCCACGTCCGGGACAGGTAATCCAGCGCCCGCTGCCCGCACAGCAGCTCAATCCGCACGCCCTCCCGGAATTTCTGCACGGACAGGAACTTTACCAACCCCACCTGCCCGCTCCGCAGCACATGGGTGCCGCAGCAGGCGCAGCAGTCCGCGCCGGGGAAGACCACAATCCGTACATCCCCCTCCAGCGGCTTTTTGCTGCGGTAGTCGATAGCGTCCAGCTCCGCGCCCCGGTGGAACTGAATGTCGATGGGGTGATCCTCCTGAATGTAGCGGTTGGCCTGCCCTTCAATCTCCAGCAGCTCTTCCCAAGGAATGTCGGCGTTGAAGTCGATGGTCACGATGTCCGTTCCCATGTGGAAGCCCACATTGTCGCAGCCATACTGGCCGCAGATCAGCCCTGAGCAGATATGCTCGCCGGAGTGCTGCTGCATATGGTCAAACCGCTGCGCCCAGTCGATGGAGCCAGAGACAGTTTTCCCAATTTCCACGGCGCGATCCACATTGTGGAAAATCACGCCGTTTTTTTCATGGACGTCCGTCACCGCCGCATCGTCCAGCGTGCCGTGGTCGGCAGGCTGTCCGCCGCCCTCCGGGTAAAAGGCAGTGCGGTCCAGCGTGACTGTATAGCCGTTTTTTCCCGCCTGGCAGTCCAGCACCGTGGCGGTAAAGTCCGTCAAAAACGGGTCCGCGTAGTATAGCTTTTCAGTTTCCATGGGGAACATTCCTTTCATTTTTAAGAGATCGACACGATAAAATGCCACAGCGGGTCAATGAGCCAGAGCCCAAACACGGCCGAGCAGAGGTTGGCAGCGATGGCGTACACGGCGGCTCGCGCCTTGTTTTTTTCCGTCAGCAGACGGCGGTACAGCAGCAATTCGACCAGTGTGATGATGACCTCAATGGGAATATAGAAGATCAAAGACCAGCCGCTTACACCGTGATTCAACACCGTTACGGCGAGATAGACGGCGAAGCCGCCCTGTGTCACCAGATTCACCAGCAGAAATACCAGCCAGCTTCTCTTGCTCCGGTAGCCGAAGACAAACAGCAAAAGCCCCTCGATCAGCAGGGTAGGGAGGAGGGTGCACAGGAATTGCAGCGCATAGGCCATGGCCGGACTGGGCGCGTTGGCAGTCCTTGCCGCCCAGTCCACCGTCGCACTGGATTGCAGCGTTGCCCGGTGCAGGACTCCGGATACCCAGCTTTCGCCGCTTTTTGTTACGAGAATGATCCGATACGTATCCGGTACGCCATGGTAACGGAAGGAATGGAGCCGCACCCCGCCTGCGTCGCTGCCGATCAGGTCGCCCCACATGGGCGCACCGTTGGTGCCCTGCGCGGTGCAGGCGTGCCAGCCCTCCGGCACCGCCGCCCGCAGCGCGTCCAGCAGCTCGCTGTCCAGTGCAGCGATCTCCTCCTCGGAGTAGCTCCAATCCAGCCCGCTGTATGTGTCATCCCCGTCTCCGGAGCCATAGGTGTGCCCCTGATAATCCCCTTTTTCCAAAAGATCGAGGTAGTATGGCTCCTCCGGGGCATTTTTCACCAGCACCTTTAACTGCGCCTTCGGCCCCGTGTCCGCAAAGGCAGAGACCGTCAGCAATGCGGCGGCTAAAGCCAGCAAAGCGCAAAAACGCAGAGACTTTTTCATAGAAATGCTCCTTTCCCATAGACCGGTCTTTCCAATAGCTGTTCACAAGGAAAGACGAAAAAAGTGGCGTTTTGGTTGCACATTTTCAAAAAAATGCAGCAAATCAGGCTGTTTTCATGGAATATCCAATCAGGGATTGTTTTCGGGGATTCTCAAAAAGGTGTCCTTGCACCGCAGTACCCGGAGACATGCGTCATCGATGACGCTCTCATCCAGCGTGCCGTCCTGAACCGCCGCGATGACAGCGGGGATCTGGGTGCGATAATCGGTGGTGATGATCATGTCATTTCCGGCCTGAAGGGCCATTACCGCCACAGCGCCGTTCTTGGCATAGGCCTGTACGGCGTCCATAGCCAGATCGTCGGTGATGGCAATGCCCTCAAAGCCGCACGTTTCCCGCAGAACCCTGTGGACAGCGGGAGACAGAGATGCGGGGAGATCGGCATCCATGCAGGTTACGATGTTATGGCTCACCAGCACAAAGGGCGCGCCCGCATCAATCCCCGCCTGAAAGGGCAGCAGGTCGGAGTTCTCGAAGGTCTCCATGGGCCGCTGATCCACGGCGATGCCGGTGTGGGTATCCACATTATTTCCGTAGCCGGGGAAGTGCTTCAGCACCGGCAGCGTGCCGCCCTCCGTCATGGCCGGCACCACCAGCCTCACATAATCCGCCGTCATGTTTGCGTCCTGCCCCAGCGTCCGGTCATAGATGAAATCCTTAGGGTCGGTGGACACGTCGCACACCGGCGCGAAATTCACGTTGATCCCCAGTGCCCGCAGTTCCCGGCTTCGGGTGTCCGTATCCCGGAGAATTTCTTCAATGCCGCCGATGTAGTTCAGCTTCTGAGGAGATTTGAAGGTTTCAGAGAAGAGGTTGGGGTTCCGGCTGGCACGGGTCACGGTGCCGCCCTCCTCGTCGCTGCCGATGAAAAGGGGAATCTCCGCCGCGTCCTGATAGCTCTGAATTTTTTCAAGAAACTGTTCCTTTGTCAGCCAGTTGTCTCCGTCCTTGAAATCCCGGCTGAACAGCAGATAGCCCCCTAAATGATAGGTGGAAATGTCCTCTACGGCATTGGTTTCCGGGCAGCGGACGAAAAACAGCTGCCCCACCTTTTCTTCCAGCGTCATGGAGTCCAGCAGGGTTTGCAGACGTTTCTCGCGGGCCTGTTCCGCCGCCAGCCGCTCCTGCTCTGCCTGTTCCTCCGGCGTCAGTACCGGCTCCTGAGGCACAGTGGGCGCGGGTTCCACCTGCTGATCCGGCGTCACCGGTTTCGGTGGTGTTTGCCCGCATTCTGTCAGAGAGAATAGTGTCAGCGCCGCCAAAACCACGGCCAAAATTCGTTTCATAGGCACCTCCTGTCAGATTGACAATAGTATACCATAAAGCGGGGGAAAATTGAAACCTAATTCCGGGACGTATTTCAAAGCGGACGAAAGCTGGACGGAGGCAAAACGCCGCAGGCGGGCGGTTCGCACAGCGGGCCGAAGCGCACAAAATAAAAACTGCCACCCATCAGGGTGGCAGTTCTGTTTGTAACGCCGCAACAGTGACAGACGCCGCTGCTTTCAGGGCTACGCTCAAAGTACTTGGCACAGAGGTTGTGGTTTGGAAAGAAGAAGCAGCGGCATGAGCGTACACTGACTTTTGTATAAAAAGTCGGAGCAAGCAATATAAAGCTTGCTCCGACGTGGTGGAGACGAAGAGGATCGAACTCTCGACCTTACGGATGCGAACCGTACGCTCTCCCAGCTGAGCTACGCCCCCAAATTGTGGAAATATACAATTTTAGGTCTTGCATTATGCAAGATACCAAAAGCGGTGGGCCTGCTCTGCGGATAGCTTGCTCTCCCAACTGAGCTACGGGCCCAAACAGCTTTTTTATTATAGCAACCTTTTCGGAAATTGTAAAGTGCCATTTTTGCAAAATTCCAATTTGCAGGGCAGACAGCGGGAAAATCTGTTCTCCGCGCGGCCTGTAGCTGTTCAAATTCCCTCCGGCAGCAGAAACGACGGCCCGTTTCCGGGCCGCCGTTTTGTCAGCTGTAGATGTGATCCACGTGGACCACGGCGTTGTAGCGGCTGTCCAGCGACTGCACCAGAGCGCAGATCTGCCGGACAATCTCCTGATCGCTGAGGCGGAACCCGAAGGGGGCCGCAACATCAAAAATCAGATTGGTGTGGGTTGGGCCGGGAACCATACGAAAATCGTGAAGGGTCATAACCGGGTCGATACAGTTGACCAGTTCTTCCACCTGCGCCCGGACGGCAGCGGTAGCGCCGTCATCGTCCACAATGGGATCCATGTGAATCACGGCCTCACAGCCCAGCTTCCGATGCAGCTCCTGCTCAATGTTGTCAATGGTGTCATGCAGTTCCATGACGCTGCCGGAAGCAGGCACCTCCGCATGGAGGGAGATCATCACCCGGCCTGGGCCGTAGTCGTGTACCACCAGATCGTGGATCCCGGAGACTTCCCTGTGCGCCAGCACCAGCTCCTGCACCTCCCTGACGAATTCCGGCGTAGGCGGCGTGCCAAGCAGGGGATCGATGGTATCCTTTGCGGCGTCGATCCCGCCCTTGAGGATAAACAGCGCCACCAGAATACCCACCCAGCCGTCAATGGCGATGCCGGAGAAATGCCCCACCAGTGTGGCGAGCAACACGGCAAGGGTGGACACGCAGTCGCTGAGCGAGTCCGTGGCAGCGGCCAGCAGAACCGGGGCGTTCAGCCGTTTGCCGATGGAGCGGTTGTATACTGCCATATACAGTTTCACGCAGATGGACACCGCCAGAATCCCAATCACCAGCCAGCTGAAATCCACCAGCGTGGGGTGCAGGATCTTCCCGACGGACTCCTTGGCCAGCTCCACGCCCATCAGCAGGATCAGCATGGAGACCGCCAGCCCGGAGAGATATTCCGCTCGGCCGTGGCCGAAGGGGTGGTCTGGATCCGGCATTTTGGCGGCGATGCGGAAGCCCAGCAGCGTCACCACGGAGGAACCGGCGTCGGACAGGTTGTTGAATGCGTCCGCTGTGATGGCAATGGAGCCGGAGAGGGTTCCGGCAAAGAACTTCCCGGCAAAGAGCAGTAGATTCAGGCCGATCCCCACCGCACCGCAGAGAATACCGTAAGCAGTCCGCAGCTGAGAGGGAGTCCTGCCCTCCGGCTTGCAGAAAAAACGCGCTAAAAATGAGATCATGCAGCGTACCCCTTTCTGTTCATGGCCCGTTCCACTTGCTGTTCCGCAGGCGGAGCGGGCGGGATGAGCCGGTTACTGCTTCCCCGGAATGACCAGCTTCATGTGGCAGCAGAGATCGTCCAGATCCCGGTCAGTTGCGGCGCTGAGCCGCAGCCGGGCGCCACAGTCCCTGCACACCAGCTCCACCGCATCCCGGCGGATCTCCATGCTGTAGCGGCGGCTGCCGCAACTGCACGTAATGCCGTCCGGCCGGGCGGCGATATCCTTCAGCTCCGAGAGAAATTCGTACATGATCACATTGTCTGTAAACGCCTCCGCTTCACCATTACTCTCCTGCGCCTTTTCCTTGGAGATGGCGATGTCGGCCTCCCGGAGATGATGCTCCACAGTGCCTTCCTCCCCGATAAAGCAGCAGAACTGCCTGCTGTCCGGGCAGCTGAGAGCAGTAGCGCCCCGGAGCATCCGCTCCGGCGGACAGACGGCCTCATGAGTTTTGCCGCAGACGCCGCAGGGAACCAGCAGCCGGTAATTCTGCCCGTCGTATCTTGTGTGCAGAACGCTGCCGCCGCAGGAACACTCGATTTCCGCATCAGACGCTTCCAGAGCAAAAATGGAGCGGGCGCCCATGACTGGTGCACCGCATTGGGGGCAGATATAGCCCAGGGTTCGCATATCGTCAGCCATAAAGAGGCCTCCTTAAATTGAAATATCCTGCCCGTGGGGCAGATGGGATTGCGAATAGAAAATGACCTGATCGCCCTCCAGCAGAACCAGACTGCCGCGGGGGATCAGCATCCGTCCCCGGCGGCGAATCATGACGATGACGGTCTGCCGGGAAATGTCCAGATACGCAGGGCGCAGTCCGCCGCAAAAAAGGCCACCGTAGCGGCCTCAATGTCCAGCAGCAGCCCGCCGCAGCGGGCTTCCGCCCCATCGAATGTGTAGGCGATGGTGACGGCAAGGTTTACCAGAATCACCAGCGTGTAGAAGATATCGTAGGCGCGGCTGATGAAATCATCCGCTGTTCCGATGTCGATGATGGAACAGATGCGCCGCCGCAGCGGCTCAATAGATCGGATATCGGGCATGGCTGCCTCCAGACGGGTCTTTTTTGAGGTGTCTTGCTCCTGGAGCAAATGTCCTTACATTATAGTAATTTCCCTGCGGATTGTAAACAACCTTTTCTGATTTTGGGGAGAAATGTGGAATTTTCCGTATAAAACAGGACAGGCTGTCTGGCCTGTCCTGCGGGTTTCAGTGATTCAGAATGTAATCTTCCAGTTCCTCCGGCGTTTGAACCACCGCTGCCGCGCCGGCCTCCGCCAGTTCGCCGGGGGCGGCGTAGCCGAAGAACTCCACGCCTACGCAGGCAATGCCGCATTCCGCAGCGCCCAGCACATCGTATTTCCGGTCGCCTACCATCAGAATCGCAGGCTTATCCGCATCCGTCAGTCCCAGACGGCGCATGGCCTCCCGGATCACGTCGGCCTTTCCCCAGTCCGCACCGGCAGGGCTGCCGGTGACGGCGGCAAGCGAGGGGGTGAAACCGAACCGGGCGCAGATGCTGACGCACAGCTCCTCCGGCTTGGAGGAGGCCAGCGCCAGCGTGTATCCTTTGGCTTTCAGCCGTTCCAGCAGCTCCCTGCCGCCGGCCACCGCTGCGTTTTCATACTGCCCCACCGGCACATACTGCTCCCGGAACACCTGCACGCCCTCCACAGCCTTTTCCCGGCTGTAGCCGCAGTACTCCATAAAGGATTCCTGTAAAGGAGGGCCGATGAATTTCAGCAGGGTTTGCGGATCCGGCATGGGGCCGCCCAGCTTTTCCACAGTGTATTTTACGGAGTTGACGATCCCCTCGCGTGAGTCCGTCAAGGTGCCGTCCAGATCAAATAAAACGGTACGAATCATGCGCTGCGCTCCTCTGTCTGATTTTGTTATATCAAAGGAGATTTTAACACGCTTTCTCCGCCCCCGCAAGAGGAGAAACACCTCAGCGTGGAAAAAGCCTTACCGGGTCTCCACCGGCTCATAGCCCAGCAGTTCGATGCGGGAGGTCACCATCCCCGACGTTTCTGCCGGCGGCGTGGCCAGCAGGGTGGTAAGGTACTTCTTGCTGTCGTCGGCAAACACGGTGGCCACCTGCCGTCCCGGCTGCCGGTTCTGAAGAACCGCACCCAGAAAGTTTGCGCCGGAGGAGATCCCCACACCCAGACCCAGCACCCGGCCGATCTTGGCAGCCATGGCGATGGCGTCCAGATCGTTGATGTCCGCTATATGGTCGATCAGGGTGGGGTCTACTACGGCGGGGATGAAATCGTCTCCGATGCCCTCAATGCGGTGCGGCCCGGTAACAGTGCCGCCGGTAAGCAGCGCGGCTGCATCCGGCTCCACGGCAACGGCCCGGCACTGTCCGGCCTCTTTCAGCCGCCGGGCGGTGCCCATCAGGGTACCGCCGGAGCCGACGCCTGCCACGAAGTCCGTGACGCCGGGCAGCTGCCGCAGAATCTCCACGCCGGTGGTGAGATAGTGGGCCTCCGGATTGTCCTGATTTTCAAACTGACGGGGTTGGAACGCGCCGATCTCCTCCGCCATGTCTTTCGCGCCCTGCAAGGCGGCATTGAAGCCGCCCTCCTTGCGGGAAACCAGATGCAGCACGGCCCCGTACATGGCCATCAGCTTTTTCCGCTCCTCGCTGGCCCAGTCCGGCATGAAGATATGAACGGGGTGCTTTGTCAGCGCGCCCAGCGCGGCAAATGCAATGCCGGTGTTGCCGCTGGTCATCTCCACAATGGGCTGCCCCGGCTTCAGCGTGCCGTTGGCGGTGGATTTGGCAATCACATGGGCCGCCAGCCGATCCTTGATGCTGCCGGAGAGGTTATAGGCCTCCAGCTTGGCCCAGACGGACTGCTCCTGTCCGTCCAGCCTGTAGCGGATGCGGATCATGGGGGTGTTTCCAACCAGATGCGTAAAGTTCATAGCACATTCTCCTCAATATGATCGATAAGATGGATGATGAGATTTGGACGCCGCATAGATAAAAAGAGCGGTGTGCGTTTTCTTGCACACCGCTTTTGAAAGCTCCTCATGCAAGACACAGGCACACGAAAACGGACGCCTGTGTCTGCTTCTGGCAGTTCAGCCGTCCTGTGTCTTACAACAACAGGTTTTCCACTCATTCTGTTTCATAATATATTCAGTGTAGCATCTTCCCGAAGGGAAGTCAATCCCTTTCCACCTGCGGAAACAGCCGTTTGCAGGGGATGTCCTGCGTCACACTTGCAATTTTCCGCCGAATTCATATAATAGGGATATGATTTTTTCGGAAAGGATTTGTCATTTTGAAAGAAAAGCGGATTCATAAATTTACCCTTCCCCTGTGGGGCAGTCTGCTGCTGGCCGTGCTGTTGGCAGGCTGTATCACCCTGCTGGCCCTGTGGTGCCAGCCCAACGCGCTGCGGACGGTGCTGGTCATTTTCAGATCCCAGCCTCTGCTGATCGTGCTGAACGCCCTGCCGGTGGGGCTTTTGCTGCTGACCTTTGCGTTTCTATTCAAAAATGTCTTTTACGGCGCAGCACTGGTGAACTTTTTCGTCTGCGCCCTCTCCCTTTTCAACCGGGTCAAAATCGAGGTGCGGGACGAGCCGGTGTTCCCGCGGGACTTTGCGCTGGTGCGGGAAGTGGGCAGCGCCATGCAGACCTACGACATCCGCTACCCGGTGACGGCCATTGCCCTTGTGGTCCTGACCACGGCGCTGCTGGCGGCGCTGGGGGTGTTTGTTACCAGTCGTCCGGTGTCGTTTGCCGTGCTGAAAGCAAAGGTAAAAAAGGATGCCGCAGCCGTGCTCCCCGGCCGCTGCTGGCCGGAACGGATCATCGGTGCAGTCCTCAGCTTCGGCGTGCTGACGGCCCTGATCTTTACGGTGTATGCCAGCAACGATCTCTATAACTCTTTCCATGTCAGCAACGCCTACTATGTCCCCTCCGTATTCAACGAGCTGGGCTTTCCCTACTGCTTCTGCCACCAGTTCACCACCTACCCTGTGGACAGGCCGGAGGGCTTCTCCAAATCAGAAGCCGCCGGGTGGGAAACCGGGGAGCAGACGGGACTGGGGCAGGACGTCAGCATCATCATGGTGATGAACGAGGCGTTCTCCGACATCACGGATCAGCCCATGTTCGACTGGACGGAGGAGACTGATCCCCTGCCCAACCTCCACGCGCTGCAAAACGATCCTCACGCCGTTTCCGGACATATCGTGGTTCCCGGCTTTGCCGGCGGCACTGCCAACACGGAGTTTGACGTACTGACGGGTATGCAGACCAATGCCCTCTCCGCCACCACCACCTCCGCCATGCGGGTGGTGAATCGGAATCTGGACAGCCTGTTCCGGGTGTTCGGCGCCGACGGCTACCGCACTTCGTTCTATCACCCCGGCGACGCCTGGTTCTACAACCGGGAAAATGTCTACCGCTGGCTGGGGGCGGAATATGAGGCCTTTTCCAGAGATATGGAAAACCTGGAATACAAGGGCCGCTGGGTCACGGACGACTATATGGCGGGCCAGATCGAGCAGGAATTTGAAACCGCCGTGGCGGAGGGACGCCCCCTCTTCAATTACACCACCACCATCCAGAACCACATGAGCTACACCGCCGACAAGTACGGCGAGGGCCACACCTTTGCGCCCATTTCCACCACGGCGGACATCTCCGACGAGACCCGCACCATGCTGGAGGTCTATACGGAGGGCGTCCGGGACGCCGACGCCATGCTGGGACGCCTGACCGCCTATTTTGAGGAGCGCGGCGAGCCGGTGGTGCTGGTGTTCTACGGCGACCATCTGCCCTATCTGGGGGATAACCAGAAGGGCTACGCGGAGCTTGGTTCCGAGGTGGCGGCTGCCGAAAACGACCGAACGGACATTCTCTGCTCCTATAAGACGCCCTATGTGATCTGGGCCAACAGCGCCGCGGCGGAGACACTGGACTGGGACAGCGCTGTGGCTTCTCTGGAGCTGCCGGAGGACGGGGTCATCTCCGCCGCCTTCCTTGGCAGTACCCTGCTGGATCTCACCGGCCGCACCGGGGAAGATCCGTGGTTCGACTTTCTGGGTTCCCTGCGGCGGACAGCGCCGGTGGTGCAGAAAAAAACCTACATTCTGGCGGACGGCACCGTGCTGCCCCAGCGGATCCTGAACGAGCAGACCGACGAGGCCGCAGCAGCGCTGAAGGACGCCGTACACAAGTGGCGCTGCTGGAGTTATTACAAGCTGAAATACCAGACCGTGGAATAAAAGTGCGCGGCGCGGATCCAACATCAAAAAGAAGCCCGGAGGATGCTGCATCCTCCGGGCTTCTTCTTACGTTTTCGCGTGGATCTTCTCCCCACACTTGGGGCAGGTGATGACGATTTTTCCCTTGCCCACCGGCACACGGCACACGGCGCCGCACTTGCAGGTGAAGTACTTGTGATCCCTGTCCGCCCGGCGGGCCTTGGCTCCGGCGGCGTTGCTTTTGATCTTCCAGAACCAGTTCATGAACTTCTGGTTCTCCTCCCGCCGCTTGGGCAGGTTCTTGGAGAACATTCGGAAGAGAATGAAAACCATCAGCACCCAGAGCAGTGCTTCACAGGCGATGGCAGGCATCCGCAGCCGCAGGAGATTAAAGAGAATCTCGGCCAGAAGGATCCCGATGTAGCCCCGCAGGAGCGCCTGATTCATCTGATCCATGCCGTTCCGCCCGTACATAAACCGCGCCATGGCGCATCTGAATTTATAAAACATACGTCTGCTGCCTCTTTCCACTGGCATCCGTCAGGATACCAAAACTGTTTACCTTCACATTTTAACGGAAAGGTCAGGGAAAGGCAACGGTTCGGGTGTGAAGTTTACAAAAAAGTAATTTCTTTCCGGGAACTTCCGTGCTAAAATCATATTCGATAAGAAAAAACAAAAAGGAAGTGTTTTGTTCATGGCGAAAAAACAATTCAAGGCGGAATCCAAGCGCCTGCTGGATCTGATGATCAACTCCATCTACACCCACAAGGAGATCTTCCTCCGGGAGATCATTTCCAACGCCAGCGACGCCTGCGACAAGCTGTGCTATCAGGCGCTGACGGACGACAGCGTGAAGATGACCCGGAAAGATTTCAAGATCGAGCTGAGCGCCGACAAGGATGCCCGCACCATCACCGTGGCGGATAACGGCATCGGTATGGATAAGGAGGATCTGGAGAACAATCTGGGCGTCATCGCCTCCTCCGGCTCCTACCGCTTCAAGCAGGAAGTGGGCGACGACGCCAAGGATACCGACGTCATCGGCCAGTTCGGCGTGGGCTTTTATTCTGCCTTCATGGTCTGCGATCAGGTGACGGTCCGCACCCGGAAGTTCGGCAGCGACACCGCTTACCAGTGGCAGTCCTCCGGGGCGGACGGCTACACCATTACGGAATGTGACAAGGAGAGCGCCGGCACCGAGGTCATTATGCACCTGAAGGACGACACCGAGGACGAGCATTACAGCGAATTTCTGGACGAGTGGAAGCTGAAGGAGCTTGTGACCAAGTACTCCGACTATATCCGCTTCCCCATCCGCATGGCCGTCACCAAGACCCGGAAAAAGGAGGGCAGCCCCGACGACAAGCCGGAGTATGAGTCTTATTCCGAGGTGGAGACCCTGAACTCCATGGTGCCGATCTGGCAGCGGAAGAAGTCCAGCGTAAAGCCGGAGGAGTACAACAAGTTCTACCGGGACAAGTTCCATGAATATCAGGACCCCCAGCGGGTCATTACCGTGTCTGCTGAAGGCGCTGTGACCTATAAGGCGCTGCTGTTCATCCCCGGCGAGACTCCCTTCGACTACTACACCAAGGAGTACGAAAAGGGATTGCAGCTCTATTCCAGCGGCGTTCTCATCATGGACAAATGCGCCGACCTGCTGCCGGAGCATTTCCGGTTCGTCCGGGGCGTGGTGGACTCCCCCGACCTGAGCCTGAATATCTCGCGGGAGCTGCTGCAGCATGACCGGCAGCTGAAAGTCATTGCCGCCAATCTGGAAAAGAAGATCAAGAGCGAGCTTGGCAAGATGCTCAAGGACGAGCGGGAGAGCTATGAGATCTT
This sequence comes from uncultured Oscillibacter sp., assembly GCA_900544615.1. GTDB lineage: Bacteria > Bacillota > Clostridia > Oscillospirales > Oscillospiraceae > Oscillibacter. The sequence goes on along the minus strand of UQVS01000001.1, from coordinate 54,072 downwards.
CTGGAAGAACTTCGGCCGCCAGATCAAATACGGCGTCACCGCAGACTATGGCGCTCACAAGGAGCTTTTGCAGGATCTGCTGCTGTTCTATTCCTCCACGGAGAAGAAGCTGGTGACGCTGGACGAGTACGTTTCCCGGATGAAGGAGGATCAGAAGGTCATTTACTACGCCGCCGGTGAGACAGTAGACAAGATCGACAAGCTGCCCCAGCTGGAAGCCCTGAAGGATCAGGGCATGGAGATCCTGTACTTCACGGAGGAGGTGGACGAATTCGCCGCCCAGATCCTCCGTACCTACAAGGATAAGGAATTCCGCTCCGCCATGGACGGTGCGGCGGAAGAATCCGCTCAGGAAAAGGCCAAGGAAGCCGCCGACGCCCACAAGGACGTGTTCTCCTTCGTGAAGGAGACGCTGGGAGACGCCGTAAGCGAGGTGAAGCCCGCTGTCCGGCTGAAGTCCCATCCCGTGTGCCTGACGGCTGGGGAAGGTCTCAGCTTTGAGATGGAAAAGTATTTCCAGATGATGCAGCCGGAAAGCGGCATCAAGGCCCAGCGGATTCTGGAACTGAACACGGAGCATCCTGTGTTCGCGGCGCTGGAAGCCGCCGTCACTGCCGACCCGGAAAAGGCGAAGAAGTACGCCAGGCTGCTGTACAATCAGGCACTGCTGATCGCCGGTCTGCCGCTGGACGATCCCTCCGGCTACACGGATCTGGTGTGCGAGCTGATGAAATAAAGCCGCTGCCTGAAAAGGGGGCTGTTTCCTTTGGGAAGCAGCTCTCTTTTGTTTTGCGGAGATGCCGGCAAAGCGCGCTGACAGAAAAACGAAAAACCGCCGCCGTATGAAATCCATACGGCGGCGGTCTGCACGTTGTCCGGCAGCTCAGCCCCAGAGGGCGGACAGCACGGGAATGATCTGCTTTTTCCGGCTCATGACTTCCGGCAGGAACACCGGGTTCTTTTCACCGGAGATATTGAACGCCTGACGAATCGTGTCCTCATCGCCTACATACAGGAGATAGGAGCCTTCCTTCAGCACGTCGGTGATCATCAGCAGTACGGTGTCCAGACCATAATCATGACGGATCCCGCGCATACAGTCAAGAAACTCCTCCGTCCGCTCCGTGAGACGCTCGGCGTCCATGCAGGTGACCTGACTGACCGCCAGATTGTGGCCTGCGATGTGGAACTCCTTATAGTCGGTTCCGATGATCATCTCGGCGCTCTTATCGTCGCTGACAGAGGCGGAGAATACAGTTTTTCCCAGATCCTCCAGAGAGACGTTGGCAATGCGGGCCATGCGGTTGGCAATGTCAATGTCCCGCTGCGTGCAGGTGGGAGACTTGAACATGACCGTGTCGGAGACAATGGCGGAAGCCATAAGACCTGCCATTTTCGCCGTGGGCATCAGTCCCTTTTCCTGATACATATCCGCCACGATGGTGGCGGAGCTGCCCACCGGCTCGTTGCGGACGTAGATGGGGTTGGTGGTCTCGATGTCCGCCAGACGGTGGTGATCCACGATTTCCAGAATGTCCGCCTGATCCAGACCGGCCACGGACTGGGCCTTTTCGTTGTGATCCACCAGAATCACCTGCTTCCGGCGGGGACGCAGCAGGTGGAACCGGGACAGCGTTCCCACCACGTGCTCATGCTCGTCCAGAATGGGGTAGGCCCGGAACCGGCTTTCCAGCACGGCGTTCCGTACGTCGTCAATGTAGTCGTCCAGATGGAAGCACACCAGATCGTGGCTCTTGCAGATGCGCGCAATGGGCAGGGCGTGGCAGATCAGATGCACGGCCCGGTAGGCGTCATAGGGGGTGGAGATGATGCAGGTATCCGTGTCCATATCCAGCAGCTCCTGCTGCACCTCCGCCTGACAGACGATGACGCAGGCGGCATGCAGCTCAATGGCCCGGCGGATCATATCCGGCTGGTCGCCGCAGACAACGATGGATTCCGAAGAGGAGAACAGCAGGTTTTCCCGCCCGGCAGGCAGGGCAATGGTCACTTCGCCGGAAACCTCGTCCCGAACCTGACCGCCTGCATTCAGCACCCGGCCTTCCAGAACGGACAGCAGATTGTATACCGGCACGTGTTCCACCAGTGCATTGCGGACGGCCAGCATATCGTAGCTGGCCACGTCCCCGGCGGAGAGCATTCCGTACAGGGTGCCGTCCTCGTTGGCCACCGGCAGCACGGAGATCCGGTCGGCCTGCATGGTCTGCCATGCCCGGCTGATGGTGGCGGCGGCGGACAGGGTGGGGGGGGTATCGAAGTCCAGATCCCGCACCTGCGTGCGGACGTTGTTGATCAGCTCCGGCGCTTTGGCGTCAAACCGGTCCAGAACAGCCTGCGTCTCATCGCTGATCTCCCCCAGACGGGCGGCGCAGTACTGCCGCTGGCCCAGCGCGTTTTTCAATGCGGCATAGGCTATGGCGGATACGATGGAGTCGGTATCCGGGTTGCGGTGGCCTGTGATGTATACTTTGTCCATGTGACACTTCCCTTTCTGACGTGGAGGGTAAAAATTCCGAATATAGATGATACGATGGACGCTCTTTTTTGTCAACGGTACTTTTGACAAATAGGGTGCGAAAACAATCGTTTTCGCACCCTATTTTGCATAATCGTCATAAAATAATGAGATTTTTGGGAGACAGCGTGATGTTCTGACAGCCGTTTTCCGTCAAAATGACGACATCCTCGATCCGCACCCCCAGCTTCCCCGGAAGGTAGATCCCCGGCTCCTCGCTGATGACGGTCCCCACCGGCAGAGGCTGGTGGTTGGAGGGGGTGGCGTTGGGGTTTTCGTGAATCTCCACGCCTACGCTGTGGCCGAAGCTGTGGCCGAAATAGGGGCCGTAGCCGGCATCCTCAATGACCTGCCGGGCGGCGGCGTCCAGATCGTGACCGGTGATGCCGCCCTTGGCGGCGCCGATGCCTGCCAGCTGGGCCTGAAGCACCGTTTCGTAAACAGTCCGCATTTCATCGGTCACATGGCCCACCGCCACGGTGCGGGTCATATCGGAGCAGTAGCCGCCGAACTTGCAGCCGATGTCCATGGTGACGAATTCCCCATCCTGAATCAGCTTTTCGCTGGGGACGCCGTGGGGCAGGCTGCCGTTAGGGCCGGACACCACGATGGGGTCGAAGGACTTGTCCTCCGCGCCGTAGTGCAGCATGAGGTAGAGGATGCGGGCGGCGATCTCCTTTTCGCTGACGCCGGGGCGGATCTCCTTTAGGATATCGTCGAAGGCCTTTTCCGTGATCCGCTGCGCCTGAATCATGCAGTTCAGCTCCTCGCTGTCCTTCACGGCCCGGAGATCCCACAGGAGCTGCGTGGCGGGAACCAGTTCGCAGGAGAGCTTTTCCGAAAACCGGCGGAAGTCCGCCACGGTCATGTACTCATCCTCATAGCCCATGCGGGTGATGTGCTCCCGCTGGATCACCTCATTGATGAGGGCGGAATAGGGATGCTCCCGGTTGGCCTCCCGGATCTCCGCGTCCTGCACATAGCGCCCGGCGGCCTCGGTATAGCGGCTGTCGGTAAAATAATAATTGTGATGCCGGGTCACTACGGCAATGCCGTCGCTTCCGGCGGAATGGAAGCCGCAGGCGTAGAAGCGGTTGGCCTCGCAGGTCAGCAGCACGGCGTCCAGATGATGCGCCTCCAGCCCGGCGGCGATCTGCTTGAAATGGTTCATCTGAGATTCCTCTTTTCCAGAATGATCAGGGGGCGGGAAAACGTCCCTCCTGTGGCTGGTAGTGTAGCAGAAATGGAGGAACTTGTCAAAGTGTTTCAACTTCCCGTGAATTTTCTTTCCGTTTTGTCAAAATTTACAGTTGACTTTAGTCGTTTAAAGCTGTATTGTAATACCATCAACCGGCCGGACACGGCGGAAAGGAGTCCCTCATGCGTTACGGAATGTTTACGTCCTATTACCGTTACGCACGCTCTTTTGCGGGCTTCTTTCGCAATGCAGAAAAGGAACAGACGACCTGTCAGGCATAAGGTACTTGCCTGTTGGATGTGAGGGGGTTCTGTTCCGCGGACAGGCCCCTTTTCTTTTTACCGTCACGCATTCTGTTCATTGTTCCGGATACGGACTCAAAGGAGAAGATGATTATGAAGAAGAAAATGCTTGCACTTGCTCTGGCTGCGGCCATGATGCTGTCTCTGGCCGCCTGCGGCGGTTCCAAGACCGATGCTCCCGCCGACACCTCCACCGACGCCCCTGCTGACGCCGACACCTCTGCGGACGCTACCGTATACAAGGTCGGCATCTGCCAGCTGGTTCAGCACGAAGCTCTGGACGCTGCAACGCAGGGGTTCATTGACGCCCTGAACGAAGCACTGCCCGGTCAGGTGGAGATCGAGAACAATAACGCCTCCGGCGACGCCACCAACTGCGCCACCATTGTCAACGGCTATGTGTCCGAGGGCGTGGATCTGATCATGGCCAACGCCACCGCAGCCCTGACCGCCGCTGCTTCCGCAACTGCCGATATCCCCATTCTGGGTACCTCCATCACCGCTTATGGCGTGGCTCTGGACATTGATGACTTCAACGGCACCGTGGGCGGCAACATCTCCGGCACCTCCGATCTGGCCGACCTGAGCAAGCAGGCCGACATGATCACCGAGTGGTTCCCCGATGCCAAGAAGGTGGGCCTGCTGTTCTGCTCTGGCGAGCCTAACTCCCGCTATCAGATCGAGGAAGTTGCCACCTGCCTGGCCAACAAGGGCATTGAGACCCAGGAGTTCGCCTTCACCGATACCAACGACGTTGCTTCCGTGACCCAGTCCGCCGCTGACTACTCCGACGTGGTGTACATCCCCACCGACAACGCCGCCGCTTCCAACACCGAGGCCATTGCCAACATTCTGGTTCCCGCCGGCGTTCCCGCCATCTGCGGCGAAGAGGGCATCTGCTCCGGCTGCGGCGTGGCAACCCTGTCCATCAGCTACTATGATCTGGGCGTGACCACCGGCAAGATGGCTGCCAAGATTCTCACCGGCGAGGCGGACATCTCCACCATGCCCATTGAGTACACCGATGCAACCCCCAAGTACAACCCCACCATCTGCGATACTCTGGGCATCACCCCGCTGGACGGCTACACCGCCATCGAGGGCTGATCCCAACCGCTAATTTCACAGTAAAATCAGGCAGGAGGGGGAGACCCCTCCTCTTGCCGTGAACAAGGAGAATTGCTATGAGCTTTCTATCCTCCCTTTTCAACGCGCTGCCGGGCGCGGTGGCACAGGGCCTGATCTGGGGCCTGATGGCCATCGGCGTCTACATCACGTTCCGAATTCTGGACGTGGCCGACCTGACAGTGGACGGCTCTCTGGCCACCGGCGGCGCCGTGGCAGTTATGCTGATCCGGGCGGGAGTGAATCCGTGGGCCGCCCTGCTGTGCGCCTTTGCGGCCGGTATGCTGGCGGGTCTTGTCACCGGCGTGTTCCACACGAAATGCGGCATCCCTGCCATTCTGGCCGGTATTCTCACCCAGCTGTCCCTGTATTCCATCAACCTGCGGATCATGGGCGGCAAGGCCAATCAGGCAGTAGGCGTGGATAAATACGACCTGCTGGTGTCCCAGCGGTATGTGCGGACAGTCAGTCTGGACAATCCCCTGCCGCTGCTGGTGGTGTTCACGGTGGCGCTCATTGCCATTCTGTACTGGTTCTTCGGCACGGAAAAGGGCTGCTCCCTCCGCGCCACCGGCGCCAACCCCAACATGGCGCGGGCGCAGGGCATCAACACCAACGCCAATGTGGTGCTGGGTCTGATGGTCTCCAATGGTCTGGTGGCTCTGGCCGGCGGCCTGCTGGCTCAGTTCCAGGGTTCTTCTGATATCAACATGGGCCGCGGCGCCATCGTCATCGGCCTTGCCGCCGTCATCATCGGCGAGGTGGCCTTCGGCAAGCTGTTCGGCAACTTCGCCCTGAAGCTGCTGGGCGTGGCCATCGGCGCTGTGATCTACTACATCGTTCTGCAAATCGTTTTGCAGCTGGGCCTGAACACCAACGACCTGAAGCTGGTGTCTGCCCTGATCGTGGCTGTGTTCCTTGCCATTCCTTACTGGAAGAGCCACATCCACACCAAGAAGGGAGGCAGCGTCCATGCTTGAGCTGAAAGGTATCTGCAAAACCTTTAACCCCAATACCATCAACGCCAAGGTAGCTCTGAACCACCTGAACCTGACCCTGAACGACGGCGATTTTGTCACCGTCATCGGCGGCAACGGCGCAGGCAAGTCCACCATGCTCAACGCCATTGCCGGCGTGTTTCAGGTGGACGAAGGCACTATCACCATTGACGGACAGGACGTTACCAAGCTGCCGGAGCATAAGCGGGCGGCGTTTCTGGGCCGCGTGTTTCAGGACCCCATGATGGGTACGGCCCCCACCATGCAGATCGAGGAAAATCTGGCGCTGGCGGCCCGCCGGGGTCAGCCCCGCGGCCTGAAGTGGGGCATTACCGCCGCAGAACGGGCGGATTACAGGGAACTGCTCCGAAAGCTGGATCTGGGCCTTGAGAATCGTCTCACCGCCAAGGTGGGCCTCCTCTCCGGCGGCCAGCGTCAGGCGCTGACGCTGCTGATGGCGTCCCTGAAGAAGCCCAAGCTGCTGCTGCTGGACGAACACACCGCCGCGCTGGATCCCAAGACCGCCGCCAAGGTGCTGGAGCTGTCCGACCAGATCGTGCAGGAGAACAGCCTGACCACCCTGATGATCACCCACAACATGAAAGACGCCATTGCCCACGGCAACCGGCTCATTATGATGGACGCAGGCCGCGTGGTGGTGGACATCTCCGGCGAGGACAAGAAGAAGCTGACGGTTCCCGATCTGCTGGCCCTGTTCAGCCGCGCCAGCGGTTCCGACGAGGCCAACGACAAGATGCTCCTGTCCTGAGAAACTGTACGCAGACGCCCCGGAAGGTTTTGCCTTCCGGGGCTTTTTTACACCTGTAAGGGGGGAAAATTGTTGCCAATATGTTAAAAAACTGCGCTTTTTGGATAAGCCGCTTGACGAATACGGCAAAAGGCGCTACAATAAACGGTAACAAATTGTTACTATTTTGATCGCTTGATCATTCCGGGAGGACTATGAGTCAGAATACCGAAAAAAAATATAACCGGGCGGAGCGCACCGGCGTCTCTGAAACGGAGAATGCCGTGCAGCCCCGCCGGAAGCGCAGAGTGCTGGCGGAGCCGGAGGATTTCTGGGGCCGGCTTCGGTTCCGGGCCGGAAAGAAGAGCCGCTGGTTCGGCCGCCGCTGCCGCCGGGTGATCCGGGAGGCCAAGGCCAACCGGTTCCCGGAGTCCAACCGGGGGCCGCTGCAGGCGCTGCTGATGCTCTGGGGGCTGCTGCCTGCCGCGGCGAGCCGTTTGCGGGAGCGCCTGCTGGGCAAACGGAAGGAGCGAATCCACCGTTCCGGCAAATTCGGCACGTGGTTTGAAAAGGAAAAGCGGCTGCACGCCGTGGTATTTCTGGGCGGCAGCTGCGTGCTGGCAGGCGTCGTCCTGTTCTTCTCCTTTTTCACAGTGGGAACCACCGTCACCTATGACGGCCATGTGCTGGGTACGGTGGCCTCCAAGTCGGAGGCTGAGAGCGTCCGGCATGAATTGGAAGCCATCACCTCCGAAACGCTGGGAGAGACCTATACGCTGGACACCTCCCTGCTGCAATATGATTCCGGCTGGACGCTCCGGCAGGACGTTGAGGATAAGGCCGCCTATGAGGAGGAGCTGTCCGATGAGATCGGTCTGGTGACTTCCGCCTACTGCCTGTATGTCAACGGCGAGCGCATCGGCACCACCCCCTATGAGGGCGCTCTGGACGAGCTGCTGGAGCAGCTTCAGAAGGCCGCTTCCGATGAGGATACCATTTCCTGCAAATTCGAGGAGGATGTGGAGATCCGGCAGGAATACGTCCCCACAGACGCCATCATGAATCTGGGCTATATTGCGGAACTGCTCTACAGCACCAAAACCGCTGAAGTCACCTATGAGGTGAAAAAAGGCGATACATGGTCCCAGATCGCCGCGCAGAACAACATGACCTCCAGCGAGCTGCTGGCGCTGAACCCCGGCTACAACATCAATAAGCTTCAGATCGGCGAGGTGCTGACCCTGTCCGCCTCCGTCCCCTACCTGACCATGACGGTGGAAAAGCAGGAGCGGTATCTGGACGATGTGGCTTACAACATTGAGTATACCGACGACGCCAGTCTCTATCAGGGCGACTACAAAGTTACCTCCAAGGGAGAATACGGCAAGGCGGATGTGCTGGCCAAGACCACCTATGTCAACGGCGAGGAAACGGAGCGTACCATTCTGTCCTCCGTGACGCTGAAAGAGCCGGTGACGGAATACCGGCTCCGAGGCACCAAGGTGCGGCCCACATGGCTCCCCACCGGCAGCTTCCGCTGGCCCACCAGTGGGCGGATCACGTCCTACTTCGGCGGGCGGAGATCCCCCGGCGGCATCGGCTCCACCAACCATAAGGGCATCGATATCGCCGTTCCCAGAGGAACGCCTATCTATGCCGCCGACGGCGGTACGGTGACTTACGCCGGCTGGATGAGCGGCTACGGCTACCTGGTGGAGATCAACCACGGCAACGGCTACGTTACCCGGTACGGCCACAATTCCAGCCTGACCGTCAGAGTGGGGCAGCACGTCTATAAGGGCCAGCAGATAGCGCGGGCCGGTTCTACCGGAAATTCCACCGGCAATCACTGTCACTTTGAGGTGCGGTATAACGGCGTGGCGAAAAACCCGCTGAACTATCTGTCATAGCAAAAAATTTCGGAAAAGGAGGGCAAAGCCCTCCTTTTTCTTGTATCCGGCAGTATTTTATGCTATGATAACTTAGTTAAGGTATGTCCGCCCATTCCCCAAACGGGCGGATCTGGAAAAGAGGATCACAGGAGGGTTGATCATGGAAAAGCTGAAGGTCCTTATGCTGAACGGCAGTCCCCACGCCAACGGCAACACGGCTGTGGCGCTGCGGGAAATGGAAACGATTTTTCACGAAAGCGGTGTGGAAACGGAAACGGTGCTTCTGGGAAACCGGGATATCCGGGGATGTGTGGCCTGTGGCTCCTGTGCAAAGACCGGTAAGTGCGTGTTTGATGACGCTGTGAACGAGCTGGCCCCCAAATTTGAGGCGGCGGACGGTCTGGTGATCGCCAGCCCGGTGTATTATGCTTCCGCCAACGCCACCCTCATCGCCTGTCTGGATCGGCTGTTTTTCAGCACGCCCTTTGACAAAACCATGAAGGTGGGCGCCAGCGTGGCCTGCGCCCGCCGGGGCGGCTGCTCCGCCACCTTTGACGAGCTGAACAAGTATTTTACCATTTCCGGGATGCCGGTGGCTTCCAGCCAGTACTGGAACAGCATCCATGGCCGTGAGCCGGGAGAGGCGGAGGCCGACGGTGAGGGCCGTCAGACCATGCGGACGCTGGCGCGGAACATGACCTTCCTGATGCGGAGCATCGCCCTGGGAAAAGAACGGTTCGGCCTGCCGGAAAAGGAAACGCGGATCGCCACGCATTTTATCAGATAATTTTGGAGGAGTTACCATTTGAAGCGGGAAAACGTACTGGTGCCTGAGGACGCTCTGGCGCGTCAGCGGGATTTTGAAGCAAAGATCAAAGAGATGTTCAACGCGCGGGAAGCCCATCCTGTGGCCTGTGTGGATACCTTCGGCTGTCAGCAGAATGTGGCGGACGGCCAGAAGCTTATGGGAATGCTGGCGGACTGCGGCTTTACCTTTACCGAGGATGCCAAAGAGGCGGATCTGGTGATCCTGAATACCTGCGCCGTCCGGGAACACGCGGAGCAGCGGGTGTTCGGCAATCTGGGCATCCTGACCCACACGAAAAAGGAAAACCCGGAGCAGGTCATCTGCCTCTGCGGCTGCATGGCGCAGGAGGAGCGGGTGTCCAAACGGGTGAAGGAGTCCTACCGCCACGTGGATCTGGTGTTCGGCCCCCATGCCCTGTGGAAATTCCCGGAGCTTTTGTGGCAGGTGTACGAGACCCGGAAGCGGGTCTTTGCTGTGGACAATGAGGACGGCACCATCGCCGAGGGCATCCCCGTGGTGCGGGAAAAGGGCGTAAAAGCGTGGGTCAGCATTATGTACGGCTGCAACAACTTCTGCTCCTACTGCATCGTACCCTACGTCCGGGGCCGGGAGCGGAGCCGGGATCCCCGGTGCGTTTTGCAGGAGGTGCGGGAGCTGGTAGAAGCCGGGTATAAGGACATCACCCTGCTGGGCCAGAACGTCAACTCCTACGGCAACGATCTGGGGCTGGATTACCACTTCCCCGACTTGCTGGAGGACATCGACAAAATTCCCGGTGAGTACCTGATCCGCTTTATGTCCAGCCATCCCAAGGACGCCACAAACCGTCTTTTCGACGTGATGGCAAACTGCCCCCATGTGGCAAAGCAGCTCCATCTCCCCTTCCAGTCCGGCAACGACCGGGTGCTGAAGGAGATGAACCGCCGTTATACGCGGGCGCAGTATCTGGCGGAAATCAACTATGCGAAAAAGGTTATGCCCGGTCTGGTGCTGACCAGCGACGTGATCATCGGCTTCCCCGGCGAGACGGAGGAAGAGGCCATGGACACCGTGTCTCTGGTGGAGGAGGTGGGCTTTGACGCCCTCTTTACCTTCATTTACTCCCCCCGTCCCGGTACGAAAGCGGCCTCCATGCCGGATCCCGCCACCCGCGCGGAAAAGCAGAAGTGGTTCGATAAGCTCCTGGAAGTGCAGAACGCCAACTCCGCCCGGCTCCACGCCGCCTATGTGGGCAAAACGGTCCGGGTGCTGGTGGACGGCGAAAGCGACGACGAGGCATTTCCCCTCGCCTCCCGCACCGAGGGCAACCGGCTGGTGCGGCTCAAAGGCGGCAGAGAGCTGATCGGGCAGTTTATCGACGTGATGATCACGGACAGCAACACCTGGGCGCTGTACGGCGAGCCGGTATAAATTATTCCCTTTCAGGCGAGACATCAATGAAATAGCGCGGACTCGCTCCGCACGGCGCAAAAAGACACACAAGATTACGAGACATAGAAAGAGGTATTTTTATGGCGGAACTGACCCCCATGATGAAGCAGTATCTGGAAATCAAGAAGGATCACCCGGATTCCATTTTGTTTTTCCGCCTGGGGGACTTCTATGAAATGTTCGCCGACGACGCAAAGCTTGCCTCCAAAGAGCTGGATCTGACCCTCACCTCCCGCGATCACGGCAAGCACGCCAAGCCGGAGGAGGAGCGGGTACCCATGTGCGGGATTCCCTACCACGCCAGCGAATCCTACATCGCCCGGCTCATCGCCAAGGGCTACAAGGTGGCCATCTGCGAGCAGATGGAGGACCCCGCCACCGCCAAGGGGCTGGTGAAGCGGGACATCATCCGGGTGGTGACTCCCGGCACCGTCATTGACGCCGCGTGCCTTGACGACAAGTCCGGCAACTACCTCTGCGGTATTTATCTGGATAGTCAGGGAGGCGGCGTGGCCTTCTGCGACCTCTCCACCGGCGAGACCCACCTCACCGCCTTTTCCGGTAAGGACGCCCTGACCCACATCATCAATGAGCTGGGGCGGTTCAACCCCGCTGAGGCCATCCTCAGCGACGGCGCTTTCAGCGAAAAGGTGCTGACGGACGTGCTGGCCGACAAATTCCACTGCCGGTACGAAAACGGCGGGGAGCGGCGCTTCCGTCTGACGGAGGCGGAGAAGAACATCCGCGCCCAGTTCGGCGAGGAGGCCTTTGCCAAGCTGCCCGCCGGGGAGCCTGCGGCGGCCATGGCGCTGGGCGGCCTGCTGAATTACCTCTATGAAACCCAGAAAACCGACCTCTCCCACATCCGGGAGCTGGATTACTACCGTCAAGGCCGGTTCATGGAGCTGGATCTGGCCGCCCGCCGGAATCTGGAGCTGACGGAGACCCTCCGGGGCAAGGAGAAAAAGGGCAGCCTTCTGTGGGTGCTGGACAAAACGAAAACCCCCATGGGCGGCCGGATGCTGCGGAGCTGGCTGGAGCGGCCCCTGCTGTCCGTCACGGATATTGACCGCCGTTCCAGCGCCGTGGCGGCGCTGGTGAACGACACCATCCGCAGGGAGGAGCTGATCGCCGGCATGACCGGCCTTGGCGACATGGAGCGCCTCATCGGCCGCATTGTCTACGGCACTGCTGGCGGCCGGGATCTGACCTCCCTCCGGGCGGCCATGGAAAAGCTGCCCAACCTGAAAGAGCAGCTTGCCGCTTTCTCCGACCGCCGCATCACCGAGCTGACGGCGGAGCTGGACACGCTGGACGATATCAGCCATGACATCGCCGCCGCCATCTGCGACGAGCCGCCGTTTTCCGTCCGGGAGGGCGGCATCATCCGGGACGGCTTCAACGAAGAGGTGGACCGCCTGCGGCACATTTTGAAAAGCGGCAAGGGCGTCATTGCGGAGATGGAGGCCAAGGAAAAGGAAAAAACCGGCATCCGCACGCTGAAAATCGGCTACAACAAGGTGTTCGGCTACTACATTGAAGTTTCCAACGCCTTCAAGGAGCTGGTGCCGGAGACCTATATCCGCAAGCAGACGCTGGTCAACGGCGAGCGGTTCATCACCCAGGAATTGAAGGATCTGGAGCATGAGATCCTGACGGCTTCCGAGCGGGTGGTGGCACTGGAATTTGAGCTGTTCTCCGCCTTGCGCCAGCGGATCGCGGACAACGCCGCCCGCGTTCAGAAAACGGCTGCCGCCGTGGCGGAGTGCGACGCTCTCTGCTCCTTTGCCGCCGTGGCGGTACACAATAACTTCTGCCGTCCGGAGGTGGACGAATCCGGGGTCATCGAGATCCGGGAGGGCCGTCACCCCGTGGTGGAAAAAGTGCTGAAGGACAGCCTGTTTGTCCCCAACGATACGTTTATGGGGGAAAAGGAGGAGCGGGTGGCCATCATCACCGGCCCCAACATGGCTGGTAAATCCACCTATATGCGGCAGGTGGCGCTGATCGTCCTCATGGCCCAGATGGGCAGCTTCGTCCCCGCCAAATACGCCCATATCGGCGTGGTGGACCGGATCTTTACCCGCATCGGCGCCAGCGACGATCTTTCCGCCGGGCAGTCCACCTTTATGGTGGAGATGACGGAGGTCTCCGACATTCTCCATCAGGCCACCAAAAATTCCCTCCTGATCCTCGACGAGATCGGCCGGGGAACCTCCACCTTTGACGGTATGGCCATTGCCCGCGCCGTTCTGGAATACTGCGCCGACAAAAAGACGCTGGGGGCCAAGACCCTGTTCGCCACCCATTACCATGAGCTGACAGAGATGGAAAACACCCTCCCCGGCACCGTGAATTATAATATTGCCGTCAAGCGCCGGGGGGAGGACATCATCTTCCTGCGGAAGATCGTCCCCGGCGGAGCCGACCGCAGCTACGGCATTGAGGTGGCCAAGCTGGCGGGACTGCCGGAGAAAGTGGTTCAGCGGGCCAAGGTCATTCTGAAGGAGCTGGAGGACGAAAACGGCGTACAGTACGTGGCCGCCCGGAAAGAGACCGATCAGGTCTCGCTGGACGCCATGAGCGAGGGCGAGGTGCTGGACGCCATCCGCCGCTGTCAGCCGGATACGCTGACGCCCATTGAGGCCATGAGCCTGCTGTATGAGCTGAAGCAGAAGCTGAGCCGGTAACACGCTCCGTTTCCGCAGAGAGCTTCTTGCCGAAGCACGGGCAGCGCCGGCCTGCGGGCGCAGAGAGATCATGAGTCTGCCGGTCAGGCGTCTGTTTTTCCGCGCACTGAAACCACACAAAGGAGCCTTAGAATGGCCAAACATAAATCCGCACCCTATATGTCCCCCGGCGAACAGATCGCCGGAACGGTTTTCTTCGTGATCTATCTGGTAGTGCTGCCCTTTGCCACCGCTCCCCTGTTCCGCCTTGCGGAGCGGCTGCTGGGTACCGCAATTTCCCCATCCCTGAAAAACGCCATTTACTACTACGTCCTCTTTGCCGTGACGCTGGTCATTTTCCACAGCTTCCTTGGCCGCACGACCCGGAACTTTGCGGACAATCTGGGCAACGCCTGCAAAGCCGTCGCAGTAGGGCTGATCGCCCTGTACGGCCTCAACGAGCTGATGTACCGCCTGACCCGTCTGCTGGTGAATAACCACACGAATCTGAACGATACCGCCATCTCCGCCCAGATCCACGACGCGCCGAGGGTCACGCTGCTGATCGTCATTTTTCTGGCGCCCTTTGTGGAAGAAGTCCTGTTCCGGGGACTGGTATTTGGAAATCTGAAAAGCAAAAGCCGGGTGGTGGCGTATCTTGTCAGCTGCCTGCTGTTCGCCCTGCTCCATGTGTGGCAGTTCGCCGTGGTGCAGCGGGACATCACCTACTTTCTGCTGATGGTGCAGTATCTGGTGCCGGGGCTGGTGCTGGCCTGGGCCTATGATCACACAGGCACCCTGTGGAGTTCCATTCTGCTCCACACTGCCGCCAATGCCCTGAGTGTCTGGGCATCCGTATAAGGAGAAAAATATGCCGCATATTCAACAATTATCCTCTCATGTCGCCGATCTCATCGCCGCCGGCGAGGTGGTCGAGCGCCCTGCTTCCGTGGTCAAGGAGCTGGTGGAAAACGCCATTGACGCCGGTTCCTCCGCCATTGTGGTGGAGATCCAGCGGGGCGGCATGAGCCTGATCCGGGTGACGGACAACGGCTGCGGTATCGCGCCGGAGGAGCTGCCCACCGCGTTTCTGCGCCATGCTACCAGCAAGCTCCGCACGGCGGAGGATCTTGCCAGAATCGGCACGCTGGGCTTCCGGGGGGAAGCTCTGGCGGCCATTTCCGCCGTCAGCCGGGTGGACGTGCTGACCCGCCGCCCGGAGGACGCCGTGGGCGCGGCCCTCCACGGCGAGGGCGGACATATGGAGCCTGTCCGGGAGGAGGGCGCGCCGGAGGGAACCACCATCCGGGTGGCAGACCTCTTCTATAACACCCCCGCCCGACTGAAATTTATGAAAAAGGACAGCGCCGAGACGGCCGCCGTGGCGGGGCTGATGCAGCATCTGGCCCTGAGCCACCCGGACGTTTCCTTCAAATTCATCAAGGATGGGCAGGAAGCCCTCCATACCCCCGGCGATGGAAAGCTGGAATCCGCCGTCTATGCCGCGCTGGGCCGGGAATTTGCCAGAACGCTGGTGCCGGTGGACGGCCGGGGCGGCGACATCACCGTGCGTGGCTTTGTGACGGCCCCGGTGAACGGCCGAGGTTCCCGCTCCATGCAGGTGTTCTTCGTCAACGGGCGGTTCATCAAGTCCCAGGTGCTGACGGCGGCGCTGGAAGAGGGCTATCGGAATCAGCTTCTGAAAGGCCGCTTCCCCGGCTGTGTGCTGGAAGTGACGCTGCCGGTTACGGCGGTGGACGTCAACGTACACCCTGCCAAAACCCAGGTGAAATTTGCGCGGGAGCATGATGTGTTCGAGGCGGTGTTCCACACGGTCATGGACGCGCTGGATGCCCGCGGCGGCGCGGTATCGCCGGTAAAACCGGCAAATCAGCCGGTTCAGAATCCCCGGCAGGACTTTTTCCAGTCCATGGATGCCAAAAGCTATCGGGAGCAGGGCGCAAAGCCCGCTGCCGCGCCCTCCGCGCCGGTCAGACCCGTTTTTACGCCGCAGCCGCCCAAGGCGGACGTACAGCCGGTATTCAACCCTCCGCCGGTAAAACCGGCGGAGCCTGCCCGGCCGGTCTGGAATACGGAATGGCGCTCTACGGCAAAGGTGGCGGACAGCGTGCAGCCCATCTGGCCGCCGCGGGGCGCCGTGAAGGCGGCGCAGCCCTCGGCGCTGGGCAAAGCGCCTGCGTCCGTGACTGCAAGACCGGAGACGGCCACTGCAACGGCCCCTGCGCCCAAGCCCTTTGTGCCTGCCATCCCGGCTCAGCAGACGGCCATGGAACTGCCGGGACAGGAGACGGTCATGCCCGCGGAAGCGCCGTGGCGCATCGCCGGAGAGGTGTTCCATACCTACATCATCTGCGAGGATGGCAGCGAAAACCTCTGGCTCATCGACAAGCACGCGGCCCACGAGCGGATCAATTTCGACCGCCTGATGGCTGCCAAGGAGCCGCCCATGCGGCAGACCCTGATGCAGCCGGTGGCTGTGGAGCCGGGAAAAGAGGACGCCGCGCTGCTGCTGGAAAATCTGGAGCTGCTGGAGCAGTTCGGCTTCGGCTGTGAGGATTTCGGCGACGGTGCCGTTCTGGTGCGGGAGGTTCCCGCAGATCTGGACGCGGCGGACACCGCTGCTACGCTGGAGGAATTTGCCCAGAAGCTCCGCACAGGCCGCAGTCTGGACGAGAAGCGGGAGGCGCTGCTTCACACCATGGCCTGCAAGGCTTCGATCAAGGGCGGCTGGACCAGCGACCCCGCCGAGCTGAAGGTGCTGGTGGAGAAGGTGCAGAGCGGAGAAGTCCGATACTGCCCACATGGCCGGCCGGTGGTGGTGAAGATCCGGAAATACGAGCTGGAAAAGCTGTTCAAGCGGGCGTGACCGCCTGCTCCAACGATCAAAAGACGTGAAACGCCGCAAGGAGGCACCCCATTTTCCGAGAAAGAAGGAACCATGATGAAACTGCTGTTTGTAAACTGCTGCATCAGCCAGCGAGGCGGGGCTTCCCGCACGAAGGCGCTGGCCGACGCCTTTCTCACCGCGTTTCGGGCATCCCATCCCGGCGCGGAAGTGGAGGAGGTCACCCCGGAAGCGCTGCTGGCGCTGAAGCCCTTCAACGCGGAGATGCTGAACCGGCGGGACGCGCTGGCGGCGGAGAATGCCTTTGACGCGCCGGTGTACGCGCTGGCCCGGCAGTTCCGGGCGGCGGACGCCGTTGCGGTGGCGGCCCCCTTCTGGGATCTCAGCTACCCCGCGGCGCTGCGGACGTACATCGAATACATTTCCGCCAACGGCCTGACCTATCATTACGACGCGGCGGGCTGCCACGGGGACTGCGCGGCCGGACATCTGGTATACCTCACCAGCTGCGGCGATGTGGAGCGGGAGGACAGCGTAGGCGTGATCCACTGGCGGCAGCTGGCCGCCATGTTTGGCATCCCGCAGTTTGACTATGTATTTGCCGGCGGGCTGGATGCCCGCCCGGATACGGCGGGAGACACGCTGACAGCGGCCTGCACGCTGGCGGGCGCATTGGCGAAAACGCTGTAAAACCACGGGAGAGGAGGACGCGGATGGCGCCGAAAATTGTCTGTATCGCAGGGCCTACCGCCTGCGGAAAAACCACGCTGGGCGTGTTGCTGGCACAGAGGTTTTGCGGTGAAGTGGTGTCTGTGGACTCCATGCAGATCTACCGGGGCATGACGGTGGGGACTGCCGCGCCCACGGCGGAGGAGATGCAGGGTGTCCCGCACCACATGATCGCCGTGGCGGATCCGGCGGAGCAGTGGAGCGCCGCGGAATATGTGTCCAGAGCCACCCCAGTGGTGGACGATATTCTGGCGCGGGGCAAGCTGCCCGTTCTGGTAGGCGGAACCGGGCTGTGGATGGACGCCCTGATCCGGGGACACGGCTTTGCCAAGGGTCACGCCGGCGGCGCGATCCGCCGGGAGCTGGAGACCCGGCTTGAGCGGGAGGGCATCGCCCCCCTGCTGGAAGAGCTGCGGCAGGTAGATCCTGAAAGCGCTGAGCGCCTCCACCCTGCCGACACAAAGCGGATCCTCCGGGCGCTGGAGGTCTACCGGGAAACCGGCAGCACCATCTCCGCTCACAATGCCGCCACCAGAATGATCCCGCCCCGGTATGACGCGGTATGGATCGGCTTGCAGTTCGCCGACCGGGCCGACATGAAGGCCCTCATCGACCGCCGGGTGGACAAGATGGTGCAGGAGGGGCTGCTGGACGAGGTTCGTGCCCTGCTGGCCATGGGACTGCCCCGGAATGCCACCGCTATGCAGGCCATCGGCTACAAGGAGTTTCTGGGGGTGCTGGACGGCGCTCTGACAGAGCCGGAGGCCATTGAACTGGTGAAGCTCCGTTCCCGGCAGTACGCCAAGCGCCAGCTGACCTGGCTGCGGCGGAATCCCGATATCCACTGGATCTTCTGGGAAAAAGACCGGGATTTTGCCCGCGCCTTACAGATTTCGACGGAAATTCTCTCCGCTTCTGGCTTAGGATAAGCGCAGGAGCGGATGACCGCTCCGTAAATAAAGAAGGAGCGGGTACATATGCAGAAAAAAACAAATCTACAGGATCTCTTCCTCCTGCGAATCCGGCAGGATCGCCTTCCCGTCACCCTGTTTTTGATGAACGGCTTCCAGATGCGGGGCATCGTCACGGGGTATGACCCCTTTGTGGTGGTGCTGGACAGCGATGGACGCCAGCAGGTCATCTACAAGCACGCAATCTCCACCATTGTACCCATCCGGCCGGTGGAGCTGCGGGAAATGGAGGAGGGTTCCGCACTGTAATACATACGAGGCTCTATGAAAAACAGTTCTCTCATCAGTAAAATACTTATAGCGGCGGTCACGCTGGGGATCCTGACCTATTTCGGCGTGCAGATCTACCACTATGCCAACGACCCCATGGTGACCACGATGGCCTATACCTATCAGGTGGAAAACACCGTGGAGATCAGCGGCAGCATGGTGCGTCAGGAGCAGGTGCTGGAGGGCGACGGCGGCGGATTGATGCAGCTGCGCCGCAGCGAGGGCGAGCGGGTCAGCAGCGGCGGCGCCGTGGCCACCGTCTATGCCGATCAGGCTTCGCTGGACCGGCAGAACGAGATCGAAACGCTGAATAACCGCATCGACCAGCTGGAATACGCCCAGGAGTCCATGCTGGGGGCGGAGGTGACGCTGAAGCTGGACAGCCAGATTTCCAAAGCACTGCTGGACTACCGCTCTGCCGCAGCCGCCGGACGGATGGACACGGCGGAGAATCACGGGCAGGAGCTGCGGGCGCTGGTGCTGAAACGGGACTACACCTACTCCGGCACGGAGGATCTCAGCGGACAGCTTCAGGAGCTGCGGGATCAGTTGAAAAGCCTGAGATCCCAGGCGGCCAACTCCGTGAAAACCATCCGTTCGCCCCGTTCCGGCCTGTTTTCCGCCGTGGTGGACGGCTATGAGACCGTGCTGACGCCGGATCTGCTCTCCACCCTGACTCCCAGCGCGCTGGACAAGCTGGCTCCCGCCGACATTCCCGCCAATACCGGGAAGCTGATCCTTGGGGAAAACTGGTACTATGTCGGCGTTGTGTCCGCTGCGGAAGCGCAGACCCTGCAAAACAGTAAGAGCGGAAGCCTGCATCTGCGGTTCACCAAAAATGTAGACCGGGATCTGGAGGTCACGCTGGCGTCTGTCAGCGCCGAGGAAAACGGCCGCTGCGTGGTGGTATTTCAGGGAAACACCTACTTGCAGGAGCTGACCCTGCTACGCCGCCAGAGCGCAGAGATCATTCTGGACGCCATCGAGGGCATCCGGGTGCCGCGGGAGGCTCTCCGGGTCACCACTCAGACGGCGACGGAGAAGGACGAGGACACCGGCGAGGAGATCACGAAGGAAGTCAGCGTCACCGGCGTGTACTGCGTATCCGGCGCGAAAGCCGTGTTCAAGCCGGTGGATGTGCTGTACACCGGTGAGGAATACGCCGTGGTGCGTTCGTCCGGCAGTTCGGAAAAGACCCGGCTGCGGTCCGGCGATACCGTCATTGCCGTAGCCAGAAATCTGTACGATGGGAAAGTTATTTCATAGAGAAAGAAGGAATTGATATGTCAATCCAGACCAACATTGCCGAGATCCGCAGCCGCATTGCCGCCGCCTGTGCCGAAAGCGGCCGGGAGGCCGGAGAGATCACGCTGGTGGGCGCCAGCAAGATGAATGACGCCGCCGCCTGCCGGGAGGCCATTGCCGCCGGCATCGACGTACTGGGCGAGAACCGGGTACAGGAGATGACGGAAAAGCTGGCGCAGCACGCCTATGATGGCGCGCCCCTGCACTTTATCGGCCACCTCCAGCGTAACAAGGTCAAACAGGTGGTGGGCAAGGTGGCTCTGATCCAGTCCGTGGGGTCCCTTCCCCTGCTGGAAGCCATTGAAAAAGAGGCGGAGAAGCAGGGCATCGTGCAGGACATTCTGCTGGAGGTCAACATCGGCGGCGAGGAGGCCAAAAGCGGCTTCGCCCCCGCCGAACTGGAGGACGCCGCCAGGGCGGCGCTTGACATGGAGCATGTCCGGGTACACGGCCTGATGACCATCCCCCCTGCGGATTGCAGCCGGGAGGAAAATATTCACTATTTTCAGGAAGTCCGGGCACTTTATGTTGACATCAATGAGAAATTGTTCCATAATGAGTTAGAATGTCTCTCCATGGGTATGAGCGGCGATTTCGAGGATGCCATTCGGAACGGCGCCACCATGGTTCGCGTGGGCACCGCGATTTTCGGCGCCCGGCATTATCCCACTTGATTGCAGGAGGTTCTGGCATGGGCATTTTTGACGAGCTGAAAAAGCTGACCCATCCCTACGACGACGAGGATGAGGAATACGAGGATTTTGAAGAGCCGCGGGAGCGCTCTTTTGAAGATCGCCGCAACAAGGCGGAGGACCGCCGGAACAAGGTGGTGAATATCCACGCCACCACCCAGCTGAAGGTGGTGCTGGTAAAGCCCGACCGCTTTGAAAACGCCTCGGAGATCGCCGACCAGCTGAAGGACAAGCGGACCGTGGTGCTGAATCTGGAATCCACCAACAAGGATGTGGCCCGGCGTCTGGTGGACTTTTTGTCCGGCGTGGCCTATGCCGGCGAGGGCAAGATCAAGAAAGTGGCGGCCAACACCTACATCATCACCCCCTACCATGTGGAGCTGGAGGGCGACCTCATTGACGAGCTGGAAAGCAACGGCTTGTATTTCTAAGCAGGGAGGATATTGGATATGCTGACACCTCAGGAGGTTTCTACTCATTCCTTTTCCAAGGCGTCCTTCGGCGGCTACAACATGGCCATGGTGGACGAATTTCTGGATGAGCTGACCGATGATTACACGGCCCTCTATAAAGAAAACGCGGCCCTGAAGGCCAAGCTGAAGGTTCTGGTGGAAAAGGTGGAGGAATACCGCGCTACCGAGGATTCCATGCGGGCTACCCTGCTGACCGCCCAGCGGATGGCGGACTCCATTGTGAAGGAAGCCGAGCAGAAGCGGGATCAGATGATGACCCAGGCGGAAATCGACGCCAAGATGAAGATCACCCGGCTGAAAAACGAGACGGCCGCCAACGAGGAGCGCCTGCGCCAGAGTCAGGCGGAGCTGGAGAAGTTCTCCGCCGCCATCCGGGCCGTGTGCGACAAGGAGATCCAGCTCCTGACGGAGCTGCCCCAGCGGCCCGTGGAGCTGCCGGTGGAGGAAGCGGAGGAGGACTCCCCCGTTCAGGAGATCGAAGATCACGTCATGGCCGCGTTCAACGCGGAGCCTGCCGCTGCGGAGCAGGATGCTTCCGGGACGGCGGAGCCTGCCGCGGAAGCGGTTGAAGAGCCTGCCGGACAGGCAGATGCAGCCGCGGAGACCGGTGATCCCTTTGCGGATTTCCCGGATCTTTCCGCAACCCGCCAGATCAATCTGGACGAGCTGAAATTCGGCCGCAATTACAATAGCTGACAAAAAGCGGCCCATGGGGCCGCTTTTTGCTCTTTCAGGAGGAACACCATGGACAAGCAAGCGCCGATCATTGCCTTTTTGTACGACTTTGATAAGACCCTGTGTACCACGGATATGGAGGATTACGCCTTCATCCCCTCCCTGGGCTATACCCCGGCGGAATTCTGGGGAAAAGCCAATGCATTTGGCTGGGAGAACCGCATGGACGGCCTGCTGGCCTATATGTACACCATGATTCAGGAGTGTGCCGCGCAGGGCATCCAGTTGAACCGGGCGTTCCTGAACCGCTGCGGCCAGTCCATCCAGCTGTTCCCCGGCGTGCGGGACTGGTTTGCCCGGATTAACGCTTTTGGTGAAACGCTGGGGGTGCAGGTGGAGCATTATGTCATCTCCTCCGGCCTGCGGGAGATCATTGAGGGCAGCGGCATTGCCCATGAGTTCCGGGAGATCTATGCCTGCGAATTCTACTACAATGAACACGGCGACGCCTGCTGGCCCAAGCTGGACGTGAATTTCACCAACAAGACCCAGTTTGTCTACCGCATCAACAAGGGGATTCTGGATGTCTCGCGGGATAAGGAGCTGAACGACTCCATGCCGGATAACTCCAAGCGAATCCCCTTCACCAACATGATCTACATCGGCGACGGCCTGTCGGATGTCCCCTGCATGAAGATGATGCGGGCCTACGGCGGGCAGGCCATTGCCGTTTACCAGTCCACCAACCGGCAGGGTGTGGAAAAGCTGCTGGGGGACGGACGGGTGGATTTCATCTTCCCGGCGGACTACCGGGCGGATACGGAGCTGGATCGTACCGTGCGGGATATCCTGCGGAAAATGACCATCACCGACCGGCTGCTGGAGGCCAATACCCGCCAGCTCCGCAGCATCGGCAAAAGTGAGCTGCCGGATCAGGTGGGGCTGTTCTGAGACTTTTCGGAAAAAACCGGTGCATCATGCACCGGTTTTTCTGATTTCAGGCAGAATTTCTCTTTACTTATTGTATCGCCTCTGGTAAACTATACGTTGTGTATTGAATCATTTCGGCCGGGGCAATGCCCCGGCTGTTTCACGGAGGGAAATCCATGTCAACAGAATTTTCCAGGACGCTCTCCCTGCTGCGTAAGGAGCGGGGCGTTTCCCAGCGGATGGCCGCCGCAGATCTGGGCGTTTCTCAGGCGCTGCTGAGTCACTATGAAAACGGTATCCGGGAACCGGGTCTGGCCTTTGTGGTCAAGGCCTGCGACTATTATCACGTCTCCGCCGACTATATGCTGGGCCGCACGCTGGCCCGCGACGGCAGTATGCTGACGCCGGAAGAGGTTCTGGACATGGCGGAGCCGGGCAATGTATTACAGGGCAGCGTGCTGGCTACGCTGCGGGGCAAGCTCCTTACCAGCGCCTGCGGCGTGCTGTTCGGCCTGCTGGGAAAGCTGGGCGACAAGGCCGCCATCAATGCGGCGGCAGACAGTCTGGGCTGTCAGATCTATCTGCTGTACCGGATGCTTCACCGGGCCGCAGGCGGCAGCCCAGAATACTTTGCTCTGCCGGAGGAGGACTGCGCCTCCGGTACTGCCTCTGCTGGGGCGTCTCTGGCGCAGGCGGACTATGCGCGGGCCATTCGGAATCTGGCGCGGGAAAAGGCCAACTTCCCGGATCTGTCCCATGAGGCGGTGAACAATGCCTATCCCGGCCGGAGTCAGGGCTTCGTACAGGTACTCAGCACGGCGGACGGCCAGCTGAACCGTCTGAACCAGATGGAGCGGAACGGATGAACGTACAGTCGCTGGCCTTTCTGGCCTTTCTCACCGTCACGGTCTGCGCCTGCCGCCTGCTGGGTCAGAAACGGCAGGTCTGGGCGCTGCTGGCGGCCAGTCTGGTGTTCTATCTCTGGAACGGCGCCGCCGGGGTCTGGTGGAGCTGCGGCCTGCTGGCGGCGTCCTCTGCCGTCAGCCTGCTGGCAGGCAATTCCCTGCGGCGGCAGCGCCGCCGGGGCGTGTTTCTGGCCGCCGTTTGCTATCATGTCGCGGTGCTGGGAATTTTCAAGTACACCGGCTTTCTCACCGGCGGCGCAGTGCAGACGCCGTTTGTGCCGCTGGGCATCAGCTTTTTCACCTTTCAGCAGATCTGGTATCTGCATGAGGTATACACCGGCGCGTTTCCTGACGCGCCTGCTCCGGCGGAATACCTGACTTACAGTTTCTTCTTCCCTACGGTGTCCTCCGGCCCCATCCTGAAGCCGCAGAATTTCTTCCCCCAGCTGCGGGAAGCGTCTCCCCAGCCCAGGGATACGGCGGCCGGACTGTACGCCCTCGGTCTGGGGCTTGCCAAAAAGGTGCTGCTGGCGGACAATCTGGGCGTGCTGGTCAATAACGGCTGGGGTAATCTGGCCGGACTGACGGCGCCGACGGCGTGGTGCGTCATTCTGGGCTATACCCTCCAGCTGTACTTCGATTTTTCCGGTTACTGCGATATTGCTTCCGGCTGTGCGCGGCTGCTGGGACTGCGGCTGCCGGTGAACTTCGACTCCCCCTACCGCAGCCTGTCGGTGACGGAGTTCTGGAAGCGCTGGCACATGACCCTGACCTCTTTCCTCCGGGAAAACGTCTATTTCCCGCTGGGCGGCAGCCGAAAGGGAAAGGGCCGGACTTACCTGAACATTCTGCTGGTATACCTCGTCAGCGGGATCTGGCACGGCGCGGGCTGGACGTTTATCCTCTGGGGAATGCTCCACGGTCTGGCGCAGGTGCTGGAACGGCTGTGGGGCAAGGGCCGGGACGCCCTCCCCAAATGGCTGCGCTGGGCGGTGACGTTCCTGTTTATCAACGTCGCGTGGGTCTTTTTCCGTGCGCCGGATCTTTCTGCGGCCTTTGCACTGCTGAAAACGGCGGTGGCAGGCGGCATCGGCGGGATCCCGCTGTGGCTGGCCAAGGGGCTGTTTGCGCGGGAGCTGAGCGCCCTGCTGATCCTGATCCCAAAAATCGAGCCGTACACTGTGTATCTCCGGGTGGGGGCCGTGCTGGGTATCAGTTTGCTGGCGGCGCTGTGGCCCCGGAATGTGATCCGGCAGATGGATGCATTCCGCCCTAACTGGCGCAGTGGATTGTATGTGCTGGTGCTGGCGGCGTGGTCCATTCTGTCCTTCACCGGCGTGGTGACGTTTATCTATTCCAATTTCTGAGAGAGGAGACCCTGCCGTGGAACAGCATACCTATCGTAAATGGACTTTGGGCCTGCTTCTGGGGCTGATTCTGGTGCTGGTGGCCTGCGCCGCCTTTGTCTGGCGGGTAGATCCCTGCTTTTACTATCGGATGCCCGCAGACCGCAAGCCGGTCTTTTTCAGCGAGCGTTATCAGACGGCCGGAATCGTCCGAAACAACCCGGCGGACGTGGTTCTTATCGGTTCCTCCATGGCGGCCAACTACCGGGGCAGCGAGATCGGCGAGGTATTCGGCGGAACCGGCCTGCGCCTTACCATCCCGGACGGCTACTTCAGCGAGTTCGATCAGGTGATGGGGCTTCTCATGCGGACGCACAGGCCCAAGCGGGTCATCTTCGCCATGGATACCAACATTTTCACCCGCTCGCCGGACGGCGTGACCGGGGCTATGCCCGGCTATCTCTATGACGCGAACCCCGTCAACGATGCGAAATACCTGCTGAATAAGGACGTTCTTTACTACAGCCTCTATGCCCTCATGTGCCAGCGCTGGGGGCAGGGGGAAACGCTGGATGAGGGGTTTTCCTGGGATAACACCGTCTGGTGGAATCACATGACGGCGCTGGAGGAGTATCAGCGTCCCGACATTGCGGCAGAGAAGATGCCGGAGGACGGCCTGCTGGCGGATACCGCGAAGAATCTGGCGGTAGTGACCCGCTGGGCGGAGACGTACCCGGATGTGGAGTTTGATCTCTTCCTCTCCCCCTACAGTATTCTCTACTGGGACAAGATCGGCCGCACGGGCGAGACGGACGCGGTATTTGCCGCACTGAAGCTGGCCTGCGAGACGCTGCTGCCCTATGAGAATATCACCCTCCACGGGCTGCTCTTTGACCGGGAGATCATCGAACAGCTGGATTACTACTGCGACTATGTGCATCACTCTGCCGAGGCGGGAGAACTGGTGCTGGACAAGATCCGCTCCGGCGCAGACCTGCTGACGGCGGAAAATTATCAGGAAATTCTCGCCAACTGGCGGGATTTTGTGGTAAACTACGACTATGATAAATTCTGGGACGAAAACTACTGGATTCAGTTCCATACCGCGGCGTCATAAGCCGCGATCCAATTGAAATTTGCGCCATGCGGGATTCGCGTGGATCTGCCTACGGAGGTTTTATCTGTATGACGAAACAAAGCAATATCCGCAATTTTTCCATCATCGCCCACATTGACCACGGCAAGTCCACCCTGGCGGACCGGCTGCTGGAACAGTGCGGGGCGGTCTCCCAGCGCCAGATGGAAAACCAGCTGCTGGACAACATGGATCTGGAGCGGGAACGGGGCATCACCATCAAGGCCCGCGCCGTGAAGCTGAACTACAAGGCGCAGGATGGAGAGGTCTATGAGCTGAATCTGATTGACACGCCGGGCCATGTGGACTTCAACTATGAGGTTTCCCGCTCTCTGGCTGCCTGCGAGGGCGCTGTGCTGGTGGTGGACTCCACGCAGGGCGTGGAGGCGCAGACGCTGGCCAATACCTACCTTGCCATGGAGCACGATTTGGAGATCCTGCCGGTGTTCAACAAGATCGACCTCCCTGCCGCCGATCCCCAGAAGGCCAAGCAGGAGGTGGAGGACATCATCGGCCTGCCCGCCATGGACGCCCCGGAGATCTCCGCCAAAATGGGCATCAACATTGAAGCCGTGCTGGAGGACATCGTGCAGAATATCCCCGCCCCCAAGGGGGATCCCAAAGCGCCGCTGAAAGCGCTGGTATTCGACAGCCAGTACGACAGCTACCGGGGCGTTGTGGTGTATTTCCGCATTATGGAAGGCACGATCCGCACCGGCCAGACCATCAAAATGATGGCCACCGGCGCATCCTATCAGGTGGTGGAATGCGGCCACCTGCTGCCGTTGGGACTGGAACCCTGTGATGCGCTGGAAGCCGGCGAGGTGGGCTATTTCACCGCCTCCATCAAGACCGTCAGCGATACGCGGGTGGGCGATACCGTCACCGACGCGGAAGCGCCTACGGCGGAGCCGCTGCCGGGCTATCGCCCCGTGCAGTCCATGGTCTACTGCGGTATCTACACGGAGGACGGTTCCAAGTACCCCGATCTGCGGGATGCGCTGGAAAAGCTCCAGCTCAACGACGCGTCCCTGAGCTTTGAGCCGGAATCCTCTGCCGCGCTGGGCTTTGGCTTCCGCTGCGGCTTTCTGGGAATGCTCCATATGGAGGTCATTCAGGAGCGGCTGGAACGGGAATTCGATCTGGATCTGGTCACGACCCTGCCCTCCGTTATCTACCATGTCTATAAAACCAACGGCGACATGGTGACAGTGGATAACCCCCACAACTACCCGGATCCCTCGGTTATTGAGCGGGCGGAGGAACCGTATGTCAAGGTGAATATCATCGCCCCCAACGAGTATGTGGGCAATATCATGCCCATGTGTCAGGATCGCCGGGGCGAATTCAAGGATATGCAGTATCTGGATACCCATCTGGTGGAGCTGCATTACCAGATGCCCCTGAACGAGATCATCTACGACTTTTTTGACGCCCTGAAGGCCAACACCAAGGGATACGCCTCTTTGGACTATGAGCTGTCCGGCTACCGGCCCAGCGATCTTGTGAAAGTAGACCTGCTTCTCAATGGCGATCAGGTGGACGCCCTCAGCTTCATTGCCCACCGGGACAAGGCCTATCCCCGCGCCCGGCGGCTTTGTGAAAAGCTGAAGGAGAACATCCCCCGCCAGCTCTTTGAAATCCCCATTCAGGCGGCCATCGGCGGCCGGGTCATCGCCCGCGAGACGGTCAAGGCCATGCGGAAGGACGTGCTGGCCAAGTGCTACGGCGGTGACGTCACCCGCAAGAAGAAGCTGCTGGAAAAGCAGAAGGAAGGCAAAAAGAAGATGCGCGCTCTGGGTACCGTGCAGATGCCCACGGAGGCATTCCTGGCCGTCCTCAAGCTGGATGAATAATCTCTTTTTGCCTTCCTACGAGCCGCAAAGCGGCGAGCCGGCGCTGTGCGCCGTTATTTCAATCAGCTTTTGAAACGCGGAGCGTTTTCAAAAGGCAAAAAGAAGATGCGCGCATAACAGGGTTCCCGCCGAAACTCAGCGCAAGCGGTTTCGGTGGGAAACGGAGGAGCAAGGGAGCAGATGAAGTTTTTGCCGTAAGGCAGAAACGGAATGCAGCGGACTTTGCGACGACGAGGTGCAGATGCCCACGGAGGCATTCCTGGCCGTCCTGAAGCTGGACGAGTCTTCCTGCCCGCCGCAGAGCGGCGGGCCAGCGCTGTGCGTGTGAAATACAGGCCGCAGCTGGAATTCAGGATAAAATACCGCCCCGTTCCATCCAAATGGAACGGGGCGGTTCTTTTTCAGTTTTCTGTCGGATTCAGGGTTCCGTTCAGAGTACTCAGGCACAGGGAATTCACGCCGAAACAGTTCAGCAGCTGGCGGCGGGCGTCAAGAGCGCGGCCATCCAGATACCATGCTGTGGTGTCCCCTGCTTCCACATAGGCGCAGGCGTAGCGGTCAGAGTAGTAGGCCGTGCCTTTCTGAAGCAGAGCGTTCAGGGCGGTTTCGTCAATGCCGGAGAATCGGCCGCCGCTCTTCCGGGCCTGCCCGGAAGCGGTCAGCAGCAGGGAGAGCTTTCCGGCGAATACCTGATCGTTCAGAACGCTCAGCGCATAACAGATGTTTTCCAGCGGCTCCATGGCGCACACCGGCACCGCCGACTCCGTATCCGTGTAGGCGGAGACCCGCAGTACCAGTCGATCCGCCGTTTTGCTGAGGGCGGCATAATCCGGGGCCGGTTCGCCGCGAACCGGCGCATCCGTTGATACACAGAGCAGCTTGTCACTGCCGGTCAGGCTCCGGATCGCCTGTACCAGTTGGGTAAGGCGGGCACCGTCCGCCCATTCCCGCTGGGCAATGTCCAGATAAAGCCCGTCATAGCCGCTGTCCGTCAGCGCCTGCGCCAGCGGCGCTGCGGCAGCGCTTCCGGCCGCAAGGGTACCGGCCTGCCCGGACACGCCCAGCAAGACCTTACAGCCTGCCGCGCGGGCAGCCTTCGCCGCCTGTTCCCACTCCTTTTCACTGCCGGAGGGGGCAAAGCGGGGACTCTGGCTGCCGGTAAGCGTACCGGCCATCAGCACCGCCGTCTGGCAGCCGGTAAAGTCGGGAAGCGTTTCCACGGAACGTACCATGGCTATGGTTTCCTGCCGGACGGGATGCAGCTTTCCGTAGAGACGGCTGAGGATCACGGCAGCCTGCTCCCGCGTAGCGGCGCGCTGCGGCATAAACAGGCTGCTGCCCAGCCCGTTCACCAGCCCCATCTCATAGGCCATGGCAATGTAGCCCCGGTTGGTGGTCACATCCCGGAAGGGCAGAGAGGTTTCGCTGAACAGCCCGGCCATGGAGCCGTATCCCAAGGCCCGGATCAGCATGACGGCCAGCTCTTCACGGGTAATGGCAGACGCCGGGCGGAAGGAATCCGTCTGCCGGGTGACGGCTCCATGCTCATAACAGGCCCGGAGAGCCGGCTCGTACCATGCGCCCTGAGGAACATCGGAAAAAATCTGATAGGAAGCGCCCTGATCCTGCCAGCCGAAAAACCGGCACAGCACCACGGCAAACGCCGCGCGGGTCATGGGCTGCCCCACCCCAAAGGTGGCGGCATTCTTTCCCTGAAACCAGCCATGGGTCACGCACTGGCTGATGGCCTCCGCTGCCCAGTGGCCGGAGGATACGTCCGTAAACCCGGCGGCCCGTGCCGGTACCGTCAGACTGCTCCCCAGCAGGGCGCACAGGCAGAGACACGCCGTCAGCTTCTGCACAAATTTTCGCATCGTCTATCGTCCTCCTTGGAAAAAGGGTGATCCTTTTTGCGGATTTTATTCCCGCTTTCGGGCAAAATTCCCATACATTTTACCAGATTTCGGACTTCCCGTCAAATCCGGCGGATCGGACCAGGGATCTTTGGAAAGAAAGCCACGGGAAAAAGCGGGATCTCCCCTTTTCCTGACCGGCAAAATGTGCTATGCTGTGGATAATCTCTTATTGGAGGAAACGCTATGAATCAGAACGAAATGCTGCTGCTGAAGCTGGGCGAGGTGGTGCTGAAGGGCCTGAACCGCCGCAGCTTTGAGGATAAGCTGGTCAGCAACGTCCGCCGCCGGATGAAGCCCTGCGGCAGCTTCCAGATCTACATTCGCCAGAGTACCATCTATGTGGAGCCGCAGACGGAAACCTGCGACATGGAGGCTGCCTACAAGGCAGCCCGCCAGATCTTCGGCGTGGTGACGGTGGCCAGAGCCGTCCCCTGCGACAAGACCATGGACGCTATTGTGGAGACTGCCAAGGCCTATCTGGCGGATGAGTTTGCCAGAGCCAGAACCTTCAAGGTGGAAAGCCGCCGGGCGGATAAGCAGTTCCCCATGAACTCCATTCAGATCTCCCAGTATGTAGGCGGCGAGCTGGGCGAGTTTTTCCAGGTCAAGGCGGATATGCACCATCCTGACCTGACCGTGTATGTGGAGATCCGGGAAAAGCACGCCTATGTCCATGCGCCCTCCGTCCCCGGCGCCGGCGGACTGCCCATTGGCATGGGTGGTCGGGCGGTGAGCCTGCTCTCCGGCGGTCTGGACAGCCCCGTTTCCTCCTACATGATCGCCCGCCGGGGCGTGGAGCTGGAAATGGTGCATTTCGTCTCTCCTCCGTACACCTCCCAGCTGGCGCAGGACAAGGTGCTGGAGCTGGCCCGCCTGCTGACGGTGTACTGCGGCCGGATGATCGTTCACATCATCCCCTTCACGGAAATTCAGGAGGAGATCCGCCGCCAGTGTCCTGAGGAGTATTTCACACTCATCATGCGCCGCTTCATGATGCGGCTGGCAGAGGCGGTAGCCCGGAAGTCCCATGCCTCCGCGCTGGTCACAGGCGAATCTCTGGGGCAGGTGGCCAGCCAGACCATCAAGGCGCTGGGGGTCACAGAGGACGTGACGAAGCTGCCCGTCCTGCGTCCTCTTATCGGCACTGACAAGGTGGAGATCATCCGCATGGCCCGCGAGATCGGCACCTACGAAACCTCCATCCTGCCCTATGAGGACTGCTGCACCGTATTTACCCCCCGCCATCCCGCCACCCGGCCAGTACTGGAGGACGTGGTGAAGGCGGAGTCCGTGCTGGATATTGACGGGCTGGTGGCCAAGGCGCTGGAGGGCGAGACCTGGGTGCGGGTGAAGCCCTGATTTTCGTTTGAAAGGAGTGGTCTTGTATGTCCCATACCGCTGAGATCATTGCCGTAGGCACGGAGCTGCTTCTCGGCAACATTGTCAACACCAACGCGCAGGAGATCTCTCAGGCTCTCAGCGGCGTAGGCGTCAACGTGTTCTGGCACACTGTGGTGGGCGACAACCCGGAGCGGCTGCGTCAGGCGCTGGAGATTGCCCGGAAACGGGCGGATATCATCCTCACCACCGGCGGCCTGGGGCCGACCTACGACGATCTCACCAAGCAGACCATCTGCGAGACCTTTGGCAAGCCGCTGGTGCTGCGGGAGGATGTGCTGGAGACGATCCGGGACTACTTTGCCCGGAACGTCCACCTGACCATGCCGGAAAACAACCGCCAGCAGGCGGAGTTCCCGGAGGAGTGCACGATTTTCGCAAACCCTGTGGGAACAGCCCCCGGCTGCGCCTTTGAAGCCGATGGCGTCCATGTGCTGATGCTGCCCGGCCCGCCCTTTGAGATGCGGACGATGCTCAAAGACTGGGCGCTTCCCTATCTGCGGGGGCTTTCCAGCGAGGTGATCGTCTCCCATGACATCATGACCTTCGGCTTGGGGGAAAGCCCCATGGAGGAGCTGATGCGGGATCACATCTCCCGGATGGAGAATCCCTCCCTTGCCACCTATGCCAAGCCCAGCGAGGTGCGCCTCCGGGCCACGGCCAAGGCGGCGGACGAAAAAACCGCCGAAGCCATGCTGGCTCCGGTGGTGAAAGAAACCACGGAGTTTCTGGGGGACATCGTATACGGCGTGGACGTGACCAGTCTGGAAGCCGTCTGCATGGCGCATCTGAAGGAAAAGGGCTGGACCTTCGCCACGGCGGAAAGCTGCACCGGCGGTCAGATCGCCGCCCGGATCACGGCGCTGCCCGGTGCGTCCAACGTGTACCGGGGCGGCGTGGTGAGCTACTGGACTGACGTGAAGGCCGGCGTGCTGGGCGTTCCGCGGGAACTGCTGGATACATACGGCGCGGTGTCGGAGCCGTGCGCCCGCTCCATGGCGGAAAATGCCCGCCGGATCACCGGCGCAGACATCGGCTTGTCCGTTACCGGCGTGGCCGGGCCGGATGCCGACGAACGGGGCAACCCCGTGGGGCTGGTCTATGTGGGACTGGCTTCGCCGGAGGGAACGTTCTGCCGGAAGCTGGAGCTGGGAAATCGCCGCCGCGACCGGATTCAGGATCTCTCCGCCAACCATGCCTTCGATATGCTGCGTCGCTGCCTCACCGGCCTGCCGGTGGAACAGGCAGGCTCTGGCAGGCATTTGGAAAAGATGTAAACGCAGGCCCCGGAAGCCAGACGGCTTCCGGGGCGTGTTTTTTCGGAAGCAGGATTTGTCTATCACTTTTCCGGCCTGAATTTTCTACAGTCTGCGGCAATTTCCCCGGAAAGCAGGATCAGGCACATGAGATTCGGCAGCGCCATCAATGCGTTGGACAGGTCTGCCAGCTGGAGTACGGTTTCCATGGGAAGCACAGCACCGAAAAAAACCGCCAGACCGTACAGCACCCGGCAGGGACGGACGGCGGCGCAGCCCAGCAGGAAGGAGATCACCGTTTCCGCCTGCACCGCGCAGCCCAGCACGGAGGTGAAGGCAAACAGTCCCAGAGAAACGCTGACGAGCCAGTCTGCCCACGGCCCCAGCACCGTTCCGAAGGCCCGGATGGTCAACGCCGCGCCAGTGAGGGCTTCGCCATGCGCGTCCGGCAGTCCCAGCACGCCGGAGCAGCAGATGGCAAGACCTGTGACGGTGCAGATCACGGTGGTGTCAAAAAAGACCCCGGTCATGCTGATCAGCCCCTGCCGTACCGGGCTTTCCGTGTCGGCGCAGGCGGCGGTCATGGCGGCGGAGCCAAGCCCTGCTTCGTTGGAAAAAACACCTCTGGCGATCCCCCAGCGAATGGCGCTTCGGCGGGTGATCGTCCCCAAAGCGCCGCCCAGCGCCGCTTCCGGCGCAAAGGCGCACCGAAGCATCAGCGTCAGCGCGTCCGGCAGACGGGGCAGATTTCCCAGAATCACCGCCGCACCGCCGCCGATGTACAGCAGCGCCATCACCGGCACCAGCAGTGTGGAGGCGTCCGCAATGCGGCGGATGCCACCCAGCAGGATCGTCAGCGCCAGTGCCGCCGCTGTCACCCCTACCTGCCGGCGGGACAGGGAAAATGCGGCGGCGCAGGTGTCTGCCAGCGCGCCGGACTGCGCCATGGCGCCCATGGCAAAGGCCATCAGCAGGGCGAAGAATGCGTAGAGCTTTCCCAGCGGATTTCCTGGCCGGCCCAGCCGTGCCTCCATTACCGCCATGGGGCCGCCCCAGCGGGTGCCGTCGGAACGGATGCGGCGGTACTTTACCGCCAGCATACACTCGGCAAACTTGACGGCCAATCCCAGCGCCGCCGCCAACTCCATCCACACCAGCGCACCCGGCCCGCCGGATACCAGTGCCGCTGCAACGCCTACGATGTTGCCAGTGCCAACCGTGGTGGCCAGCGCCGTCATCAGGGAGCCGAAGGGGGATACGCCGTTGACGCCCTTGCGCCGGGCATCCCGCTCCAGGGACAGCGCCAGCGCCTGCCCCAAATTCCGCTGAGGAAACCCGCCGGTACGCAGCGTCAGCCACGCCCCGGTTCCCAGAATCAGCGCCAGTGTTCCCGGCCCCCAGAGAAATGCGTTCAGCGTTTCCAGCATGGCGCGCCCCCCTTTCGGGACAGTCTATGCAGAAACTGGCCGGTCAAGACGGCAAAGAGCTGCAAAGCTATATAAAAATTCCTCCGCAGCTGCGGAGGAATTTTCGGAAAAGGCCATTTTCTTTTCAAACGCCGCCAAAGTGGAACACAATGCCCACCACGGCAGAAATGCCGATGAAAATGATGGGATGCCACTTCTTCGTAGGCTTTACGAAATTGGTGAACACGATCAGCACTGCCGTCAGAAGCAGTCCCCGGATATTGAGGCTGCCAGCCCAGGAATAGGCTTTCACAAGTGCGCCGCTGACCGTGGAACTGTCAACGTGCAGCAGTACCTGCAATGCCACGTCGATGCAGGCGGCGGCAATCAGGCCGGAGGAAGCGGGCCGCAGGCCGTACAGTGCATTGGACACCAGTCTGCTCTCCCGGAATTTGGCCAGCATGGCCGCCACGATCAGGATCACAATGATGGAGGGCGCTACCTCGCCCACGGTGGCGATCACCGCGCCGGGAACGCCGCAGACGGTAAAGCCCACATAGGTGGCCATGTTGATGCCGATCGGGCCGGGGGTGGACTCCGACACCGCCAGCATATTCATCAGAGCCGTCTGACTGTACCACCCGGTGGAAAGGCCGATGTTTTTCAGAAACGGCAGGGTGGCCATGCCGCCGCCGACGGCGAACAGGCCGGTTTTGAAGAACTCCCAGAAAAGCCGGAGATAGATCATTTTGCAGAGCCTCCCTCCAGATTTTTCAGCACAATGCCCGCCAGCGCCGCCAGAAGGACAAACCAGACCGGGGAAAGGCTCAGCAGCGTGCCGCCGGTCATTACCAGCAGGAAAATGACACAGGTGCGCTTATCGATCACGGACTTTTTCAGCAGCTTGATCACGGCGTTGAAAATCAGCACGCAGACACAGACCTGAATCCCTGCAAAGGCGTTCTGCACCCATGCCAGATCGGAAAAATTGGTGATCAGCCCTGCCAGAATACTGATAATGACCAGAGACGGGAATACAATGCCCAGCGTGGCCAGAATCCCGCCTGCGATTCCTTTCCGCTTCTGGCCGATAAAGGTAGCCGTGTTGACGGCAATGATGCCCGGTGTGCATTGGCCGATGGCGTAGTAGTCCACCAGCTCCTCCTCTGTGGCCCAGTGGCGATCCTCCACGATCTCACGCTGGAGAATGGGCAGCATGGCCATGCCGCCGCCGAAGGTCATAACGCCCATTTTGGCGAAGACCAGAAAAAGATCCAGATATTCGTTCATAGCGCGCTCCTTTCCGGGAAATCGGAAAACCAAGTCTGCTTCATTATACCCTTTTCGGGGAAAAAAGCAAGCCCGCCGTGAGGCGGGCCTGTCAGGGCAATGCGCAAAATATTGGCTGGGAATTACTGAATTTTCAGAACGGCTTGCAGGTCGCGGGTCACAGTGCCGTCCTCCAAAAGAAAGCAGGGAGTGTCGATGCCGCCGTTTTCCCGAACATCCGCGTAATCGGGGCTGTCCTGCCGCAGAGCCAGATACACTTTCAAATCGGACAGGCTTACGGACAGATTCCTGAAGTCGATTTCCGCCCCGGCTTCGCTGAGCCGGTTGAGGGCATACAGCGTATCGGGACAGAGATGACTGCCGATCACAGTTACGTTCATGATCAGCTTCGCCTTAAAATGAAAATGGATTGCCGCAGGCCGCCTGCGGTACTGTCAGGGCAGGCGGAGATGCGCCCGCTTCAAAGCATGGCGCAGGGCGATGCACAGTGGGGGCGCCAGAATGATGGCCACCGCGCCGTTGAAAATGGACGCAGGGATCTTCAGCGGCAGAGCTGCGGCAGCTGTGGCTGCGGTGAGGCCGCCCATCAGCAGACCGTCGTAAGCGAAGGACTTGAAGAAGTAGAGAATGTAATAGGCCACGCAGCCCAGCGCGGCGGCAATGGTGCAGCGGCCGTACTTGGGTTCTTCCCGGTCAGCCATGGCAAGGCCTGCCGCCAAACCCATGATTCCTTTGGTGATGAGGGTGATCCAGCACTCCGGCGCATAGGCGGGGTTGGTCAGATCGTACAGCGCAGAGCCGACGCCGGAGGCTACGCCGCCCACAGGCCCCAGCAGCAGGCCGGACAGGCAGCACATGATGTTGGCCAGCGTGAAGGACGTCCGCCCGCCGATGGCAATGGGCATGGTGATCCGCAGATAATTGCTGACAAACACCAGAGCAGTCATCATGCCCAGCATGGTCAGCTTGTTTACATTTCCTTTTTCCTGATTCATGGGAACACTTCCTACGTTTGAGATAGGCTGATTATAGCAGTACAGTGATCCTGTTTCAAATGTCAGTTTTGAAAAATTTAATAAGGCCACATGAGGACAACGCGTGAAACAGCCCCCGCAGTCCATGACTGCGGGGGCTGTGGCTGCCGATCAAGCAGTGAATTCCCGGTGCGTCTGCCGCTTACGCTTTGGGTTCCTCGGACTCAAACACCGCCTTGGCGCTGGCGGCCAGGCCGGCCAGCCCCTGCAGCTCGCTGGGAATGATGATCTTGGTTGCCTTGCCGTCCGCTACCTTGGTCATGGCTTCCAGCGCCTTCAGCTTGACCACCTGATCGTTGGGTGCGGCTTCATTCAGCAGCTTCAAAGCGTCCGCCGTAGCCTGCTGCACCTTCATGATGGCTTCGCTTTCGGCTTCTGCCGCCAGAATCTTGGCGGTCTTTTCCGCCTCAGCTTCCATGATCTTGGCCTGCTTGGCGGCGTCGGCCCGCAGAATGGCGGACTGCTTTTCGCCTTCGGCCACCAGAATCTGGCTCTGCTTCTGGCCTTCGGCCTGCAAAATGGATTCCCGACGTTCCCGCTCCGCCTTCATCTGCTTTTCCATGGCGTTCTGGATCTCCTTGGGCGGGATGATGTTCTTCAGCTCCACACGGTTGACCTTGATGCCCCAGGGGTCTGTGGCCTCGTCCAGAAT
Source organism: uncultured Oscillibacter sp. (assembly GCA_900544615.1). GTDB lineage: Bacteria > Bacillota > Clostridia > Oscillospirales > Oscillospiraceae > Oscillibacter. The sequence goes on along the minus strand of UQVS01000001.1, from coordinate 17,260 downwards.
GGAGCGCATCCGGGAGTTGATGGTGTCGCGGGAGGTCAGGGACTGATCCAGCTCCATGTCGCCGATGATATTCCGGAGGGTGGTGGCCGTCAGGTTCTCGATGGCGTTCATGGGATGCTCCACGCCGTAGGTATACAGCTTGGGATCGGTGATCTGGAAGTAGATCACCGTGTCGATCTGCATGGTCACGTTATCCTTGGTGATGACAGGCTGGGGAGCAAAGTCCGCCACCTGCTCCTTCAGAGAGACTTTCTTGGCAATGCGTTCAATAAAGGGAACTTTCAGGTGCAGCCCCACATTCCAGACCGTGCGGAACGCGCCCAGACGCTCCACCACATAGGCACGGGACTGCTGAACGATGACGATGTTGCTGACTACCAGAATCAAAAGCAGGACAATCAGGATGGGGATGATGATCCATTCCATAATGTGTAAACCTCCATTTTTATGGCACAGTCTGCGCGCCTTAGTATGTGTATTCTATCGTATTTTCAGCGGCAATGCAAGACTCTATGTAAAAACTGCGGATCTTCGCAAAAACCGGGACGGCCATCCGTCCCGGTTTTTCTGTTATTCTGCGCCTTCGGATTCCGGCGGCACCACAATGGTGGTGGGCGTTTCAGACTCCGCTGGCGGCGTGGAGGGTTCTGTCGTTGGCGTCTCCGATTCTGCCGGAGTGGTGGAAGGGTTGGATGCGGGCGTATCCGCCGGGGTACTGCCGGGCTGGACGGCAGGCCCCCGCAGAATCACCTTATTGCGGGACTTGTAGTCACTGGAGGCTTCAAAATTGCTGGAGATCAGGTTGCCGTTGGCGTCGTACACGCTGCGGTAGGTTTTCCACTTGGAGCCGGTGTAAGGCGTGGTTTTGACCTTCTCCGTACCGGGAGCCAGCGTATTGTCATCCTCGTAAACCACCTCATAATTGACGGTGGACAGCTTCTTGTTGGTCATTTTCACATGGGTGCCGTTTACATTGGTTCCCAGAATCTTCACTGTGAGGTATCCGCCGCTGTAGCTGGTGACGATCTTAATGGGGTAGAGCGTATCGTTGGTGAACTTGTAATCCGGGCCGCCCCAGGAAACAGTGGCGTCCATGCCGGGAGAGATGTAGGCGGGGATATAGCGGTGGGCATAGCGCTCCGTGATCTCCAAATTGCTCATCAGGCAGGCAAGGTACAGGGTGGAGGAGGTCTGGCAGATGCCGCCGCCCACCTCGTCCACGGTCTCGCCCTTGACATAGGCGGGGGCAGGCTTGTAGCCGCGGGCCTCCGTCCGCTGTCCCACCGTCTGGTTATAAGAGAAGGTATCGCCGCTGTTGAGGACAATGCCGTTAATGCTCTTGGCAGAGAGCTTCACGTTGCCGATCCGCCCGGCGGAGCCGGAAACATGGGTTCTGGCCTCCCCCAAAACGTCCCGGAACAGGACGGCTTTCAGCTGACTGGCTGTGACCTCCGGCTCCTCAATGGTGGCCGGCAGGGTCAGCGTCTCGCCGGGGGCGGCAGCGTCCATAGCGCTCTGAACGGCGTCCAGATCAAAGTCCGCGCCTACCTGTTCGGGAATGATAGCGCCTGTGGCAGCGTCATAGGAGGCGTTTTTCATCTCGCCGTGAAGCTGATCGTGGATCTCCTGCGCGGTGAGGGTCTTGCCGGGGAGGATCTCAACGGGAAGCTCCACCACTGCCTCTGCTTCGGAACTGATATGTACAGCATTTTGGATAGAACGGCGCAATTCGTTGTCCGCAACAGAACGGCCCTCCTTGGCGGTGGTGATGTAAAGAGAATGATCCTCCAAGCGGCAAGTCGTATCAATCGGCTCAATATTTAAAGTTGCAGACAGTTTGGACATGGCCTGATCTAATTGCTGGCTGTCCCAGTACAGCGTGCCGTTATAGCCGGTATCCTTCCCCAGCAGGGCTTTCAGATAAGTAAAGCCTGTGGAGAGATATCCTTTTCCGTGCTGGAGGATAAAAGGGGTTTTTGCCATGCGTTCATAACCGTCTTCCGGGAAAAGTCCTAGTTCCTCAAAGGTAATGGAAGCGTCCGGCTCCCGACTCTCCGGGGAAACGGTGTCCTGCGCACTAAGGTAGATTTTGCATATTCTCTGGGGAATTTCGGCTTCCAGTCTGGCCTGCGCTTCCTCTACTGTCAACCCATCTACCGCCACACCGTTAATATGTGTATGTGGGAAAAAGGTGCTGCTGAAATTTGCCAGCATACAGCAGGCGCCGAAAAGCACCACAACCGTCAGAACAACTGCGCCCAGTGCGATTTTCCAGCCTTTTCCGCCCTTTTTCCGTTTCGGTTCCTCCGCCAGCCGCTTCCCCGGCTGGGTTTGCACATTGGCTTCCATCGGTTCCATGATGAAGCCCTCCTAAATCACAATATCGTTCAAAGAGAAACAGCTTCTCATCCAACGATATCATACCATCCTTTCCACAAAAAAGGTGTTACAATCCGGTAACAGAGCCGGGATTTTTGCAGCAGAAGCCAGCCGGAGCAGCCGCTCCGGCTGGCCTTTTCCGTTTTCTGCGGCGGCGAAGCCGCTGAAACGCAGGCTTGCTTCCCGTGCGGCGCGTTCAGCCCCGGCGGACGGCCTTGGGGATCCGAATGGTCAGGAGAATGGCGTCCTCCGTGTCCTCCCGGCGGGACTCCGCGCCGATGCCCGCCTCCCGAACCAACCGCAGCCCCCGATCCAGACTGTTGAGAAACAGCCGCACATCCTTGAGGATGAAGGTGCGGCGGCCTGCGGGGGGCGTGGCTTGCAGGGCCTCCAGCCGCCGGCCGACATACTGCTCCGCCTGGGCGACGTTGAGTCCGGCCCGGATGATGTGCCGCAGGGCGGAAAGCCGCTCCTCCGGGTCGTCCAGCCGCAGCAGCGCTCTGGCATGGCGCTCTGACAGTCCGTTTTCCACCAGCAGCTTGCGGCAGTCCGAAGACAGCCGCAGCAGCCGCAGCTTATTGGCCAGCGCAGAGGGCGACCTGCCCAGCAGCGCGGCGGCCTCCTCCTGTGTAACGCCGGACTGACGCAGATAGGCGGCGATGGCGGCGGCCTCCTCGAAGTAATGCAGATCCTTTCGCTGAATGTTCTCGATCAGCGCCAGCAGAGCGGATTCCTGATCCTCCGCCCGGATCTGGAGGCAGGGAACCGTGTCCAGCCCCGCCAGCTTTGCCGCCCGGAGACGGCGCTCTCCCGCCACCAACTCCCAGCCGGTCTTTGTCCGGCGGACGGTCAGGGGCTGGAGGATCCCGTGCCGGCGGATGGAGTCCGCCAGCTCTGCCAGCGGTTCCGGGGCGAAGTCCGTCCGGGGCTGGTAGGGGTTGGGGGCGATCGCCTCTACCGGCAGCCGGAGTATCTGTGTGTCCAACATAGCCGCATCCCTCCCGAATGTGCAGACATTCTGCCTGCTTTTTGCCTATTTTAGCGCAAAACAGCCGGAGAAACGGCGGGAAAACCGTCGGGAAATTAAAAAAAGCACGGAGTACTCCGTGCTTTTCTGTATAGGGGGAGTTTTTCAGTTGGACTTCTCTTTCGCCGCCTGCCGCTTTTGCATGATCTGGACGGCAAGAGAGATGGTAAACTGCGAAAACAGCGGGGAGACAGAAGGGGAGAATACCACCTCAGAGGGGAAATACTGCGCTGCAATGGTAGCTGCCGCGGCGTTGTTCCGCATACTGGAATTCACGGCTACAGTCAGCTCCACGGGATAGGGGAAGCGGAGAAGCTTGGAGAGCAGGCAGCCCACCAGCAGGCCGATGATCCGCATCAGCAGGGTCAGAACGATCAGCACGATCAGCTCGCCGTTCAGATCCCGGAGGAACGGCGCACAGCGGGTGACATTGGCGCAGATGATCGTCAGCAGCGCCAGCTTGGAAAAGGGGCTGAGGAACTGCTTCCCGCGAGTACAGGCTTCCTTGCCCGCCACGCGGCACAGCAGCATGGAAGCTGCGGCGGGGATCACGATCATGATGAGCAGTTCCTTCATCATGCCCGCCGTGTCCAACGCCACCACAGAGCCGCACAGGATCCGAATGGTCAAAGGCAGGATGATGGGGGAAAGCATGGTGTCCAGCAGGATGATGGACAGGCACAGCTCCACGCTGCCGCTGCCCACCACGACCCACATCAGGGCAGATACGGCAGCGGGAGACGCTTCCAGCAAAACCAGACTCAGGGTGTACAGGGGCTGCGATGGGAAGCACAGGCTTCCGATCCCCAGCGCCAGCAGCGGCATCAGGATATGCAGGGTCAGCATGATGACCAGCACCGGCTTGGGATGAGACAGCACACGGGCCAGATCCTGCACGCTGCTGCCCAGACTGTTAGCAAAGGTCTGGAACATCATCATGGCGGTGACATAGGGGCAGAGGATCCCGATCTGACTGGGAAACAGCAGGCCCAGCACCAGAGCGCACAGGATCAGCACGGGCATACGAGGTGTCATCCATTGGTTCATTCTTTGCAGACGATTCATAAAAGCAAAGTTCCTTTCCAAATTTCAGCGGCAGGCGTAGGAAAACCAGCCCTCGCCGGAGCGCGTTTTTTCAATTTCCCAACCGTTCTGCCGCAGGGATTCCGCCACCTCTTCCGCACGGGTGTCGATAATGCCGGAGCAGAGGAACAGGCCGCCGGGCTTCAGAAATTGCCGCACCATGGGGGCAAGCCCCATAATGACGTCCGCTACAATGTTAGCAACCACCACGTCGTATCCGCCGCCCAGACCGGCTCGAAGGGCGCCGTCAGAGAGGACATCGCCCACCAGAACCGTGTACCGGTCTTTGCCGATGCCGTTGAGGGCTGCGTTTTCGTAGGCCACCGTCAGGCACTTTTCGTCAATATCCACGGCCTTTGCGGAGACGGCGCCCAGCCGCAGGGCGGCGATGGACAAAATGCCGCTGCCGCAGCCCAGATCCAGCACCGTTTCCCCGCCGTGAACGGCTTCTTCCAGCGCCGTCAGGCACAGGCGGGTAGTGGCGTGGCTGCCGGTGCCGAAGGTGAGGCCCGGCTCCAGGATCAGGGGGATCTTCCCGGCGTATTTCGCCTGTCCCTTCACGGTTTCCTGTTCCCACTCCGGGATCACCAGCAGCCGCTCGCCGATCTCCATGGGCTTATAATACTGTTTCCAGTTGTTTTCCCAGTCGGCGTCCTGCAAATTCTCCATGGTCATCAGCAGCGTGCCGTATTTCCCGGCATGGGCCTCCTTAAAGCCCTGCAAGGCGGTGCGGAGACGGCCCAGCTGGGCAAATCCGTCGTCATCCGCCGAAAGATAGAAGGTGATCCGGGACTTGCCCTTCATGGACGCTTCCAGATCCTCGTCCACATAGTCCCAATACTGGTGATTGTTTTCCAGAAAATTCTGAAAATCCTGTTCGTCGTCGATCACCACGCCGTCCACACCGTTGGCGGAGAGGAAGATCTCCAACGGTTCCAGCCCGGCGTGATTTGTGTCAATATGCAGTTCCAGCCATTCCATACGATCCTCACAAGTAATTCCGCAAAGCGGAAATATAAGCCATGCGCGCGGCGGGCGGCTTTGCCCTGACCGCGCAAACACGCCAAAAACAGGTCGGGAAAAATTCCCGACCCATTTTAACACGTTTATCGTTCTTTGCCAAGGAAAAACAGCGCCATGGTGCCGGGGCCGGAATGGTTTCCGATGACCGGCCCCACATAATTGATGTGGATGTTTTTGACACCCAGACGGCGGCGCACCTCATCGGCCACAAACCGGGCATCCTCCAGACAGTCGCCATGGCTGATGAACACAGTCTGGTGTTCCGGGTCAATGGCGGTTTCCGCCATTTTGTCCACCAGCGCCGTCAGGGACGCTTTGCGGCCCCGCGCCTTGCTGACGGGGATCAGGCGGCCCTGATCGTCTACGTGCATCACCGGCTTGATGGACAGCATGGTGCCGAACAGCGCCGTGGCGGCGCTGATGCGCCCGCCCCGCTTCAGGTGGTTCAGATCGTCCACCGTGAACCAGTGGCAGAGATGGGGACGGATCTCCTCGGCATAAGCCTTGACCTCTTCAATGGTCTTGCCCTTTTTCTGCTCCTGCGCGCAGAGGTAGACGAACAGCCCCTGCCCCAGAGAAGCGCACAGGGAATCCACCGTCAGAATCTTCGCCTCCGGGAATTCACTTCTCAGCTCCTCCGCCGCAATAACAGTGGACTGAAAGGTGGTAGACAGGGCGGAGGAAAAGCTGATGCTGAGAATGTCTTTCCCGGTTTTCAGAATGGCCCGCATGGCCTCTTCCACTTCGCCTACATTGACGGCGGAGGTGGTGGCCAGCTCCCCGGAGCGGATCCGGGCATAGAAGTCCTGAAAGCTGATATCCCGGCCGTCCAGATAGTTATAATAGACGCTGCCGCCCATTTGCAGGCTCAGAGGCAGAACCTCTACGCCCAATTCCGCCGCCATTTCCGCGGTGAGGTCGCAGCAGCTGTCGGTTAAAATCACATAATCACGCATCTGTTTTATGCTCCTTTCTGGCTTTCGCCGCCTTTTTGCGTTCGGCCTTATCCATTTCCGGCGTCTGCGACCGCAGCTGCGCCACATACCGACGGCTCACAAGACCTGCCGCATAGCTCAGCAGCCCAAAATGCACGGCGGCGTCCGCCAGCTTGTCGGTGTCCTCATAGCGCTCCAGCTCTTTGGCGGTACTGGACAGCGCGCCGTCCAGACTCCCCAGAAAGGCGCGGTAGCCGTCCTCTACAGGACGGTCTCCGTCCAGCTCCCGGCGGATCAGCAGATCCATGTCTCTGGACGACATCACCTGCTTGAGAATACAGATAAACGTCAGATAGGCCAGATGCTCCCGGTTATATTTTTTGCCCTCGGCCCTGGGTACCAGAGCGTTTTTTGTATAGTTGTTCACCATGGACGCCGTCAGTGCGTCGCTCTCGTCCAGACGGATGGTCTGCCGCTCCATATAGGAGAGAACCTGATCCATGTACAGGGGAAAATCCGGCAGCATTTCCCAATCTGCGGGCCGGAGAGACTCCAGATGCTGACGAAAAGCGGAGATTTCTTCCATATCGCTGCTCTCCTTTTCTATAAGATCAGTGCCATGATAGCATATTTTCATGGTTTTGTAAACTGCGTTATATCATAAATAAAACGCAGACCATGAAACGTTTGTCTCTCCGGGAAGGACGGCTGCCCGTTACCGCAGAATGCTGGTGTGGCGCAAGGCCCGGAACAGGCACGCCGCCGCCACCCCCGTCACCGCGCCGGTGAGCAGGGACGCGCCCAGCAAAACGGGCAGATAATACAGCGGTGCGCCGGAGCCGAGGGTCAGGCACGCTGCCGCCACCTGACCGCAATTGTGGGCCGCCGCGCCGCCGATGGAAACGCCGTAGATGGAAAGATGCCGGAAGCGGGACAGGCCGATCATCACCAGCATGGCGGAAAAGCCCCCCAGCAGGGAGAAGATCAGCGCATTCATATTTCCGGCGAATACCGCTCCCAGCAGGCACCGGCCTGTCAGGATCAGCAGCGCCTGCGCCGGCCCCAGCGCATAAAGGGCAAATACAGTCACGATGTTGGCAAGCCCCAGCTTGATCCCCGGAATGGGAATCGCCAGAGACAGGGGGAAAAAGTTTTCCAGATAGCTGAGGGCCAGCGCCAGTCCTGTCAGCACGGCGCAGAGGGTCAGCTGCTTTGTCGTCAGTTTCATACGTGCGCCCCTATCCGATTACAATGTCCACGGCGTCCCCGTCCGGCTGGCCGCCGGTGAGCTGGATCACAATCCGGGCCGGGAGGCAGACGATGCTCTGGCCGCTGCGGGTGATGATCCCCGTGTGAACGCAGTCCTGAGTGGGACAGTCGGCTTCCGCTACCCGCAATCCACCGCCCTCTGCCGTCACCGTCAGGGTGTAGCCGTTATGCGCGTAAGTACGCGGCTCGTTTTCAAGATCCGCCGGGGCAAAGCGGTCGATCTCCTGTCCGTTGGCGGAGACCACGGCCGTCAGTGCGCCGCTCTCCGGGCGGCTTTGCCAGACCGTCAGCGCCGCGGCTGCCGCCAGAGCGATCACCGCCAGCGCTACGATGCCGTCCCAGAAATTGGGCTTGAGTTCAGGAGACCGTTTCATAAGTGTACCCGCTGTCCTTTACTTCTTCAAATCGATCTGCCAGCCCGGCTGTGACCACTACCCGGCCGTCTGCCGTCACCAGCACCAGGTCAAAGTCATAGCCGCCGGTGCGCCAGAAATCCAGCGCCTTTTCTTCCCCCATGACGAACAGGGCTGTGGAGAACGCATCGCACATGGCGCCGTTCCCGGCGCCGGAAGCGTCCGGGCCGTTGGCTTTCGACACCACCGTCACCGACAGCAGACCGTTGTCCGCCGGATAGCCGGTGGCGGGGTCAATGATGTGGTGATAGGTTTTTCCGTTTTCCTCAAAATACCGCTCATAGCCGCCGGAGGTGATGGCGTAGGCGTCCCGCAGAGGCAGAATGACGGCCAGCGCCTCCTCATTCTGCGGATCCTTGATGCCCACCCGCCAGTCGGAGCCGTCCGGCTTGGTTCCCAGCACGAACACGTTGCCCCCCAGTGAGATCTTCCCACTTTCAACGCCGTTGGCCCGGAAGGTCTGCTCCACCAGATCGGAGGTATAGCCCTTGGCGATGCCGCCGAGGTCGATGGCCTGCCCTTCCCCCAGTGCAACAGATTCGGTGGATTCTGCCTGCATCTGAATTTCGCCGCTGCTGACGCGCCTGAGCAGCGCGTCCAGCTCTGCCTGCTCCGGCACCCGGAAGCTGTCGCCGGTGAAACCCCACGCGTCCATCACGGGGGCAATGGTGATATCGAACGCGCCGTCTGTGGCGTCCCCGTATTCCAGCGCCGCTTCCAGCAGTGCCCATGTTCCGGCGGCAATGCCGGTGGTTGGCGTTGTGCCGTTTCGGTTGATGCGGGACACGTCGCTGTCCGGCAGCGTGCGGGAGAGCTGCTTTTCCAGCTCCTGAATCTGGCTTTCCGTCTCACTGACGGCTTCCTCCGCCTGCGGCCCAAAGGCGGCGATCTCCATCACCGTGTCCATGGCGAAAATTTGGGCAGAAGCCTCTTTTTCCTGTTTGCCGCAGCCTGACAGGCACAGGGCGGCTGCTAATATGAGTATGAAACACCGTTTCATGGCGTCCTCCGATTCCGTTTGATCGCATTAGTATACCGCGAAGGCTGAAAAAAAGCAACGTGGCTCCGGACTTACTCTGCCGGGGCTGCTATTTCCCCACGCAGAAGCGGCTGAATACCGCGCCGACGATCTCTTCCCTGGCGGTGCGGCCTGTCAACTCGCCCACGGTTTCCAGCGCCTCCTCCGCATCGGTCAGCACCGCATCGGGAGTCAGGCCGCCTTGCAGGGCGGTCAGGGCGCGCCGCACTGCGTCCAGACTGCGCCGGACGGCGGACTCCTGCCGGGCGTTGGTCAGCAGCGAACCGGCATCGTCAGGTGTTCCGGCTGGGAAGCAGGCTTTCACGGCGTCCAGCAGCGTGTCCAGCCCGCCGGGATGGACGGAGTTGAAGGAGACGGACGCATCCGGCTTCCGCAGGCCGTTGGGAAGTGTCCACGCGGCGGTTCCGGCTCCGGGATTCAGGTCGTCCTTGCTGATGGCAAAGATCCAGTGGGGCGCTTTGGCGGCAAGGGCGAGGATCTCCTCATCCACCGTCAGGGGGGCTTGGCTTCCGTCCGCCACCACAATCACCAGATCGGCGTTGGCCGCCGCTCTGCGGCTGCGCTCCACGCCCAGCTGTTCCACGGCGTCCGCCGTATCGCGGATGCCGGCAGTATCGACAAGCCGCAGGAGAACGCCGCCGCAGATGACGGTTTCTTCCACCGTGTCGCGGGTGGTGCCGGGAATATCAGTGACGATGGCCCGGTCATAGCCTGCCAGCGCGTTGAGCAGCGAGGACTTGCCTGCGTTGGGCAGGCCCACAATGGCGGTGGAAAGGCCGTTTTTCAAGGCCCGGCCCCGCTGCGCCGTCCGCAGCAGGTCGGACAGGGCGGCTTCGGCGGTTTGCAGGGCGGACCGGATCTGCTGGGGTTGAATATCCTCAATGTCCTCGTCGGGGTAATCCACCACGGCGTAAAACCGGGAGGTGATGTCGATGAGGGCTTCCTGTACCGGCTCCAGACGGCGGCGCAGACCGCCGTCCAGCTGAGCCGCGGCGTTTTTCGCAGCGGCGGCGGATTGGGCGTCGATGAGATCGATGACAGCCTCTGCCTCCGTCAGGTCCATTTTGCCGTTGAGGAAGGCCCGCTTGGTGAATTCCCCGGCCTCCGCCTGCCGCGCCCCGGCGGCAAACAGGGCGGAAAGCAGCTCCCGCAGCACCACCGGGGAGCCATGGCAGTGGAATTCGGCGGAGTCCTCCCCGGTGTAGCTGTGTCCACCGCCGAAGCGGACGGCTAATCCCTGATCGATGACGGCACCGGAAATGTCCAGCATTTCTCCGAACACCATCTTGTGAGAGGACTGCTGGGCGAAGGGGACTCCGTTCCGGGGACGAAAGACCCGGTCACAGGCGGCGAAGCAGCCATCCCCGGAGACCCGGACGATGCCGATGGCGGTGGCGGTGCTGCCGGTGGCAATGGCGGCGATGAGATCCATAAAATCAACTCCTGACTTGGGTTTTGGCTTCCATGCGCCTCAGCAGGCGCACCAGACGGAAACGGTTGTACCGCTGGATGGCGGCAAAGGGCAGGTTGCAAAGGCCGATGAACAGGGCAATCCCAAAGAAGAGGGGGAGCCAGTCCTGAGGATGCTCACACAGCAGGCAGAAAAACAGGGACAAAAAGCCCAGAAGGGCGATCAACTCGTGAATGACCTCCGCGTGGCAGGTGACCTCCAGAAACTGCCGGAGGTAGGCTGGGCTGGGGGTGGCCAAATGGCGCTTGTCGAACTCCGGGTTGAACTGGGGCAGGCGGTCCTTCCAGCGAGGCAGGCGGAGACGGCGGTACAGGGCCATTTCCCGTTCCGACACCCGGAAAAAGGGGCGGTTCCAGTCGAACAGACGGCGCTGGGTTTCGGCGGGCAGGTGGGTGAGCAGCTCCGCAATGCCGAAGTGGAGGGCGAACCAGAAGGCGGTATTCAAAAGGGCAATGACCAGTGTGGAGTGCATGGGGGACCTCCTGTGTGCGGCATGAGAGGCCGCAGGTTTCCGGGGCGGCTGCGGAAGGCAGATACAAAAACAGGGCGGGCGAACTGCCCGCCCTGTCTGGCGTTTTGGTATAAGGAGTTCCTTACTTGACTCGTTCGCCGTTGGCTTCCTTGGCGGCGATTTCCTTCATGGCGTCCTTGTGAGAGAGGTTCACGCGGCCCTTTTCGTCGATGTCCGTGACCTTGACCCACATCATGTCGCCGATCTTGCAGGCGTCCTCCACCTTTTCGATGCGGTGGTCAGCCAGCTTGGAGATATGAACCAGACCGTCCTTGCCGGGAGCCAGCTCCACGAAAGCGCCAAAGGTCATGAGACGCACCACACGGCCGTAGTACAGCTTGCCGATCTCAGGAACGAACACGATATCGTCGATGCACTTCTTGGCGGCGTCGCAGGCGGAAGCGTCGGCTGCGGCGATGTGAATGGTGCCGTCGTCGTCAATGTCGATCTTGGCGCCGGTGTCGGCCACGATCTTCTGGATGACGGAACCGCCCTTGCCGATGACGTCCCGGATGTTGTCGGGATTGATGTGCATGATGATCATCTTGGGCGCGTACTTGCTGACCTCCTTGCGAGGCTCGGAAATGCAGGGCAGCATGATCTGATCCAGAATCTCGCAGCGGGCGTCATAGGTGATGTCCAGAGCGTTCTTGATGATCTCCATGGTGAGGCCGTCATTCTTCAGGTCCATCTGAATGGCGGTGATGCCCTTCTTGGTACCGGCTACCTTGAAGTCCATCTCGCCGTGGAAGTCCTCCACGCCCTGAATGTCGATAAAGGTGGTGAAGCCGCCGTTATCGTCCTGAATCAGACCGCAGGAAATACCGGCCACAGGCGCCTTGATGGGTACGCCGGCGTCCATCAGAGCCAGCGTGGAGCCACAGATGGAGCCCTGAGAGGTGGAACCGTTGGAGGAAAGCACTTCGGAGACCACGCGGATGGCATAGGGGAACTCCTCCACAGAGGGGATTACCGGCAGCAGGGCGCGCTCGGCCAGAGCGCCGTGACCGATCTCCCGGCGGCCGGGGGAACGGGCGGGCTTTGCCTCGCCCACGGAGTAGCCGGGGAAGTTGTAGTGGTGCATATAGCGCTTTTCCGTCTCTTCCCAGATGGTGTCCAGCTTCTGGCAGGCGGACAGGGTGTCCAGCGTGCAGACGGACAGGACCTGCGTCTGGCCGCGGGTGAACAGGCCGGAGCCGTGAACGCGGGGCAACACGCCCACTTCGGCGGACAGAGGACGGATCTCGTTGCGCTGGCGGCCATCCACGCGGTGGCCCTCCAGCAGCCAGGCCTTGACGATCTTCTTCTGGAACTTGTAGGTGATCTCCTCCAGATACTGATCCATATCGGGGTGGGTATCCAGATACTTCTCGTGCCACTTTTCGATCATGGCGTTCCAGCGCTGCTCACGGACGTTCTTATCGTCGGTGTCCATGGCGGCCTTGGCCTCGTCCATGAAGTTGGCCACGATGTCATCGAACAGCTCCTGATCGAAGGCGGCGTGGGGATAGTCGAACTTGGGCTTGCCGATCTCAGCGACCATCTTGTTGATCAGCTCGATCTGCTTCTGGTTCTCCTCATGGGCCTTCTGAATGGCCTCGAACATCTTGTCATTGGGGACTTCGTTGGCGCCGGCCTCGATCATGACCACCTTCTTGCCGGTGGAGACCACGGTGACGTCCAGGTCGGAGACCTTGCGCTGCTCGCTGTTGGGGTTGATGACCAGCTCGCCGTCCACCAGACCCATCTTCACAGCGCCCACAGGGCCGTTCCAGGGAATGTCGGAGATGGCCAGTGCGGCGGAGGTGCCGATGAGGGCGGCGATCTCAGGAGAGCAGTCGTGATCCACAGACATGACGGTGCACATGATGGACACGTCGTTGCGGAAATCATAGGGGAACAGGGGACGGATGGGGCGGTCGATGACACGGCTGGTCAGGATGCCCTTCTCGCCGGGGCGGCCCTCGCGGCGGTTGAAGCTGCCGGGGATGCGGCCCACAGAGTACATCTTCTCCTCAAAATCCACGCTCAGGGGGAAGAAGTCGATGCCGTCGCGGGGACGGGCGGAGGCGGTGGCGCAGCAGAGCACGCGGGTGTCGCCGTAGCCCACCATGACGGCGGCGTTGGCCAGCTCAGCCAGCTTGCCTACTTCCAGCGTCAGGGGACGGCCGGCCAGATCCATCTCATACTTGTGGTAGCCGGGGAACTGCCGATGGGTAATAATGGTTGACATAAGATTGCTCCTTTTCTTTTGAAGATTCCATGGGAGCAAAACCATTTAGCACTTGAACAAGGGCCTCCGCAAGGCGGCGGGGGCGTTTGTTCAACTGCTAAAGGCGTTAAAACTCCCATGGCGCAGGGGGGATTTATGAACAAAGGGACGGTGCAGCCAGACTGCTCCGCCCCTTTGTATCCAATTACTTTCTGATGCCCAGCTTGGCAATCAGAGCACGATAGCGCTCGATGTCCTTCTTCTGCAGATAGTCCAGCAGGCTGCGGCGCTTACCCACCATCTTCAGCAGACCGCGGTTGGAGTGCTTGTCCTGGGGGTTGGCGCGCATATGCTCGGTGAGGATGTTGATGCGCTCGGTGAGGATAGCGACCTGAACCTCAGGGGAGCCGGTGTCGGTTTCATGGGTGCGGTTGGCCTCGATCACGGCCGTCTTCTGATCTTTACGAAGCATAGTGTAGTTCCACCTTTCTGATAATGCCCCGTGAACTGCGCCGTGGGAGTGGTGAAATCCTCCGCAAAACGAAGCTCCGGGATGTCCGCACGCTCAGCGTGCTGAACAAGTTTATCATAGGAATGTCCGATTGTAAAGAGAAAAATGCAAAAAAACCGCACAATTTCGCAGCGCTTCCGTTCTTCTATAATGAATCCTCGGAGTTGGGACGGACAGCCTGCCGCCTTTTCCAAAAAAAGATGCGGAAAGCTCTTGACAAATGCAAAAAGTGTGTTACTGTATTAGTTGCCTAATACAAAAATACAAAGGAGGCGGATTATGAACTGGCAGTTTTCCAATGACGCCCCGATCTACGCCCAGCTGATCAGGCAGATCCGGGCAGGCATCGTCTCCGGCGCCTTTTCACCGGGGGAGCGGCTGCCGTCGGTGCGGGATCTGGCCATGGAGGCGGGGGTCAACCCCAACACCATGCAGCGGGCGCTGACGGAGCTGGAACGGGACGGCCTGGTGTACAGCCAGCGGACCTCCGGCCGGTATGTAACGGAGGACCGGGCAGCCATTGCGGAGGCCCGGCATGGGCTGGCGGCGGACCGGGTGCGGTCGTTCCTGACGGATATGGGCCGTCTGGGATTTGAAAAGGAAGAATTGCTGTCGCTGCTGCGGCAGGAAATGGAGAAGGAGAGAACATATGCCGATTCTGGAATGTAAGCAGCTCTCAAAGAGCTACGGCAAGGCACAGGCGCTGGAGGGCGTCAGCTTTGCCATCGAGCCGGGCCGGATCGTGGGTCTTTTAGGCCCCAACGGCAGCGGCAAGACCACCCTCATCAAGCTGGCCAACGGCCTGCTGACCCCCACCGGCGGGGAGATCCTGATCGATGGGAAAAATCCCGGCAGGGATACCCACGCCCTTGTCAGCTATCTGCCGGAGCGCACGGCCATCCCCACATGGATGAGCGCCGGGCAGCTGATGGATTTCTACGAGGACTTTTACCGGGACTTCCGCCGTCAGGCGGCGGAGGAAATGCTGCACCATCTGGATATTCAGCCGAAGCAGCGCATCAAGCAGATGAGCAAAGGAACGCGGGAAAAGGTGCAGCTCATCATGGTCATGAGCCGGAGCGCAAAGCTGTATCTGCTGGATGAGCCCATCGGCGGCGTAGACCCCGCCACACGGGATTACATCCTCTCCACCATCATTTCCAACTACAACCCCGACGCCAGCGTGGTGATCTCCACCCATCTGATTTCAGATGTGGAGAAGGTGCTGGACGAGGTGGTTTTTATTGACAAGGGTCATCTGGTGCTCCAGTCCACCGTGGATCAGATCCGGGAGGAAAAGGGCATGAGCGTGGACGCCCTGTTCCGGGAGGTATTCAAATGCTGAGAAAATTATTGAAGCACGAGTTCCGGGCCACCGGCCGGGTCATGCTGCCCCTGTTCGGGCTGCTGGTGCTGGCGTCCGTAGGCGCAAACCTCTCCATCCGGGGAATGTTGGATTCCGACAGCACCTTCCTGAGTACGCTTGGCACCATTCTCATCATGCTCTTCACCGTGGCTATCGTCGCCGTGGGGATCATGGCCTTTATTCTGATGATCAATCGGTTTTATAAGAATCTTTTGCAGGACGAGGGCTATGTGATGATGACCCTGCCGGTGAGTATTCACCAGCAGATCTGGAGCAAACTGATCGTCTCCACCGTGTGGTTCGCCGCCACGGTCCTTGTTATCATCCTGGCCTGCTGCATCACGGCCTTCGACATCCGCTTCATGGGCGAACTGTGGCGGGAGATGAAGAACATCGTCCACGCCGTGATCCAGTATAACCACATGGACGTCGTGGCCAACGGCGCGGCCTTTGCCTTGGAGGCGCTGATCCTGTGCATCCTGGGTTCCGTTTCCTTCTGCCTGCGGGCCTACTCCGCCATGGCCATCGGCTTCAGCCGCCCCAACCACAAGGGGCTGTTCAGCGTGGCCGCTTACATCGGCATCGGCGTGGTATTGCAGATCCTGGGCGGCATCGTCATCTCCCTGCTGAATGATTCCTGGTTCCACCGCCTCCTGCTGGGCTGGGAGCCCAACGTTTCCGTTGTGGCCGGGATGCATCTGGGTATGTGGCTCCTGATCCTGCTGGAGACCATTTACGCCGCTGTCTTTTACTTCTTAACGGTTTATTTCTTGCAAAAGCACCTGAATCTGGAGTAAACTGTCATCTGTAACGCCGCAGCGCCCCGGCGGAAAGCCGGGGCGCAGTTTTTTGAGGATATGTGCAGGAGGACGCCATGGCCTTTTTTGAAACCGTTCTGGGAAAGTGCATCATGACCATGGCCATTGCCGCCGTACCGGTGGTGGAGCTGCGGGGGGCCATCCCCGCCGGGATCGCCGCCGGGCTGGACCCGTGGCTGGCCTGCGGCGCCGCCATCCTCGGCAACCTGCTGCCGGTGCCGTTCATCATCCTGCTGGTACGGCAGGTGTTCGACCTTCTGCGGAAGCATCCCTTTTTTGCCCCGAAGATCGACGCGCTGGAGCGCCGTGCCCATCTGAAGGGCCGTCTGGTGCGGAAGTACCGCCTGCTGGGACTCACGCTGTTCGTGGCCATTCCCCTGCCGGGAACCGGCGCATGGACCGGCGCACTGGTAGCGGCGTTCCTGAATATCCGCCTTCGGAATGCCCTGCCGGCCATTACGCTGGGGGTGCTGATTGCCGGCGGACTGGTCACGCTGATGACCATGGGGGTCATTCGTTTTCTCTGAGGAAACATAAAAATTTAAGGGAAAAGCACATGAAAAAAGTAGTTCTGTATATTCACGGAAAAGGCGGCTGCACAGAGGAAGTCGAACACTACAGGCCGTTTTTCCACGGCTGTGATGTGATCGGCCTTGACTATGCGTCAAAAACCCCGTGGGAGGCAAAGGAAGAATTTCCGAAGCTTCTTGCTGCTGCCCGCCAAGGCGATCAGCCTGTAGAAATCATTGCCAACAGTATCGGCGCATTTTTCGCCATGAGCGCCTTCTCCTGCGAAAAAATTGCAAAAGCTTATTTTATTTCTCCTGTTGTGGATATGAAACGGCTTATTTCTGACATGATGCGGTGGGGAAATGTGACCGAAGAGGAACTTCAATGCAGAAAAGAAATCCGAACGGATTTCGGCGAAACGCTTTCCTGGGAATATCTTTGCTATGTGAGGGAACATCCTGTGATGTGGAACGTTCCCACGCATATTCTGTACGGAGATCAGGATCACCTGACATCTTACGAAACGATCTCTGATTTTGCGGGCCAGATCGGCGCGACCTTTACGGTCATGGAAGGCGGGGAGCACTGGTTCCATACAGAAGAACAGATGAAGTTCCTCAATCAATGGATGCGGCAGTATACCTGACCGCAATGCCAATATAAAGCCGCGCCCCGGATGACCATGGTCATCCG